>NZ_CP097757.1:0-600000 GCF_023586085.1 Blochmannia endosymbiont of Camponotus sp.
CCCCTCCATAGAAAAAGAAAACATCGTATCATTATCTTTTAATATACAGGGTTCATGTACATCAACATTAGTATGTATAGCCGTGCGTCCACTATAGCGATGTGGGGCTCGAGCTAATTTCTGCCCATAAATACGAAAAGTTGCATCTGGAGATGTTTGTTTAATTCCAATTAATTTTGGAAAATAATAAATAATCGCATCTATAATCTGGTCAATATTCAAACTCTTTTTTCTAACATAGTTAGTATAACGATCATGTATTAAATATAACCACCTCCAGCTTTCTAAAATAACTGTGCTCCTCTCATAAACCTGCGGTTTATATAAACTAAAAAATCTCTGTGCGCGTCCCTCATAATTAATCACAGTTCCATCGCTTTCAGCAAAGCTAGAAACCGACAAAACTAAATTTGCTTTTTCTTGAACCAAATTATATTGATGATCCAATACAATTAAGTAGTTAATTTTATTTAGAGCAGCATTTACTTGCGCTGCTGTTGCATGACGATATAAATCGTTTTCTAACACAATTAAACCAATAGATGAAGTATGACTACTACAGATATCAATAAGAGCTGTATCCAAACTTTTTTTACTTAACATTACTAAACCCATACTATTCACTTCGCTCACAACAAAAGTAATACCAACATCACTTCCACGATTTTTTAAAGCAAGAGCAATATTTACTGCAGAAGCAATTAATTCTTTACTACCTGCATTACTTCCTGAAATAATCAATGGTTTACGTGCTTCCATTAATTTTTGAACAGCTATATCTAATTTATCATTAAATTTACAATCAAAATCTTTAACTGCAGGAGCAGTATTATCTAATGCATGAGCGATAGCAAAACCGAAACGTGCTTGATTTTGTACTGAATCATAATATGTTAACACCGCTATATCATCTAATTTTGTTTTATCGATGCCAGTAATCAATATAGGATTTCTAACATTTTGAGAATTATTTATAACGGCTGCAGATTGCCAGTCGAAAATTCCCTGAACTTCCGCTTCTTTACGAGCTTTCCCTTTAGAAGCTTGACGTACTGATAACGCTAGACGTGCTCCAGTTTGAGTTAAATCCTCCCCCAATATTAATATCGTATCGTAACTTTCTATTTCACGTAATGACGGGACATAAATTCCACTATTACACAATATTTCAGCTATTAATAATAATCGTTCTTGTTCGCAACTATTAATACCAGTATAAAAATTATCTGCTCCTACTAGTTTTAATAAAGCAAAGTTACTCTCCACACTAGCACGAGAAGATCCAATACCAATGATTTTATTACAATTATATTTAAGTGTATTAGCGGCTTCTTGTATCGCTTGTTCTTCATCAAGCATAACCCAGTCATCATCTTTCTTGTACAATGGGTTTTTAGGCCTATTATCAATGTTGACATAATCGCAACCAAATCGACCACGATCACACAAAAAATAAGTATTAATATTACCATTATAACGATTTTCAACACGACATAACTTCCCGTAACGCTCACCTACAATAATGTTGCATCCAATACTGCATTGCTGACAAATGCTAGGAGCAAAAAGCATATCCCACTTACGAGTATAATATTTTAATTGTGTTTTATCAGTAAAAACCCCAGTAGGACACACTTCTACTAAATTACCAGAAAACTCACTTCGTAATGCACCATCCGTAGCTCGTCCAAAATAAATGTTATCATGTGCTCCAAATACACCTAAATCATCCCCACCAGCATAATCGTTATAATATCGTACACAACGATAACAACTAATACATCTATTCATTTCATGAGAAATGAATGGCCCCAAGTATTGATTGTAATGTGTACGCTTAGCAAATCTATAACGGCGGTATGTTTGCCCCACCATCACTGTCATATCTTGAAGATGGCAATTACCTCCCTCTTCACATACAGGACAATCATGAGGGTGATTAATCATTAATAACTCCAATATATTCTTTCTAAATTCTTCTACTTCATCATCAAAAATAGTGATCACACTGCCGTCTGATGCTGGCGTCATACAAGACATCACTAAATAACCTTCCATATCATTTATTTTATTGTTATCACGGTATTTTTTTACTGCACATTGTCTACAAGCTCCAATACTACCTAAGGCAGGATGCCAACAAAAATAAGGAATATCAAATCCAAGAGACAAACATATTTCTAATATATTTTTTGAATCTTCCACTGTATATTTTTTACCTTCTATGTAAATAGAAACCATCATTTTAATATACCAATTTTATTTTTTATTTAGCATCTCAAAAAAATTAATCAATGAATATACCCAGTCGTTTTAACTAAATTAATTATATGTAATTAATGTATATATTTAACCACAAAAACTAATGCATTTGCATACAACTAATATAATTCGTTTCCTGTTGATAAAATTTATAAACACCTGATTCAAATTCATTCCTAAAATATCTTAAAGCACTTTTTAAAGGTTCTATAGCACCTGGAGCATGTGCACAAAAAGTTCTTCCAGGTCCAAGTGTACGACACAATTTCTCTAATAACTCTATATCTCCAGGCCTACCATTTTTATTTTCTAAAGAAATTAATAACTTTACTATCCATGGTAAACCATCTCTACATGGAGTACACCAACCACAAGATTCCCGCGAAAAAAATTCTTCTAAATTGCGTACTAAAGCAACCATATTTACAGTGTTATCTATTGCTATCGCCATACCAGTTCCAAATCGACTACCAGATGCTGCAATATTTTCAAAATCCATAGGCACATCTAAATGATCTTGAGTTAAAAAATCTGTACTTGCTCCCCCAGGTTGCCATGCTTTTAAAGTAAATCCAGTGCACATACCTTGAGCATAATCTTCTAAAATTTCTCTAGCAGTTGTTCCAAAAGGCAACTCCCACACCCCTGGTTTCTTTACTCGACCAGAAAACCCCATCAGTTTCGTGCCTGAATCATTACTTTTTTTAGCAGAAATATTCTTATACCAAGTCACTCCATGCTCAACAATTCCTGGAATATTACATAATGTTTCAACATTATTAATACAAGTAGGTTTTCCCCACAATCCTACATGACTAGGGAATGGTGGTTTAAAACGCGGCACTGCCCGACGGCCTTCTAAAGCATTAATCAATGCCGTTTCTTCCCCACAAATATATCTTCCTGCTCCTGTATGTAAAAATAATTCAAAATTAAACTCACTATGAAAAATATTTTTACCAATTAATCCAATTGATTTAATCTCACTAATAGCACGATTCAAATACTCAGCTACAACCATATACTCATATCTCAAAAAAATATACGCTCGTGATACTCCCAAAGCATAACTAGCAATTAACATACCTTCTAATAATAAATGAGGTAATCGTTCCATTAAAAATCGATCTTTATAAGTCCCTGGTTCCATTTCATCTGCATTACATACTAAATAACGAGAACAACTAAGTTTATTTTGCCACATCATAGACCATTTTATTCCAGTAAAAAAACCACCACCGCCACGACCTCTTAAACCAGAATTACTAACTAATTCAATAATCTCCTTTGGAGACATACGAGTAATTGCTTTATGTGCAGCTCTATACCCATTTTTAGCTTGATATTCATGTAACCATACTGGTTTTTTGTCACAACGCATCCTCCACATAAGTGGATTATTTTCTACATTAAGATCATAAGTATTACTCATAGATACTGTCCTAATAGTTTTGTAATCATTTCTGGAACCATATTAAAATAAATATCTTTGTTTATCATGATTACCGGTGCTTTATGACAAACACCTAAACAACAAGTAGGTAATAATGTAAAACGGTTATCTGAGGTAGTATCGCCTACCTTAACGTTTAACGCATATGTTAATGCTTTTTTAATCTTTTCATATCCAATTAAATAACATACTATACTATCACAATACCTAATAATATGACGACCTACCGGTTGACGAAAAATTTGATTGTAAAATGTAGCTACACCTTCTACATCAGCAACAGAAATACTTAACATTTTAGCAATCAATACAATTGCTTCATCTGGTACCCAGCCACGATTTTTTTGAATAATTTTTAACGCTTCAATAGAAGCAGCACGCATATCTTCATAGTGCATGCACTCTTCTTGAATAGCGCTATTTTCCAATTGACTCAATTGAAAACCACCATCACCATTATTTAAACTACCAGACACATCATTAATTTTATTTATAACCATATTGCCTCATTCATTAACGATCCACATCAGACATAACAAAATCAATACTACCTAAATACACAATTAAATCAGATACTAAATGACCACGAATAACATATGGAATTTGTTGTAAATGAGGAAAACTAGGAGTACGAATCCGCGTGCGATAACTCATAGTATTCCCGTCACTAATTAAATAATAACTATTGATACCTTTGGTAGCTTCAACCATTTGAAAAGATTCATTCGCTGGTATAACAGGACCCCAAGACATTTGAAGAAAATGAGTAATAAGCGTTTCTATATGCTGTAACGCATATTCCTTTATCGGTGGAGTAGTTAAAGGATGGTCTGCTTTAAACGATCCCATTGGCATATTTTTTAAGCACTGCTCCAAAATGCGTACACTTTGATATATTTCTTCTACTTTCAACATCACTCTACTATAAGAATCACTAATTCCATTTCCTATTGGTATGTCAAAATCAAAATTTTCATAACCAGAATAAGGACGCGATTTACGTATATCAAAGTCAATACCAGTAGCACGCAATCCTGCACCAGTTATTCCCCAATCTAATGCATCCTTGGCATTATATGCCCCAATACCGCAAGCCCGTTTTTTAAATATACTATTTTTTAATGCTGACTTAACATAAAAAGAAACACGATTCGGTATCCAATCAAGACATTTTTTTAATAAAAAATCCCAACCTTTAGGCAAATCATGAGCAACTCCCCCAATTCGAAACCATGCCGGATGCATACGAGATCCAGTAATTAATTCAACCACATCATAAATTTTTTGCCTATCAGTAAATGCTAAAAAAACTGGGGTCATAACCCCCACATCTTGTAAATAAGTACTGATATATAATAAATGACTATTAATTCTGAATAATTCAGATAACATAACTCGCATTACTTTTACTCTATCTGATACTGTAATTTTAGCAAGTTTTTCAATGGCTAAAATATAAGGCATTTCATTTATACATCCTCCTAAATACTCAATACGATCAGTATAAGGAATATAACTATGCCAAGTTTGTCGTTCTCCCATTTTTTCAGCGCCTCGATGATGATAGCCAATATCCGGAACACAGTCTATAATTTCCTCTCCGTCTAATTGTAAAATAATACGAAATACTCCATGTACTGAAGGATGATTAGGTCCTAAATTAAGAAACATAAAATTTTCATGTTTTGTATGTCTCTGCATACCCCATTCTTCTGGTTTAAATAACAATTCTTCCATTGCTAAATTTTCTTTTTGTTTTGTAAGAGTAAAATAATCAAATTCTGTAGCTCGAGCTGGATATTCTTTTCGTAATGGATATCCATTCCAATTCTTTGGCATAATTATATTAATCAAATTAGGATGATTATTGAAATGTATTCCAAACATCTCCCAAGTTTCCCGTTCATACCAATTTGCATTTACAAATAAAGAAACTATTGTTGGTAAATATAAAGACTTTTCTAACAAAGGAACTTTTACAAGTATATCATCGTTACGTAATATAGAAACTAAATGATAAAACACCGTAAAATCTGATTTTGGCAATCCTTCTCTATGTATACGTAACCTTTCATCTATACCATGCAAATCATACAACATAATATATGGTTTTGATGTTGTTTTCAAAAATGTCAATACTGGAATCAAGATCTCACGCTTTATCCAAATTATTAAAGTGCCAGTATAAGAAGATTGCAGTACGAAGGCATCAGAACTAAATACAGAAAATAAATCAGCCAATATTGAATTAATATTTGTAGTACACTTGCTTGTAAAGTTATTATGCATAATATTATCAACTAATGATAATTATCTAATAACTCGTCCTTAATATTTATCATATTGCTCCGTTTTTATTTAAAATAAAAAATCAAATCTCATCATCTGGAGAAAAGAAAATAGTTTCCGCAATACGAGTATTACCTTTACGTTGCCGTTCTGATTGCATATTTTTTTTATATATTCCCTTATCTCCCAATATCCAAGAAAGCGGACGTCGTTCTTCATTAATAGATTTCTTCAATAATAATAATGCCTGAATATATGCTTCAGGTCTAGGTGGACAACCAGGGATATAAATATCTACCGGAAGAAACTTATCTACCCCTTGCACTACCGAATAAATATCGTACATACCGCCTGAATTAGCACAAGCCCCCATAGAAATTACCCATTTAGGTTCTAACATTTGATCATATAATCGTTGTATTACTGGAACCATTTTAATAAATGGTGTGCCAGCTATAACCATAAAATCTGCTTGCCGAGGAGACGCGCGTAACACTTCTGAGCCAAATCGAGCAACATCATGTATTGCAGTAAACGCGGTAGTCATTTCAACATAACAACAAGATAATCCAAAATTATAAGGCCATAAAGAATTACTTCGTCCCCAATTAACAATTTTATGCAATAAAACACTCAGTTTCCCAAAAAACACATTCCGTTGAATGTTTTTTTCTAACGGATCTGATACGATCTTTTTTTCTTGAAGAGGATATCGATCATCTTCGTTATGATCTGTTCTAGCTGTTGTTAAGGTATATTTCATACTTGTTTCCTTATGCTATTTTTTAATCGCTTTGCAGTACTAATATTAAAATGATTTACACAGTTACCATGTCGCATTGGTTTTTCTGTCCAATCAAACACACCAATTCTTACTAAATATATTAAACTAGCCAACAAAACAAAAATAAAAACAAAAATCTCGCTAAATCCAATCCAACCCACATCTCGTATAGATACAGCCCACACGTACAAATATATCCCCTCTATATCAAAAATTACAAATACCATCGCAATCAAATAAAATTTAATAGAGAATCTTATTCTAGCATTCCCTACTGATTCAATACCTGATTCAAATGGCACATTTTTAATACGTAAATCAGAACGTCCTCCCAAACAATACCCACACAACAACATAAAAACACATAAAATTAGAATACCAACTATAAATGTTATCACACCTAAATAATGAACATCACACAAATTATATACCTTTTTTATTTTATTATTAACTACTTTAACTAATATCAAATCACGTGTTCTTATGAACAAATAACCCAAATATTTTTAGTTTTAATATAAATATTTTCTATTTACGTCATAAAATTAAATAATCACGATTATTTAATTTATATAAATTAACTAAAATATAAAAATTACATACAAAAACTTATTTAAGTTTATTTAATTACCAGTGTTACAATAAGCGTCCTAAAACATACACAATTTATAGAAAATTATAGCATCTTAATAACTAAAAATATTAATTATTAATTTTTAGTTATTAAGATATCATCATGTACTAAACGTTGGTTTACTATTTATAGCAAAACCATAAATAAGCTAATAACTATCTATTATTTTTCTCATAATTGGACTTACAGCGTGAAATGACCCAAATACTATAACACAATCATCAACCGATGCATCAGACATAGCTTGATTCCAAGCCTCTAATACATTACTAAATCGATGAACATTAGAACTAAGTAAACAAGCAGAAAGTTCCTCAGAACTTGCAGAAAGCGGTGTATCTAAATTAGAACAATACCAAACGTTAATCAAATGATTTAAACAACATATGGTACCCTGAATATCTTTAGTTTTCAACATTCCTATAACTATCCTTACACTACCTGTCCTTTCTAAAAGAATTCCAGCTAATCGTTTAGCCAAATAATTAGCAGCATGAGGATTATGACCCACATCCAAAATTACAAGTGGGCTATGAGTAATTATTTGGAAACGTCCTGGTAAATTGGCAACCCGTAACCCATGACATATAGCTGTTTTTACAACTAAAAAAGGTAACCAACACAACACGCTTAATGCAGTAGCAGCATTTTCTAATGGAATTAGAGGCAACGGTAAATCGTCGTATAACATACTATTGTAACTAAAACGACTCCACCACATCCATTTATTTCCATAAATATGGAAATCCCAATCACGCCCACGTGCAAAGAGTACTGCCTCATAATATTTAACCATTTCACTTATAATTATTGGAAAACAACTCTCGCCAATAACTACTGGTTTATCAGGGCGGCAAATACCAGATTTTTCTTTCGCAATCATATCACGACTTGTTCCTAAAAACTCAGTATGATCTATTGCGATATTAGTTATTACAGAAATATCAGGATCGACAATATTAGTAGCATCTAATCTACCACCTAATCCGACCTCTAGAATGATTAAATCTAATTTTTCCTGCTTAAACATGTATAAAGCAGATAAAGTGATAAATTCAAAATAAGTCAATGCAATCTGATTACGAGCATCTTCTATAACAGACATTGCTGTGATATGAGTAGAATCCGATACCTCTTTTCCGCAAATACGAACCCGTTCATTATAAGAAAGCAAATGAGGTGAAGTATACAAACCAACCGTATTATTATTATTTAATAAAATAGTTTCCAATACTCTACATGTCGTTCCTTTACCATTCGTGCCTCCTACCAATATAACATATGCTGCAGGATGTATCAAATCAAGATCAACAGCTATTTTTCGTATTCTATCCAGACTTAAGTCAATTGGCATACAACTTAAACGTTCAATATAATGTAACCATTCTGACAATGATGATAGCACGGTAGGAGTAGACAAAATTTTATTCATATCTCGTACAAAATATTTCAACTATATAACTATATATATCTAAAAACCTAAATAATAGCAATAACATAGATGTTTATTTAAACAAATTGTAACAATTAACTTTGCGGTATTGGTTTATGCATTAACTTTGCTAATAATCCCGCTACTTTAAGTCGCAAATCTGGTCTACGAACAATCAAATCAATTGATCCCTTCTCTAATAAAAATTCACTGCGTTGAAATCCTAATGGTAATTTCTCCCGAACTGTTTGCTCAATAACCCTAGGACCAGCAAATCCTATAAGAGCTTTTGGTTCAGCAATATTTAAATCTCCTAACATAGCTAAGCTAGCAGATACCCCCCCCATAGTAGGATTAGTTAGAACAGAAATATATGGTAAACATTGCTCACGTAAATTGGCCAATGCAGCGCTAGTCCTAGCCATCTGCATCAAAGACATCAAAGCTTCCTGCATACGAGCACCACCGCTTGCAGAAAAACAAACTAATGGACATTTAATTTTTAAGGCTTGATTTACTGCATGCACAAAACGAGCTCCCACCACAGAAGACATTGATCCACCAATAAAAGCAAACTCAAAAGAAGCGGCGATAATCTCCATTCCATATAAAGTACCTTGCATAACTATCAATGCATCCTTTTCTTTCGTTATTTTTTGTGCTGAAAGCAGACGATCTTTATATCTTTTTAAATCTCTAAACTTTAAAACATCTTTAGGCTCCAATTCACTTCCTAATTCAAATGTACTATCTTGATCTAAAAAAGAAAATAAACGTACTCTAGCTGAGAGAGTCATATGATGGTCGCATTTAGGACACACTTCTAAATTACGTTCCAATTCTTTTTTATATAATAATTGCCCACAATTATTACACTTAGTCCATATACCTTCTGGAATATTTATTTTTCGGGTTGGAATAATGGCGCTTTTGTTAATAATTCGTTCAATCCAACTCATATTTAACCTTTAATTTCTAAATTATCTTGTAACAAAATCATATTTACTTCCTGCGTTCATACACTGAATATGACACATATCATGTGATGCGCAAATTTTTGATAAGAAAAATACATTATCTCAAAATACAACTTAACAAAATCATAATATTATTTGCAGTGGTGTAAAAATATAATGCTAATATTACAATCTTTATTTTTACATGACACATTTTTTATAAAAATCCAATAACAATACTCCATTCGAATAAGTACTGTTTATAAAAACAACTATAATTATTTTTATAATTTATTTCCTGTTAAAACATAAATATACAGTATATATATAAAAATAATACAATACGAATATAAATATATTTACACACGCCATAATTCTTCCCTAAAAGAAGAAGGAATAGAAAAATATGAAGGATATTTAACTTCTACTAAATACAAACCACTAGCGGGAGCGGTGGCACCAGCTAACGATCTATTACAATTACTTAACAACTCTAAAACCCATGTCGTTGGTTTTTCTCCACAACCAACTTTTACTAAACTCCCTACAATATTTCGTACCATATGATATATAAAAGAATTTGCTTTAATATCTATCACAATACATTGACCTGTACGTACAACACGTATATGGTGTAGTTTTCTTCGTTTTGAAAATGATTGAGAACCTGCCGCACAAAATGAAGTAAAATCATTCTCTCCTAGTAAGAAATGAGCGGCATCACACATTTTGTTAATATCTAAATGTTTTTTATAATGCCAAGTTTTTCTAAATAATAAAGCAGATCTAATGTAACCATTGTAGATTACATAACAATAACGACGAGAAATTGCACTAAAGCGAGCGTGAAAATCTTCATTTACCAATTTAGCCCAACGTACACAAATTTTTGATGGTAAATAATGATTAATACCTAGTGTCCAAGCAGACTTAGAGCGTCTAGAATAAGTTTCAAAATGAACAACTTGACCTAACGCATGTACTCCAGAATCAGTACGTCCCGCACAAAATACAGTTACTGGCTCAGCTGTTATCTTTTTTATAGCATATTCTATACAACTTTGAATACTAGGCTTATCTCTCTGTCTTTGCCAACCACAATATGAAGAGCCATCATATTCAATACCTAAAGCCAATTTTTGCATCATATTACAATTTTTATTACATTATATAATAGTAGTAACACATCTATATTAACATTAATAATATTCTATCAACCCTTAATTAAAGCAATAATATCTAACTAATACTTTAAGACCTATAATAATATATATAAAAAATGCATTTGACCCTGATCAACATATATAAATCATAAATTTATTAAATTTAAACCTAATATCAATCTCATAATTATTAAAAATTAATATATAAGCTATTAATTCATTCAAAAATATCTCATGTTAAAAATCATTTCTTTAATAAAAAATTATTTTTGTATTTTGTATCCAAAACTACAATAACTATCGTTCTGTAACACAAAACGCATAAAAAAATTACATGAGAATAGACAAGAAATAATCTTTTAAAAATATCTCTTATTATAAATCCCTTATCACTTAAAAATAGTAGCTATAATAAATAATATACATTACACAATTAAAAATTAGTATTGAAATAACATTTCAACTATATTTATATATATGTAATATCATGTACAACATATGTTCATACCCAAATTAATCAGTATTTCATTATTATAATCCACATAAGTTTCAATGCACAATGAAGACCACTCCCTACGATCTAAATAACATCTACGTACCTTATCAAATCCTCCTCGTACTGTAGAAAATTGCCTTAATAAAAGATCATCACAATGTATATTGTGTACAAATTTAATCAATTTATTTAACAACATTTCATCTATTTTTCTCTGTACTTTCAGATAATAAATAACAGAAGGCTCTAACTCAGATAAATTAACTGTATCAAAAATATTAAAAAATTTACAGTACTCATTATATATTTGAGTAATACTCCGTATTTTGCTTTCAATAGTGTATCCAGCAATATGAGCAGTGCCTATATCTACATAAGATAATAAAGGTAAAGATAATTCTGGCTCTGTTTCCCATACATCTAATACTACATTCAATTTTTTACCGCTTTCTAACACTTTTAATAACGCATGATTATCTATTACAGAACCTCGAGAAGTATTAATTAAAATACGATTGGAAGGTAGTGCTTCTAAAACATCAAGGTCAACCATATGCCATGTAGGATAAGTTCCGTTATAAATTAAAGGAGTATGAAAAGTTAAAATGTCCGCTTCAGAAACTAATTTTTCAAAAGACTTCCAAGACTGTTTATATTTACTTATATTCTTATTTGCTAATGGAGGATCACATAACAAGGTATGTATACCAAAACTATGTAATCTTTCATGCAATAAACTACCAATATGTCCTACGCCAACAATGCCAATAATTTTATCCCGTAAAAAAAAACTATCACGCTCCGCTAACCAGAATAATGCTGCGAAAACATATTCCACTACTGCTACAGCATTATTTCCTGGGGCGTAAACAAAATTAATTCCATACTTTTTTAAATAATTTTGATCAATATGATCAATCCCAGAAGTTGCAGTTCCTACAAATTTTATAGAATCATCATCTAATAATTTTTGGTTAACTTTTGTTACTGAACGTACTATCAAAATATCTATGTTTCTTATATCTTTAGCAGAAATAACACGTCCTGCACATACGGTAATTTTATTATGTGAACCAAATAATTTATGGATATAAGGTATATCTTTATCAACCAAAATTCTCAAATTAATTCTCCAGACAAACTACTATACATAAAATAAAGTAATCACTTTTAATAACCTTATGTAATTTAAAACTAAAAACGATATGAATATATAATTTTATAAATCTACTTTCATAAATTTCTTCTATTTTAATTTTTACACAACACAGATCTGTACACTAAAAGCAGACAACAATATATATCTAAATCAATAAACCCATATGAAGCTTCCGTTATAATCCACATTTACTAAAACACGATACTATAAAATAGGTATAATATTAAAGATAATAAGACACTGCATATAATTAATTCTATTAAAATCACATAATCAACATCGTCACTATAAATATTAATTACTAAAATTTTGAAATATCATTCATAATGCACAAATACTAATTAGTAGAAATAAATAATATCACTAATTAAACGTTAATTTTTTCATTAGCAATGAAATCACACATATATAGCATATAAAATTTATAGTACTGACCAGTAACCAACAACGTTAAAACAATACTTTAAGAATGTTTACTCATAACCAATGTAGCATTTGTTCCTCCGAAACCAAAACTATTGGTCATAGCTGTTGTTAATTTACGGTAAATAGGTTTATTGATAACAATATTCATATTCTTTATATGTGGATCTAAATGATCAATGTTAATGCTTGGAGCAATAAAATTGTATTTTAACATTAATAAAGTAAAAATAGTCTCATGAACTCCAGCAGCACCTAATGAATGCCCAGTCATTGATTTAGTTGAAGAAAAATTAGGATGTTGATCACCAAAAATTTCACGAATTGCCCAAAGTTCTTTAATATCACCTATTTGGGTTGATGTACCATGCGCATTGATATAATCTATCGGACCAACAACATCTCTTAATGCCATTTTCATACACCGAATCGCTCCTTCTCCAGAAGGAGCGACCATATCACAACCGTCAGAGGTAGCCCCATACCCAATAATTTCTGCGTAAATATGCGCGCCACGATTTAAAGCATGCGTTAATTCTTCTATTACAACTATTCCTCCTCCTCCTGCAATCACAAATCCATCTCGATCAACATCATAAGGACGAGATGCTCTTTCTGGTGTCATATTATACTTTGTAGATAGCGCTCCCATAGCATCAAATTCACAAGCCATTTCCCAACATAATTCTTCTCCTCCTCCAGCAAAAATAACCGATTGTTTTCCTGATTGAATTAATTCAACCGCATTTCCAATACAATGTGCAGATGTAGAACAAGCGGAGCTGATAGAATAACTAACTCCACGAATTTTAAAAAAAGTAGCCAAACATGCTGATACACCCGAAGCCATAGATTTAGTCACCATATAAGGACCCACTCCTCTTAAACCACGCGAAAGCATCCCATTGGATCCAGATACTTGATTATGTGGCGAACCTCCTCCGGACCCAACAATCAATCCTGTTTGATTATTAGTAACCATACTTGTAGATAACTCAGAATCTATTATAGCCTGTTCCATAGATAAATAAGTATAAATAGATGCATCGCTCATAAATCTAGAAATCTTGCGATCAATTAATCCTGATGTATTAATTTTAATATCACCCCAAATATGACTACGCATGCCCGATTCTTCTAACTCTTTAGAAAAAGTAATTCCAGATCTACCATTTTTTAAAGAAACTAAAACTTCGTTCTGATTATTTCCAATACTTGATATAATTCCTAAACCAGTGATAACAGCACGTTTCATATTTAATATACCTCATGATAATAATATTTTGTAATATCAAAATTACACTAAATCTTAAAGATATCTACTTAAAATGTTAACCTTATAGAAGCAATTATTAACATAAGAAATAAATTAATCATTTGAAACTAATTATGTATTACATAAACCAATCAAAAAATATTTTTACCTATATTTGAAACACTGTTCCTTCAATTAAAATACAACATATAAAACGTATTACTTATAACTAACATTCATATTGTTACAATACTGACTGATATTAACCATATTTCTAGCGCAATTAATTATATTTAATTCATTAAATATAATTAATGATTAAACATAATCATAAAGATATAGTTTGTATAAAAATAATAACACTATCCTTTAGACCTAAAAATCGTAACACAGTCATAAAAAAACACAATAACGATAATTATAGTTTATCAACAATACGTAAATATTTATTTATAACCTGATAACTAATTTTTTAAATTAAGAATACTGTACTGACAAGAAACATGTTGGCAATCTTTGTTAAGATTATACGTATTGTTGATAACTTTATTTATTTAAATATTAATGTATACTATAGTGGCATTAAGGATTAAAGTATAAGTTTTTATAAAATAATACACGCAATTAACAGCACCGTGTTACAACATATAGTGTATGAAAACCCAGTCTCTTCTTATATATTTTCCAACTATTACACTAAGATTCCTATCTAAATATATTATTATGAAAATAAAAATATAATCATTTTAATACTCTTCCTAAAACACATTATATTCTCAAATATAATCGCTTTAACTCAACCACACATATTAATATCATCATAGGAACCATGATCTATGAACAACGCAACGAAAAAAATATTAACAGAAATGCACACGATACTAGATATGTTACGCTGGAGCAGCAGTCAATTTAATGCCTCTCCAATTTTTTATGGTCATGGTACTAATAATTTCTGGGATGAAACATTACATCTAATATTACCTAGTTTAAACTTACCTATAAATATTTCAACAGAAATATACCAAGCTCGTCTAACTAAGAAAGAACGCGCAGATATAATTAAACTAGTTTATCGTCGTATTGACAACCGCATACCAGTTCCTTACTTAACTCATAAATCATGGTTTTGTGGTCTAGAATTCTACATAGATAAACGAGTATTTATCCCCCGTTCTCCAATTGGAGAACTGATCACATCATATTTTCATAATCTATTACCCCAGTACCCATATCGCATTCTTGATATAGGTACGGGTAGCGGATGTATTGCTATTGCAAGCGCTATAATCTATCCAAAATCTGAAGTAGATGCAGTAGATATTTCTATAGATGCATTGAAGGTAGCTGAACATAATATTAAATTATACAATTTAGAACATCGTGTTGTTCCTATTTATTCAGATTTATTTAAAAATTTATCAAAATTAAAATATGATCTAATAATAACCAATCCTCCTTATGTAAATAACTCATATATATATAAATTACCAAGAGAATTTCATTATGAACCTGTGATATCCTTGTCTGCAGGTAATAATGGATTAAAGATCATTCAAAAAATATTGTTGCACGTTATACATCATTTAAACACAAATGGAATTTTTATATGCGAAGTAGGTAGAGCTAAAATGGCATTAATAAAATGTTTTCCAAATATACCTTTTCGTTGGCTACAACTTGATCACGGAGGAGAAGGTGTATTTATGTTGACTTATAAACAATTATTATCTCTTAAAAAAAACTGCATAATTTAATAATTAAGGAAATTATAATGGCTGGTAATAGTATTGGACAATTTTTTAGAGTTACAACATTTGGAGAATCTCATGGATCCGCAATAGGTGGCATTATTGATGGGGTACCGCCAGGCCTTCCTTTAACGATACAAGATCTACAAAATGATCTAAATCGTAGGCGTCCAGGATCTTCTCGTTATACTAGTCAACGATCAGAATTGGATATAGTAGAAATTTTATCTGGTGTTTTTAATGGAAAAACAACGGGCACCAGCATAGGCTTATTTATAAGAAATACTGATCAACGATCTCAAGATTATAAAGAGATAAAAGATTTATATCGGCCTGGACATGCTGATTATACTTATGAAAAAAAATATGGTTTTAGGGATTACCGCGGTGGAGGACGTTCTTCAGCACGTGAAACAGCAGTACGAGTGGCAGCAGGAGCTGTTGCCAAAAAGTACCTGTTTAACATAAAAAAAATAAAAATTCGTGGGTTTTTAGCTCAAATGGGTAATATTCGTTGCAATTTCAAAAATTGGCAACAAGTGAATGATAATCCATTTTTTTGCTCTGATATTGAGCAATTAAGCGCATTAGATACATTAATAAACGATTTAAGAGAATCTGGAGATTCTATTGGCGCAAAAATAACAATAATAGCGGACAATATACCGATTGGTTTAGGCGAACCTGTATTTGATAGACTTGATGCTGACTTAGCTCATGCACTAATGAGCATTAACGCAGTAAAAGGTATAGAAATTGGGGATGGATTTTCAGTTGTTACAAAACATGGTAGTGAACATCGAGACGAAATGACACTAAATGGATTTCGAAGTAATAATGCTGGAGGAATTTTAGGAGGGATTAGCAATGGACAACCAATAATTATACATATAGCCGTTAAACCGACTTCAAGTATAACAGTACCAGGAAATACCATTACATCTAAAAATAAAGAAACACAAGTAATTACTACAGGACGTCACGATCCGTGTATTGGAATAAGAATAGTGCCCATAGCAGAAGCCATGATAGCTATCGTTTTAATGGATCATCTGCTTAGACAACGTGCACAATGTGGAAAACCATAACAAGAAATTTTTAAATTAAAATGTAGTACTTAATCACTAAAATAGCCATATTTATATATTGACTTATTTAAAAGTCAACCATAAATTAATTATATTTACGGCTTTATATTGCATATATTAAATTATTTATTTATAAAAAATAATATTCATCTTTTAAAATATATGTCCTCAATTTTAAACGCATAGTATTTATCTATTATTTTTAAATTACCTAAAATAATAGATAAATAGTTACATATAGAATAACATACAAAATTAACAAATTTATAAGAACAAGTCTTCGTAGTTAAACGGATATAACGAACCTCTCCTAAGGGTTAGTTGCAGGTTCGATTCCTGTCGAAGGCACAATTATAATTATAGTTACATATATTATCTACATTCTAGATTTACTAAATAATTGTTAATATACTACTAGAAACAAATATTTAATCATTACTTAAGCATAATTATGCTTAAGTAATGATTAAATATTAAATATATACAATATATGGTATAGATTACTTTTTATATCGTATACGAAATATATATCAACAAATAATTAATTCTCGTATTTTTAAAAAAAATTATAAAACTACTCAATTAAGCACTAAAAATCAATACACTGATATAAATATATAAAATTTATAAATTAAACTTAAAATATATTTTTATTTCAATGAAATATATCTATGAAACTAATTGTCATATAAAAATGAAAAATTTTTAAAGAAATAATTTTCCATATTAATTTATTTAATAAACTAAACAATAATACCAACCAACAAATATATATTTAATATTATTACTATTATTGTTATTAACCAACCAACCAACTTAATCAACAAAGAATTTACCAATTCATCCATTAATTTAGAATTTCCAGTAAATACCAACAATGGGACTAATGCAAGAGCAATTCCAAAACTAAGTAATACTTGACTCATTATTAAAATACGTGTGGAATCAATTCCAAAAGAAATAACTATAAATGAAGGTAGCATAGTAATAACACGACGTAATAACAATGGAATATGGAAATGAACAAAACCTTGCATCACTACTTGGCCTGCTAAAGTACCTACCACTGTTGATGATAATCCTGCTGCTGTCAAACTTAAACCAAAAACCGTGGCAGCAGTATGGTTCAATAAAGGAGATAAGGTTAAATAAGCCTCATTTAAATTAGAAATACCAGTATATCCACTGCAATGAAATACTGCTGCCGCAGTGGCCATCATAGATAAATTTACAAATCCAGCAACGGTCATTGCAATAGCAACATCTAATTTTGTAGAAGAATATCGATCAGCTCTACTTGCCATCATATTATTATCTTGAGTAAGAGAAGAATGTAAATAAATAACATGCGGCATAATTGTTGCGCCCAAAACCCCTGCTGACAAAAATACTGCTTCTCTATTTGGAAGTATCGGAAATAATACACTCATACCTAATACAAGAAATTTCGGTTTTGAATAGAATAACTCAATAACATAGGCAATTGCGACAAACAATAATAAACCTCCAACAACAAATTCTAACGGCTTTTTACCATATCTTTGCAAGGTTAAAATCAGAAAAGTAGCCAACCCTGTCAAAAATGCGCCTTGTAACAAAGATATGCCGAACAATATTTGAAATCCAATAGCAGCTCCAATAAATTCTGCTAAATCTGTAGCCATAGCTATAATTTCAGCTTGAATCCAATACATCCATACAACTGATCTTGGAAATTGATCTCGAATATGTTCCGCCAAATTTTTTCCAGTAGCAATCCCAAGTTTTGCAGAAAGTAATTGAATTAACATAGCCATTATATTTGCCCATACTACAACCCACAATAATTGGTAACCAAAAGTAGCTCCGGCTTGTATGTTAGTTGCAAAATTTCCAGGATCTATATATCCAATAGCAGCTATAAAAGCAGGACCAAGTAACGAAAATTTAATTTTTCTAGTAACACGATGCTCAACTACTATATCTTGCTTATTTAGCATACTAATAGCCCTCATAAAATCATCTTATTCGACTAACTTTATATACTTAAACAAAATAATTATATTATAATAAGAATAATAGTTATTAAACGATCAAATTTAAAGATGTAGCCTTATCATAGATGATGATTGCGTGTTTATATTGCAAATAAGTATAGCATAGGCTAACTTCTAAATTATATTTTTTAGATCCTATAATAATCTTTTAATCATCATAGGTTTATATGAGAAAGTCAAATCTAAGTACATTACTTACATATAGCTAATTTTTATTGCTGTTTCTTTGCTATATAAAATAATGCAATTTTTTTTGTATTACATTAGTGGAGTAAATATTGTGTCTCGTATCTTACATTTTATTCTAGGATTCACTGCAATAGTGATTCTATCACTGCTTGCCAGTAATAATCCAAAAAATATTCGTATACGTTTTATTTTTCAGATACTAATCATAGAAATTTTATTAGGATACTTTATTTTACATTCCCAATTAGGATTAGATTCTATACAAAGATTATGTACTTTATTTAATACACTATCAATTTTTGCATTAGAAGGAACTAATTTTGTTTTTGGAGGCATGCACGCACAAGGATTAGCTACTTTTTTTTTAAACATACTTTGCCCAATCATTTTTATTTCCGCTCTAATTGGTATTCTACAGTATACTGGAATATTAACACTCACTATTCAAATAATTGGCGCTATTTTATCTAAAATTAACGGAATGGGAAAATTAGAATCTTTCAATGCTGTTAGTTCACTGATTTTAGGACAATCTGAAAATTTTATAGTTTATAAAAATATTATTAAAAATATATCTGAACCTCGAATGTATACTATGGCAGCAACTTCTATGTCTACAGTATCTATCTCTATAATGGGAGCATATATGACCATGCTAGCCCCAAAATATGTTGTGGCCGCATTAATATTGAACATGTTTAGTGCTTTTCTTATATTATCATTACTTAATCCTTATGTAGTAAACAAAGAAAGAGACCTACACATAGCCGATTTATATACTAGTAATCGAAATATCTTTGAGATTATAAGCGAATATATTTTAATTGGGTTTAAAATAGCCATTACTGTTGCTGCAATGTTAATAGGATTTATTGCGCTCATTTCTGCTCTTAATGCAATATTTAAAGTATTACTGAACGTATCTTTACAAGAAATTTTAAGTTATGTTTTCTTTCCATTCGCTTGGATTATAGGTATACCTGCCAATGAAATATTACAAGTCAGCAGTATTATGGCAATTAAATTAGTTTCTAATGAATTTATTGCCATAATAAATTTACAACAAATCTCCGACGTTCTATCATCGCAAACTGTAGGAATAGTATCAGTTTTTTTAGTTTCATTTTCTAATTTCTCATCTATTGGTATTGTTATAGGCGCCATTAAAGGGCTGAATAAGACACAAGGGAAAATGATATCGAATTATGGATTTAAACTGATATATAGCTCTACACTAATTAACATGTTATCAGCCGCAATAACCGGTTTAGTAATATAATTTTCACTAAAAAATTAAATTATTTTATATATTTAACTACTAAATTAGTACTAAACTGATAATATATATTCATCAATATCACATTGATGTAGTTAAAAATTAAATAATTTTTAAGACAACAAAAATAAAAAATAATAATACAAGGTATATATACTATATAAAATTTTTTAAAAATAAATAATATTAAAGCGGTCTCTAACCAAATTCACATCAACTTCTTACAATGCCACACTCGAAAGAAGAAGTATCCCAATTAAAAATAACAACTCTGTAATGCTAAATTTTGTTATAAATAATAATGATCTCTGCATCTGTTATATAGAATAACCTCGATTGTATATCCGCATTAAAAATTTAATAATAATAATCATTTGCTTATATGTTGAATACAGCGTGTTGAAATATAACGTATAGCTTGATCGATACGCTCCAATACGCGCGATCTCCCAATAGCATGTACAGTATAACTAAGAGCTGGAGATCGATCTGTTCCAGTTAATGCTACGCGAAGTGGCATCCCTATTTTATCTATACTGACATTTAATTCATTAACAGTTTCAGTAATAACTGATTTAATGGTCTCTGGTGTCCAGAGAACTATATTGCTAAATTTTATTTTAAAATACTTTAATGGCATTATTGCAATAGGTTTCAAATAATCTTTAGCTGCCTTATTTTCAAATATATTAAAATCTATATAAAAATAATGACAATTATTTGCAATTTCTTTTAATGTGCGCGAGCGTTTCGCAAATAATTTTATTATATCAGTTAACTGTGGACCATTTTGCATACTGATTCTTTGTTGACGCATGTGCCACGACAAATGTGAAGCTACATAATCTATTGGCAAATGATTAATATAATAATGATTTAACCAAAGCAATTTTTCAAAATTAAAAACGCTAGGAGATTTACTAATTCCACTAAAATCAAAATATTTTGTCATTTGTTCAATATTAAAAATTTCTTGATTCCCATAAGACCATCCTAATTTTACTAAATAATTAAGTACAGCTTCAGGAAGAAATCCATCATCACGGTATTGCATAATTCCTAACGCTTCACGACGTTTTGATAATTTTTTCCGTTCATGATCTAAAATCATTGATACATGAGCATATATTGGTATTGGAGCTTTTAATGCTTTTAAAATATTTATCTGACGCGGAGTATTGTTAATGTGCTCCTCTCCTCGTATAACATGGGTAATTTGCATGTCCATATCATCTACTACAACACAAAAATTATATGTTGGAGAACCATCAGCACGACGAATAATTAAATCATCTAATTCTTTATTACTGAACGTAATTGTGCCTCTGATTTGATCATGAAATGTCACTACACCTTTCTGAGGATTACAAAAACGTACTACATAAGAATTAACACAAGGATCATATTTTATGGCTGTGGATTTGAAACGACAATAGCCATCATATTTAGGTTTTTCTCCATTTTGTATTTGATTTAACCGCAATAATTCTAATCTCTCTGATGAACAATAGCATTTATAGGCCATATCATGTTGAATCATATAATTTATCACACTATTATAACGAGCAAACCTATCAGTTTGAAAATAAGGACCTTCATCCCAATCTAAACTGAGCCAATTTAGCCCCGAAACAATAAATTTAACAGTATCATGTATAGAACGTTGTAAATCAGAATCTTCTATACGCAACAAAAATTTGCCGCCTTTCTTACGAGCAAATAACCAAGCATATAAAGCGGTTCGAATATTACCAATATGTATAGAGCCTGTAGGACTAGGAGCAAATCGAGTTTTAATATTCATAAATATTAAATACCTAATTATATAATATACAAACTACTTACTTAAGTTAACACAATATTAAATTTAATTTTTGCATGTAATAAATTATAACTAAAAATCTCTATTTTTATAAAAACCCATTGACTCATGTCAATGAATCCATATAATTCAATCCAAACAACATAAAAGGTGATTAGCTCAGTTGGCAGAGCATCTCCCTTACAAGGAGAGGGTCGGCGGTTCAAGTCCGCCATCACCTATTTTATTTGTCTTAATAAACTTAGGGTCGTTAGCTCAGAAGGTAGAGCAGTTGACTTTTAATCAATTGGTCGCAGGTTCGAATCCTGCACGACCCAAAGAATTAACTGTTTGCATCATACTAATGATAGACAATTTTAAATAATTGATGTAACTTAAATCTAATCATGTTTTATATTACTAATATTAATTAATAAACAGCACTGTACTATTTATTCAGGTTTAAAAACTAAAACTTATATACTAATTTTAGGTTAAAATAATAAAATTTAGTTGAAATAACCAAATATCTACTAGAAGGATTAAAAATTTATAATCCTTTATTTTTATCTAAATTATTCTAATAATGGACTCCATTATAACATTCCTATAATTTTTAATCTTTTAAATTTTTTGTTTTAAATAATAACGCTTAATTTAATCCCAATAGAAGGATCAATTAAATCCTGAACATTCTTTAAATTGTCAGGATTTCTAAAAAAATGATATATGTTATTAGCTAAAATTGGTCCTACATATTTTAAACTTAACAATGATTGCAAATCAGCAGTAACTAAATTTTCAAGAGTTTTATATACAACAGCTAAGTTATTAGCTACCGTTTCACCTACACCCCGAATGCCTAATGCATATATAAAACGAGCCAAAGTAATTTTTTTAGAATTCTCAATAGCCCATAATAAACGTTCAGCATATTCCGTGCCAAATCCTTCCAAACAAAGTAACTTATTTTTATTTAAATTAAAAAAATCAACCGGAGTAGATACTAAATTTTTGTTAACTAATTGATCGATGATTCTGTGTCCCATACCACAAATATTCATTGCTTTTCTGGAAACAAAATGTTCAAGCGCTGCCTTTCTTTGAGCAAGGCACGCTAATCCAGCTGTACAACGCAATATTGACTGACGATACCACGTTGCGATAAGAGATCCACATATCGGGCAAAAATGTGGAAATTCTATAGCTTTCGCACGATCAGTACGTTTAGATAAAACTACTTCTAAGATTTTAGGAATAACATCACCAGATCTTTGTATACGAACCGTATCGCCAATCATCAATCCAAGTCTCTTGACTTCATTAATGTTATGAATACTAACCTTCCTAATTGTAACATCAGAAATTACTATAGGCTCTAAATAAGCTATTGGAGTAATAATACCTGTTCGTCCAACCTGGAAAATTACATTATCTACTGTAGTAGATCTTATCTCTGTAGGAAATTTATAAGAAACAGCCCAATTAGGGGCTTTAGATCCACAACCTAACTTATTTTGATATTTGCAACTATTTATCTTAACAACTATTCCATCAATGTTAAACTCTAAACTAGCTCGTATTTTTTCTATATAAGAATAATATGCTAATACTTTATCAATTCCGGTAACTAAACAAATATGATTACTAATTGGTAAACCCCAATTCTTACATAACTGTAGTCGTTCCCAATGACTATCTGGTAATTCTTTTTCTCCAAAATAATCACTAACACCATAACAATAAAAACTTAATGGACGTTTAGCAGTAATAGCAGAATCTAACTGACGTAACGAACCAGAAGCAGCATTTCTAGAATTAGAAAAAGGTCTATTACCTTGCCGCACTGTTATCTCATTTAATTGTAAAAAGCATAATTTAGATATAAATATTTCTCCTCTAATTTCTAACAAATATGGTAGTTTATCATGATTATTAGCATCAATTTTTAAATACATAGGTACCGAATAAATAGTACGCACATTTTCGGTAACATCTTCTCCAATTTTTCCATCACCTCGAGTTGCTGCGCAAACTAATTTTCCATTTTTATATAATAAACTAACTGCCACTCCGTCTATCTTTAACTCACAACAATATGGGACAATATGATGATCATTAAGTTTTATTTTTATTCGTTTGTCAAATGATAACAATTGATATGATTGAACAATACTATTTAGAGATAACATTGGTATTTTATGACTTATTTTTTTAAAATTATCTTGTAATACACCTCCTATACGTTGTGTAGGAGAATTCTCTGTAATCAAATGAGGATAAATTTTTTCTAATTGATGCAGTTCTGCCAATATTGCATCATATTTTTCATCAGATACTTCAGATTCATTTTTTATATAATATATATATTCCCAATGACGTAATTTTTTTCTTAAGTTTTGTATTTTTTTTTCAATAAATTTCATAATATAAATGTTCCAACAAACATGGAGTATAATAATTGGTCTACACTCAAAATAAGTGTTTCTATCGACTAATAATTAAAGGTAAATAATGCAAATGTTTTAAATAATTAACTTTTTAAAATAAATAATACTTGAATAATAAATAATTATTAAATTTACTGTCATAAAGTAATCTATAGCGACGATAGAACATCCAATAAATTATTATATAATGAATGCACATATCAAGTTAATGCATAATAATTAATTTTATTCTGATATAAAACATTTAAATATTGATTTATATTTTAATTTAATTCTAACTATTTTTAAATATATTCTATTTCAAAACAAATATGTCATGTAACATTATATGACGCTGAGGAACATTAAATATGTATAAAATTTATCAAGACAATTCTTATACTATCGGTCATACCCCATTAGTCCGTCTTAATAAAATTGGAAATGGACACATTATGGTTAAGATAGAATCTAGAAATCCTAGCTTTAGTGTTAAATGTCGTATTGGCGCTAATATGATTTGGGATGCAGAAAAAAGAAACCTATTAAAATCAGACACAAAACTGATAGAAGCAACAAGCGGCAATACTGGCATTGCTTTAGCTTACGTAGCAGCAGCACGTCACTACAAATTAACTTTGACCATGCCAGAAACAATGAGTATTGAACGCCGTAAATTAATTAAAGCCTTAGGTGCTGAAATTATATTAACAAAAGGAAATGATGGAATGAAAGGCGCTATTGCCAAAGCAAAAGAGATTGCTGATTCTGATCCTAAACGTTATCTATTATTACAGCAATTTAATAATCCTGCAAATCCAGAAATTCATGAAAAAACAACAGGACCTGAAATTTGGAATGACTCTAATGGACAAATAGACATACTTGTAGCTGGAGTTGGTACAGGAGGAACTATCACCGGGATTGGAAGATTTTTTAAGAATATAAAGAAAAATAAAAAAATAATTATCGTAGCAGTGGAACCAGACAACTCTCCAATCATTACTCAAACATTATCTGGCCAAAAAATAACCCCAGCGCCACATAAAATTCAGGGTATTGGCGCTGGATTTATTCCAAAAAATCTTGACTTAACTTTAATTGACCAAGTAGAAACAGTAAGCATAGATGCAGCTATTAGCTATGCCAAACATTTAATGGAAAAAGAAGGAATTTTAGCTGGAATTTCTTCAGGTGCCGCATTAGCAGCTGCTATACAATTACAAAAAAACAAAATCTATGAGACTAAAAATATAGTAGTTATACTACCATCATCCAGTGAGCGATATTTAAGCACTATATTATTTTCAAACTTATAAAAAATAATAATTTTTTCTATTAATACTAAACACAACAGAAAACATTCATTTACGGGTGTTTTCTGTTTATATTTTTTCATAAAAAATGCTATGCACTTTTATACGTTGAAGAATTTACAAAAACATTGAATTAATTACATTATATAAATAGAATACTATATTTTCTGATATATTATAAGGATCTTAAAAGGATTAATGAAAAATATCTTTAGTTCATATTCTATTTTGAATGTGATATACATAAAAGATAAAATAAAAATCAATAAATTATTTATATAACAAATTTTGTTCATTTATATTCATCAAAAAAGTATTTAATTCAATAAAACTTGAAAAAAATATTATTTTCATCATATTATTTGATCAAATGGAGATAAAAATGTATCAAAAAGAAATTATAATTACTGCTTCCAATGGTTTACATACTCGCCCAGCTACTCAATTTGTAAAGGAAGCAAAAAACTTTAATTCTGAAATTACAGTAATCTCTAATGGGAAAAAAGCAAGTGCTAAAAGTTTATTTAAACTGCAAACACTAGGATTAAGTAAAGGTTCTATAGTTATTATTTCTGCTAACGGCATAGATGCAGAACAGGCAGTGCAACATTTAATTAAATTTATTGCTAAACTTAAATAAAAAATAACATAATTAATCAATGCAACTCTAATACAGGTAGAATTATGATTTCAGGAATTTCAGTATCACCTGGCATCGCCTTCGGAAAAGCGTTGCTATTGCAAGAAAAAAAAATTCTCATTAATTCAGAAAAAATTGCTATTAATTCTATTAAACAAGAAATAAATCGATTTATTTCTGGACGCACTGAAACTTCTAGACAATTAAAAGAAATTAAAAATAAAATAAAAAACCAATTAGACTCGAAAAAAGAAGCTATTTTTGAAGGCCATATCATCTTATTAGAAGATGAGGAACTTGAACAAGATATCGTCACTCTTATTAAAGAAGAACTATTTAGCGCAGATGCTGCTGTGTATTCAGTGATTGAAACCCAAGCAAAAGCCTTAGAAAAACTAGAAGATGAATATTTGAAAGAACGTGCCACCGACGTGCGAGATATTGGCAATCGTTTATTAAAAAATATTTTAGGGATCCCAATTATCGACTTAAACACAATCACTGAAGAAGTAATAATTATTGCTGTAGATCTTAGCCCATCAGAAACGGCTCAACTAAATTTAAAAAAAGTGTTAGGATTTATCACTGATGCCGGAGGAAAAACCTCACACACTTCTATCATGGCTCGTTCTTTAGAATTACCAGCCATTGTAGGAACGGGTATGATCACGAAACAAGTTTCTAACGGAGACTTTATAATACTTGATGCCTTAAACAATAAAATTTACATTAATCCAACCCCAAACATCATTAAAAATATCAATATATTAAAAGAAAAATATATTTCTGAAAAATATGAGTTAACTAAATTCAAATATCTTCCAGCGATTACTCTTGACGAGCATCAAGTACGAGTATGTGCCAATATCGGAGATACAACACACGATATCATTAGAGCCAAAGAAAATGGAGCTGAAGGAATAGGATTATATAGAACTGAATTTTTATTTATGAACCGTAATACATTACCTGCAGAAGAAGAACAATTTCAAGCTTATAAAAAAGCAGCTGAATCAATGATTAATCAAGCTGTAATCATACGTATTATGGATATTGGAGGTGATAAAAATTTGCCTTATATGAATCTTCCAAACGAAGAAAATCCATTTCTTGGATGGCGTGCAATTCGCATAATGTTAGATAGAAAAGACATACTGCATACCCAATTACGTGCTATCTTGCGCGCTTCTTTTTTTGGTAAATTACGTATAATGTATCCTATGATTATTTCTGTAGAAGAAATAAAAACCTTAAATACAGAACTAAATTTATTAAAAAAACAACTACGTAAAGAAGAAATAAAATTCGACGAAAATATTAAAGTAGGGATTATGATCGAAACTCCCGCTTCTGCAATCATCGCACATCATTTAATTAAGGAAGTAGATTTTTTTAGTATCGGAACCAATGATTTGACACAATACACTCTTGCAGTAGATCGTGGCAACAAATTAATATCTCATTTGTATAATCCTATATCTCCATCTATTTTAATATTAATCAAAAAAGTAATCGAAGCTTCACATTCTGCAGGAAAATGGACAGCTATGTGTGGAGAAATGGCAGGAGATGAGCGTACTACTTTGCTATTATTAGGAATGGGGTTAGATGAGTTTAGTATGAGCTCCATATCCATTCCACGAATTAAAAAAATAATCCGTAATTCATATTATCATGATGCAAAAAAAATAGCTAAAAAAGCATTAAGTTATTCAACTACAGAATCAATAATGCATTTACTTATGCAGAACAAACAATAATATATCCGTATCAAAACAGACCTAAGTTATGTAATATCAATTTTTTAATTAAAACGCAATCTACTACCATGAAAATATAACCTCAAAAACTAATAACTTACAAGTCTATTAGCTACACAATCTGTGAAAATTTCATCTATATTAATACACATACTTATAAATAAAAACAACAAAAATATATAGACTATAAATTTACACCGTCCAATATATATTCCTATACAAAATATTTTCACTACTTGCCCTATATAATTTTAATAATTTCCTTTACTAGCTGTTTACTCAACTATCTATGAAACTTATAATTCACGCACGCATAAAAACCAAGTCTTTCTATATGCAGCACTCAAATCTAAGAACATTGTGAAATTATTCATATATCCAGAGGCCCGCATAAATAAAACTTGTGTCAATGGTTATTTGCATCTTTATCTTTTAGTATCATTAAATCAAAAGAAAAAGAATGTTATTACTTACACTTACAATGCCATTTCTCCCGAAAATAATCGCGCATTGCGTCCGCTTAAATAACAACATGATCCACGTTCCGGAATACCAAAAATATCCTTAATCCCTAAAATTATAGTCAACAAACCTTGGTGCCATCCCAAAGGTTCTACACTTAATTGCCAATAAAATCCATGTAAACTAACATTAACAATTTTAGCTGGTAACGGATGCAGTACATTAGATTCTTTACTAATATCCATTTCCCAGGGGCGAAAAAATAATTCTACTTTTCCCTGTAAAGCAGGCACGTATGGTAAAGACCAATGATAAGAACCAATAGATAATTCTGAGCCGCATACTATTCCTTGTAAACAGTTAACTTCACTTAAAAACTCTAAAACAAAACGAGTAGCTGGAACACACCAAATATCTTTAGGTGTACCTATTTGCTCAATAATCCCTCGGTTCATAACCACTATTCTATTAGCAACTTCCATCGCTTCCTCTTGATCATGCGTAACAAAAACACTAGTAAATTTAAATTCACTATGCAATCTACGAAGCCAACGACGTAATTCTTTCCTAACTTGAGTATCTAATGCCCCAAAAGGCTCATCTAATAGCAAGATTTCTGGTTTAATTGCTAAAGAACGAGCTAGAGCTACACGTTGTTTTTGCCCTCCAGAAAGTTGCGCTGGATATCTATTACCTAAACCTTCTAATTGCACCATAGTTAACAACTGCATAACTTTTTTATTAATTGCATGAGAACTTGGGCGTTTATGACGTGGTAACATTCTTATACCAAAAGAAATATTATCAGATACTGTCATATGACGAAATAAAGCATAATTTTGAAAAACAAAACCAACATGACGATCACGTGCACCAAGCTGACTGACATCTTTACCTCTAAAACGTAAGCAACCACTATTGTGCTGTTCTAATCCAGCAATAATACGTAATAATGTTGTCTTACCAGAACCAGACGGCCCCAACAATGCTATAATTTCTCCAGATGCAATATGTAAAGAAATATTAGTTAGTACTTTGTCATGACCAAAAAATTTAGTGATCCCATCCACTTCAATACTCATTTCTTATCCCTGGCCACAAATATTAATTCATACGTTTCACACGACTTTGTAAGTAATTCTTTATACACAACATAATAATTGAAATAGAAGCTAATAATGATGCGGCAATAAATGCACCAACAGTATTATAATCTTGGTATAATAATTCTACATATAATGATAAGGTATATGTTTCACCACGTATCAACCCTGATACTATGGATACTGCTCCAAATTCACCAATAGCACGAGCATTAGTTAAGATGGCGCCATATAATAAAGCCCAACGAATATTTGGAAAAGTGACATAACGAAACATCATCCAACCAGAAGCCCCAAGCAGTACTGCCGCCTCATCTTCCTGTCTTCCTCTATTTACCATCACCGGAACAAGCTCATGTACTATAAAAGGACAAGTGACAAAAATAGTAACTAACACTACTCCTAGCCATGTAAATATTATTTGTATATTATAAAAATCTAGCCAATTTGCTATTACATTATCATTTGTATAAAGTAACAGATATAACAATCCAGCAATTACTGGAGAAACAGCAATAGGTATATTTAAACAGACTAATAAAAGTTGCCTTCCATAAAATTTAAAACGAGTTACTAACCAAGCCATCAACACTCCAAAAAATATGTTGATAGGCACAGTAAACAACACTACAACAACCGTTAAAAAAATTGCATGTATCATGTCTTTATCAATCAAATTTACTCTGACTACTTTTAGTCCTTCTGAAAAAGCAGATACAAAAATAACAATTAAAGGAACTAACAATAACACTGTTGATATAAACATAGTTAAACTAATTAAAACCCATTGGCTCAATGTAATACGACTAGTATAACTATTATTTCTATTTACATAATTATTAAATATGTTTATCACTAAAATCCTTTAAACCTCTGATTTATTCGCAATTGAAACATATTAGTAAACAATAACAATAATAAAGAAATAATCAAAATTACAGAAGCAATAGCGCTAGCTGCTGGATAATCAAATTCTTGTAAACGAATAAAAATAATTAAGGATATTACCTCGTTCTTCCATGCAATATTCCCAGCAATAAAAATGACTGCACCAAATTCACCTAAGCTTCGGATAAAAGATAACACTACACCAGATAACCAAGCTGGCGCAAATTCCGGAAAAATGATATTAGAAAAAATTTGCCAATGACCAGCCCCAAGAGTCTTTGCTACTTCTTCATATTCTTCAGCAAACTCCTCTAATACTGGCTGTATCGTACGTACTACAAATGGAATACTTGTAAAAATCATAGCAATAGATATTCCTACCCACGTATATGACACTGTAATACCTACTCTAGATAACCAACTACCATACCAGCCTGATGTTGAAAATAATGTTGCTAAAGTTAATCCTGCTACTGCAGTAGGTAAAGCAAAAGGCAAATCTATTAATGCATCTAATAATTTCTTACCAGGAAATTGATATCTAGTTATTACCCATGATACTAACATACCAAATACAGCATTAAATAATGTTGCTAATCCAGCAGATAATAAAGTAACTTTATAAGAAACTAATAATGCTGGATCTGTAATTATATCCCAATATTGATAAAAATTCATTTGAGATAATTGCATCACTAATGCACTCAAAGGTAATAATAAAATCAAACAAACAAACAACAAACTGCTGCCAAGAGCTATACCAAATCCAGGTAACACATATTTAACTGAAAAAAATAACATCAACGATATCCTACTGATAATAATTTATCTAATTCACCGCCACGCCTGAAATGTGTCTCCATAAGAATATTCCAATTACCATACTGATCCTCGATCCTAAATAATTGACTCTTAACAGATTTATTCTGATAGATTGGAATAACATCCATTGTATTTACACGATATCCAAACTTAGTAATAATCTTTTGCGCTGGAGGAGTATACAAATAATTTAAATAAGCTTGTGCTACATTTTTAGTTCCATTGCGGATAACGTTTCTATCTATCCAAGTCACTGGAAATTCCACTAAAACATTAGGTTTAGGTATCACAATATCATAGTTACTAGATCCATGTTGCTTCTGTACTAATTTTGCTTCAGATTCAAAATTAATTAATACATCTCCCTGATTTCGATCAATAAAAGTAGAAGTAGCAGCACGCCCTCCAGTATCAAATACTACTACATTTTGTAAAAACTTTTGCATCCAAAATCTAGTTTGCTCTATATTTCCGTTACTATTTTTAAAAAATACATTCCAAGCAGCTAAATAAGTATAGCGGCCATTTCCAGAAGTTTTAGGATTAGGAAATACTATCTTCAACCCCTCATTAGTTAAATCATGCCAATTATAAATTCCTTTTGGATTTCCTTTTCTTACCAAAAAAGCCATAGTTGAATAAAATGGCGAACTATGATTAGGCAATCGATCTTGCCAATCTTCAGGAATTAATTTCCCACGGTCATATAAAATTTGTACATCTATTACCTGATTATAAGTAACCACATCTGCACGCAAACCTTGTAATATAGCCATAGCTTGCCTGGTAGATCCTGCATGAGACTGCCGAATAATTAGTGTGTCTTCAGGATTTTTATCCTTCCAATGTTTAATAAAATTAGAATTAATCTCTAAAAACAATTCTCTAGATACATCATACGAACTGTTTAATAAAACAGTCCCAAAAACTGAAGCATAAAAAATATAATACAATAGCACTGTTGCTCTAATTGTTTTTAAAAAAATACGTACAATAATCATTTATATCCACATATAAACATGATTAATAAAATAGAATTTCTTTTATTCCAAAGAAATATGATATATTATGTATACAATTGTGAAATAGATCGTATGTAAATATATATTTACATAAAATTTAATTAACCAATTACTGGTATACAAGTAATATTATTTATAATGTAGAAATTAATTTATAACTAATAATTTATTAATTAATAAAAATTTACGTTTTTGTATATTTAAAAAATAAACCACTACAATAATGAAACGATTATTAATTTGTAATAAAATATAAAATATTTCCATATATTTATTTTTAAAATAAATCAAACGATCATTTTATAACAAAATCAACAATTAAAATGATTCTACACAAAAATAAAAAATTTTCTTCATTAATACAATCGAAACCTAAAATAACTATATAACAATTATATGAATTAAAATTCGAATCAAAATATTTTATTTTAATAAATAAAATATCTACATATGATTATATCGCTATATGAAAACTCATATATAATTAATTATTTTATATACCTAAACAAGTAGTTTTAAAATAAAATACCCATCTTAAGATTTAATAAAAAATTATTTAAGAATTAATTCATGTATGCATTACATAATATTTAAACTATTATTCAATAAACATTACAATCAATTATTTAATATCAAAAATAAATCACATCTTTTATTTTGTTAATCTAGAATTACCATCTCATTTATTACAATAATATATATACAACCTAATATACTCTTATGCAATCTAGAAATTAATAACTCTTTTAATTGAATGCGACAACGCAATTATACTGTTACTATTTTGATAGAACATCCTATATAAAGGATTGCATAAACAATTTAATTAAAAAATAAGATAAAAATACCAACCAAATCCCATCAACTAAACTATATTAATGAGATATAAAATAATCATGATGATTCAATAATTACTATCGCTATCCCATTATAAATACTCATTACTAAGCAGTGATTCATCAATCAAATAATTCAAAAATAGCCTATAGCATAAACAAAACTTAATATCATTAATTACAATAATCTACGTAACACTATCGTCATTAATGCATCTCTTATTTAAAAATAAATGTTACTACTTTTAGTATATATTCCCTTAATATATATTCTATCCTATACTAGAAATAAATCATATATACACTTATACAATCAAAAAATTAATAGTAAATATAAATATTAAAATTTTTTAAAAAAATATCTAAATACATATCTACTGACTCAAAAAATAACATCGTTTATTACAAATATATGATAACAAAAAATATAATAAATTAATCAAAATTAATCACTAAACATACAGAGGCATCTAATATTATTATTAACATTGATACTACTTTTCAAAAATACATTATAAGTAACATAAGAATTAAAAATAATAACAACATCCAATTCAATTTAATTGATATTACTCCCTTTTAACTAAAACCATGTACATATCTAAAACCAAATATATATTTTAATTTATGTATTTTAAATTTTATTTACAATGAGTACTATTAATATATTTATCAAATAAATATAATATTCATAATCACATCATTACGTGAAAAATAATTAAAAATTATTCTTGCTATAAACAATATTACTATCATATGATTAATATCAACATCAATTAACTGTCATACGGATAAATAAATTATAAATACAATTAAATGTAATTGCATAATTATTATCCTAAAACTACTAGAACATTAGCTTTTTTAAATATATAGATTCCTAAATATTTTTGTTTCCTATTGTAGATAAAATATTTAATAAACTTATTTTTATGTTATTCATTTTTAAAACATAATAAAAATAACATAACTATGTAAAAATAATTTAACACACTCAACAATTCTCTATAAAAAGACGATGTTTTAATAATTTGTTAATTAAAATTTAATATTAGGAAAACACTTTATGTTCACAAATAAAATATTAGCTAATGCTATACGTATACTAAGCATAGATGCTATACAACAGGCTAATTCCGGACACCCTGGTTGTCCTATGGGTATGGCTGATATTGCAGAAGTACTATGGAGGGATTACATGAACCATAATCCAAACAATCCAAATTGGATTAATCGAGATAGATTTGTTCTATCTAATGGACACGGATCAATGTTATTGTATAGTATACTACATTTGACTGGATATTCCGTATTTATAGAAGATCTAAAAAATTTTAGACAGTTAAATTCTAAAACACCTGGACATCCAGAATATGGACATACTGATGGAGTCGAAGTTACAACAGGACCGTTAGGGCAAGGATTAGCTAATGCTGTAGGATTAGCAATTGCTGAACGAACACTAGCAGCTCAATTTAATCGTATGGAGTTTAATATCATTGATCACTATACTTATGTATTTTTAGGAGACGGGTGCATGATGGAGGGTATTTCTCATGAAGTTTGCTCATTAGCTGGAACTATGAAACTAAATAAATTGATTATGTTCTATGACAACAATGGTATTTCTATAGATGGTGATATAACAGAATGGTTCACGGATGATACTGCTATGCGATTTGAATCCTATGGATGGAATGTAATACGTAATATAAACGGACATAATAGAGATTCTATTAAAATTGCAATTGATCAAGCTAAATCCATATTAAATAAACCATCATTATTAATATGTGACACTATTATTGCTTTTGGATCGCCAAATAAAAGCGGCAAACACAGTGCACATGGCGCTCCGCTAGGACAAGAAGAAGTAGCTGCTACTCGAAAAATACTGAATTGGAATGAACCTCCATTTTTTATACCTAAAAAAATATATAAATTATGGAACGCTAAAATAATAGGTCAAGAAAAAGAAGATGCTTGGAAGAAATTATTTTGTCAATACACCCGTACTTATCCTGATTTAGCAAAAGAATTAATAAGACGAATAGAGCGAAAATTACCTAATGATTGGCACAAAAAAACACAAAAATTTATTGAAAACTTACAAATAAACCCTAAAAATATTGCTACACGTCAAGCTTCTCAAATTATAATTGAATCCTTTTCCAAAAAACTACCAGAGCTTTTTGGCGGATCTGCAGATTTAACACCCAGCAATTTAACAACTTGGTCACAATCTTCTTCTATCATGAAAAATACTGCTGGAAATTATATTCATTACGGTGTACGAGAATTCGGTATGACTGCAATTGCTAACGGTATTGCTAATTATGGAGCTTTTTTGCCCTATACCGCTACATTTTTAACATTTGTTGAATACGCACGTAACGCAGTTCGCATGGCGGCATTAATGAATAGTCATCATGTTATGATTTATACTCATGATTCTATTGGATTAGGAGAAGATGGTCCGACTCATCAGCCGATAGAACAATTATCAAATTTGCGTATGACCCCAAATTTAACAGTATGGCGCCCTTGTGATCAAGTAGAAACAGCAGTGGCTTGGAAATCTGCAATTGAACACCGTGGCCCGACTGCACTAATTTTATCTAGACAAAATCTTATACAACAAGAACGCACATCAACACAAATTAACAATATTTCTCGAGGAGGATACGTTCTTAAAGATTGCCAAGGCATACCTGAGTTAATTATAATTGCTACCGGGTCAGAAATAATACTAGCGATAAACTCATATCGCCGCTTAACCAATGAAGGATATAAAGTACGAGTTGTTTCCTTACCTTCTACTGACATATTTGATCAACAAGATGCATCATACCGTGAATACGTATTGCCTCATACAATAACTAATAGATTAGCTATTGAGGCTAGTAGTAGTGATTATTGGTATAAATATGTTGGATTATGTGGTGAAATAATAGGTATGAATACATTTGGAAAATCAGCCCCACCAAATCAACTATTTGAATTTTTTAACTTTACTGTCGATTATGTAATCGAAAAATCATATAAATTATTAAATAAATTTATTAATAAATAAGTAATAATAAAATTTTTTATGCGCAAAACTATGTCAGTGCTTTAATTTATGTAGTATGTATAATCAAAATATATACATCTAGCTTAATATGTAGATATATTAATTGTATAAGTTTCAGAGTTTCAAATATGTAGCTCTTAAACTTAAAATATTTTAACCTGTAACTACTATAACAGGAGCATACAATATGAATTGTTCTACATTAGAAATATTGGCTCAACAATTAATTAAACAACCATCGGTATGCCCAAGAAATAATAATTGCCATGAAATAATTATAGATTATTTACAAAAATTAAATTTTAACATAGAACTCATGCAATTTGATGATACTTTGAATATTTGGGCGTATCATGGAGACAAAAAACATAACACATTATTATTTCTTGGGCATACCGATGTGGTAGATCCTGGAAACCTACACTCCTGGAATTATCCCCCATTCTCAGGATTAATACATGATAATGTGTTGTACGGACGGGGTGCGGTAGATATGAAAGGTGCGTTAGCTGCTATGTTAGTTGCTTCCGATAATTTTATAAACAAACATCCTAATTATCAAGGCCGACTAGCATTTCTTATTACCTCTGATGAAGAAGGAACTGGAATCAATGGAACTACAAAAGTTGTAGAATCTTTAATGATACGCAACGAACATATAGATTATTGCATAGTAGGCGAACCATCAAGTCAACATCAAATAGGGGATGTTATAAAAAATGGAAGACGTGGTTCACTTACAGGAAAATTAAAAATATACGGATCACAAGGGCATGTCGCGTACCCCCAATTTTCAAAAAACCCAATACATTTAGTTATTCCAATATTATCAAAGCTTTTAAATACTACATGGGATCAAGAAAAGAATGTATTCTTCCCCCCTACTACTATACAAATTACTAATATTTATACGGACAATAACAATAATAATATTATACCTCATACAGTTACATTAGACTTTAATTTTCGCTTTAATAATAAATCTTCTGTTGAAGATATTAAAAAATGTATAAAAAAAATACTTGAATATCATTCTTTAACTTATGATATTAATTGGAAACTTTCTGCAGAACCTTATTTTAGCAATCCAGGGAAACTAACTAATGTTGTAGTCAATGTTATTAAATATTATCAAAAATTTGAACCTTGTTTAGAAACTACAGGGGGCACTTCTGATGGACGTTTCATAGCTAAAATGGGAGCAGAAGTTATAGAATTAGGTGCATGTAATCATACTATCCACAAAGTTAATGAATATATTGATTTAGCAGATCTAAAATTACTTAGTTCTATATATCAAAAAATAATAGAAAATATACTACTATATCAACAATAAATATAACAGATATGATCTGTTACACGTCTTTTAATATAACTTTAACGATAAACATGTATATTCTGCATACTTAAAAACATAACGATGAAAACTTTTTATTCGTTCTAATTTAGTTAATCTTCAGTGTTAATTAAACAAGATGTATGCGTTGTTTCTGTAGGCAATACTACAGGAGGACATATATTTAATTTTTTACCTATTTTTTGAAAATTAGTGATATTAATGTCACTAATTTTTGGAATAACATAATCACCATATGATGTAGGTAATAAAATATCTAAATTTTCTGGTAAATTTAATTCCAACAAAGATACAGTATCTAAATATTCTAAATTTCCATTAAGTTTACAGCGATTTTCCTTATATATTTCAGAAGAACAACAAGCCGATAGCAATATCACACATAAAATCTCTAAAAAAGTTAACATTGCAACCCTTATATAAATAATTATTTATGATTATATTGAGTATAAAATAATCCTGAATTTATTAAAGCCTTCTTCAACACATGACAATATACTTCAGATAAATAGGTCATAGGTAAACGTAAAGTATCACATGATATTAGTCCTAATTCTTTACAAGCCCATTTTACTGGTATAGGATTAGAATCAATGAACAACGCTTGATGAACAGGCATCAAGCGTTGATTAATATGCTGTGCGTTTAAAAAATCATTTTTATTTGCTAATTTGCATAGATCAGCCATTTCTTTTGCAGCAACATTAGCAGTAACAGAAATTACTCCGACTCCTCCAAGCTTCATAAAATCTAATGCGCTTAAGTCATCTCCACTTAATAAAATAAAATCTTCATGCACCAGTTGTTTTAATTGATTTACTCTATTTAAATTTCCTGTTGCCTCTTTAATCCCAATTATATTCTTTATCTTTGATAAACGAGAAACAGTGCTCGGCACCATATCACAACCAGTACGTAACGGAACATTATATAATATCTGTGGCAATTCTGTGCTGTCTGAAATAGCTTTAAAATGTTGAAATAATCCTTCTTGATTAGGACGATTATAATAGGGGGTAACACTTAAACAAGCCGCTATATCGCTATTATTAAATTTGTTAGTTAATGAAATAGCTTCTGCTGTTGAATTTGCGCCAGTACCAGCTATAACTGGTAATCTACCATCACTAAACTCTAAAGTTTTCATAACCACGTCAACATGTTCTTCCTGTGTAAGTCCAGACATTTCCCCTGTCGTTCCGACAGAAACAATAGCCGATGTACCACTAGTTACATGATAATCAACAAGTTTTTTCAAACTTGTCCAATCTACAGAACCTTTTAAATCCATTGGGGTGATTAAAGCAACTATACTTCCAGTAAACATGAACTATTATCTCCAATAAACTTAACATATAAGGCTTTATACATTTAATGAAACTTGACTAAACAAGAGAAAACATAAAATATTCAACTTCATTTGAACATAGAAAATAGTATGATTATTTTATATAACTATATACTATAGTATACTTATTTATGAATATACATATCATTTACTATCGTTTAACAATTTTAAATGAATTAAAAATTATTTTCATTATATTTTTGATTATTAAGTAAATTATTATCTGTTAAGGACATATTCAATACTAAATGATTATTTAAAATAATTCTCTGTTATTTTTATAACAAATTATTTTTTAAATTATCATCATATGTAGATATAAAACTCTTTTAAATAATTTCATTATATTATATACAAAATTTGAAAGTGGTATTAAAGTGTAATTAATTTATAAAAATTAATAAATTTTTTCAATGGAAAATTACCATGGCATTATTACAACCTGGAGATAAAGCTCCACGCTTTATTTTACCCGATCAAGATGGTATTTCAGTCGATCTTTATTCTTTTATAGGGAAAAAAGTTCTTATTTACTTTTATCCTAAAGCTATGACACCAGGATGCACCATACAAGCATGTAAATTAAGAGATAATGTCGATATATTCAAGAAATTAAACGTAGAAATAGTTGGCATTAGTAACGATACACCAGAAAAACTTTTAAAATTTCATGAAAAAGAAATGTTACGTTTCACTTTACTCTCTGATAAAGACTACAAAGTTACTAAGAAATTTGGAGCATGGGGAGAAAAAAAATTCATGGGAAAAATATATAATGGAGTACATCGTGTTAGTTTTGTAATAAATCCCATCGGCTTTATAGAGCAAGTATTTACACATTTTAAACCTATTGAGCATGATCAAATCATATTACGTTATCTAAATGATAAAATCATAATAAAGTAAATAATTTTTATATAACCAGTTATACTATTAAATAGCTTATATATAGTAGATCTACATACATAAAAATCAAAACCATTAATATTTAAAACTGTTAAACAACATATATATCTATTACTGATAATCATAGATATATATGTACAGTATAAAAATTTATTATAAACAACATACTAAACTTTATTTATTGTATAATATATATACAATTCATATATTATTTTAAATAAATAATTTTTTGATTATATATAGATCATATATTATTTAGTTCCAAATGTCTTGTCACCAGCATCTCCAAATCCTGGAATAATGTAACCATGTTTATTAATTTTTTGATCTATAGAAGCTAAATATAATTCAATATCTGGATGTCTTTTTTCCAAAGCTTCAATTCCCTCCGGCGCTGCTACTATTGATAAAACTTTTATATTACTACATCCAAATTTTTTTAATAAATCAATAGTAGCGATTATTGATCCACCAGTAGCCAGCATGGGATCTAACACCATTGCCATACGTTCATTTATATTGGAAACTAATTTATGGAAATATGGAATTGGCTCAAGAGTAATTTCATTACGATAAATCCCTATTATACTTATACGCGCGCTCGGAAGATGCTCCAATACACCATTCATCATACCCAACCCAGCTCTTAAGATTGGTACTACTGTTATTTTTTTCCCTTTAATACGCGCAATTTTAACTACTCCACACCATCCTTTGATAGTTACTATTTCTACTTCTAAATCATCAGTAGCTACATAAGTTAATAAACTTCCTAATTCTGCAGATAATTCTCTAAAACGTTTAGTGCTAATATCACAAATACGCATTAGTCCTAATTTGTGCTGAACTAATGGATGTCTGATCTCAACTATCTTCATATCAACTTTGTTCTCCATGAAAGTAAACTCTCAAATCTGAGAAATTATACTTTCTAATTACCATTTATAATAATATCCATAAATTTATTAAAATAAATATAAGATACTATTTAATTGATATGTGTAGAATCACATTGATAATATAAGAGCTCACACAAAATTTATTACATTATTTATTTCCCATACAAAATAAATCAAATTTTGATATTTAAGATATATATAATATAATGTATTGACATTATTGATTAATTATTCAAATAATCATTTTTAAATATAAAAAATTCCATACCATCAACAATATAAAGATATTATTGATGGTATGGAATGAAATTTACAACTATAATATAATTGTAATAACATAACTTTTACATGTAATGTTAAAATTTAAACTAAGTATATCATGAAATATATTGTGTTAATGTTAAACATAACATTATTTAATAAAAACAAAACAAACACTAAATTAAAAATTATTTAATTACATTAATTGTAACTTATATAAATTGATTACTTCAAAAATAAAATAAAACAATTTTATAAACTTTCAATTTAATATTTAAATATTAAAACAACACAGATTATAATAAATAATTTTTATTGAACAAAGTATACATTTATATAAAAATTTACAACAATTACACTAAACTGTATCATCTCACAACTCTTTAAATAAAGATACTAGTTGTTTGTATGAAAAAAAATAAAACAAAAGTACGCATTACTAAATGGGTATTATTCATCAGTTTCATGATATTGTTCATTAGGTTAATATACGCTTCTATAAATGCCTGGAATTATCATAAAAATAACGATGGAAATAATACCATTATATCAAATAATAAAATCTAACTGTTTATACTGAAAAACAACATTTATGATTAACCTCTATTAAAAATAAAAACTAACCAATTTTCCATTTTCTACTCATAAAAATTATAAATAATAAAAAATTTTTATAACATATTTTACTTAAAATAAAACAACCACATAATGATATATATTTATGTATTAAAATTTTTAAAACTTTTTATTAGTTGTCTATAGACATATAAATGTAATCATTAAAATTATCATTATGATAATGCCCTATATATATTAATTTCATAAAGATAACCGTTTTGCTACAATGAAATCAAGAACAAATTGTACACCATGACCTATTTTCAAATTAGTAAAAGACCATGGTAATCCCTTTCTCATAAAATTAGTGTCTCTAGCCATACTTTCTAAAGATGCCCCTACGTACGAAGCTAAATCAATTTTATTAATTATTAAAAAATCAGAACGTGTAATACCTGGCCCTCCTTTTCGAGGTATTTTATCACCTGCAGCTACATCAATAACATATAAATTTAAATCCGATAATTCAGGACTAAACGTAGCACTCAAATTATCCCCACCACTTTCAATAAAAATAATATCTAGATTCTCAAATCTATATGTTAGTTCTTCTATAGCTAATAAATTCATAGAGGCATCTTCACGAATAGCAGCATGAGGACACCCTCCAGTTTCTATACCAATAATACGATCGGCCGATAGAGCATCTGCATCTATCAAAATACGTTGATCTTCTTTAGTATAAATATCATTGGTTACTACTGCCAATTGATAATTATCTTTCATTTTTTTACACAATACTTCAAGTAATGCAGTTTTACCTGATCCTACTGGACCACCTACACCTATACGCAACGGCAGAGTACATTTTTCATGTAACAAAACACATTCCTTTAATTAAAAAATAATAATCATATAACATTTCATGCTATATAAGTATTGTATTAAAATCAAGTAATTTTAAGAACGAAATAATCGTGAATATTGTGTTTCATGACAAGACGATGCTATAGATTGCAACAAAAAACTACTTCCTAATTCATGATCCATTATTATATCCGCCTTATTCCAAGCATTTGGAAAACATTCCATTAAATATCTTAATAACTTTTGAGCAGCTCTTTGCCCAAAAGGTATCAATTTTAATCCTGCCATGATAGAAGATTCTAACATATTATATGCATATCCCAGCGCTAAATCTTTTAAGGGAATACCCCACATACACCCTAACCATGCTATTGACGCTAAACCGCTACGCTCTAAGGCTGATAACCAAATATCATCATGAGTAAGTGGATACCACTGCAATATTAACTTTGTCATTGCTTGTCCACGTTGGTTTTCTTCTAATCTAAACTCACGAGTATCACGACATGACAAAATTTTTAATACACATTGAAAAAAGCTAACTTCATCTCTAATTTGAGTATAATAGTAGCAACGCTTAAGCATAGGCCACTCTAAATGAATTAATGGTCCATCAATCCATTGTTTCTGCCATGCAGAAAAAGTTTCTACAGAATTTACCCAATTACACTCTACAGCCCACTCTAAACCTCGTGAATAAGCGAATCCCCCTACAGGAAAATTAGAACTAATCAATTGCATTAAAGATAACAGTGAATTTTCACTCTGAGTAACACACATAACGTAATTAGGATCATGTATTCAGAAATTATTTATATAGATATTACTTAAATTTTTAAATTATTATTATACATTATTATATATAATTAATTATATAACATTGTGCAACGTATATTTATTCAGCCATAACATAAAAATATAAAAATATGATGAACGCTCATTCTATCATAACAACAATTCTTCTAAATAAACCTTTAAAAAGACATCTATTACAGATCTGAAGTCTATAAATTTAACCACATAATACAATTACAAAATACAATTAAATATAACTAAATATTATAAAACACATATATAAATTTATTACCGTAAAACTACAGCACAATCTACAATAAATATCGATATTATAGCAATAAAAATAAACTTTTAAGTAAACAATAAAACAGTATTCGTCATTACGAATATGCATGCATTCTAGCATAGAATAGCGCTAAATACTAAAATAAAAAATAACGTTGTGACATAGGTAATGAAAATGCAGGTTCACAAGTTAATAACTCTCCATTTGCACGTACTTGATAAGTCTGAGGATCTACTTCAATAATTGGTTGCCAAGAATTATTGATCATATGCTTCTTTTTAATATTTCTACACTTATGAGCTTTACCAATTAAACTAGCCAACTTTAAGTGATTTATTAATTCTGAATGATAAAAAACTGCAGATACAAATGTCATACGCGTCGCATGTCTTGCATTACCACGTGCTCCAAACATTAATCGATAATGCACTGGTTGTGAAGTGGGTATAGAAGCATTAGGATCACCCATAATTGCAGAATTAATCATACCACCTTTAATGATTAATTCTGGTTTAACTCCAAAAAAAACAGGAGACCATAATACTAAATCTGCCAACTTTCCTATTTCAATAGAACCAACCTCATGAGAAATACCATGAGTTATTGCTGGATTAATGGTATATTTAGCAATATACCGTTTTACACGAATATTATCGTTATATTTGTCATCCCCCGATAATGAACCTCTTTGTAACTTCATTTTATGAGCTGTTTGCCAAGTACGTAAAATAACTTCTCCAACTCGCCCCATAGCTTGAGAATCAGAAGAAATCATAGACAAAGCTCCAAGATCATGTAGAATATCTTCAGCAGCGATTGTCTCTTTACGAATTCTAGACTCTGAAAACGCCATATCTTCAGGCAGATTAGGATTAAGATTATGACAAACCATCATCATGTCTAAATGTTCATCTATTGTATTAATAGTATAAGGCATGGTAGGATTAGTAGATGATGGTAAGACATTATTACATCCGCACATACGTATGATATCTGGAGAATGTCCACCACCTGCACCTTCAGTATGATAAGCATGTATCGTTCTACCCTTAATTGCAGATAAAGTATCTTCAACAAATCCTGATTCGTTTAAAGTATCAGTATGAATAGAAACCTGAACATCAAAATTATCGGCCACATTTAAACAACAATCAATGGCTGCGGGGGTTGCTCCCCAATCTTCATGAACCTTTAAACCAATAGCCCCAGCAATTATTTGTTCTTCTAAAGCCTTAGGCAAAGAGGCGCTACCTTTACCAGTAAACCCGATATTAACAGGTAAGGAATCTGCTACTTGCAACATACGAGATAAAAACCAAGGACCTGGAGTACAAGTTGTTGCATTGCTTCCTGTTGTTGGCCCAGTACCTCCTCCAATAAATGTAGTAATTCCAGAACATAACCCGTCTTCTACTTGTTGAGGACAAATAAAATGAACATGAGAGTCAATGCCTCCGGCAGTAACTATTTTACCTTCTGCGGCTATTATATCAGTACCAGGTCCAATAAATATTGTTACATCTGGCTGAATATCTGGATTTCCTGATTTACCAATACCCGTTATACGACCATTATTTATACCAATATCTGCTTTTACTATACCCCAATAATCAATAATTATTGCATTAGTTAATACCAAATCAACACAATCTTTACTACTCATTTGTCCTTGACCCATTCCATCTCGTATAACTTTTCCTCCTCCAAATTTTACTTCTTCTCCATACACAGTGAAATCTTTTTCTACTTTTATCCACAATTCAGTATCAGCTAATCGTACCGAATCTCCTATAGTCGGTCCGAATAAAGAAGCATACTCATGCCTGGATAATACACTATTCATAATTAATCTAATTTACCCATAATAGTTTTACAAAATCCATAAATTTTACATACACCTGCATATTTTACAAGATCTACAGTTCTAGACTGCCCTGGTTCAAAGCGAATAGCTGTTCCAGATGGAATATTTAAACGAAAACCACGAGCAATAACTCGATCAAATTTTAAAGCAGTATTAACTTCATAAAAATGAAAATGGGAACCAATCTGTATAGGCCTATCCCCACAATTAACAACAGTTACTAACGCTCGCTGTCGTCCAGTATTTAACTCTATATTCCCATCAGAAATATATAATTCACCTGGAACCATAATATAATGTACTCATTTAATTATTATTAAATTATCGGATCGTGTATCGTCACTAATTTTGTCCCATCAGTAAAAGTAGCTTCCACTTGTACATTGGTGATCATCTCAGGGACTCCCACCATAACATCGTCTCTAGTTAATATATTCTTACCTATATCCATTAATTCAGCAACATTCTTTCCCTCACGAGCTCCTTCTAAAATTACAGAACTAATTAATGCTATTGCTTCTGGATAATTTAACTTCAAACCTCGATTACGGCGTCTTTCTGCTAATAACGCCGCCGTAAATAATAATAATTTATCTTTTTCACGGGGTAATAGCTTCATATATAAATTTTCTCTACCTACTCATGTCGACCAAATACGAGGTATTGTCACTTCTCTTCCAATTACAAAAGGGCGTATCGCATACCAAATACGACAAAGTATTTTTTTTAAACATTGATTATCATTACCTAATAATCGTACTACAAGAATATTATCTAATAATGTAGCACCTCCTATTTGAAAATGTTTAACCGATGTAATAAGTTTTCGCACTGTATCTAATATTTTTTCATCTGATGGAATAGCAAAAAGTAAAGCACTTATCTTAAATCCACCTAATTTCACAATACAATTAGATTCATTAATCTGCAATCTTTCTTGTAAACCAACAGAATTAGATAAACAAATATTTAAAAAAACATCTACCTCTTCTGGATAAATATAAATACCTAATGATGAATTTACAAAACATAACATTTCAAATGATATAATTCTAGATCCTTGTTCTATAATAAAAGTAGTATCTATTTTTGCTTTCGTTTTGGGGAAAAAAATACTGCTTTGAGGGACCCATTCCAAAGCAGTATTACGCTCTAATGTAAATGTATGCTTCTGAACTGCACAGATACCATTACTACGATAAAATTTAGAAGAACCAGGTGTCGTCAATAATGCTCTACTTCCTGATTCCAACTTAACATCTAGTGTCAATTTATCTCCCCCAACCAAACCACCAGGAGGATGCAATAAATATACATGTGGAGTATTATCATTTTTCGAGTAAAAACTTTTCTTTACATAAAACGGACCAGTGTGCTTACTAAGTGTAAGCACACTGGTCCCCTTGCGCAAAGCAAAATTTAATTCAAGCTCTCCTAACCAACCATCAATCAAATTCTGAGATAATTTATTATTCATTTAAAATTAAATACAAAACATTTTTAAAAATTAAAATGAAACCCACACATAAAATTACTCTTATAACAAAATCCCATCTATTTTATTACATAAAACAATACACACATACTTTTTTAAACATACACACCTTTATTACTAGAAAATAAACTTTCTCATAAAATAATACTACTATACTACAAATTCACATTAATAAACAATTTTTAGATATATACATTACACAACACATTTTATAAAAATAAACTATAAAAATCTGAATTCTTTACTAATTTTTAATCAACGATAAATAGACAGAACTATACAATATTTTTAATCATTATAAGTACATTGAACATCTAAAATTATTCAACCAAAGATTGTATAAACCAACAAAAATTATTAAAAATTTCTAAACTTAAATAATATAACAACATATTTATTCCCATTCAATAGTAGCCGGAGGTTTAGAAGAAACATCATATACTACACGAGATATCCCCTCAACCTCATTAACAATACGATTAGACACTTTATTTAAAAAACCATAAGATAAATAAACCCAACGTGCCGTCATAAAATCGGTGGTCTCTACTGCACGTAAAGAAACTACCGATTCATACTTACGCTGGTCCCCTTGTACCCCCACTGAATGTATCGGTAAAAAAACTGCAAAAGCCTGACTAATCTTATAATATAAATTATCACGCTTAAGTTCCTCAATAAAAATAAAATCTACCTTACGTAAGATATCGCAATATTCTCTTTTTACTTCCCCTAAGATTCTAATAGCCAAACCAGGGCCTGGAAACGGATAGCGATACACTATACTATGAGGTAACCCCAATTCTAACCCAATACTACGAACCTCATCTTTAAATAAATTTCTTATGGGTTCTAGTAACTTAACATTCATAATTCCTGAAAAACAACCTACATTATGATGCGACTTAATCACATTTTTGAAAGAAGATAAAGACATACCAGATTCAATAACATCCGAATATATAGTACCTTGAACTAACCATTGTATAGGCACTAAATTACGAATTTGTTCTTCAAAAACTTCTGTAAAAATCCTGCCAATTATTTTTCTTTTTTCCTCTGGGTCAATAACTCCAATTAAAGCATCTAAAAATAGCTGTTCTTTTGATACATAAATAATATCTAAATTATAATTTTTATCACAAAAATTCTTAATTCGATCAAATTCACGATGTAATAATAACCCATTATCAATAAAAATACAAATGAACTGATTACCTATTGCACGTTGCAACAACAAAGCTGTAACAAAAGAATCAATTCCACCTGAAAATCCAAGTACTACTTTATCATTACCCACCTTCACACGAATATCCATAATAATATTATCAATAATATTAGTTATCTTCCATGAAGATTTACATGAACAAATACACATAATAAAACGTTCTAAGATATTTTTACCTTTTTTAGTATGAGTTACTTCCGGATGAAATTGCACACCATATAAACGCTGATCCTCATTAGCCATAACAGCAACTTGCTGATATTTATTAATACCAATAACAGTAAAATTTGGGGGAACAGTGGTCACTATATCTCCATGACTCATCCATACATCCAATACCGAGTGACCTGTAATATCATCAACATAATCATATATGTCATTTGTAAGAATACTTTCAGTAATAAGGGTTATTTTAGTACAACCAAACTCGCGCTGAGTTGTTAAATGTTGCACCTTCCCACCCAACTGCTGCGACATAATCTGCATACCGTAACAAATTCCAAATATAGGTATACCCAATTGAAATACAAATTCAGGAATAGATGGAAAATTAAGATCAATAACGCTATGAGGACCTCCCGAAAGAATAATACCACTAGGATTAAATGAATATATTTGCGATTCACTAACATCCCAGGAAAAAAATTCAGAATACACACCCAACTCACGGATTCTTCGTAACAATAATTGAGTATACTGAGATCCAAAATCTACCACTAAAATACGATGATCACTACATTTTATATTATGGTTTATTCTATTATTCAAAATAACCATTTATTACCTAACCAAAATATTTAATGATATATTAATAATACATTTTAAACTAAATAAATACCACAACTATCTATTATACACATAATACATAGACAAATAGTCATGTTAAACGATAATTAGGAGATTCTTTCGTTATAATTACATCATGTACATGACTTTCCTGCATACCAGAAGGACTCACACGAACAAATTTAGCCTGTGTTCTTAAATCATGAATAGTCATACAACCTGTCAAACCCATACAAGATCGTAATCCCCCCATCAATTGATGTACAATAGTTTCTAATTTACCTTTATAAGGAACACGCCCTTCTATACCTTCCGGCACCAATTTACAAGCAGCAACAGCGTTATCCTGTTGTTGAAAATAACGATCAGCAGAGCCCTTATGCATAGCTCCTAAAGAACCCATTCCACGGTAAGTTTTAAAAGATCTACCCTGATAAAATTCTATATCTCCTGGCGATTCTTCTGTTCCTGCCAGTAACGAACCAATCATGACGCAATGCGCACCTGCAGCTATTGCTTTAGCAATATCTCCAGAAAATCTAATACCTCCATCTGCAATAATTGGAATATCTGTATCTTTTAACGCTTCTGCTACATTAGAAATAGCTGTAATTTGAGGAATTCCTACACCAGTAACAATACGAGTTGTGCAAATAGAACCAGGTCCAACACCAACTTTCACAGCACTAACACCAGATTTTACTAATGCCAAAGCACCATCTTTAGTAACAACATTACCCCCCACAACAGGTAAATTAGGATATAATTTACAAACCGTCTCTATACATTTTAAAACCCCATCTGAATGTCCATGTGAAGAATCAACTAACAATACATCTAAACCAGCATTAACTAGCCCTGCAACACGTTCTATGCAGTCACTCCCCACTCCAACAGCAGCACCAACACGTAATCGTCCATAATCGTCCTTACATGCATATGGCTTTCGTTCCGCTTTTTCAAAATCTTTCGCAGTAATCATACCTTTAAGATGAAACAAAGAATCAATTAATAAAATCTTTTCTACTCTCTTATCATGCATTTTTCTTAAAACTATTTTCCGGTTTTCTTTTTCTAATACTGTAACTAAACGCTCCTTAGGAGTCATAACAGAAGAAACACAACTTGATAAATCACTTACAAACCTAACATCACGACTTGTAATTATCCCTACCAGTTCATTCGTACCTACCACAACAGGATAACCGGCAAACCCATTACGAGAAGTTAATTCTTTCACTCGTAACAAAGTTGTATCAGGAGCAACACATTGCGGATTAGCTACTATTCCGCTTTCATAACGCTTAACACGATGTACTTCACTAATTTGCTGCTCCAAAGACATATTTTTATGAATAAAACCTACACCACCTTCTTGCGCTAAAGCAATAGCTAAACCTGATTCTGTCACTGTATCCATAGCCGAAGACACAATAGGAATATTTAAGGAAATAGAATTAGTTACTAAACTATCCAGAACAGCCTCTGCAGGAAGTACCTTAGAATAAGACGGCACAATGAGCACATCATCAAAAGTCAAGGCTTCTTTTTCAAAAGAAAATATCACACTAATCTACACTTATCTTCAAATATTTACATACCGTAACAACCTAATAACTATAAACTAACCTACCCTACAACAAACATAACCTCAATATTGAGGTTATGTCTTATACCCCAGCGGACTTGATTCTATCATGAATTATGTAATTGATCAAGTTTTAATGTATGAGTTGTTTAAAATTAATAATTTTAAATTTTATAAAAATTATATGTATATTTTTGTGTGGGTATTGTTGTAATGGAAGCTTTTGTATAAAATGTTTATGTTTGTAGATTTGTTGGTTGGTAATAGTTTTTGGTTTAATGGGATATATGTTGTGTTTGGTGGTTTTAAATTTGAATTAATGTTGATTAGTTTTGTACTTAAAGATTAAATATATAATTAAATACTGAGATGTGGTATGTTGAAGTGATGTTTTTTGGATGTGTATGTTATTCCTGATTTTTAGTTGTATTACAAGTATATTTGGTAAGTATGTTGGTTATGGTGTTGTTCAGGTAAGGTAATGCTATTGAGTGATACAAAATGAGTAATATTGTAGTTGTGGATAATAAACAACATCATTTGGTTAAAATTGAATCTTCCGTGGATGTAGTTTTAGTTGGCGCTGGTATTATGAGCGCTACATTTGCTATGTTTTTGACAATTCTTGAACCAACTTGGAAAATTCATATGTATGAACGTCTTAATGAGGCAGCACGAGAAAGTTCTAATGTATGGAATAATGCTGGGACTGGGCATGCGGCGTTTTGTGAGCTTAATTATACACAGTATAATTATAAGGATTCCTCTGTCGACATTTCAAAAGCTGTTGCTGTTAATGAAGCTTTTGAAATGTCGCGTCAGTTTTGGGCATATTTAGTAGAAACAAAGGTTCTTAATAATCCAAGTTCTTTTATTAATAATGTGCCACATATGAGTTTTGTTTGGGGAGAAGAAAACGTTTCTTTTTTAAAAAAACGTTTTAAAGCATTGCAAAATAGTATTTTGTTTAGTGGTATGGTTTATTCCGAGGATTTTCAGCAAATTCATAAGTGGGTTCCTCTTATTATTAATGGACGTAATGTATCTCAAAAAATAGCGGTAACTCGTATGGAAATGGGTACAGATATTAATTTTGGAGCGCTTACTCAGCAGTTATTGAGTGAGTTGAAAAAAAGTTTAAATTTTAAATTATATTTACAACACGATGTTTATCGTATAAGACATAATTTTGATAAAACTTGGGATGTACATATAATTGATCGACAGTATAGTCAAAAAAAGTGTATTCGTTCAAATTATGTGTTTATAGGGGCTGGGGGCAAGTCAATTAGTCTTTTGCAAAATTCTGGCGTGCCGGAAGTTAAGGGGTATGCTGGATTTCCAGTGGGTGGTCAATTTTTAGTTACAAAAAATAAGAGAATAGTTGAACAACATTTAGCGAAGGTATATGGAAAAGCACCTGTTAATACTCCTCCAATGTCGGTACCTCATATAGATACCAGGATATTGAATGGTAATAAGGTTTTATTATTTGGACCGTTTGCTACTTTTAGTAGTAAATTTTTGAAATATGGGTCATGGTTAGATTTGTTTTATTCTTTAAATAGGTATAATTTGCTTCCAATATTTCAGGTTGGGATAGATAATTTTGGTTTGTTGAGATATTTAATTGGTCAATTAATTATGTCGGATATGCAACGTATTGATGCGCTTAGAGAATATTATCCGACAGTTAATCCATCAGATTGGACCTTAGTTAAAGCAGGACAACGTGTTCAAATTATTAAAAGGAATAATGAAAAAAGAGGTGTGTTGCAATTTGGAACAGAGGTGGTTAGTTCTAATGATGGAACTTTGTCAGCACTTCTTGGTGCATCTCCGGGAGCATCTACTGTAGTTTCGATAATATTAGAACTTCTAAGTACGATGTTTAATAAAAAAATTGATAGTGATTCTTGGAAAAATAAAATTATAGATATGATACCATCATATACTAGCAAATTAGATGGTAATGTTATTTTGTTAAATAAAATTAGACGGTATACTTGTAATGTTTTGGAATTAAATTATATGGAGGCGAAAAATAACACAAATATGGGGTGTTGTTAGTAGTTACAATGTTTTTGAGCAGAATATCAGCAGGAATTCTAGATTATATGCAGGTTTGTGTATTTTAAAAATATTATTTTTATTTGTTGATAAATGGATTAACAGTATCTTTAAATTGTATGTTCAATAAAATACCTGTAATATCTAATGTGTGATAGAAGTATTTTTTTAAATATCTTTTGTAGCTATTAGGCAATTTACTAACGTGATTTCCATGAATTATTAAAGTTAATGGGTTGTCTTTGCCAACGTGCACATATTTGGGTTTGATTTTTTTGCCATATAGAAGTGGGGGAGGAGATTTAGAAACAGCTTCATATAGAATATTAATTAAACGTGTTGTACTAATAGTTTTTGTAAAAGATGATGAATGTAGATGTGTTTTTTTAATTGATTGAAATAATTTTTTAATACCGTTTCCGTGCAATGCTGAAATAAAGTGTATTTTGGCAAAATTAATAAAATTTATTTTTTCGCATAGGTTTTTTTTGGTTTTCTGACGTAGATCTGGGGATATTTTATCCCATTTATTAAAAATAATTATTAATGCTTTACCATTATTTACAATAAATCGCAATAAGTATAAATCTTGATCAGATATCCCCAGATCTACGTCGCCCATAAATAATAAGATGTGTGCAGTTTTGATAATTTGGTGTGTTTTAGAAATAGAAATTTTTTCTGCTACGTTGTCTATTTTTTTTCTTTTTCGTACTCCTGCTGTGTCAATTAGTGTATATTTTTGTTTATTGTATATAATGGGTATATGAATGCAATTTCGAGTAGTTCCTGGTGTATTACAGGTAATCATGCGGTTTTTTCCTAAAATATAATTAATAAAAGTAGATTTTCCGGAATTAGGTCGTCCTATAACAGCTAATGTGGTGCTAGTAAGATTATTTTTTTTATTGTCATATGATGATGAATTTACGCAGTTTGTATGGATAGTTTCATTTAAATTAGTTTTAGGTGTATTATTTTTATAGTTTTTTGAAATTAGTAGAGATATATTTTTTAATAAATTATTAATTCCGTTTCCGTGAATTGCAGAAATAAAGATAATATTTTTTATGTCGAAAGAATAGTAATCCCATACAATATTATTTGTATGATATGGAATATCATCAATTTTATTAATAACAATGAATATAGGTTTTTTTAATTTTTTTAAAAAATTGATGATATCGTAATTTACGGATGTTCCTATAGATTGTCTATCCATAAGGAATAGTACAATATCAGCTTCTTTTATCGCTGAAATTGTTTGATGAGTTATATAATTTTGAATATTTTCTGTTTTTATATTATAATGTAATCCGTCAACGCCTCCAGTGTCTATTAGAATAGATTTAAATTGCTTACATTGAAAGTAACCATATTGTCGGTCTCGAGTTAATCCTGGATAATTAGAAATTAAAGCATCATGTGTATGTGTTAATCTATTAAATAGAGTAGATTTTCCTACATTTTTTTGTCCAATTAATGTAATAATGGGGAACATTTTTTAATCCATAAAATATATGTATCTATAAATACTGATATCAGTATTAGGCTACATAATTAAAATTTAATTAATTTTTTGAATAATTATATATAATATTACAGTATGATTATAGAGTATGATTCATACTAGTTTAGTAAATGGTTATGATATGGTGTTAATAACTTAAGTTTGATTTATAAATAGTATATTTTTTAATTTTTCAATAACTTTATCGTGTTGTAATGTTTCTTGAGTGCCTAATTGCAAATTTTTTAGTATAACTGTTTTTGTAAGATAATTTTTTTCATTTATGATTAATATGGTTCGTGTGTTATGTTTGTTAGCGGCATGAAGTTGTTTTTTTATATTATTTTTTCCATGGTGTAACATTAATCGTATAGATGGCAATATTGAGTGAATATGTTCAGATAGTAATATTGAATATTTTTTAGCATTATTTCCTAAGCTAATTAAATACACGTCAATATCACTGTGTGTGTTATTTTTATTTAAAAAATCATTATTATTAATTTCTCGTATCAACAAAATTACACGTTCTAATCCTATGGAAAATCCTACAGCAGGGACTGAATCTCCTCCTAATTCCTGAACTAATGCATCATAACGGCCACCAGCACAGATAGTTTTTCTTACCCCTAAGCTATCGGTGACCCATTCAAAAACTGTTTTATTATAGTAATCTAAGCCGCGTACCAAATATGGATTAATTGTATATGGTATTTCTAATAGATCTAATAATTGGCACAATTCAGAAAAATGAGCATGCGAATCATTATCTAAATAATCACTTAATACGGGTGCATGAAGTAATAATTCTTTGGTGTTACTATTTTTTGTATCTAATATTCGCATGGGATTAGAATATAAACGACGTAGCGAATTATGATCTAAATTTTTTGAGTGTTTTTCTAAAAAGGTTATTAATTTTTTTCGATAATTTGATCTAGATGATAATGAACCAATTGAATTTAATTCTAACGATAAATGATGGCTAATTCCTAATTGTTTCCAGCAACGAGCAGTAATTAAAATTAATTCAACATCTATGTCGGGTCCTATTTGTCCAAAAGCTTCGGCACTAAATTGATGAAATTGTCTATAACGTCCTTTTTGAGGACGTTCATAACGAAACATTGGACCAAGATACCATAGACGTTGTTCTTGTTTATAAAAAAGTCCGTGCTTGATACCTGCTCGAACGCATCCAGATGTTCCTTCTGGGCGCAATGTTAAGCTCTTATTATTACGATCATTAAAACTATACATTTCTTTTTCTATTACATCTGTCATTGCTCCAATTGAGCGTTTGAATAAGTTTGTATCCTCAACAATAGGAAATCTGATTTCCTTATATCCATAACTATTTAGTATGGTTGTAAATGTATTTTCTACGTGTTGCCATATAGTTATGTCTTGTGGCAAACAATCATGCATGCCACGAATAGATTGGATCTTTGTATTATATTTAATCATGTATTAATCTTTGATTATTTATTTATTGCGCTTGATATAGTAGCTAGATTATTTTTATTTATTGATTCAGATTTGGTTCTAATACGTTGTTCTAATTCTTCAACGATTGACATATTATCACATTTTTTTTGTTGTCGTATACCATCTTCATATATACCACTTTTGTTACGCGCTCCGGCGACACCAATTGTTGATTTCAATGCTTCTCCCGGTCCATTGACTACACATCCAATAATAGATACATCCATGGGTGTTGTAATATCGCTTACTTTTTGTTCTAAAGCATTAACTACATTGATTACATCAAATTCTTGTCGGGCACATCCTGGACAAGCTATAAAATTAATGCCATGAGCACGAATCTTTAAAGCTCTTAAGATATCAAATGCTACTTTAACTTCTTCTATAGGATCTGCGGCTAATGATATACGTATTGTATCTCCAATTCCTTCATGTAATAAGAAACCTAACGCTATTGCAGATTTTACTGTGCCATTGCGTAAAGCTCCCGATTCAGTAAGACCTATGTGCAATGGTTGATCTATTTTAGACGCTAAGATACGGTATGCTTCTACTGTTATTAGTACGTCGGAAGATTTGACGCTGACTTTAAATTGGTGGAAGTTTAATTTGTCTAAAATATCTACGTGTCTCATTGCTGATTCTAATAAAACATGTTCTGTCGGATTCCCGTCATATTTTTTTTGTAAATCGCGTTCAAGAGAACCAGAGTTTATACCAATGCGAATAGGTATGTTCTTATCTTGGGCGCAGTGTACTACAGATCGAATACGTTTATTATTTCCGATATTACCAGGATTAATACGTAAACAATCTGCTCCATATTCAGCTGCTTTTAGTGCAATGCGATAATCAAAATGAATGTCTGCTATTAATGGAATATCAACTGTTTGCTGTTTAATTATTTTGAAGGCTTCAGCTGCATCCATAGTAGGTATTGATATTCTAACAATATCCACTCCTACTTTTTTTAAGGCATTTATTTGTTTAATTGTTTCTACTATATTTATAGTACGAGTGTTAACCATAGATTGTACTGCAATAGGCGCTCCATCTCCAATAGGAATATTACCAATATAAATACGTGTAGACTTTCGGCGAATAATGTTCGCGATATTATTCATAATTTCTCCAATGTTTTCATATTATAAAACTAATAAATAATATTTATAGATATAATCATTATTTATTGATGTATTTATTGGTTATTACTTATATATTAAATAATTCTATTTATGTTCAGTATATCGATTTTCCCATATTAAAAGACTTGATTATAAACAGAAATCATATTATTAATTTGTGTTGGTATAGAAAAATAAATCATTATTATTTATTTTTATTAAATTTTATGATATGTATTCTATTTATAGTGAGAATAAGAATCATCTAGATTAGAGGAATTTTAAACCAATACCATCTTATTTAATAGTTCTTAAATAAGATGGTATTGGTTTAATGCTGAATCATATTATAATTTATACGGTTGATTACTTCCCCTGTTAATTGTCCACAAGCAGCATTAATATCTGCGCCTCTTATTTTTCTTATAATAGTTACTATATTATGTTTTAATAAGACCTTAAGAAAAGCGTGAATACGCACATGTGAGCTGCATGTGTATTGTACGTTAGGAATTGGATTCCATGGAATTAAATTAATTTTACATGGAATACCTTTAAGTTTTTTTGCTAGTTGGTGGGCATGTAAAATTTCATCGTTAACATGATTCAATAATATATATTCTATTGTTACTCGACTATGACTAGCTTTAGTTTTTTTCAAATACTTACGTGTTGCTTCTAGTATACTATTAATATTATACTTTTTGTTAATCGGCATAATTTTATTTCTGATGAGATCATTTGGAGCATGTAGAGATATAGCGAGTGGTATATCGATCATGTCTTTTAGTTTTATTATACCTGGGACAACTCCAGCAGTTGAGATAGTAATATGTCGTTTTGAAAATCCAAAACCAAAATTATCTAACATAATTTTTATTGCTGATACAACATTAACAATATTTAATAATGGTTCGCCCATTCCCATAAATACTATGTTAGTAATAGGGGGGCTATTTTTTATTTTAATGTATTTATCTAGAGCAATGAGTTTTGATATTCTCCAAATTTGGCCAATAATTTCAGATACATGTAGATTTCTGTTAAATCCTTGCTTTGCTGTTCCACAAAAACTACATCTCAAAGGACACCCAATTTGCGATGAAATACATAATGTGGTTCTCATATTTTCAGGAATATAAACTGTTTCTATTTGTTGTTGATCAACTTTCATAGCCCATTTAATTGTCCCATCTGAAGATAGTTGTTTTTTTGTAATTATTGGCGCACGAATTTCTGCTATTTTATTTAATTTTGCTTTTAGAGATTTACTTAAATTTGTCATTTGATTGAAATCATCACAATAATCATGGTACATCCATTTCATTATTTGATGAGAACGAAAAGGTTTTTCATCTAATTTAGATAGAAAAATTATTAATTCTTCTTTGTTCATATTCAGTAAATTAACTTTTTTAATACACATAAAATATATCTCTAACGATTAATTTTTATAAAAATTTATATTGGTTATTAATTTAATATTTAATTAGGATGGGATCGGCATAAGATTAATTAAATTATAATTTTATTGGTTTTATATTTTTAAAAAGTGTATTTGTATTTTTTGTTGATATCATGATTAGTAGTAAATTTCAGTATTTGAAATTGTTCTGTAAATAATTTTATAATTATTTAATTTTTATTATAAGTAATACGGTATCTGTAAGTGTGGATTTTTATGTATTGAAGAAATAATAAATTTCGCGTATAGCTGATTTCTTAGAATCTGATCCATGAACAGCATTTTTGGTGCAATCGTAACCATAATCAGATCTGATAGTTCCTGCCAACGCATGCTTTGGATTAGTAGCTCCCATAATTTCTCTATTCCGTTGTATTGAATTATTACCTGCTAGTATTTGTACAAATATTGGCCCAGAAATCATAAAATTTATTAGACTTTCAAAAAAGGATTTTTTTTGATGTTCGCAATAAAACTCGGAAGCTTGTGTACATGTCAGCTGTAGCACCTTAGCTTCTATGACAGAAAGACCAGACGTTTCAAATCTACTAATTATAGATCCAATTATTTTTTTAGCAACTGCATCAGGTTTTATAATTGATAGCGTATGTTCTTTAAAAAACATAAAATTCCCCTGTCAATTTTTATTTTAACGTTATACAACATGAGTATACAAAACAAAAAATTTAGTATCAATGTATATTGGTAGAAAATCCATGTAGTTAATGATAACATGAAAGATTAAATCTTAAAGTAGACGCACATTGGTTTGATATATTATAGAATGTATAATGTTTTCATAAAATTTTTTACTAATCTAATTATACAACTAAGATATTTATATTAATAATATTTATTATTGACGCCTAATATTTATGAGATGTCTTTAGTTTATATTAAATAATAATATACAGTAATATTTAAATTATAATTAGTTATTTAAAACAATTAATAAAATACATAGAAATAAGAACTTTAAAGTACGGAAGATGTTGTTTGAAAATTATTTGTTATTTATATATGTAAACAGTACTAATAGCATTCCTAATTTTTATAGATATATTACTTATTTCAATAATTGTATGTTTGAGAATAAATTGATTATTTTGTAGTATTACAAAATTATAATAAGTTTATCATTGCGTTTAATTTTACAACAGTAGCGACAATGTGATGAATAGCGTATTCTATTTCTTCTTCAGTAGTAAATCGTCCTAAAGAAAATCTAATTGAATTATATGCTAGTTCATTATTTCTTCCTAAAGCTTGTAATACGTGTGATGGATTTAAAGTACCAGAGGCGCAAGCAGAACCAGAGGATAATGCAAAATCTTTTAATGCTATCATGAGTGTTTCGCCGTCGATATGACTAAAACTAATGTTTAATAATGTACCTATACTATGATCTAAATCACCATTAATTAACACCCCTTCAATTTGTTGTAACCCTTGCCATAAACGGTTTCTCATTTTTTTTAAATAAATCATTTCTGTTGTCATAGTTTCTTTAGCTAAACGATACGCTTCGGCCATTCCGACAATTTGATGCACTGGTAATGTTCCGGAACGTATACCGAACTCATGTCCTCCACCATGCATTTGAGCGATAATATTAATTTTTGGATTCCTATCTCGTCGTACATATAAGCCACCAATACCTTTTGGGCCGTATAATTTATGTCCATTGAAAGACATTAAATCTACCGGTAATATAGATAAATCAATGTGTAATTTACCGACGCTTTGTGTTGCATCTACATGAAATATTATGTCGTTTAGACGACATAATTTACCAATTTTTGTGATATCTTGAATGATCCCGATCTCGTTATTCACATGCATAATAGATAATAAGATTGTATCATCACGTAGAGCATTACTGATTTGATTAAAATTAATTAATCCATTGGGTTGTGGAATTACGCGAGTAATTTTAAATCCTTTATTTTCAAGATATTGGCAGGTATCTAAGACTGATTTATGTTCTGTCATACTTGTAATAATATGTTTACCTTTTTTATGATAAGCTTGAGCTATTCCTTTAATAGCTAAATTTACTGATTCGGTAGCTCCTGAAGTAAAAATTATTTCATTTGATTCAGCTCCTATTAATCGAGCAATTTGTTTACGAGCTATATCTACGGCTTCTTCAGCTTTCCATCCATAATAATGAGAACGAGAAGACGGGTTACCAAATATGCCGTCTAGGGTAAAATATTGTGTCATTTTTTCTACTACTCTTGGATCTACTGGAGTAGTAGCAGCATAATCAAAATATATTGGCAGCTTCATCTAACAATACTCCAAAAATTAAAAATTTATTCTGATGTAGAAAATAAAATTATAGCAATTATTGCTATCTATATACTAGATTAGTTAAATATTACAAATATATATTCATTTTTGTTTGGACGTGTATTTTGTGTTAGAACGTTATTCTATATGAAATTATTATTCATTACTATATAAAGCAACAAAACCTGTTTTTATTTTTTATTTTGTAAGTGACTTAATTTAGATATATGTATCATATTGCGCCAATACTATTAATAATTTGAATTAATTGATTTCAAAGATGCTATTTTTAATAAAAAATCACAAATATTGCGCTAAATATTTAGAAAAACATTTAGATAAAAAATAAATGATTAAAGTATTTATTGTTTTAAATAATATTAAAATTAATTGTTTAAAAACTAATACTGTTAGTGAAAACAACAAGTTTTGTTTTAATGATAAAAAATATAAATGATTGTATATCAATATACATATTATATGTATATGCTGTTATTGGGATATTGTCGTGAAAGATTGAATTTTAGCTAAGTTAAACAACATAACAATTAAAGATATATATAACTACATATTTAAAATGAAATAAATATTCTTATTTTTAAATTTTAAAGATTTTTAATGATTATATATTTAAAATGTATTGTGTAATGAACATTTAATATAACATTTGTACTGTTTGAGAAACATAGTTCAATAAATACGCGATGTAGTATGATGTGTATCATACTTTATTTTTAATTTATGATGAATTACTGGATGAATAATTTATGCATCCGATGCTGAATGTCGCTATTCAAGCTATAAGAAAAGCGGGAGATTTTGTTGTTAAACAATATGAGTTTGTCAATAAAAACAGTATACGTTCAAATTATATAAATGATTTGATTTGTAAAATAAATGAAAAATCATATTCTATTATAGCGACAATTATTCGAAGATTTTATCCACTACATACTATTGTGACTACATGTCATGATTATAACATTAGTGATAATATATATTGCAAAGAGAATATTCGTTGGATAATTGGATCTATAGATAATGATATTAATTTTATTAAGCAGTTTCCTTTTTTTGCTTTATCTATTTCTGTCTTTTTTAAAGAACATATTGAGATAGGAGTGATATATGATCCTATTCATAATGAGTTGTTTAGCGCTTGTCGTGGAAAAGGAGCCCAGCTTAATGGTTATCGAATGCGTGTAGGTACCGCTAAGAATTTAAACGGGGCTATTGTTGCTATATCTTGTGTTTATGAAAAACAACATGTGGTTATTAATTTTTTAAATAAATTTAATAATAAATACATACATTTTCGGTATACTGGAGCAACTATATTAGATTTAGCTTATGTTGCAGTTGGACGTGTAGATGGATGTGTTGCTATTTTTTTAAAAAATATTAATAACAACAAACTAGCTAGTGGTGCTTTAATGATTCGTGAATCGGGAGGATTAATTGTTGATTTTACTGGGAGTGACAATGATTTATTATTTGGAAATATAATTGCGGGCAATACAAAGATAATTCGGACTATTTTGCCAATGATTCAATCATCTGGAATAGATGATTGAATCAGGTATTAATAAAAAATGTCTATTTGTGTCAAAAATGATTTGTATATCATATAAAATAATATCATCTATGGTGATTTTATTTAATCAATTTCTATAACATTAACTGTATATAGGATACTGAGAGCAAATAAGCGAGACTTTATTTTTTATAGACAAAATAATTTCATTGTTATCGGTATGGTTTAGTATATCGCAGATCCAGTGAGATAATTTTTTGACGTCGTGTTCATTTAAACCACGTCTGGTTATTGCCGGTGTACCGATACGTATGCCAGATGTAACGAAAGGATTTCTATAATCATTGGGTATGCTGTTTTTGTTAACAATAATGTTGGCATGTTCTAGGGCTATGCTAGCATCTTTTCCGGTAATGTTTTTGTTTCTTAAATCTAATAAAAAAAGATGGTTATGAGTTATGCCAGAAATTACTTCAAATTTGCGTAGTAAAAATTCTTTAACCATTATTTTAGCATGATGGACAACTTTTTGTTGATATAACTTAAAAGATGGATCCATTGCTTCTTTTAAAGCAATTGCTTTAGCTGCAATAACATGCATTAATGGACCTCCTTGTGAACCGGGAAAAACAGAGGCATCTAGTTTTTTATACAGTTCTGGATCACCCCCACTAGCTAAAATTAAACCACCTCTAGGGCCTGCTAATGTTTTATGAGTAGTAGCAGTTACTACATGTGCATGTGGTAGTGGATTTGGATATATACCTGCTGCAACTAATCCTGTAATATGGGCCATATCAATAAATAGATATGCTTGAATAGTATCGGCAATTTGACGCATTTTAGACCAATTTATAATACCGGAATATGCAGAAAATCCCCCTACGATCATTTTTGGTTTGTGTATTGTAGCTAAATTATATAATTCTTCATAATTAATACACCCGGTTTCATCAACACCATAAAATATAGCGTTATATAATTTTCCTGAAAAGTTTACTGGTGAACCATGTGTTAAATGTCCTCCATGGTTTAGGTGCATACCTAAAATAGTATCTCCAGGATGTAATAAGGCGTTGTAAACAGAAAAATTAGCTTGGGATCCAGAATGTGGTTGTATATTTGCATAGTCTGCGGAAAATAATTTTTTTGCACGATTAATCCCCAATTTTTCAATCATATCAACGTATTCGCATCCGCCATAGTAACGTTTACCTGGATATCCTTCAGCATATTTATTGGTAAGCTGGGAACCTTGTATTTTCATGACTTGAGGGCTGACATAATTTTCAGATGCAATTAATTCAATATGTTCTTCTTGTCGAGAGATTTCTTGTTTCATTATTTCCCATAATTCAATATCATAATTTGTATATATTGACATAATAATCGCCTGTATTCTTGCATTAAAATAGTAACAATATACTATAAAATAGTATTTTAAAAAATTTTTAATTAAATAAATAATTTCAAATTATTAATTATTTTCAAAATTAAATTATTCTTAAATTTATTTTTATAAATAGATATGTTGGTTAATACTTGTATTAAGTATTTTATATATTTATATTATTAAATATTTGTTGTTTATGATATGAAAAACTATTTTTATTTTATTTTAAATTTGTATAAGCATATTATGCTTATACGTTTATTTTATTTTTTAAATGTATAGTTTTATGTTATGATATATTATTGAATTAAAGGAATTTATTGCTATAAAAATATGTATGATTAAGCAATAATTAAAAAATTATATTTGTTTATATAGATCAGTTAGGTTTTCAACTCTTTGCATTATTTTAATGATGGGGTTGAAGTGTGGCGTCGACGTTTAAAAAATTTATTTAATTGTGAAGCGCATTCCTTTTCTAATATTCCAGTGGTTAAAGATACATGATGATTAACCATTGGGTGATGGAGTATATTTTTTAACCAGGGTATCCGTCTAGATTTTTTGTTTTTTGCGCCGCAAACTAATCGATGAATGCGAGCGTGAATTATCGCGCCAATACACATCATGCATGGTTCTAAAGTAACATAAAGAGTAGTTCCTGATAAGCGATAATTACCTAAAACTTTCCCGCCTGTGCGTAATGCTATAATTTCTGCATGAGCGCTAGGATCATGATATATAATAGAAGAATTCCAGCCATAACTTATAAGTTGACCGTCTCGAATTAAAACTGCCCCTACTGATATTTCTCCAATTATTTCAGCATAGGCAGCTAATGTAATAGCATGACGCATCCATATGGTATCTAAATCTTCTATTTCATACATAGACTTTCTTTACGCATAAAAAGAATATTATGATTGTGCAATTGTGAAGTAATTTGTTATATGTATTTAACATTAATATTTTATTAAAATAAAATAAAAAATAATTTTTTTATAAAAACTGTTGATGTCTATTTTATTTATATTTAATTAAAATTTTTAGTTAAAATTATTAGATTTTATTAGTATAAACAATATAATGATGATTACTATATGTATGGTTGTGTGTATTGTTATTTAGTTTACCGTTCAAATACTACGAGTGCACATGCATATAAATTGGTGTCAGATAAGGTAATATGCATTTTTTTTAATGATAATTTATTAGCTAATAGCGCTGCATATGAAAATAGATGCAACATTGGTTTTCCTAATTTATCGTGAAATATTTCAATTTGATTAAATGTTACTCCTTGATTTATTCCAGTTCCAAATGCCTTAGCTACTGCTTCTTTTGCAGCAAAACGTTTTGCTAAGAAATGTACAGGATGTTTTTTATTTTGATATATTTGCCATTCTGATTTACTAAGTATGCGCTTTGCTAATTTATCTCCGCTATGTGTTATTATTTTTTTTATTTTGATAACATCGACGATATCTACTCCAATTCCGTGAATCACTATTAACCTCTTCTTGATTTTTGTAATAATTCTTTCATATCTTTAATGGCTTTAGATAATCCACAGAATATTGACCGGCTAATTATAGAATGTCCTATATTTAATTCTTGTATCTCTGGTAATTTTGCAATAGGTTGAACATTTTGATAATCAAGACCATGTCCAGCATTGACTTTTAAGCCGTTATCTGTAGCGTATTGTACGCTTTTTTTTATACGTTTATATTCTAAATTTTTAGTTTTTTGATCTACTGCATCAGAATACATACCGGTATGTATTTCTATGCAAGATACCCCTATGTTATATGCAGCATCAATTTGCTGTTCATCAGGATCGATAAATAGTGAAACTCTAATCCCAGAGTCAATAAGCTTAAATATTATGTCTTGTAATTTATTTGATTTATTAATTATATCTAGCCCACCTTCAGTTGTCAGTTCTTGACGTCTTTCAGGCACTAAACAACAATAATGTGGTTTTAACATACACGCGATATTAATCATTTCATTTGTTACTGCTATTTCTAAGTTCATAGCTGTTTGTATAGTTTTGCGTAATATTTTGACATCGCGATCTGTAATATGACGACGGTCTTCCCTTAAATGTACAGTAATACTATCTGCTCCTGATTGTTCTGCAATCAATGCAGCATGTATAGGATCGGGATATACGGTATTTCTTGTATTGCGCAGTGTTGCGATATGATCAATATTTACTCCTAATAATAAATTAGACATTATGTATACACTCTTAAGTTTAATATTTATATTCTTTATCCAGTATGAATCACAATGTTCATACTGGATAAAGAATATAATGTGTTTATAAATTGATTTTTTTGGTAATCAATATAATATATAATAATTATTATTTTTCAAGATTTGTAAATTTTTATGTTGAATGATTGATAGTTAAACTATTCTTTAAGATTTATTATTTTATTTTGTAATAATGTTTTTATTATCTTTAAAATTTATTAGTATAAAATATTAGTACGGTACTATAAATATTATAGTACTGTGTAATTTAGAAAGGTATTATTTCTTGTTAAGAATAAAGCATGTAATCTTGTTAAAGATAAGAATTAAGTGGTTTGTATATATAACAATGTTATTGTTAGTAATTTATTTTTATCACAATAAAAATATTTAAATTCTAATAGGTTTGTAACTCAAATAGTATTTTATGTTATTATAGACGTATGTATTGTGGTGTAATGAAAAGGATAAGATTATATGTGTAATAATTTATATTAAATATTTTTAATACCTATAATATATTTCTTTTTAAGTAACTATATACTTTTAGTTGATTAAATTTATTGGTGTTAAGTTATTGTGGTATCTAAATATATTAGAGCAGTTTATTTAGTTCATTTATTTTCGTTATATTTTAATATTTCTAGAGTTTTTCCTGCTGCATCTTGTTCAGCTCTACGTCGACTAGAACCGGATCCAATGACTGGTTGTTTTAATTCATTAATTTGACAATTTATGGTAAAAATTTGATTATGTGCCTCTCCAATTATTTGGTTAACCCAATATATAGGTAGCGGTAAACGACGATGCTGCATATATTCTTGTAGACGAGTTTTTGGATCTTTTTGTTTATCGCAAGGATTCATTTGATCTAAACGTACCTGATACCAATTAGTAATTAACACTTCAATAGTTTGGATATTACTGTCTAAAAATATACTACCTATTATTGCTTCTATTGTGTTAGCTAGAATAGATTCACGGTGATATCCACCGGTTTTTAGCTCACCTTGTCCTAATTGTAAATACTCTCCTAGGTTGAATTCTCGTGCTAGTGTTGCTAGGGTATTTTCGCGTACTAAATTCGCCCGCATCCTACTCATATCTCCTTCGCTAATATGAGGAAATTTATGATACAATACGTTGGTGATTACATAATTTAATATAGCATCTCCTAAGAACTCTAATCTTTCGTTATGTTGGTTACTAGAGCTTCTATGGGTTAGTGCTTGTAATAATAAATTATTTTGAGTAAAAATATAACCAAGTTTTTTTTGAAGCGCATCAACTGACATAATGTTTAGAAGTTACATATTACATGTAGTGTATATAATGTGAAAAATTTTCATAATTAACTTTTATTTATTTTATTTCATTCTATTAGAAATAATATTTAAGTTGTATATATATTAGAAATATATAATCTCATTGTATCTTGCCTATTCTATTCATTTGTATACTAATTGGCCATATTCCTTCTTCTCGTTTTTTTATATTCATCCAAATTATTATTGCTTTTCCTACTATATTACGCTCAGGAACAAATCCCCAGTAACGACTATCTGCGCTGTTATCTCTATTATCTCCCATTACAAAATACTCATCTGTAGGTACTAACCATTCAGATACTAAGTGTTTCGTATGTTGGTCATACATTTTTGTTAGATTTTGATCACCAGGTGGTATCATTGTTAAAATATTATGTTCTATTCCATTGAATGATTCTGTAGTTTGGATTAACCGAATACCATGCGGATTTTTTTTCTGTGATTTTATTTTGATAAAAGAAGAATTGACCTTGCCATTTGCATCGCTGCTAAATATTTGAATAAAATTACTGGGGGAAATATTATTGTAAGTAATTGGTAATGGTTGTTGTATATACTTAATGTGATTAATATAATTAGGATATATTGTTAATTGCTTAGTAATAATATTATAGATTATTTTGTCTCCTGGTTCTCCAATCACTCGTTTAATATAGTTTAGCGTAGGATTTTTAGGATACTTAAATACTATTACGTCTCCACGTTTTGGATGTCCAGTATTAATTAATGTTTTTTGAGTAACGGGATTTTTGATACCATATATAAACTTTTTTACTAAAATGAAATCTCCTATTAATAAAGTTGGCATCATGGATCCAGAAGGTATCCGGAATGGCTCAAAAATAAATGATCGTATTATGAATACTAATAATAATATTGGAAAAAGTGAGGATACAAATTCAGAAATTTTTGAACAATATGAAATTATTAATGAATAAGTATTTTTTGATTGTTGATAAATATTATTTGATTTTTGAAGAAATATTTTTTTATGCTGATTATGATTACATATTATTATATATAGTTGTTTTATTCCCCAGAAAATACCTGATATTCCCGTAATAATTACCAAGACCAAAGAAAATGTGCTAATCATATTAAATAAAATCCTTTAGTTATTTTTTTTATTGTTATTGACATCAAAAATTTCTAGAAACACAGTATGCGGTACATTAACGTTACCTATTTTTTTCATGCGTTTTTTTCCTTCTTTTTGATTATACAATAATTTTTTCTTTCGAGTTACATCACCTCCATGACATTTTTTTAAAACATTTTTGCGTAATTGCTTGACAGTATCGCGAGATATTATTCGTTTACCAATAGTTGCTTGAATGACAATGTCAAATTGTTGTCTTGGTATTAATTTTTGTAATTTTTTCACTAATATATGTCCACGATATATAGATTTTCTTTGATGAGTGATTACTGATAATGCGTCAATACGTTGTTTGTTAATTAATATTTCTATACATACTATACTTGATGTTTGAAAGTGACTGAATTTATATTCAAACGAGGCATATCCATGGGATGCTGATTTTATCTGATCAAAAAAATCTAATATTATTTCAGACATAGGTAATTCGTAAGTTATCATGATCTGATTATCATGATATTTCATGGAAATTTGAGCCCCTCTTTTTTTAGTACATAAGGAAATAATTTCTCCAACATATTTTTTTGGAAGTAATATATTACACAAAACAATAGGTTCACGTATTTCTTTAATTTTTGTTAGGGCAAGTAGTTTTGATGGACTATCTATGTATATTATTTGATTGTCAGTAGTTAATATTTCATAAATTACCATTGGAGCTGTAACAATTAGATTAAGCGAATATTCACGTTTTAATCTTTCTTGTATAATTTCCATGTGTAATAATCCAAGGAATCCACAACGAAAACCCAAACCTAAAAATTCTGACCTTTCTGGTTCATAAAATAAAGAAGCATCGTTTAAACTAAGTTTAAATAGAGCATCATTAAAAATTTTTTGATTTTTAGGGCCCACAGGAAATAATCCTGCATAAACGTAAGGTTGCAGTTTTTTAAAACTATGGCACACATTGTTTGCGGGACGAGTTGACAGAGTTAATGTATCTCCTACAGGAGTGCGCATAATATTTTTGTTGGAGCAAACTAACCAACCCACCTCTCCACAATCTAATATTTCACGTCTTACTTGTTTTGGAGTAAAAATACCCATCTGATCAACAGTATATTTTTGGCCTGTATTCATAGATTGTAATATATCGCCTTTATTTAATTTTCCGTTTTTAATACATATTAATGATACAACACCTAAATATTTATTAAACCAAGAATCGATAATTAGTGCTTGCAGGGGAGCATATGAATTTCCTTTAGGATGTGGAATATCACAAATTAAACGTTCTAGTAATTCTGGTATGCCATAGCCAGTTTTAGCTGAGCATTGTATTGCATTATCTGCATTGATGCCGATAATATTTTTAATTTCTTGAGATACTCGGATAGGATCTGCTGTTGATAAATCGATTTTATTTAATGCTATAACGACCTCTAAATTCATTTTTGTAGCAATTTGATAATTAGCCACGGTTTGCGCTTCAACTCCTTGCGTAACATCTACTACTAATACAGCGCCTTCGCATGCTGCTAGAGATCGAGATACTTCATAAGCAAAATCAACATGTCCTGGAGTATCAATAAGATTTAATTGATAAGATTGGCCATGTTTAGATGTATAATTTAGTGTTACATTTTGTGATTTTATTGTAATGCCACGTTCTCGTTCTAATTCCATAGAATCTAATACTTGAGGAGTCATTTCACGTGCGTTTAATCCTCCACAAGTTTGGATAAATCGATCAGATAATGTTGACTTTCCATGATCAATGTGTGCAATAATAGAAAAATTACGTATATATTTTATCATGATTAATATCAGTTGTACGTAAAACTAAATTTAGTTGATATCTAATTATAATTAGTTAGTGTACAATAAGATGTTTTGAATAGATATGAAATAATTGTAGAACAGATCGATGATTTTTTTAGAAATACATTAGAGAATGATTTGTAATCTGCATACATAGTATTATTCATGGTATTATATACTTAAATATCAATAATTTGGTTATGCCATAACTATGTATAATGCCACAATTCAAGTGTTGTTTATTAAAGTTTTTATAATATTAGGAGTATTTTATTACGTGTGAAATTTCTATTTATTTAATATTGTGAATGTTTATTAATCAATAATATTGAGATTATAAATAAAAATTGTTCGGATAGTAGCATAATGTGATGAAAGGATTAACTTGGCGATATTTTTTATCAGAAGAAAAAAAATTATCATATTTTAAGAATATATTGTCTTATTTAGAAGAACAGAAAAAGAAAGGAATCGTTTATTATCCAAAACAAAAAGATATTTTTAATGCGTTTCGTTTTACTAGTTTTGAATCTGTTAAAGTTGTTATTATAGGGCAAGATCCTTATCATGGACCAAATCAAGCGCATGGGCTTGCGTTTTCTGTATTACCTGGTGTTTTAATACCTCCTTCTTTAAGAAATATTTATAAAGAACTCGTGTCTGATATACCCGATTTTATTATACCAAATCATGGTTGTTTGAAAAATTGGGCAAATGAAGGGGTATTGTTATTGAATAGTGTTTTGACTGTTGAAGCAGGAAAAAGTTATTCTCACGCTCATATTGGATGGGAATTATTTACAGATAAAGTAATACATATACTTAGCATTTATAAAGAAAAAATTGTATTTATGTTATGGGGGCGATATGCTCAAAAAAAAGGGAATATAATTAATAAAAAAAAACATTATATTTTAACTGCATCACATCCTTCACCTATATCAGCTCAGTATGGGTTTTTAGGATGCCGGCATTTTTCTAGAGCTAATATGTTTTTAATGCAACAAGATAAACAGATTATTAATTGGCAACCTAAAATAGGTGACTGAAATTTAATAAACATTGAAAATATTCTCAAAGGTATTTAAATACTATAATTGCATGGTGTTATTATGTAGTTTTAATTATTTTTTATTTTGTGTTTTGAAATATTTGTTTATTTGTTTTAACTAATAAATAATTTTTAAAGCAATAGCTTACTATATACCGTACAAGATTATGTATAACATGAATGACCTAGAACCGATATTTCACTGTTAATTTAGTTCAACGGTTATTACAATTATATTAATGTTTATGAAAATTATTTGTATACTACATAATATGATAATTTTCCAATCAGGGCATCAATTGTTGTATAATTGTTATTTAATAACAGCATCAGTAGATATATAATTATCTCTGGTTTATTAAGTGTTTCTATACACACAATATTTAGCATTTATCTTTTGATACTGTAACCATAGCAGGTCTAATTAATCTACCATTAAGAATATATCCTTTTTGAATAATTGTTAATACTTGATTTGGTTTTTGATCTTCAGATTCTATCATAGATATTGCTTGATGTATTTCAGGATCAAATGGAACATAAATTTCGTGTATAGATTCTAGTCCGAATTTGTATACAGTATCTAAAAACGATTTTAATGTTAGTTCAATTCCTTCTATTATAGGAGATAATGAAGTATTAGAATGATCCGAAATATTCAATGTACGTTCTAAATTATCAATGACTGGTAGTAATTCAAATATGAACCGTTCCAATCCAAATTTATGGATTTTTTCTATTTCTTGGGTATTACGCCTACGAATATTTTCTATTTCAGCTGTTAGACGTAGTACGGTATCACGTTCATGTTCTTGAAGTTGAGCTAATTTGATTTTTAGTTTAACAATTTGATCATTTTTTGGATCAATAATATTATCTGCTGTAGAATTAGATTCTAATAGTTCTTCTTTTTCTATTTTTTTATCCTGTGAGATATGTTCGTTAATATTGTTTTTTATATTGTTGTCTATCATAAATTTTATCCTCTGTTTATTAATTATATATTTTATAATTCAGTTATTATAAGGATGAATAACAGGTATTCAAGGTATCATTTGTGATGAATAAAAAATTACAACAAAAACAGAAAGGATTCATAATAACATGACTTCTTCTATTTTTAGTACCATTGGTATTATAGGATACTCTCGTTATCCGAAAGCCATACATACATATGAGATTTTATATCGTTGGCTGCATGATAAAGGGATTACAGTGATCATTGAACATCACGCAGCTAGTTTATTAAATATGCAAAAATCAGTTGTAGGTGATTTGAATGATATAGGTAATTATGCGGATTTAGCTATAGTTATAGGTGGAGATGGAAATATGCTAAGAGCTGCTAATATTTTAGCACAGTATGATATTAAAGTTATTGGTATTAATCGTGGGACTCTTGGATTTCTTACTGATTTAGATCCTAATTCAGCGTTAATGGAATTGTCTGAGGTTTTATCCGGTCATTTTATTAATGAAAAGCGCTTTTTATTGGATGTAACAGTACAACGCTGTAGCAATATTACTAGGTTAGGTAGTGCTATTAATGAAGTTATTTTACATACTAATACAATTAGACGCATGATTGAGTTTGAGCTATACATCGATAATAATTTTGTTTTTTCCCAGAGATCTGATGGGTTAATTATTTCTACCCCAACTGGATCGACCGCATATGCTTTATCTGCTGGAGGACCCATTCTTAGTCCAATGGTAGATGCTATTATATTAGTGCCAATATGTCCTCATACCCTATCGTCTCGTCCGGTTGTGATTAATAGCAAAAGCATTATTCGTTTAAACTTCTCTAAAGTTACGTCTGAATTGAAAATTGGCTGTGATAATCAAATTCCTATTTTTATAGGTAAAGAAGAAGAGATTTTTATTCAACGTAGTAATCGTTATCTTGATTTAATTCACCCTAATAACTATAACTATTTTAAAACATTGAATATCAAGCTTGGTTGGTCAAAAAATATTTCTGAAACAGAAAAGTAGTAGCACTATAACTGGATAGTAGCTAGATGGAATATTTATTTTTTAATAATTTTAACTATGGAATAAATTGGATAGAAAATTATGTGTTTGAAGGTATTTCATATTATACTACACACCATCGTTATTGTGGTAACGATGGTGTGTAGTATAAGTTGCACACTGCTACAGCAGTATACGCCTAAATATTTTGATGTAAAGCAAGGTAATTATTTGCCTGAGTGTGAAATAAACAGAATTTGTCTTGGTATGACGAAATTCGATGTATCTTCTAGTATTGGAGCTCCAACATTGCAAGGTTTGTTAGAACCAAATATATGGTATTATATTTTTTATCACCGTACCGGAAATAAAATAATAAAGCATCAAATTTTAGCATTAAAGTTCGATATTAACGATGTTTTAGTAACTATTAATAAAGAAGTAATAGTTTAAAATTTAATGATAAGATCATTAGTTTTTAGTGAAATTTTACGGTTCTCATATCAAAATAAGTATTGAAATTAATAAACGTAAATATGAATACTTTTTTATTTTACGTTGTAAAATACATTATATACCGTACATTTTATTTGCTCTGGAAACGAATGATTTAATTATATTTTTATATTTTTTTTTAAAAATATGATTAAAAAATTTTTCAATAAATATTGATTTAAATTCATAATAAGAAACATATTCGATTCTGCTGATAGCGGAAGTAATAGGAACAAATTTCCAGTAACCATAAAATGATTTAAATGGTCCTTTTACTAAAACGATCATTATGCTTTTATTTTTTATAAAAAAGTTATGAGTTACTAATGATTTAACTATTCCATTCGTAACTAGATTCATTTCAGCAATTAATTCGTTATTTTTTTGTTCTAAAATTTTACTGACGTTACATCCAGGGATAAATTGAGTATAAGAATTAATATCATTTACTAAATAAAACATTTGTTCTACGCTATAAGGAACTGAGGTAAAAAATTTCACGTGATACATATTTATTTTATTTGTTTATTTTTAATAATTTTTATCTTTGTATATATATTAATTTATGTAAAAATACAACAATTATGTTTTCATATATATGATACATTATATTGGTACTATGTTTATTTTCAAATAATAAAATTAAAAGTAATATCTTTTATGAAAATTATGTTATGAAGGAATTAATTTTAAAAAAAATTACTCAAAATAAGCATGCATATTATGAATATTTTATTGAAAAAAAAATTGAAGCTGGAATTGTATTGTTAGGATGGGAAGTAAAATCGGCGCGTTCTAATATGGTAACTATTGATAATAGCTATATATCTTTTGATAATAAAGAGGCGTATATTTATAATTCTATATTCCAGACAAACGTAACTCAATTTTATAATAAAGTTTATAATGCGGCTCGTATACGTAAGTTATTATTAAAAAAAAATGAATTATTATTTTTGATGGAGACGGTTAAACAAAAAGGTTATACTATAGTTGTTTTAGATTTGTATTGGAGGCATGCTTGGATTAAAATAAATATCGGAATTGCTAAAGGTAAAAAAAAATATGACAAAAGAGATATAATAGATGCGCATACATGGAAGAAAGAAAAAGTAAATATTTTAAAGTATATAAAATAAATAATGTTTTGTACATGCATTATTTTATGTTATAATCGTCTTTGTTTAGGGCGGGGCTGATTTAGGAGTCGACGGGATATCTTATATTTAAAGTGCATGCCGAGGTGAGGTAGGCCTCGTAAAACAGCCTCACAAAAATAACTGCAAATAGTACACGTAATGAATCTGTTGCTTTGGCAGCTTAAATCAGAGTGATAAACTGAAGGTTCCCTCTCATATTTAATATTTACTCTTAAATATAAAATAGGAAGGAGAGGTCATATAAATAAGAGTGCACGTGAAAGCTTGCTTTTGGCTTAGCGTCAAGTCTTGTAGAAAGCTAGTGGGTTTAGTGATTGGTCTTGATATATCTAAATCGATTAAATAAAATTCGAGACCTAAGCATGTAGGTAACTGAGAATAATTTGAATTCTGGACGCGGGTTCAAATCCCGCCAGCTCCACCAAAGATGTAAAAAATTTTAATTTGGTTAGATCCAATTAAATAATCAATTATGCAAGAAGAGGAATTTATAAGCAGATTCGTTATCGTTTTTATTATTAAAGGTAATAAGTTTGGATTTATGCTACACTGATATTTTGGTTTGGGTAAGGTGGTTGTAATAAAGTGATGTAAGGATTTTAGAGTTGTTTCTGTGCTCACTGATTTAATAAATATATTATATATTTTCCTTATTGTACCATTCAAAATTTTATCTGGAAAGATAATGTTTGTTTTCTTGTTTAAAATTTAATTATTTGATAACAAGAATATCTATTGTTTAAAAAAATTAAATTAAGAAATTTTTAAGAAAAATTGTATGGATTATTTATATTTATTTGTTGCTATTCTTTCGGAAGTTGTTGCCACTGCTTCTTTAAAAGCATCTGAAGGATTTAGTAAATTATATCCTTCTATTGTGGTAGTGATTGGTTACGTACTTTCTTTTATATTGTTATCTTTAGTATTACAAACAATACCCATGGGTATTGCATATTCTTGTTGGGCTGGTCTTGGGATTATATTTATTACTGTAGTAGGATATTTGTTTTATGATCAAAGGTTGGATAGTTTAGCTATTATTGGTATTACTTTTATTATTGTTGGTGTTGTATTAATTAATGTATTTTCTAGAACAATAAAACATTAATTAAGTATAATTAATGTTTTATTGTAAAAGTTATATTTTTATTTATGTATTTCTATATAATTTAAATATTTTATTTTTATTTGAAATAATTTTTGTTGGTATTAAAGTGTTTTTTGTTTATCTTAAATACAGGTAGTGTTATTAATATTTGTTGTAATTTATTGAAAGTTATAGTTATTTTATTTGTGGAAATGTTATTTTAGAACTTTATATTTTCATTAAGTTGTTATTCTGATTTTTATGGATTATATACGTATTACTGTGATATAGTGTTGGTAATTGAATGTAGTGAAATTTATTGTTGTATTTTTAATTATTTAAAAATTTTTGTTTTAAAAAGATTAAAATATTGTGGGAATTTATATGTTGGGTTATTTTTTCTGTGTTAGTTTATATTGTTAATTATATTTGAGCATTAGTTATTATAATTTGAGATAGAAAGTTTATGTTGATTATGATAAAAAATGAAATTTAATATTTTAAATAAGTTTGATGATCATAAAGAATTTCTTATAAGATTACCTAAAATTGTTCAAAGAATGGATTATTTTAAGATTTTGTATAGTCCTAAAGAGTTTAGTAGTGAATTATTGTACGCTATTTCTAGAGCATGTAATCATATTTGTTTAGTAGCACTGTATTTAGAGGGTGATCAAGGTGGTAAAAGGATTATTGATGCTCTATTTCGAGTAAAGCAAATTCGTCCAAAAATAAAAATTAGGATTTTAGTGGATTGGCATCGTGCTAAGAGAAGTCGTATTGGTTCATCTAAAGAATATACAAATGTTGATTGGTATGTAGATCTTGTAAATAAATATCCTAATACTGAGATTGCCATATATGGCATACCAATTAATATAAATGAGGTATTAGGGGTGCTTCATTTGAAGGGATTTATTATTGATGATCAAATATTATATAGCGGAGCTAGTTTGAGTGATGAGTATTTACATGTAAATACTAAGTATCGATATGATCGATATCATATAATACGTAATCGTCAATTATCGAATATCATGTTGGATTATATTGATAAAGAATTATTATCTTCAAGGGTAATTAATAAATTAGGGTGTGAAAGTTCTTTAAGTAAAAAATTGAATAAATATAGGAGAAATGATATTCGTTTATTACGTCGTAATTTACGAAGAGTTTGTTATTCTTATCAAGGTAATGCGACGTATAATGAGTTGGCAATAGCTCCGTTAGTTGGTTTAGGTAAAAATAGTGAGCTCAATCAAGCGATTTATCATTTAATTTGTTCATCAAAAAATAAAATTATACTATGTACTCCATATTTTAATATGCCAAATATATTAGTAAATACTTTAATTTATTTGTTACATAAAGGAAAGAATATAGAAATTATTGTAGGAGATAAAATCGCTAATGATTTTTATATTCCTTCTAGTAAACCGTTTACATTAATTAGTGTTTTACCGTATTTATACGAACTGAATTTGCGTTATTTTTTGAAGAAATTGCAGAACTATATTGATAATAAACAATTAATAGTACGGATGTGGAAAGAAGGTGATAATGGGTATCATGTTAAAGGTATTTGGGTGGATGATGAATGGCAGTTACTTACTGGAAACAATTTAAATCCAAGATCTTTAAGGTTTGATTTGGAGAATGCTTTACTTATACATGATCCATGTAAAATGTTGTTGAATCAAAATAATAAAGAATTAAATACTATTCGTATGCATACTAGCCCTATTATTCATTATACGTCGCTACAACATATCTCTCATTATCCGGAAAAGGTGGGACAGTTTCTTAATAAAATTTGTAAACTTAGGTTTGATCGATTAATTAATCGTATTTTGTAGAGGAACGTCTTTTTTAAATATAAGGTTTCTCATATATTACAGAGGTCTCAGGTATTGCGAAGTTAAGTTCTCACGGGTCATTAGTATCGGTTAGCTTAACACTTCACAGTGCTTATACACCCGACCTATCAACGTCATCGTCTTTAACGTCCCTTTAGGAGGACTTTTTAATCCTCAGGGAAGACTCATCTTGAGGCAAGTTTCCCGCTTATATGCTTTCAGCGGTTATCTTTTCCGCACATAGCTACCGGGCAATGCCATTGGCATGACAACCCGAACACCAGCGGTGCGTCCACTCCGGTCCTCTCGTACTAGGAGCAGCCCCTCTCAATCTTCCAACGCCCACGGCAGATAGGGACCGAACTGTCTCACGACGTTCTAAACCCAGCTCGCGTACCACTTTAAATGGCGAACAGCCATACCCTTGGGACCTACTGCAGCCCCAGGATGTGATGAGCCGACATCGAGGTGCCAAACACCGCCGTCGATATGAACTCTTGGGCGGTATTAGCCTGTTATCCCCGGAGTACCTTTTATCCGTTGAGCGATGGCCTTTCCATTCAGAACCACCGGATCACTAAGACCTGCTTTCGCATCTGCTCGAATCGTCACTCTCGCAGTTAAGCTAGCTTATGCCTTTGCACTAACCTCACGATGTCCAACCGTGATTAGCTAACCTTTGTGCTCCTCCGTTACTCTTTAGGAGGAGACCGCCCCAGTCAAACTACCCACCAGACACTGTCCTTGGTCCGGATAACGGACCTAAGTTAGAATATCAAATGTCAAAGGGTGGTATTTCAAGGATGGCTCCATAAAAGCTAGCGCTTTTACTTCATTGCCTCCCACCTATCCTACACATCAATATTTAAAATTCAGTATCAAGCTATAGTAAAGGTTCACGGGGTCTTTCCGTCTTGCCGCGGGTACGCCGCATCTTCACGGCGAATTCAATTTCACTGAGTCTCGGGTGGAGACAGTCTGGCCATCATTACGCCATTCGTGCAGGTCGGAACTTACCCGACAAGGAATTTCGCTACCTTAGGACCGTTATAGTTACGGCCGCCGTTTACCGAGGCTTCGATCAAAAGCTTTTCTTTTGTTATAAAGATAACCCTCTCAATTAACCTTCCGGCACCGGGCAGGCGTCACACCGTATACTTCCACTTTCGTGTTTGCACAGTGCTGTGTTTTTAATAAACAGTTGCAGCCAGCTGGTATCTTCGACTGGGTTCAGCTTCAGAAGCAATATATTTTATTGTTCTTTCACTTACATTCCAGCGTGCCTTCTCCCGAAGTTACGGCACTATTTTGCCTAGTTCCTTCACCCGAGTTCTCTCAAGCGCCTGAGTATTCTCTACCTAACCACCTGTGTCGGTTTATGGTACGATTAGATGTAACCTGAAGCTTAGAGGATTTTCCTGGAAGTATAGCATTAATTCCTTCGCCATTTTAATGGCTCGTCATAGCGCCTCAGCGTTAGAAAGAATGGATTTTCCTTAATCTTTCCGCTTACACGTTTAAACCGAGACTACCGATCCTCGGAGAACCTAGCTTTCTTCGTCACCCCATCGCAGTTACATCTAGTACAGGAATATTAACCTGTTTCCCATCAGCTACGCCTGTTGGCCTCACCTTAGGGGTCGACTTACCCTGCCCCGATTAACGTTGGACAGGAACCCTTAGTTTTTCGGCGAGCGGGTTTTTCACCCGCTTTATCGTTACTTATGTCAGCATTCGCACTTCTGATACCTCCAGCATGTTTTACAACACACCTTCTCAGGCTTACAGAACGCTCCCCTACCCAATAAAATTTTATATTTGATATAATTATGAAAAATATTAAATTATAAAATATGTATTGCCGCAGCTTCGGTGCATGATTTAGCCCCGTTACATCTTCCGCGCAAGCCGACTCGACCAGTGAGCTATTACGCTTTCTTTAAATGATGGCTGCTTCTAAGCCAACATCCTGGCTGTCTAAGCCTTCTCACATCGTTTCCCACTTAATCATGACTTAGGGACCTTAGCTGGCGATCTGGGTTGTTTCCCTCTTCACGACGAATGTTAGCACCCGCCGTGTGTCTCCCGTAATAGCATTCTTTGGTATTCGTAGTTTGCATCGAGTTGGTAGTCTGGGAAGACCCCTAGTCGAAACAGTGCTCTACCCCCAAAGATGAATTTACGAGGCGCTACCTAAATAGCTTTCGGGGAGAACCAGCTATCTCCCGGTTTGATTGGCCTTTCACCCCTAACCACAAATCATCCGCTAATTTTTCAACATTAGTCGGTTCGGTCCTCCAATCAGTGTTACCTAATTTTCAACCTGTTCATGGTTAGATCACCGGGTTTCGGGTCTATATCCTGCAACTTAACGCCCAGTTAAGACTCGGTTTCCCTATGGCTCCCTTATTTAGTTAACCTTGCTACAGAATATAAGTCGCTGACCCATTATACAAAAGGTACGCAGTCACACGAATAAATAACAATTCGTGCTCCTACTGCTTGTACGTACACGGTTTCAGGTTCTATTTCACTCCCCTAGCCGGGGTTCTTTTCGCCTTTCCCTCACGGTACTGGTTCACTATCGGTCAGTCAAGAGTATTTAGCCTTGGAGGATGGTCCCCCCATCTTCAGACAAAATATCACGTGTTTCGTCCTACTCATTGAGTTACGATAACTAATATATTTTCAGATACGAGGCTATCACTCTATATTGCTAATTTTTCCAAATTATTCTCTTAATATATAAGTGGTACCATATAACTCTGGGCTGTTCCCTGTTCGCTCGCCACTACTAAGGGAATCTCAAATTGATTTCTGTTCCTCAGAGTACTAAGATGTTTCAGTTCCTCTGGTTTGCTTCATTTAGCTATGAATTTACTAAATGATAATGCACAATTTATCTTGCATTAGGTTTCCCCATTCGGAAATCACCGGTTCGATCGCTTCACATCAGCTTACCGATGCTTTTCGCAGATCAGCACGTCCTTCATCGCCTTTGACTGCCAAGGCATTCACCGTGTACGCTTAAATTACTTAACTTCGCAATCCTCAGACCTCTAGTTTCATTAGATGAATTATATTTTATTTACTATATGAACACATGCATCTTAATATGTGTTATATCAATAATCTTAAATATAATATTATTCATTTCTAATATATTAAAAAGTTTAAGATTTAAGTTTTATCCTAATTGTTAAAGAACAATAAAAAATCAAATTTTTATTTATAAAAATTAAATTGTCCCCTAGGGGCTTCGAACCCCTGTTGCCGCCGTGAAAGGGCAGTGTCCTAGACCTCTAGACGAAGGGGACTTGAGTTCTAGTTACAAGCAACCAAATAAAAATTTGATATGTATCACATGTTTTAGGTATATCTCTTCTAAAAACATTAGATAATCTATGTGGGCATTTCGCTTATATTACTTTTGATAAGTAAGGAGGTGATCCAACCGCAGGTTCCCCTACGGTTACCTTGTTACGACTTCACCCCAGTCATGAATCACAAAGTGGTAAGTGCCCTCCCGAAGGTTAAACTACTTACTTCTTTTGCAACCCACTTCCATGGTGTGACGGGCGGTGTGTACAAGGCCCGGGAACGTATTCACCGTGACATTCTGATCCACGATTACTAGCGATTCCGACTTCATGGAGTCGAGTTGCAGACTCCAATCCGGACTAAGACGTACTTTATGAGGTTTGCTTGCTCTTGCGAGATTGCTTCTCTTTGTATACGCCATTGTAGCACGTTTGTAGCCCTACTCATAAGGGCCATGATGACTTGACGTCATCCTCACCTTCCTCCGGTTTATCACCGGCAGTCTCCTTTGAGTTCCCGACTTTACTCGTTGGCAACAAAGGATAAGGGTTGCGCTCGTTGCGGGACTTAACCCAACATTTCACAACACGAGCTGACGACAGCCATGCAGCACCTGTCTCAAAGCTCCCGAAGGCACTCTCATATTTCTATGCGATTCTTTGGATGTCAAGAGTAGGTAAGGTTCTTCGTGTTGCATCGAATTAAACCACATGCTCCACCGCTTGTGCGGGCCCCCGTCAATTCATTTGAGTTTTAACCTTGCGGTCGTACTCCCCAGGCGGTCGATTTAACGCGTTAGCTTCGAAAGCCACAGATCAAGTCTGCAACCTTCAAATCGACATCGTTTACGGCATGGACTACCAGGGTATCTAATCCTGTTTGCTCCCCATGCTTTCGTACTTGAGTGTCAGTTTTAGTCTAGGGGGCCGCCTTCGCCACTGGTATTCCTCCAGATCTCTACGCATTTCACCGCTACACCTGGAATTCTACCCCCCTCTACGAAACTCTAGCTTACCAGTTTCAAATGCAGTTCCTAAGTTGAGCTCAGGGATTTCACATCTGACTTGATAAACCACCTACGTACGCTTTACGCCCAGTAATTCCGATTAACGCTCGCACCCTCCGTATTACCGCGGCTGCTGGCACGGAGTTAGCCGGTGCTTCTTGTATGGGTAACGTCAATTAAAATTGGTATTATCAAAATTAAATTCTTCCCCATTGAAAGTGCTTTACAACCCGAAGGCCTTCTTCACACACACGGTATAGCTGCATCAGGGTTTCCCCCATTGTGCAATATTCCCCACTGCTGCCTCCCGTAAGAGTCTGGACCGTGTCTCAGTTCCAGTGTGGCTGATCGTCCTCTCAGACCAGCTAAGGATCGTGGCCTAGGTGGGCTATTACCCCGCCTACTAGCTAATCCTATCTGGGTTCATCCGATAGCATAAGGCTTTTTTTTGCGAACAAAATACAAAGTCCCCTATTTTGGTCTTTATGACTTCATGCGGTATTAGCTATCGTTTCCAATAGTTATCCCCCTCTGCCGGGCAGATCCCCAGACTTTACTCACCCGTTCGCCGCTTGCCAATCAGAGTAACAAAAATAGTTGCTCCTGCTGCCGCTCGACTTGCATGTGTTAAGCTTACCGTCAGCGTTCAATCTGAGCCATGATCAAACTCTTCAATTTAAATCAGTTCGCATTTATAATAAACAAGCGTATTAATTTTTAGCATAACTACCAATTAACAAACTTTTTTACATTTTATAAATGACATTATACTATCTTTCATACTTGCGTAAATGCCCACATAAATTATCTAAAATTTAATTTTTAAAGAACTATATTTCCAGTTACATTATACTTCAAATTATTTTCAACAACAAAACAAATATATCATTAGCATTGATTTTAGTTAATGTCAACAGTATTTAATATTATTTCTATGATTTAATAGTTATTATTTAAAGAGGTTGAATTAATTTTTTATGATTATATTAAAATTATTTGAATAATTTAAGATTTTAGGAAATGATATATAATATTATTGTAATTATGTTATTGCGTGTAATATTTGTAAAATTGCAATTAATATTGTAGTTTAACTTGTTGTTATGAGGATACTATGACGCAATCATCATTGTTCGTTCGTCGTGTGTTAATTAGTGTATTTGATAAATCTAACATTTTGGAATTTGCTCAATCATTAACTGAACGGGGCATTCAATTATTATCGACTGGAGGTACGGCGCAAGTATTAGCTGATGCTGGATTACCAGTATTTAAAATTTCTGATTATATTGAGTTACCTGAAATAATGAATGGACGTATTAAAACGTTACATTATAAGATATATGCTGGAATTCTTGGTAGGCGAGGATTAGATGATGCTATTATGAGGCAATATAATATTCAACCAATTGATATGGTAGTGATTAACTTTTACTCGTTTAATAATTTGTTAACGAAAAATAAAACGTGTTCTGAAGAAGAAATATTAGAATATATTGATATTAGTGGTCCAAGTATGGTAAGAGCAGCTGCAAAAAATTATAGAAATGTAGTTACTGTAGTTGATAGTGATAATTATGAAAAAATTTTAGACGAAATTAATCACTGTAATGGACTGCTCAGCTTAAAGACCCGTTTTCATTTAGCTGTAAAAGCATTTAAATATGTTGCTGAATATGATAATACAATTTCTGATTATTTTAGTTATCAGCTACGGAATAATCGTTGTGTTACCATGACTGATGAGGATAATTATGATGAACTTTCTCATCGTTTTCCTAAAAAATTAACTTTTATGAATCTTAAATTCACCAAAAAACAAGATATGCGTTATGGAGAAAATCCGCACCAACGAGCAGCATTTTATGTAGATACATGTGCGAAACAAATAGGATCTGTTGCTACTGCTCGTCAATTACAAGGAAAACCATTGTCTTATAATAATGTTTTAGATATGGATACGGCTTTGGAATGCGTAAAAATGTTTGATAAACCAACTTGCGTAATTGTTAAACATACTAATCCATGTGGGGTTGCTACTTCCAATACAATCAGCTCAGCATATGTTAAAGCTCATCAATCAGATCCTATTTCTGCATTTGGAGGAATTATTGCTTTCAATAGATCTTTAGATAAAAATACAGTTCAAACAATCGTTAAGCAACAATTTGTAGAAGCAATTGTGGCGCCAAGTATTGATCGAGATTGTCTTGAAATTTTATCTGGTAAAAAACACATACGAGTGTTGGAATGCGGTATGTGGACTTTGAGAAAACCAGATATAGATTTTAAACGTATTAATGGAGGGTTATTGATACAAGATCATGATGTTATGACAGATTTACATTGTCTAGAAACAGTGACTATTCGTCAGCCAACAGATGAAGAGGTAAAAGATGCATTGTTCTGTTGGAAAATAGTTAAGTTTGTTAAATCTAATGCAATTGTTTGCGGCAAAAATTATCAAACAACCGGAATTGGTAGTGGTCAAATGAATCGAGTGCATGCGGTAAAAATAGCTATTTCTTTTAAAGAACAGAGTATGCTGAATATTCAAGGATCAGTGATGGCTTCTGATGCTTTTTTCCCTTTTCCTGATGTTGTACGTATCGCGTCTAAAGTAGGTATTAATTGCATCATACAACCAGGAGGATCTATTCGGGATCAGGAAATTATTAAAACTGCCGATAGATATGGTATCTCGATGATTTTTACACGTATCCGTCATTTTAGGCATTAATTCTTCAAAATACGATTTTAGTAAGATTTATTTTTTCATATAAATACTAGTTGCAAGGTTTGCATTTATATATAGATGACCATATATAAATTTGGTAGTGATATTTATTTGTATTAAACTAATTTTAAGAGTTATTGGCAAAATATGCTTTAATGTTGCATTGAAGTATTATTTGAATAGTTTTGATTAATTAATGCGTACGTTACTTTAGATTATATTATTAATATTATAAATAATTTATATCAAAAAATAACTGATCTCTGTTTCAGAGATCAGTTATTTTTTGGTTGGTGTGACGATTAATTTATTTATTTTTTATTTATATTTTATAGGGGTTACAGATATAAGATTTTTATATACTGACTTTATACAGTCAAGTATTTATCTTAAAAATTTAAAAATTATGTCACTTATATTTAAGTGTTTAAAATATACTAAATCATATTTTTTATATATATTACTAATTATTTAGTATGATTTATTATTTTTCAGTCTATAACAATTATTATGTATTAGTATAATTATTTATTACAGTTAAAAATTATAAAGTTTATGTAGCGTTTAACAATTCAGTTAAGTTTGCTGATGCTTCATCTGCTGTAATTTGAGAAGAAATATTTGTTGCTGTTTTAGACTTGTCTATTTCATTTTTATTTTTATTATTGAGATGACGACGGTGATGCATACGTTCTTGATGGTAAGAGTAACCAGTCCCGGCTGGAATTAGTCTGCCAACGATAACGTTTTCTTTAAGACCACGCAGTTCATCCCTTTTCCCAGCTACAGATGATTCGGTTAATACACGTGTTGTTTCTTGAAAAGATGCCGCAGAGATAAATGATTCTGTAGCTAATGATGCCTTGGTTATTCCTAATAAATTGCGTATGAAACTTATTTTTATTTTTCCTTCATTTTCTAGTTTTCGGTTAGCAATTCTAATACGTGAATATTCAACTTGTTCACCTACTAATAAATCAGAATTACCTGATCGAATGACAGTAGCTTTACGTAGCATTTGCCGCACAATGACTTCTATATGTTTATCATTAATTTTTACTCCTTGCAAACGATAAACATCTTGCACTTCATTGACAATATAGTGAGTTACTGCATGTACCCCACGCAATCTCAAAATATCGTGAGGAGATTCTGGTCCGTCAGAAATAATATCTCCTCGATCTACGTATTCACCCTCAAAAACATTAAGATGACGCCATTTTGGAATCATTTCTTCATAAATATCTTCATTATCATTGATGGGGGAGATCATCAGGCGACGTTTTCCCTTTGTTTCTTTTCCAAAAGAAATTGTTCCGCTAATTTCTGCTAAAATTGCTGATTCTTTTGGTCGACGTGCTTCGAATAGGTCTGCAACACGTGGTAACCCACCAGTAATATCTTTAGTACCACCGCTTTCATGTGGTAATCTTGCTAATGTATCTCCACAAATAATTCTTGATCCATTAACTAATTGAATCACACTTCTACCAGGCAAAAAATATTGCACCGGAACATCTGTGCTTGGAAGAAAAATATCGTAACCATTAACATCGACTATTTTTAATGTGGGTCTTAAATCTTTAGCCCCGCTTACACGTTCAGAGGTATCCAATACTACAATAGAGGTTAATCCTGTTAACTCATCAGTTTGTTTAACAATACTTTGCCCATCTACCATATCAACAAACTGAACAAATCCACTTACTTCTGCAATTACTGGCATAGTATGCGGATCCCAATAAGCTACTATTTCTCCATGTGTTACTTCTTCTCCATTTTTTTTTGTTATTATAGCACCGTAAGGTACTTTATAGCTTTCTTTAGTACGAGAAAATTGATCAATAATTTTAAGCTCGGTGTTACGAGATGTGATTACTAATTTTCCTTCTCCATTTATTACAGATTTAATATTTTTTAAGTGAACAGTGCCTTTATTTTTAATTTGAATGCTTGACTCTGAAGCAGATCTAGAGGCAGCTCCACCGATATGAAAGGTACGCATTGTTAATTGTGTACCTGGTTCACCTATAGATTGAGCTGCAATGACGCCAATTGCTTCTCCTTTATTTACAAGTTGACCTCTAGCCAAATCTCGGCCATAACATTTTGCACATACGCCAAAGTCAGTGTCACAGGTTACAACAGATCGCACTTTAACAGTATCAATTGAATGTTCATCTAAAACATCACACCAATGTTCGTTTAATAAAGTATTACGTTTAATTAATACTTTAGTATCTTCATTAGATTCTAAAATATCTTCTGCTAAAACTCGGCCTAATACACGCTCTCGTAGGGGTTCTTTTACATCTCCTCCTTCAATGACAGGACTCATTATGATACCGGAAAATGTATTACAATCATCTTGTGTAATTACTAAATCTTGAGCTACATCTACTAGACGCCGTGTTAAATAACCAGAGTTAGCCGTTTTTAAAGCGGTATCAGCTAATCCCTTACGGGCTCCATGTGTAGAAATAAAATACTGCAATACATTTAGTCCTTCCCGGAAATTTGCGGTGATCGGTGTTTCAATAATAGATCCATCTGGTTTTGCCATTAAACCACGCATACCGGCAAGTTGACGTATTTGTGCTGCTGACCCACGTGCTCCAGAGTCTGCCATCATAAAAATATTATTAAATGATGCCTGTACTTCTACTTGTCCATTCCGATTTGTTACAGTTTCGGTGGCTAAATTATCCATCATTGCTTGTGCCACTCGTTCATTAGCCGCAGCCCATATATCAATAACTTTATTGTAACGTTCACCTGCTGTAACTAATCCAGTCTGAAATTGTTCTTGTATTTCTGCTACTTCAGATTCTGCTTCATCAATTATATCAGCTTTTTTCAAAGGAATAATCATATCATCAATACCGACAGAGGCTCCAGAACGAGCAGCGTATGCAAATCCAGTATACATGATTTGATCGGCCAATATAACGGTAGCTTTCAACCCGAGTAAACGATAGCAACTGTTTAACATTGTAGATATAGCTTTTTTTCCTAATACTTGATTGACTAATATGAATGGCAGTCCTTTGGGTATAATCATCCAAAAAATAGCACGTCCTATTGTACTATTAACAATATTTGTTTTTTCTAACCATTCTCCATTTTTTTCATATTCATATTCAGTAATACGTATTTTAATGCGAGCATGTAGTTCAGCTAAACCTAGACGATATAGACATTCTGCTTCTTTTGGTCCAGTTAATATCATTCCTTCTCCTTTAGAATTTGCACGCTCGCGTGTCATATAGTATAAACCTAATACTACATCTTGAGATGGAACAATAATGGGCTCTCCATTAGCAGGAGATAATATATTGTTGGTAGACATCATTAAAGCTCTAGCTTCTAATTGAGCTTCTAGTGTTAACGGCACATGTACTGCCATTTGATCTCCGTCAAAATCAGCATTATATGCAGCACAGACTAATGGATGTAATTGAATAGCTTTTCCTTCTACTAATACCGGTTCAAAAGCTTGAATTCCTAATCTATGTAATGTGGGAGCACGGTTTAACATTACTGGATGTTCTCGAATTACATTGTCAAGAATATCCCATACTACTGCTTCTTCTCTATCTACCATTTTCTTAGCAGCTTTGATAGTGCTAGCAAAGCCCTGTAACTCTAATTTCCCATAAATAAATGGTTTAAATAACTCTAAAGCCATTTTTTTTGGTAGTCCACATTGATGTAATTTTAAATAAGGACCAACAGTAATTACCGAACGGCCAGAATAATCAACACGTTTCCCTAAAAGATTTTGACGAAATCTACCTTGTTTACCTTTAATCATATCAGCTAAAGATTTCAAAGGGCGTTTATTAGAGCCAGTAATTGCGCGACCTCTACGTCCATTATCCAATAATGCATCTACTGCTTCTTGAAGCATCCTTTTTTCGTTACGTACTATAATTTCTGGAGCGGCTAAATCTAATAATCGTTTTAATCTGTTATTTCTGTTAATCACACGACGATATAAATCATTTAAATCGGAAGTAGCAAAACGTCCTCCATCTAATGGAACTAGTGGTCTTAAATCTGGAGGAAGTACTGGCAATACATTTAGAATCATCCATTCAGGTTTATTTTCAGAATATATAAATGCTTCAATTAATTTTATACGCTTTGTTATTTTTTTACGTTTAGTTTCAGAATTACTGTCTTCTAATATTTCTCGTAGAAATTCGCATTCGTTTTTTAAATTTTTATTTTTTAATAAAATTTGAATGGCTTCAGCGCCCATTTTTGCTTCGAATTCATCTCCAAATTCTTCTAATGCGTCTAAATATTCCTCTTCGGTTAAGATTTGGCGACATTCAAGGCTAGTCATACCATTTTCGATTACCACATAGGATTCAAAATACAGAACACGTTCGATATCACGTAATGGCATATCTAGTAATAAACCAATACGTGATGGTAATGATTTTAGAAACCAAATATGGGCAGTAGGAGAAGCTAATTCAATATGCCCCATACGCTCTCGTCGTACTTTGCTTTGTGTCACTTCCACTCCGCATTTTTCGCAGACTACTCCACGATGTTTTAGACGTTTATATTTACCACATAGACACTCATAGTCTTTAATAGGACCAAAAATTCGTGCGCAAAATAAACCGTCTCGTTCGGGTTTGAAAGTGCGGTAATTAATAGTTTCTGGTTTTTTTACTTCACCAAAAGACCAAGATCTAATCATATCTGGAGAAGCAAGCGCAATTTTAATCGCATTAAATTCTTCTATTTGAGTATGTTGCATCTTAAAAAATTTAAGTAAATCTTTCACGGAGAGCCTTTATTAGAGTTATATTTGTTGAATGTATAAATATTATATGAGTATATAATAATAAATTTATTATATAGATTTTAAATTTAAATATTAATCTTCTAATTCAATGTTAATTGCTAAAGAACGAATTTCTTTTAATAAAACGTTGAAAGACTCGGGCATACCAGGGTCCATTATATGATTCCCATCAACAATATTTTTATACATTCTAGTACGTCCATTTACATCATCTGATTTCACTGTTAACATTTCTTGTAGGGTATACGATGCTCCATAAGCTTCCAATGCCCATACTTCCATTTCACCGAAACGTTGCCCACCAAATTGAGCCTTTCCTCCTAATGGTTGTTGTGTTACTAAACTATAGGACCCGGTAGAACGTGCGTGCATCTTATCATCTACTAAGTGATTTAATTTCAACATGTACATATAACCTACAGTAACTTTTCTTTCAAATACTTCTCCTGTGCATCCATCAAATAATGTAATTTGACCAGAAGTTGGCAATCCAGATAATTCTAAAAGATCTTTAATTTCCTTTTCTGTAGCTCCGTCAAATACTGGAGTAGCAATGGGTATTCCTTTCTTTAAATTCTTAGCTAATTGTAATATTTCTTCGTCTGAAAATTTGTTAAGATCAATGTGTTGCCGCAATCCTTTTCCTAAATCATATGCTTCTTGAATAAATTTTCTCAATTGATTTATTTCTTTGTATTTTTGTAACATGAAGTTTATTTTATCTCCAATACCTTTCGCGGCCATACCAAGATGGGTTTCTAAGATTTGACCAATATTCATTCGGGATGGTACGCCAAGAGGATTGAGTACGATATCTATTGGTATTCCATTCTGGTCATATGGCATGTCTTCAATAGGATTAATTTTTGAAATTACACCTTTATTTCCATGTCGCCCTGCCATTTTATCTCCAGGTTGTATTTGACGTTTCACGGCTAAATATACTTTAACTATTTTTAATATACCAGGAGCTAATTCATCTCCCTGAGTAATTTTACGATGCTGAATTTCTGTTTTTTTTTCAAACATACGTTTTAAATTAAAATATTGTTTAGTTAATTGGGATAGTTGGTATTGTTTTTTCGTGTCTGATAGTATCAGATTTAACCAAGAATTACGGTTAATTTTAATTAATTTTTCTTTTTCGATCCCACTCGTAATTAATATATCATAAACTCGATCAAATAAGGCTGATTCAAAAATTTGGAATTCTTCGTTTAAATCTTTTTTTACTTGTTTTAATTTATCAGATTCAATCGTTAATGATCGGTTGTCTTTTTTAACACCATCTCTAGTAAATATTTGTACATCAATTATAGTACCGCATACTCCATTAGGAACTCGTAAGGATGAATCCTTTACATCGGAGGCTTTTTCGCCGAAAATAGCACGCAGTAGTTTTTCTTCTGGTGTTAATTGAGTTTCTCCTTTAGGCGTAACTTTTCCAACGAGAATGTCTCCTCCTATTACCTCTGCTCCGATATAAATAATCCCAGATTCATCTAGTTTAGATAACGCCGTTTCTCCTACATTTGGAATATCAGCTGTAATTTCTTCAGGGCCTAATTTAGTATCACGGGATATACAGGTTAATTCTTGGATATGTATACTTGTAAATCTATCTTCTTGTACTACACGTTCTGAAACTAACATTGAGTCTTCAAAATTGTATCCATTCCAAGGCATAAAGGCAATTCGCATATTTTGTCCTAAAGCTAACTCTCCTAAATCAGTAGATGGCCCATCTGCTATTACATCTCCACGTTCTATTGATTCTTCTAAAGACACACAAGGTCGTTGATTTATACAAGTATTTTGATTTGATCGAATATATTTTATTAAGTGATAGATATCAATTCCTGATTCTTCATCATGTGTTTCGTTTTTATTAACATGTATTATAATACGTGATGCATCTACATATTTAACGATACCACCACGTTTAGCTATTACGGTGACACCGGAATCTATGGCAACTGCACGTTCCATTCCAGTTCCTACTAATGGTTTTTCACTGCATAAGACAGGAACAGCTTGACGTTGCATATTTGCACCCATAAGAGCACGATTGGCATCATCATGTTCTAAAAAAGGAATTAATGAGGCAGCAACTGATACTATTTGTTGTGTAGAGACATCCATGTAATCAACTTGATCTTTTTTAAAAAGACCAGATTCACCTTTATTTCTACAGGTTACTAAATCGTTAACAAATTCTCCTATCGAGGATAAGTTTGTATTTGCTTGAGCGATAACAAAATTACTTTCTTCGATTGCAGACAAATAATGAATATCATTACTGACGACACCATTTTGAACTTTACGATATGGAGTTTCTAAAAATCCGTATTCATTAGCTCGAGCGTATACAGATAATGAGTTAATTAGACCTATATTTGGTCCTTCTGGAGTTTCTATGGGACAGACTCGACCATAATGTGTAGGATGGACATCACGTACTTCAAATCCTGCACGTTCTCTAGTTAAACCTCCTGGCCCTAAGGCGGATATGCGACGCTTGTGGGTAATTTCTGATAATGGATTATTTTGATCCATAAATTGAGATAATTGACTAGAAGTAAAAAATTCCCTTACTGCAGCTGAAATTGGTTTAGCATTAATCAAATCTTGAGGAGTTAACGTATCTAAGTCACCTAAAGATAATCGTTCTTTTACTGCACGTTCTACCCTAACTAATCCGATTCTAAATTGATTTTCTGCCATCTCGCCTACAGATCGAATACGTCGATTGCCTAAATGATCAATGTCATCTATATCTCCCTTACCATTTCTAATATCGATTAGTTTTTTAATTACATCAACAATATCGTCTTTTTTTAATATTCCTAAATCTTCTATTTTTACTCGTTGCAATGAACGATTGAATTTCATTCTACCTACAGCAGACAAGTCATAACGTTCTTCTGAGAAAAATAAGTTTTCAAACAAATATTCAGCGGCTTCTTTAGTTGGTGGTTCTCCTGGACGCATTACACGATAAATTTCTATTAATGCGTCAAATCTATTGGTGGTTGTATCAATACGCAAGGTTTCAGAAATATAATTACCATAATCGAGATCATTGCTAAATAATGTTTCTATGGACTTATATCCTGATTGAATTAAGTTATGTAATACATCAGCGGATATTTCTGTATTAGCTGAAACAATAAGTGTATTCGTATTTTTATCAACATAGTCTTTTATAACAACTTTACCAAGTATATAATCTATGGGTATTTCAATTTTTGAAATATTGTCTTTTTTTAATTGATGAATATGCTTAGCGGTAATACGACGTCCTTTTTTTACATATGTAATGTCATTGACAACAATGTCAAAAGATACTGTTTCGCCACGCAATCTTTCAGGTATTAGATGCATATATAATGTGTTATTTTGAATTTCATATATTACTTTATTAAAGAATATATTTAAAATTTGATCAGTAGTATAATTTAAAGCACGCAATATCACTGTTACTGGTAATTTACGTCGTCTATCAATTCGTACAAATAAATTATCTTTCAGATCAAATTCAAAATCTAACCAAGATCCTCGGTATGGGATAATTCGTGCATTATATAATACTTTTCCAGAGGAATGTGTCTTACCTTTATCACTGTCGAAAAATACGCCAGGGCTTCTATGTAATTGAGATACAATGACTCGTTCAATGCCATTAATAATAAAAGTACCGTTATCGGTCATAAGCGGAATTTCACCCATATATACTTCTTGCTCCTTGGTATTTTTTATTATGTTATTTAATCCATCACGTTCATAAATAATTAAACACAGACGTACACGTAACGGCGCTGAAAATGTGATACCACGTGTTTGACATTCTTTTACGTCAAATGTAGGCTCTCCTAATCGATATTTAATATATCTTAGCTCAGCATTACCGTTATAGCTTTTAATAGGGAAAACGGATCGAAAGGCTGCTTCTAGTCCACATTGCCTTTCTGGATCATGCCTAATAAATTTTTGAAAGGAATCAAGCTGAATAGAAAGAAGATATGGAATATCTAAAACTTGAGGACGTTTTCCAAAGTCTTTACGAATACGTTTCTTTTCAGTATAGGAATACACCATAAAGTTCCTCGATTAGTTAATATGGATGATTTTTTCAAGAAATAAGTTAGCCACTATATAAATAACATATAGTGAGTATATATTCTATTTTAGACGTAGACTGATATATATAAAAATATTTGTGTGCTTTTGCAATTGAAATATATACAACATCGAGACATCATAATTTTATGTTGTTTAAAATTAAACATCGTTTTATTTTAATAAAACAAGGTCCATATAGCTAATAACTAATAATTTATTATTATTGATTTATTTTTACTTAATTTCAACAGTTGCACCTGCTGTTTCTAAAGTCTTTTTTAAAGTTTCAGCATCACTTTTATTTATTGATTCTTTTAAAATTACGGGTGCAGATTCTACTAATTCTTTTGCTTCTTTTAGTCCTAGCCCAGTAATACTGCGTACAGTTTTAATGACGGGAATTTTGTTACTACCAATAGCAGTTAAAAAAACGTTAAATTCAGTTTGTTCTTTTACGACTGGCTCTGATACATTAGGTTCAACAGTGGCTAACGAAGCAGCAGACACTCCAAATTTTTCTTCTATCATGGAAGTTAATTTAACTATTTCCATAACAGACATATTGGAAATAGCATCTAAAATTTGTTCTTTTGTGAGAGACATAAAAATTTCCAAAAATATAAAATATTAAAGAGAATTACATAATCAAATTATAATTTAATAAAAATATTTATAATATTTTTATTAAATTATAATTTGATTTTTTGATTAGATAATACGTATAAGACTCGTATTAAATTTCCCGTACTACTTGTTTTCATAATTGTCATTAATCTGGAAATAGCTTCTTCATGATTGGGTAAATCAGATAATAGATTAATTTTCAATGCGGGAATAAATTTACCTTCAAAAGCCGCACCCTTTATTTTAAAATGCTTATGACTTTTATTAAATTTTACGAAAACACGCGCAGAATCACGAGGTTGATGTACAGAAAACGCGATAATGTTTTGTCCAGTTAAAATATCTTGCAAACATGAAAAAGACGTATTCTTTATTACTTTCCGCATTAACGTATTACGAACAACATGTACGCAGACTGCAAGATCACGCGCTTCTTTTCGTAAATTGGTTACTTCATTTACAGTAACACCATCTAGAGAAGCTACTACTGCTGACAAAGATTTTTTAGCTGTTTCGTGTATTTTACAAACAATTGCTTCTTTTTTTTGCAGGCTTAATGCCATAAAACAACACCTTGATTTAATTTAATATATATTTACTACATATTAGCAATATTAACTTCAGACATAAATATAGAGAAAGATAAATATTTATGTTAGAGATCGCAGTACTAAAATGTTAAACGAAATGTTTTTATAAGAAAATTATTTTCTTTATAAGATGAAGTAAGAAAGCATATGACCTTATTTCATCGTAACGATAACTGTGTTACAAATATTATATCGCACGTTTAACATTCATCAAATCATTTTAGATAAAATTATATAATTTAAATTAAAACCTAATATATTTAAAACTGCAATCATAAACACACCAACCTGACAGAGTTTAGACTAATTTGTAAATCATGTAAAGAATCTATTAATAAAAACATATGAATGTCACAGTCAATGTGTAATATACAGAGTATTTTGATCAATAGATATAGATTTACTCATAGTGGTAGAAAGGGTTATCTTTTTAATATATGTTCCTTTAAACATAACTGGTTTAGCTTGTTTTAAAGATACTATTAATGCTTCTAAATTTTCCTTTAGTTTTATGACATCAAAATTAATTTTACCAATGGTAGAATGAATAATGCCATTTTTGTCATTTTTGTAACGTATCTGCCCTAGTTTAATATTTTTAACTGATTCTTCTATATTATTAGATATAGTGCCCATTTTAAGATTTGGCATTAAACCTTTAGGTCCTAAAATGGGGCCCAATTTACTTACTATATGCATTACATCAGGAGATGCGATAACTACATCTAGTCGGTATTTTCCTGTTTTTATTTTATCAGACAAATCATTTAGTCCAACTAAATCAGCCCCAGCATTTTTAGCTAATAAAATATTATCTCCTTGTGTAAAAACAGCAATATGAATATCACGACCAATACCATGTGGCAAAATTACATGGCTGCGTACGTTTTGATCAGATTTACGTGCATCAATTCCTAGATTAATAGCGACATCAACACTTTCAATAAATTTAACTTTTGTAATTTTTTTTAATAATTGCAATCCATCAATTGCAGAATATTGTATAGATGTATCTGCGTAATTTTGCGTTATACGCATTCTTTTGCTTAATTTACCCATATTTTTATTAATCTTCCACTTTTAGCCCCATAGAATGAGCTGTACCTATGATAGAACGTGATATTGATTCTATATTAGAACCTGTCATATCAACAGCTTTAATTTTTGCAATTTCATAAATTTGAGTACGTGATACTTTACCAATATTTATTGTATTTGGTTTTTCGGATCCAGATTGAATACTTGCAGCTTTTTTTAATAATATCGAAGCGGGAGGGGTTTTAGTAATAAATGAAAAAGAACGATCGGTATAAACAGTAATGACGACTGGAATCGGTAGTCCTGTTTCGAGTTTTCCAGTTTTTGCATTAAATTCTTTGCAAAATTCCATAATATTAACGCCTTGTTGGCCTAAAGCGGGTCCAACAGGAGGACTAGGATTAGCAGCTCCAGCGGAAATTTGTAGCCTAATATAGGCTTGTACTTTTTTTTTAACCATATTCATTGTCCTAGCAATAAAGTTAATAATATTTTGTTTTTATTTATATTCGTTATTATGTAACTGTAGATAGAAAATAATAACCATTTTTATCGTATACATTCAAATGTGTAATTCTTGTAATATATAATTTTGTATAATTAAGATTTTTCAACTTGAGAAAAATCTAATTCTACCGGAGTAGCTCGTCCAAAGATAGAAACTGATACTTTTAAGCGATTTTTTTCATAATCTACTTCTTCTACTACAGCATTAAAATCAGAAAAAGGGCCATCGCTAACTCGGATAAGTTCTCCAGGTTCAAATAATGTTTTGGGACGGGGTTTATCTCCTATTTGCTGTAGTCGATGAATAATGTCATTAACTTCTTTATCCCCAATAGGAGCAGGCTTATCGCATGTCCCTCCAACGAAACCCATAACACGTGGAACACTTTTTACTAAATGCCAACTAGAATCATTCATTATCATTTGTACTAATACGTAACCAGGAAAAAATTTACGTTCGCTTTTTCTACGTTGTCCAGCTCGCATTTCTACTACCTCTTCTGTTGGGATCATGATTTCACCAAACATTGTGTCCATATTGTGTAGTTTAATGTACTCACGTAAAGAATGAGCTACACGATTTTCAAACCCAGAAAACGCTTGAATAACATACCAATGTTTTTTTAAAATATCAGTCATATTATAACCTCAGACTAAATGATATCAGATGGACTAAAATAGTATCTAATCCCCATAATAATAATGATATGACTATAGTCACTCCTATTACAATTAAGGTAGTATTGAATCCATCTCGGTAAGTAGGCCACACTACTTTTCGTAATTCAGTGCGTGAATCATTTCCAAATATAACTATTAGTTTTCCTATTTTAGTGGTTGAAGCAATGTACGTAACAGCAGTAATGATAATAAAAATTACTGCGCCTCTCACGAAAGCATTATAATCACGGTATAAGTAGTTTCCAATGATAGACGTGGATACTAATCCTATAATACTAATCCATTTAGTTACTTCTAATATATACGTATTTTTTTTATTTTTATTTTCTATATGCATACCAACACATTACTACATTTTTATAAATATAACTATAATACAACTGTATTTGTCACATTGTGCAATTAAGATATAATTTTAGATACAATTCCAGCCCCTATGGTACGGCCGCCTTCTCTAATAGCGAATCGAAGGCCATCATTCATAGCTATTGGAGAAATTAAATTAACAATCATTTTAATATTGTCTCCAGGCATTACCATCTCTACTCCTTCTGGTAATTCAATGGTGCCAGTGACATCTGTGGTACGAAAATAAAACTGAGGACGATAACCTTTAAAAAATGGCGTGTGTCTTCCTCCTTCATCTTTATTAAGAATATATACTTCTGATTCAAAATGAGAATGAGGTTTGATATATCCAGGCTTAGATAATACCTGACCACGTTCTACTTCATCACGTTTAGTGCCACGTAACAAAATACCAACATTTTCTCCAGCACGTCCTTCGTCTAATAACTTTCTGAACATTTCTACTCCAGTGCATGTGGTTTTTATAGTATTTTTTATACCGACAATTTCCATTTCTTCTCCTACTTTTATAACACCACGTTCAATACGGCCCGTTACGACTGTACCTCGGCCAGAAATAGAAAAAACATCTTCAATGGGTAATAAAAATGGTTGGTCTACAGATCGTTTGGGCTCTGGAATATAATTGTCTAATACATCTGCTAATTCTAAAATTTTATTAGACCATATTTCTTCTTCCTCTAATGCTTTTAAAGCAGAACCACGAATAATTGGTGTATTATCTCCTGGAAAGTCATATTGGGATAGTAATTCTCGCATTTCCATTTCAACTAATTCTAATAATTCTTCATCATCAACCATATCGCATTTATTCATAAATACAATTATGTGAGGAACTCCCACTTGCCTGGCTAATAAAATATGCTCACGAGTTTGTGGCATAGGTCCATCAGTGGCAGCTACTACTAATATTGCTCCATCCATTTGTGCAGCCCCAGTAATCATGTTTTTTACATAATCAGCATGACCAGGGCAATCTACATGTGCGTAATGTCGATGTGCAGTATCATACTCAACATGGGAAGTATTTATGGTAATTCCTCGTGCTTTTTCTTCCGGAGCATTATCAATTTGATCGAAAGCACGTGCACATCCGCCATAATGTTTAGATAAAATAGTAGTTATAGCGGCGGTTAGAGTAGTTTTCCCGTGGTCTACATGACCAATGGTTCCTACATTAATATGTGGTTTTATGCGTTTAAATTTTTCTTTGGACACTTCTAAACTCCTTAGATCTTTTATAGTTTTTTCAAAAACGATTGAATCTAAATATTATTTATTATTATTTAGTTTGACGAGAATTGATAATAATTTGAGCAATATTGTTAGGTACTTCATTATATTTTAAAAATTCCATAGAATAACAAGCGCGCCCTTGAGTTTGTGAACGTAAACTAGTAGCATAACCAAACATGTCTGATAAAGGAACTTGGGCGCAAATTATCTTCCCACCAATTGTAGAATTTTCTAAACCACTAATTATACCTCGGCGACGATTTAAATCTGCAATAACATCTCCCATATAATCTTCGGGTGTTTCAATTTCTACATGCATAATAGGTTCTAACAATACAGGATTGGCTTTCATAAATCCTTCTTTAAATGCTATAGACCCTGCTATTTTAAATGCTATTTCTGAAGAGTCAACTTCGTGATAAGAACCATCAAAAATAGTTACACAAATATCTACAATTGGATATCCTGCAAGAATGCCATTGCTTATTTGTTCTTGTACGCCTTTATCTACAGCAGGTATATATTCTTTAGGTACAGCACCTCCTACAATTTTATTTAAAAATTTATAATTTTCTTCGTCTTTTGTATGCATAGGTTCGATACGCAACCAAACATGACCGAATTGACCTCTACCTCCTGATTGGCGAATAAATTTACCTTCTTGTGTTACACTACTACGGATGGTTTCACGGTATGCAACTTGAGGTTTTCCTACGTTAGCTTCAACATTAAATTCTCTTCTCATACGTTCTACAAGAATTTCTAAATGCAACTCACCCATTCCGGCAATAATAGTTTGACCAGAGTCTTTATCAATCCATACACGAAACGATGGATCTTCTTGAGCTAGACGATTTAAAGCTAAACTCATTTTATCTTGATCTGCTTTAGTTTTAGCTTCGACCATTACAGAAATAACTGGTTCTGGAAATTCCATACGTTCAAGAATAATTGGTGAGGATGGGTCACACAAGGTATCTCCAGTATCGACATCTTTTAGACCAATAGCTGCAGCAATATCTCCTGCATGAACAGCTTTAATTTCTTCTCTTTTATTTGCATGCATTTGTACAATGCGACCGAATCGTTCACGTTTTTCTTTTATAGGGTTTAATACATTATCTCCAGAACTTACTACGCCTGAGTATACTCGAAAAAAAGTTAAGTTTCCTACAAATGGATCGGTAGCTATTTTAAATGCTAAAGCTGAAAACGGTTCATTATCATTAGCATGGCGTTTAATTTGAGTAGATCCGTCTTTTAATACACCTGTAATAGATGTTACGTCGCTTGGAGATGGTAAATATTCTACAACAGCATCTAACATTGCTTGTACTCCTTTATTTTTAAAAGCAGATCCGCATGTTACTAGTATAATTTCATTATTTAATACTCTTCGACGTAATGCTTGTTTAATTTCTTGTTCTGTTAATTGGTGTCTGTTGGACAAATATTTATCCATCAACTCTTCAGATTCTTCAACAGCAGATTCTATTAAATGCTTGTGCCATATATCTGATAATTCTATTAAATTTTCAGGTATTTTGCTGTAAACAAAAGTGACGCCTTGATCAGCTTCATTCCAATGAATCGCTTTCATTTTGATTAGATCGATAACTCCAGTAAATTTTTCTTCTGAACCTACAGCTAATTGAATAGGTACAGGATTAGCAAGCAATCTAGTTTTTAATTGTTCTACAACTCGTAGATAATCCGCGCCTACTCGATCCATTTTATTTATAAACGCAATACGTGGCACTTTATATTTATTTGCTTGACGCCATACAGTTTCAGATTGAGGCTGTACTCCGCCTACGGCACAGTAAATCATTACTGCACCGTCAAGTACACGCATAGAGCGTTCTACTTCAATGGTAAAATCAACATGTCCTGGAGTATCTATTATATTAATACGGTGTGAGTCGAATTGATTAGCCATACCTGACCAAAAACATGTAGTAGCTGCAGACGTAATTGTTATTCCTCGTTCTTGTTCTTGTTCCATCCAGTCCATAGTTGCAGAACCAGTATGTACTTCTCCAATTTTATGATTTACACCTGTATAAAACAAAATTCGTTCAGTTGTAGTAGTTTTTCCAGCGTCAATATGTGCGCTTATTCCAATATTACGATACCGTACAATCGGTGTTACACGAGTCATTAATATCCTCAATAATATTTGTTATTATTTCAACAGTAATGTCTATTATATTTGAAAAATACTGTTTCTAAGTGATTTTAAGTATATTTAAGATAAATAAGACTTAATAGTCGAATAATTGTTAAGAGTTTTTAAAATTAAATGATATCATATTTTGTGTATATTAGTATGATTGAGATGCAATTACCAACGATAATGAGCAAAAGCCTTATTGGATTCTGCGATACGATGTATTTCTTCACGTTTTTTAACAGCATGTCCTTTGCCTTCTATAGCATCTAAAAATTCATTTGCTAAACGTAACTCCATAGAGTTATCATTTCTTTTGCGAGCAGCTTCAATAATCCACCTCATTGCTAGAGTATTTCTACGTACAAGACGAACTTCTACTGGTACTTGATAAGTAGAACCTCCAACACGTCTAGATTTTACTTCTACAATTGGACGTACATTATTTATAGCTATTTCGAATGTTTCTAAACAATCTTTATTTGATCGTTTGAATAGAATATCTAACGAGGAATATACTATTGTTTCTGCAATAGATTTTTTCCCGTTTAACATTAATAGATTGATAAATTTTGCTAATAGATCGGATCCAAATTTTGGATCCGGGAGAATATTTCGTTTTATAACGACGCGACGGCGTGGCATGAATTATAATTCCTCTTTAATTAATTGATATCATATATAAACATAAAATTAACTGTTATAGTATTACAATTACGGTTGACTGATTGTGCCTTATGTTTGAAACTTAACTTAAGTCAAAAAATAAAAAAGGGAACCGTCATATTTTTTGGTATATTATTATTTTGGTTTTTTTGTTCCATATTTAGAACGACTTTTCTTACGGGAGTTAACTCCTGCGCAGTCAAGAGCTCCACGAATGACATGATATCGGACACCTGGTAGATCTTTAACACGCCCACCTCTAATTAAAATTGAAGCATGTTCCTGTAAATTGTGACCTTCCCCTCCAATATAGGAAGTCACTTCTAATCCATTAGTTAAACGCACACGACATACTTTTCGTAATGCAGAATTTGGTTTTTTTGGAGTAGTAGTGTATACGCGGATACATACTCCTCTTTTTTGTGGACAAGATTCTAATGCTGGCACATTACTTTTAAAAGTTTTTGCAGTTCGTGCGTTACGAACGAGTTGATTAACTGTTGTCATTTTCAAAATCTCCGATATTTTTATGATCGAAACTATTTTAAATATATGTAACTTAAGTATTACTTAAACGCAAGAGCAGTGTACGATGCTGTTATTTTTAAATTACTAGTTAAAGTAGAATTATATCATATTTACTATAATTATCCACCCAGTTTAATATCTAAATATAGAATCATTTAAATATGAAAATGTATTTACAACACATTTATTTTTCAATTTAACTATTGAGAAATTAACATATAAGAATTTTCATTATTTACAATAAATAGAAGAGAAAATGTTATCATCAATAATGATAATATAGTTACTTAATTACACGATATAGTAACAGCATAATATTTGATTCTAACATTATTCTATTTTATTTTTTAAATTCAACATTTCTTGCTAAGATGAGAGGTTTTGGACTGTTTTATTATTTTTTATTTATAATGCTATTGTGGCTGTCATATGAACAGAAATTAGTAGATTGAACAAATTATAAGTTTTGTTAATTTTCATCTGATTATATAAAATGAAAAGCAAGATAATTTATGATTAAAGTATAGACATACATGCGATTTATAGTGAATTATATATCGCAAATAACCATCTTCTCGGTGTTTAGTAGATAATTCCGGTAAGAGCGAGGGAAACAATAGAAATAAACAAAATAAATTTGATAAATAACGATTTCATAATTTTTTACCTTTTTAAAGACAGTTCTATTTTAATACGATGACAGTATATTGCATGATTATTAATTTTTAGTGTATTTAATTTATTAATAATAAATATTAGTTTATGTATATTAAGACACATACATAATATATTTGTTTAAATATATTATGTATGTGTCTTAATATTAGAGTTACCTTGAGCATTTTATATGAGTGTAACTTTATCAAAAATTTTTATAAATAATAATGGTAAAAATAAGATATTTGAAAATAAATACTGATTATTCTAATATAAACAGACAAGATTTAAAGTAGTGCAATGTAAATTACATTTAATAATTTTAAACCTAATTTTTTTTAAATGAATATTAAAAAGTTATTGATTTCTGTGTGCCTATATAAATTATATTCTGCCATTTTTTATACAATTGTATATTTACTGTCATTAAATTTTTATAATGTTTTTTATCAGAGTATTATGTATTGTATACATACACAAAATTTTATTGAAATTAGTAATTGATATACTTTTGCTATTGTTTTATATAACACGATATTTTCATATATAATGCTTGTAATTAATTCATATTTATAGAGTAAATTTATTACTTGTCTTCATGAATAAATTTAATATTGAAGATTAGTGTAGTTTATTAGTATCTGAATAAATTTCAGAATAAAATGCATAAATTGTGTATAGTATATAATAATTTTAAAAATAAAATATTATGTTATGCATTATTAAAATATGATATGTAAAATTATCATAAATAAAAATAATTTTTATTTTAATTTATAATTATAAAATATTTAATTTAATTAAAAGTTGTTTTTATCTTTTTATTATCATGAACGATTAAGAAAAACTGAAACTTAAAAATTTATTACTATATGCTTCATGCTATATCATCACATAATGATATGTGTATTGTTGTGCATTTTATGTATTATCAAAATTATTGTTGTTTTACTGTATAATGTGTATATGTATTATTGACCGGAATAGATATGGTGTCACACTAAAATTTTATATAAATTGATTATAAAATACATGTTTTATTGTTTATATATATAGTAATAACAAATGCAAAGATATGTTTATTATTTTGTAATATATTTTATGTTCTTATTGTATAAAGAGCACAAGGAAATATTTTTGTGGTTGTAATAATGAGGGTTTTTTGTAAAACTATAAAATTAATTAAAAATTTTATAATATATAATTATATGTAAAATTACATACTAATTTTTAATGGTTGATGATTAATTGTTTTATTATTTATTTAATTTGCATAAAACAATTAATCTGATTGTATTATATCAATATTTAATATGTATTAAATATTGATATAATGGCTTATGTTTGTGTGAAAAAACAAACATAAGCCATTTTAGTATTAATTTTTAATGAATTTACTTAATTTTAATTTTAATACTTCATGAAGTTAGCTAGGATACGATGTCCTTGTTCACTTAATATACTTTCTGGATGGAACTGCACGCCTTCTATAGCTAATTCACGATGGCGTATTCCCATGATTTCACTATATTGATTTATGATTGGTATGTGTTGTGTTATTACTCCATGCGGTTACTTCTAAGCAGCTTGGAATAGTATTTGCATCTATTACTAAGGAATGATATCGCACTACATTTAAAGGTTGTATGACTTTAGTAAATATTCCACTTTTGTTATGATGAATTAAAGAAGTTTTCCCATGCATTATTTTTTGTGCATATTTTAACTTAGCTCCGAAAAATTGGGCTATAGCTTGATGACCAAGGCATACTCCAAGGATAGGTATTTTATTATGAAAATAATAAATTGCATCTAAAGAAATACCAGCATCATCTGGAGTGCCAGGTCCAGGAGAAATCACTAAACGTTTGGGAGATAGCTGTTCAATATCTAGGATACTCAAAGTATCGTGTCTTCTGACTTCTACTATACCACCCATTTCTTGAAAGTATTGATAAAGATTCCAAGTGAAGGAATCATAGTTATCAATAATAAGAATTTTATTCATTATAAATTTATCATGCTATTTTATTTTTAATGAATTATATACAATAATTTTTTCTTATGTTTATGTTTTATAATTAATGTGACATAATAACATTATTAAATATTATGTGTATTTTGATTTATAATCAAAATAAAATTTTTGTTATTTTAAAAAATAATAATTTCGATAAAATACCAGAATTAACTATTTATAATTAATATTGAGTAAACCCATTGCTTTATGTACCCTTTGTAAGGTGATATTAGCACGTTTTCGCGCTTTTTCTGCTCCCATATATAGTATATAGCGTAACTTATCTTCATTAGCACGTTCAGTGTAATAACGTTTTTGTAATTTTGTCAACATCGATGATATTGATTGAATGACTTCATTTTTTAAATAAAAATATGGTTTTTTTTTAAACAATTTTTCTAAATACTTTATTGGTTGTTCATTTATTCCAGAAAGAATCTCTAGTAAATTAGAAATACCAGGTTTATTAATGGGATCATATTTAATCATTGGAGGGTTATCAGTATCGGTAACAGCGCGTTTGATTTTTTCTGATATAGTATTAATATCGTCTAAAAGAGTAATAATATTATTAGAATTATTATCTGATTTAGACATTTTTTTATTTGGTTCTAATAAAGACATGATACGAGAGCCATATACAGGAATACATATTTCTGGAATTACAAAAATTGTACCATATTTATAATTAAAACGTTTAGCGATATTACGTGTTAATTCTAAATGTTGTTTTTGATCTGAGCCTACTGGAACTAAATTGGTTTGATATAATAGAATGTCTGATGCCATTAGCACTGGATAGTTAAATAAACCGATATTAATACTTTCTTTTTGTTGTGCTAATTTTTCTTTGAATTGATTCATACGATTTAGTTCTCCAAAATATGTATAACAATTCAATAACCAGTTTAATTGACTATGTTCTGGAACATGGGACTGAATAAATATGGTACTATTATTCGGGTCAATACCACACGCTAAATATAAAGCTAGTGTATCTAATGATGTTTTATTTAACTGACGTAAATTATTGTAGTTTGTAGCTGAATGTAAATCTACTATGCAATATATGCATTGATAATTATGTTGCATTTTGACCCATTGACGTATCGCCCCGATGTAGTTTCCAATAGTCAGTCGACCTGATGGTTGAGCTCCACTAAACACAATTGGTTTATTTATATGACTATTTTCCATAGTTTTTAAAATGAAATAAACAATATATTACTATATTAAGATTTATATAAAATATAAGTTGTATATTAATGTAAGTTTGCAATCATATGAAAAGCATAACTGTAAAATAAGACTATTCTATAGATATTAGAATATCAAATAATACTTACCTGAAATAGAAAAACTATTTAATAAATATGATATTTCTTTTAATTTTTTGTTTAATAAATAATCTAATTAGTGTTTTTATTATTGATTCGATAGAATAGAGCGAACCATGTGTATGGTTTCGTAGTAATTTGGAGACCTAAAGATAGCTGATCCCATAATGAATGTGTTTGCGCCAGCTTCTAAAATTGAACGTATATTTTTTATATTAATTCCTCCATCCACTGCTAAATCAATATTATGGTTGGCATTGTCTATTAATTTGCGTGTTTGACTTATTTTGTTTAAAATCATAGGGATAAATGATTGTCCGCTAAATCCAGGGTTTACTGACATTAATATAATCATATCAATTTTATGCATCACATATTCCAAATAATTGAGAGTAGTGCTAGGGTTAAAAACTAATCCCGCTTTACATCCATGTTCTTTAATTAGTTGTAATGATCGATCAATATGTTTTGTTGCTTCTGGATGAAAACTGATATACGTTGCGCCAACAGAAGCAAAATCTGATATTAATCGATCTATTGGCTTCGCCATTAGATGGACATCAATAGGGATACTAATTCCATAATTACGTAATGATTGTAATACCATGGATCCTATGCTTAAATTAGGAACATAATGATTATCCATAACATCAAAATGTAACAAATCTGCACCAGCAGATATGACATTAGTTACATCTTCTCCCAGTTTGGCAAAATTAGCTGACAAAATCGATGGAGCTATTAAAAAGCGTTTCATTGAAATTTCCAATTAAAAATTATAATGCTACAAATATAAATTAATTTAAATAAATAAATTTTTATATTTATTAATTTTTATTTTAAATGAACTAAATAATAATCCAATTCTGATTGAGGTTATATTGCTATTTTTGTGTCAACAGTATCTTTATATATATTTATGTACTATATAAATAAGGATAAAAATTTTGTTTTAACTACAAGTATCTTCGATAGATAGAGATACTAACTCATGATTTACATTAAAAATAGTCTTTACACATCCTATGGAGACAGGTAAAACTAAATTAAGTTGTCCTGATATCGATTTTTTGTCACGTGTCATATATTTTAAATAATTTTTTGGTGTCATTTCTTTTGGGCCGTGTATAGGCAGCCTAGCGCGCATTAATAACTGTTTTATACGTTCTGCGGCGCTGTAACTAAGTTGTCTTAAACGCAAAGCAGTATTTGTTGCTAACATGATACCTGCTGCTACAGCCTCGCCATGAGACCATTGTTTATAATTTAAATATGATTCAATAGCATGACCATAAGTATGCCCAAGATTAAGCGAGCTTCTAATACCTTGATCATATTCATCAATTGAAACTATAGATGCTTTTAATTCGCAACAACGACGAATACAATACATTAGAGATGGTACATTTAAAATTAATAAATTGTCTAAATTAGATTCCAACCAATTAAAAAAATCAGAATCAAGAGCAACGGCATACTTAATTATTTCAGCTAATCCAGAAGAAAACTCTTTTACAGTTAATGTATTTAAGACATCTAAATTGATAATAACAGCATTAGGTTGGTGAAAGGCTCCAATCATATTTTTTCCAAGCACATGATTGACCCCAGTTTTTCCGCCAATAGATGCGTCTACTTGTGCAAGCAACGTTGTTGGGACTTGAATAAAACGTATCCCGCGTTGATATGTAGCAGCAGCAAATCCAGTTATATCTCCGATAACACCACCACCAAGCGCAATAAGTATTGTACTGCGATCATAATTTTGTGTTAATAATTTAGTGAATATTTTATTTAATGTTATTAAAGTTTTATTTTTTTCCCCATCTGGTAAAATTAGTTGATCAGTGATAATACCTGCATGAGCTAGTAAATTACATAATACATTTAAGTAAATTGGCGCTACTCGATCATTGGTGATTAACACTACTTTATCGCCAGCATGCAGCGACCAAAAGGATGAAAAATGATTAAATAACTTGTCTGAGATGATAACTGGATAGCTTCGTTTGTGTAATTTTACGATAATTTTTTCCATAAGAAAATTATAATAACTTTTAATAATGAATCACTAATATAGGATTTTGGGTGTTATATAGTGCTCTGGTTACGAAAAATAATAATTTTATTAACGACAATTCTAATGTTTTGTTCGTCAGTGGATATGCTTATATCTGCAATTTCTTCGTATAGCGGATTTCGTTCTTTAGCTAAAATTTCTAATAATTCTCGAACATTTTCTGATATTGATGATGTTCTTAATAACGGGCGTCTTTTATCGTGTTGTGTTCGAATTAATTGTTTTTCAATAGTTGTTGTTAAATATATCACTAACCCACGAGTAGCAAGATTATTTCGTGTTATGCTAGATTTAATAGAACCACCTCCAGTAGCTAATATAATTCCCTGTTTTTTTGTTAGTTCATTGATAATTTTTTCTTCACGATCACGGAACCTAACTTCTCCCTCCACATCAAAAACCCAACTAATATTTGCACCAGTACGAGTTTCTATTTCTTGATCAGAATCAAAGAATTCCATGTTTAATTGATTTGCTAATTGACGGCCAATGGTACTTTTTCCGGCCCCCATAGGTCCAATCAAAAAAATATTATGTTTTTTTAATATATTTTTATTATATGAAAGTAACTGCTTCATCGTATATATTTCGTCGCTGTGTATTAAGATCCAACTGATCTAGAAGTATACAATATAAAATATGAAGTACTTTATTACCGTGGTTTTATAAATATACGTTTGGTATATGATAATGTACTGATTATGATAATGTTATTAATTGTTTGATATATGATAACACGCTACCATTGTAATACAAATATTTATTCGAATACAATACGGAAACTTATTACTTATTATAGTATGCAATAAAATTAATGATCAATATATAAGTATATATTAAATATAGGTATATATGTTGGGTTTAGTTTCGCGTCGACAATGCTTATATATAAAAAATAAATATTATTTTTATTTAGTTTTTATAAATACATGTATAAAATTAAGTTATTTTTTTTGTAAAGATGATTTTTATTTAAATTTTGGTAATTATTATATTTAGTATGTTAAAAATATAGCAGATCATCTCATGTTGTGTGGAGATAAGTAATGTATTTAAAATATCGTATATATATATTTTCATATTTTTATGACTAATACAATATCAATAATTACAATTATTGATATTGTATTATATGTGATTTTATATAAAAATACGAAAATTAATATTCATTATTAGCCTACATATTATTACATCTGTAAGTTACAGATATATGTGTTAATTTAATTAAATATATAATAATAAAAAATTGTTTATATGTTGTGTGCTTTGCTCTAATTTAGTGCACTTATAATCTTAAGATATGTAGTTCTAATAATTATAGATAATTTTTAAAAATTATAACTAAATTATTTTACTATAAAGTGAAATTAGTTTCTCAAAAAATGAGATAGGATGTGATCTAATTCTTAATCATTAAAATTTAACATTAAAATTTATTTCTTATTTTTTGTTGATTATACATTGTGATAGACATTTTTATTTATTTAGAATGAATTGAGTTTTTAGGAAGTAAGTTATAATACGTAATATCTATGTAGTGTTTTATGTTAGTAAACACCGTAGTTTATTTCTACATAATAAATATCATAAATTTTGTATTAATAAATCTAATGATTTGTAAATATTTTACTATTATTGTTTCTATTTTAGATGACTAATTAGATAGTAAACAGATATAATTGTACTTTATTTTGTGTTGTCTATTTTTAATGAATAGTAAATTATTTTAAAATACTGAATATCTAAATGTATATATGATTATTTGAAGTTTGTATAAATTTGCTGTCTTTATATTATTTGATATTTTGAAATAAATTTATTGGAATAATTTTAAAAAATTTATTTATATAGTTTAAAAATTTTTAATTGTATTAAACATATAGAGTATATTAATTGTACGTTATGTATATAAATATAATTTAATTATCAATGCTAAAAAATAGCAATATATATTGAACATATATAAAAATATATATAAACTTGATGCAAGTGGTTTTGTGTAAAAATAAAAATTTTTAGTATTTTTATATTATTTAATAATATTGGTGTATATCATAAAATGATTAATGTAACTTCTGGAGCGCAAGAACATTTTGTCAGAATTTTAAAGAACAAAAACCCAGGAACTCAGATACGAGTATTTGTAGTTGATCCAGGTACTGTTCACGCAGAGTGCGGTATTTGTTTTTGTTCACCAGAACAATTCAAATCCAGTGATATGATCATTGAATTTGAATTGTTCTCTATACATGTAGATCGGTCGTGTATTTCTTTACTTAAAGATGCACGAATTGATATTATAGTTAATGACTTAGGCCATCAGCTTACTATTAAGGCCCCTAACATTACTAAAAAATACAATGATACAGAAGAAAGTATGAACAGTGCTTCATTAGAAGACAAAGTAAGACATGTATTACAATTTCGTATTAATCCGCAATTAGAGATGCACGGCGGTAGTGTATCTTTAGTACATATTACTAAAGATCTGTTAGCTGTTATTAAATTTTATGGCGGATGTAATGGATGTGCGATGGCTAGTTATACTATAAAAGAAGGTATAGAAACTACTCTAAAAAACCTATTTCCAGAATTAAAAGGAGTTCTGGATATTACTCAACATCAACATGACATACATTCTTATTATTAAATATAAACATTTTATTATTTAATTTAAAAATATTTAACTACAGTAGTTGTGGTATTTATTATGTAATTGTTATCTATTTAATATTTTGAATATTTATAGTTTGTTGTTTTTACGTTTGTTCTCGATATCATGTTTTCGCTAATTGTAGAATGATATTGTTATTTTTAGTGAAATCTATAGTAGTTGCCGTAGCATCCTTCTTAATGGTTCAGCCGCTCCCCAAAGTAACTGATCCCCCACGCTAAAAGCTGCGATATGTTTGTTGCTTGCATGCAATTTGCGTAATCGACCGATTGGTATTTTGAGTGTTCCGGACACCATTATAGGAGTTAAGTTTTCTAGTGATTGTTTCATATCATTTGGAATAACTTCCACCCATTCATTATGTGACTGAATGAGTTCTTCTATTTCCGTAAGGCACATATTTTTCTTAAGTTTTAAGATGAATGCTTGACTATGACAACGTAATGATCCAACACGCACACATAAACTATCTACTGTTATACTCTCGGAAGTATTGAGAATTTTATTAGTTTCTGCTTGACCTTTCCACTCTTCTTGAGTTTGGCCGTCACACATATAATTACCAATCCATGGAATAACGTTGCCTACTAAAGGAACTTTAAAACAATCTACTAATAAAGAATCAGTTCTGCTAAATTTAGTAATTGCATGTTCAATATCTAGAATCGTCGTAGTAGAGGATGTTAAGAAATCAGTTACTGTATTATACACTTGACCCATTTGTATTAATAGTTCCCGAATGGCGCGCGCTCCGTATCCAGAAGCTGCTTGATAAGTAGACGCAAAAACCCATTCAATTAAATTTTGAGAAAATAATCCACCTAAAGACATTAACATTAAACTAACAGTACAATTGCCGCCTATAAATGTTTTAATGCCATTATTTAGACTTTTTTCTATGAATACTTGATTGACAGGATCTAAAATAATAATTGCATCATCATTCATTCTTAAAGACGAAGCGCTATCAATCCAATAACCCGCCCATCCAGTTTTTCTTAATATTGGATAAATAATATTACTATATGCGCTACCTTGACATGTAATGATAATATCTAAGGAGTTAAGAAGCTCTATATCATAGGCATCTTGTAAAAATAGTTCTTGTTTTCCTTGAATGTTTGGAGCGTGTTTTCCTATTTGGGACGTAGAAAGAAACGTTGAGTGAAAATAGTCAAAGTCACTTTCTTCTTGCATACGATTCATTAATACCGAACCTACCATGCCTCTCCAACCAACAAACCCAATGTTTTTCATTGTTAATCTCTCAATTATTAAGTGTTGTCATCAAAACATATGTATTGTGAGTATTGTAATATATTGAACATTTATTAAAAATATGCTGTATATTGAAAATTATTTATACATAGTGTATAGCACGTATACGTTATAAGTAATACGGTATGATGATACGTTTATGATAATATTTATAATTTACTTTATAAAAAGCATGATGTATATAAAATATAAATAACTATTAGGAAAATAATAATGAATGAAATGATATCAGCTACAGTTTTGTTATTTTTAATTATGGATCCTATTGGAAATTTACCAATTTTTATGTCGATATTAAAAGGTTTAGAACCAAAACGGCGTCAAATTATAATAATTCGAGAGATGGTGATTGCTTTATTATTAATGTTAGGATTTTTATTTGTTGGAGAACATATTTTAACTTTTCTTAATTTGCACACAGAAACAGTTTCTATTTCTGGCGGTATTGTTTTATTTTTAATTGCTATAAAAATGATATTTCCTTCAGAAGAAGGAAGTAATACGGGTGTTTCAGAAGGAGAAGAACCTTTTTTAGTTCCACTTGCTATTCCTTTGGTTGCAGGTCCTTCGATTTTAGCAACGTTACTATTATTATCCCACCAATATCCTCAGCAAATTGATTTGTTAATTTTATCATTGATTATTGCCTGGGGGTTATCCATGTTAATTTTGATGTTGTCTAATATATTTTCTCGTTTATTAGGAAACAAAGGTATCGGTGCTTTAGAGAGATTAATGGGTTTGTTGTTAGTAATGATTTCTACTCAAATGTTACTTGATGGAATACATAGTTATTTATGCACATGATTATTAAAATTGTTGTGTACTATAAAGTACATTATACTATTTTTAGTATTGGTTGCAGTTTTTTACAGATTATTTCAAATTCATTAATGATAGATATTTTTAAAAATTAAACGAAAAATAAAATTATAAAAGTTTAATTTTGTTACATTTATAAAATAATAGTTTTTATATAAATTTATAATTTAATATCTTAAATTAATTTTTTGATAAAATATGTTATATACAGGATATATTAATATAATATAAACGTAATACATACATTTATATTATATTAATATAAGTTAGTCGTTTGAATATATAAATATTTTTATTAATTGATTAAATGATAGTCGTAATTTTAATGTAAAATGTTATTTTTAATGAGAGATTATAGTTAATATTATTAATATAGATATAAAAGATCATGTATGTTTGATATACCCTTAAGAAAACTAGTGTTTTGTAGTGTATAAAGGATATTACCTTATAGGTTGTTATAGAATGTTGATTAAAAAACAATTATTTTATTAGAGGCATATTAGGTAACTTATTGAGATAAAGACGTTTTAAATAATGGGGAACTGCATCATTTTTATTACTTCCAATAATTTCTAATAATGGAAGTGTATCTTTTAGTCGTTGTTGTGCGTTACTCATTATACATCCTTTTCCTGTCATTGATAACATTTCTTGGTCGTTCATACCATCACCAAATGAAATGCAATCCTTGAGTTGATATCCTAGTAATTTAACTACTTTCGCTAAAGCATGACCTTTAGAGACTCCACCCGGCATTACTTCCAAGCATGTTGGAAGCGAAAAACTAATATTAACATAATGACTCCATCGTGTGTTTAATTCCTTTTCCAAGGATAACAACCGTTGGTAATTATTACTAGTAAAATATACTTTACAAATCTTGTCCAAAGGTAACGTATCTTTCTGATAAACACAGTAATTAGATTCATATTTGTTAGTCAAATAATTTTGATCTGATACTGATCGATTGATCAACCACTGATCGTTGTGGAAAACATTAGTAATAATTTCAGAATCATAATGTGCTATGGATAGCAGGTCAGATACAATTGCTGTCTCTAAATTATAAGAGTCAATTAGTTTTCCATCAGCATTGTGTATTCTAGCTCCATTAGAGGTAATCATATAGGCGTTAATTTTTAAATTATCACGGATTTCCATGACACTTGTGTGATGTCGGCCGGTAGCAAAAACAAAATGAATTTTATTATCAGTTAATAGTTGCAGAATCTTTTTAGTGAAATGTGTTAATCGGTGACTTGGTGTTAGCAGGGTGCCGTCTAAATCAGACACAACAATGCGAAACATCTATACCTCGCTTTATTGTTTTATTAAAATTTTGCAGTGATAATAACGATTATACACCAATAATTACAATATGATATTAATAAAAATTTGATATATATAATAATAAATATTATTTTTAAACATTGATTTATTACACGTGTTCTTTAATAATATTCTTATTTGAGTAATATAAGATTCTTCTGTGAAGATAGATTTTAGAAATATTTAATTTATTAAATTTATATTATTTGTAACATTTTATAAACAGTATTATTGTAGTTGTTAATTATTTATAACCAATTTTTATATTTAAAATAGATATACGGAGCTAATCCTGCTAAAATCATCAAGATAATGGCACTAGGATAACCAAATGACCACTGTAGTTCTGGCATAAATTCAAAATTCATTCCATAACTAGATGCTATTAAAGTTGGAGGTAAAAAAACTACTGAAAAAATTTTTATGATTCTATTTTGCTCGATATTAATAAATCCCATTGCTGATTGGGTTAAAGAACTAATCTGATGAAATACATATTCATTATGAGGTAGTAATAGTGCAATGTCGCTCAAAATTTCCTTAGCATATTGTTGTTGTGTTATGGGTAGTTTTACTTTACGTATTAAAAATTTTATTGCTCTTTCAGAATCTAATAAATTAACACGAATTTTCCAGCCCATGTTTTCCAATACAGCTAAATCAGAAAGCGCATGATCATATTCATCAATTTGTTGTCCATTCATGATGACAAAACTTAATGTTTCTAAAGTGGAGTAAATATGCTCTATTTTGTTTGCTAGATCATCAATTTTTACTTCAAATAAATTTAATAATAATTCATAGGCATTTCCATCTATTAATAAATGGTTATGCAAATATTGTTGATATGTATAAAATACTGGAAATTCTTCTTTGCGTGAAGTGAATAGACATCCATTATATATGGTAAAGGATACAATAGAGTTATTTATTTGTTCTCTTTCATTATATGAAAAGAAAAAAGAACGGATATGCAGCCCATTTTTATCTTTAAAAAAACGTATAGTTTTGTTGATATCTTTTAGTTTAAAAAAATTTATTTTTTGGTGCAACAATATATTTTGTATATAATTGTATTCATCGTTATTTGGATTTATTATATCTACCCAAATAATATTGTTTAAAAATGATATTTTTTCTTTTTCATTAACACGGAGTAAATGATTATTTTTTAATTGAAATATGTTAAACATATATCATTTTTTCCTTAACGGATATAACACTCGAATACATTAGATCACAATAATTAAAATTAGATAATAAATAGTTATTCTCCCTATATAATTTTTGTAATGATCTATTGCAACATAGAACAATTACAAGAACTGTGGCTAGGTATTAAGTATCAAATATCTATAACGATTCAAATAACTTGTAGGAACTTATCTATTTGATTACATAATATAATTATTATGATAGTGCATTAAATTTTCAGTAAATATTCTTCATAATGAAAGTATTATAAATCAAATTTACAGAGATTGTATGCGTGCACAATCATTCCTAAGTATAAAAGGACTGTCAATATTTTTAGTTTTTAATGAAAATAAAGCGTATAGATATATTTGTATTATATAATAATTCAACAGAATTAGGATATTAACTTTCAGAAAATTTAATACGACAGAAACATAAATTTATAAAAATAGTAACACGTATTTTTAATAAGAAATACTAAGACACTTCTAAACAATCTGTTGGTAATTCGTTAACAAATCTAGATGGTGATTGGATTATTATCTCTTTTCCATAGATATGACGAGTTTCTGAATAACTAATTGTTAATTTATGCATAGCGCGTGTGATACCGACATAAATTAATCTACGTTCTTCTTCTAATAGTTCTTTGTTAGTTAAAGCAATGTAACTTGGGCAAATGCCTTCTTCTAGACCTACAATAAATACTTGAGAAAATTCCAATCCTTTTGAAGCATGTAGCGTCATTAATTGCACTGCATCTACATGTGAATTAGATAAATTTTCTTCAAATTCTAAGGAAATATATGATAAAAATTGTTGTAATGGAGATTCATATGTTGTTGATTCTAATAAAACATCATATTGTTTGCTCATTGTAATTAACTCTTGAATATTGTGTATATTATCATGATACGTTGGTATCAATGTTTTTTCTTCATATGCACTCCATAATCCGACTTGCTTAATAATATAATAGATTTGTTCGTGTAAAGGTGATATGGTTAAAATTTGTTTTTTTAATGAATCTATTAACGTAATAAATTTTTTTAGAGCAATAGCAGATTTTCCTTTGATAATCTCTTTGTGTAAAATAAATAAGCTACTTTCCCATAAACTTAAGTGATTTAAATTAGCGTGTTTATTTATATTTTCTAAAGTACGTGGTCCAATTCCTCTATTAGGTGTATTAATTATTCGCATATAAGCAATATTATTATTTTGATTAGTAACAAATTTTAAATAAGCTATGATGTCTTTAATTTCTTTGCGCTCAAAAAACTTTATTCCTCCATATATTTGATGAGGCACATTTTTTTTCAATAGAATTTCTTCCAGTAAACGAGATTGAAAATTGTTTCGATATAATATAGCGCACTCATTGAGTGAACCATGTTTTTTTTTCCAATTTATTAGATTGTTTGCCACAAATAAAGCTTCATCTGCTGCGTTAAAAGCACAGTAAACAGAAATTGCATCTCCTTTGTTTTCTTGTGTCCATAGTTTTTTTTTTAGACGTGTGTTATTTTTACAAATAAGAGCGTTAGCAGCTTTCAAAATATTATTAGTAGAACGATAATTTTGTTCTAATGTAATAATTCGTACATTTTTAAAATCTTCTAAAAATCTTTGAAAATTTTTTACTTGCGCTCCTCTCCAACCATAAATAGATTGATCATCATCACCAACAATCATTAAATTATTGTTTTCTCCTGATAATAGACATAACCAATCATATTGTATTTTATTAGTATCTTGAAATTCATCTACTAAAATATTAATAAATCGTTGTTGATAATAATGTAAAATATTTGGATAATTTAAACATAGCATATATGCGCGTTCTAATAATTCATTAAAATCTACTAATCCAGAACGGTGACATATATCACGATAAGACCGATAAAGTCGTATCCATGTCATTTTTATTGAATTATTATTGATATTAGTATTTTGAATTTCTGAAATTTTATTTTTTTCTGTATTAATATAATGCATAGCCTGATGCACGTTGTATTTTTTTTCATTTAAATTAAGCGAACGTATTAATTGTTTTAAAAGTCGAATTTGATCATTCTTATCAAGAATTTGAAAATCTTTTGGTAAATTTGCATGTATATAATGAGTTCGTAACAAATGATTTGCTAATCCATGAAAAGTACTGATCCACATATCACTTTTTTTTTGAACACCAATTAAGGATTGAACCCGATTACGCATGACCAAAGCAGATTTATTGGTAAAAGTTACCGCCATTATTGACCATGGTGTGCATTTTTTTACTAATTGCAGCCAGGCAATGCGATTCACTAATACTCGAGTTTTTCCGCTTCCGGCTCCAGATAATACCAATATATTTTTGTCGTTAGAAGTAACTGCTTCTTTTTGTTTATCATTTAGTTGGTTAAGAATATTAGAAATATTCATAAAATATTGAAATATATGCTTATAATAATTATTATAAAATATGTTATTAATACAACTATTAATGTTATAGTAAGTATGTTAATGATATTAACTTGGAAATTTTTAAATGTGGCAACAATTTTATATCTATTGAGTAAAATTGATCTGTGTTGTATTGATTGACCCAACAGGCTTGCATTCCAGAGAGCATCGCTCCTTTTATATCTGTTTGCAAGTCATCTCCTACATGTAGAATATTTTTACAAGGCAATCCAAAATGTTTTGAAGCTAAATAATACATATCTGCATATGGTTTAGCTCGACCATTAATCCCAGCACGTAGTATATATTGAAAATATGGTTGTAACCCACAGGTAATAGGATTTGCATTGCCATTAGTAATTGCAATTAATGGCCACTTAGTATTTAATGCAGATAATGTGTTATGAGTACTAAGAGGTATATTAATTTTATTGCGCCAACGTATAATAATTTCCATAGCATAATCAGCTCCTGCTTGTGCTTCATTTTTATTTAATCCTGCCTGAAGCAAAGTTATTTTTAAAGATTTCCAACGCCAATAATTTACATCATGATAAATGTCTGGTTCTATAATTTTAAGTATTTTACGTGCCCGGCAATAGTCGGTTTTTTTTATTTTAGACAACGCGGGATGATATTGTTGTAAAAATAATACTGATTGTTCTTCAGCTTGATTCATGATCGAATAATTGTTGTACAATGTATTATCTAAATCTAAAGTTATAGCATGAAAAGGGCGTAACACGCGATAAAAATGCATAAATTATACCTTTAATATAAATTAAAGTATTAATTGATATAGTATTTGTATTTTTATCAATTAATAAGTACATATATTTAATTATACAAACAATATAGTTCTGTACATCATTCTGAGTTTATACATCAATATATCCATCATATACGTATGATGTTGATCCAGTCATATATAATGGATTTCCTATACCTGTCCAATTTATTGACAAAGTACCCCCGGGCAATACTACGTTTACTGTTTCACATAACAGCTTTTGTTGAATGCCTATAGCTACAGCTGCACAGGCGGCAGTTCCACAGGCCTGAGTTTCTCCTACCCCTCGTTCGTATACTCGTAATCGGATCTTGTTACGATCAATAATCTGCATAAAACTTACATTGACTTGTTCTGGAAAACAATGATGATTTTTTAATGTTGATCCTAATAAATTAACTTGGACGGTTTCTATGTTTTCAACTAAAATAACACAATGAGGATTGCCCATAGATACTATACCACATAATATTGTTTGTGTAGGCAAAAATAAAATGTAAGTTTTTTGATATTGTGATGCATAAAATGGGACAAGCTTTGGATCAAATATTGGTGGACCCATGTTGACAGATATATGATTGTCATCCATTATAGATAGGACTATATGATGAGTGCGAGTGCTAATGTGAATATTTCGTTTGTTAGTTAATTTTTTTAAGTAAACAAATTGCGCAAAACAACGAATACCGTTTCCGCATTGATTGACTTCTGTTCCATCTGCGTTATAAATTCTGCAATGGAAATCTATTGCTGGATCATAAGGGGGTTCTACTATTAGCAATTGATCAAATCCAATTCCGTAATATCGGTTTGATAGATATTTTATATTTTTAGTAGTGAGATATATATTTTGTGTTATAGCATCTATAATAACAAAATCATTACCCAATCCATTCATTTTTGCAAATCTCATATTTGCCTCATATAATATCAACGAATAAAATTAAATATGTATCGTTAACTTTTCAAAATAAGTTTATTAAACTAAATTGTTTATATATTTTCATAATAGTGAATATATTAATTTAATTTCTATTAAATAAAAATTAAATTAATGTCATTGTATCTTAATAATTGATAAAAATATATGTTTATTAAAAACATTACGATTAATTTATAAAAATATGATGTTTATTTAAAACAGAGTATCTTTTATGTTTTAAAAATAAGACTAATAATATTTTAAATAATTTAAAAAATTAATTTTATTTTTAAAGTAATGCAAATGATACTATCAATTTATATTGATAATTAATGTATTAAAAATATTTAAATGTTATTTTTATTCTTAATTAATAATTAAGGTATTATAATATAAATAGATAAATTAGTTTTGTACTAAATACCATTAATAATGGTATAGCATGCTTTTTTATTATAAATCTTTGTAAAAAGAGATATGAATATAAAATTCATAATGTAAATATAGTAATATTGCAATATTTTAGATAATAATCTGAAGAAAGAATTTGTTTTATACAATTAATTATATTAATTCTTCTAATTCATCTATCTTAAAATATTAAGATTACATAGAATTAAAATTTAAGATTAGCATATTATTTTTGTTATTTAGTTTATAAAATAATTACAAGTATATTAATTAATTAAAAGATTATATGTTTTATTTTTAACATAATTAAAATGATAAATACTAGAGTTTTAAGGATTGCTACGCGAAAAAGTCGATTGGCTATTTGTCAAGCTCAATATGTTTGTAATGAATTGAAGCGCTATCATCCAGATATACAAATAGAGCTAATGCCTATTGTAACAACAGGAGACAAATTTTTAAATAATGTTTCAAAGAAAAAAATTAAAAAAGGTGCATTTATTAAAGAATTAGAATATGCATTAGTAGATTTTCGTGCTGATATTGCCGTGCATTCTATGAAAGATGTTACAGCACCTTTACCAGCTGAGTTAATTCTTCCAATTCTATGTGAACGAAATGATCCGCGTGATGCTTTTGTTAGTTTAAAATATTCTAATATAGATATGTTGCCTATTGGCGGTACAATAGGAACATCAAGTTTACGTAGACAATGTCAAATACGCGCTCAACGTCCAGATTTGATAATAAATAACTTACGAGGCAATATAGATACTAGATTAAAAAAATTACAGTATGATCAATATGATGCAATCATTTTAGCTGTAGCTGGATTGAATCGATTAAAATTAAATGAGTATATTCGTGTTCATATTGATCCATCTGATCTATTGCCAGCTATGGGGCAGGGCACTATAGCTATAGAATGTCGTTCAGATGACACTGATGTTTTATCGTTGTTATTACCTTTATATCATAGGGAAACGTCATTACGTATTAAAGCAGAACGTGCTGTTACTACTTATTTAGAAAGTTATTGTCAATTACCAATTGCTAGTTATGCTGAAATTGAAGGAGATCAAATATGGTTGCGTGCACTTATTGGATTGCCTGATGGAAGTAAAATTACTCGTACTGAAGGGCGAGCGCCTTTAGATCAAGCAGAAAACCTGGGATTCATTCTTGCTGAAGATTTATTAATTCAATTTACAAAGTAATATATTTTACAATTAATGTTTATTAATGAAATTTAATGTAGTTAAGTATGAGCATTTTAATCACTCGACCGTCTCCATATGGGGAGAAGTTAGTAAATAAATTACTTTCTATTGGAAAAATCGCACATCATTTGCCATTAATTTGTTTTTCTACGGGAAGAACGCTGTCTTTTTTGGAACAACGATTAAATCTACTTTCTGCAGGTGATTTATTGTGTATTGTATCGCAGAATGCAATTAAATATGCCCACGATCAGTTACTTAGTATGGGAATACCTTGGCCTACTAAATTAGTATATTATTCTATTGGTCGCGCAACTAGCATAAAGATGTATGAATTGTCAGGAATTACTTCAAAATATCCTAAAGATAAAGAAACAAGTGAAAATTTATTACAATTACCTGAATTAATTTATAGTTATGGAAAACGTGTTCTTATTTTGAGAGGTAATAATGGACGTACTGTTTTAGACGATACTCTTCAGAAAAGAGGAGCGTTAGTTTTATCTTGTGAATGTTATCGTAGACAATCGTTGCAATATAATGGAGAGGAGCAATCATGTAGGTTGTTAGAACTGAATATTAAAACGGTAGTAGTTACTTCTGGAGATATACTAAAACAGTTGTATTATTTAATTCCTAAATTTTATCGCACATCTTGGCTAATACGATGTAGGCTTATAGTGGCAAGTTTGCGTTTGGCTAAATTAGCTAAAAATTTGGGTTGGACAGATATTATTGTTGCATATTCAGCAAACAATGATGTACTGACTCATATTTTAATTAAAAACTCTTAATATTATGGTATGGAATATTAAATTCAGATTAAAATAATATGCTTTAATTAAAAAATATAAATTTTAGGAAATATAACAGAGAAATATTTAAAAATTCTCATATAGTTTATTATGAGAGTCGGCGAGAGAGGATTCGAACCTCCGACTTCCTGGTCCCAAACCAGGAGCGCTACCAAGCTGCGCCACTCGCCGATAATTTATTAAATTTTATGTAGGTTTTTTGTGTATTTTATATTCTGTCTACTAATATCTGAGTCTGATAATTAACTGATTTATTGTGCATAGTGGTAATTATTTTTGCGAAGGAAGGGGTTTGAACCCTCACGTCTCTGTAAAGACACTAACTCCTGAAGTTAATGCGTCTGCCAATTCCGCCACCTTCGCTTAGTGTTGGTTTTATTTTATTTTTTAAATGGGTGATTGATGGGATTCGAACCCACGACTACTGGAACCACAATCCAGAGCTCTACCGACTGAGCTACAATCACCACAGATCAATCCTAATTTTTTTATATAAATTTCAATAGATCAATGCGTCCGACAGGATTTGAACCTGAAACCTTTGTCTTCGGAGGACAATACTCTATCCAATTGAGTTACGGACGCACTGATTCAGCGTATATATATTTTAATTTATCTTTGCGCTAAATAAGATACGTTTAATTAGTTAAATGTAGTTTATTTTATATAAAAAACAATATTTAATTCAATATTACTACTTAAAATAACATAAAAATAAGTATTTTATAAAAACGAAAAGTCTATTTTATAGTTTTGGGTGCTCCTTTAAAATCATTTATGCGATATAGTTAAAATTTTATTTAAAAATCTGAATAGAATAAATTAAAAAACATAACAGTATCCACATATCCTATATTAGTTTAAAAATTAATTAATTATCATTTATATGTAAATATATTATTAATATTATAATTTTTTATATTATTTTTTATGCTACTTTAATACTTTTTTAAAATGAGTGATTGCATAAGATTCATGCATCTACCAATACTATATTCATAGTGTATAATATAAAAACGCAAATAGCTCTTAAATAAGTTTTATAGTTAAATTTGGCCAAACAGATTAACATAAAAATATTGCGGGTAGTCAATTTCTCAAAACGCATTTTAATATAGAAATTACAATTGTTATAATAAATTAACATCGTTTCATCATATCAAAAAACTCATCGTTAGTTTTTGTCATAGATAGTTTGTTCATCATAAATTCCATTGCGTCAATTTCGCTCATTGGATGAATAATTTTACGTAAAATCCATATTTTTTGCAGTTCATCTTGAGTGGTTAACAATTCTTCTTTTCTAGTTCCAGATCGATTATAGTCAATTGCTGGGAAAACACGTTTTTCAGCTATTTTTCTTGATAAATGTAGCTCCATATTTCCAGTTCCTTTAAATTCTTCATAAATTACTTCATCCATTTTTGATCCGGTATCGATTAAAGCAGTGGCTATAATAGTTAAACTCCCTCCTTCTTCCATATTACGAGCAGCTCCAAAAAACCGCTTTGGACGATGCAAAGCATTAGCATCAACTCCTCCTGTTAATACTTTTCCAGATGAAGGTACAATAGTATTATAGGCTCTAGCTAATCGTGTGATGGAATCTAATAAAATAATGACATCTTTTTTATGTTCTACTAATCGTTTAGCTTTTTCAATTACCATTTCGGACACTTGTACATGACGAGAAGCTGGTTCATCAAAAGTAGATGCAATTACTTCTCCATGCACTAAGCGTTGCATTTCAGTTACTTCTTCTGGGCGTTCATCTATCAAAAGCACTATCAGTACACAGTCTGGATAGTTGTGACTAATACTTTGCGCAATATTTTGTAACAGTATGGTTTTACCCGCTTTAGGAGGTGCTACGATTAAACCTCGTTGACCACGTCCAATTGGTGATGCTAAATCTAATACTCTTGCGGTTAGATCTTCTGTAGAACCGTTCCCTCGCTCCATACGTAATCGTGAGTTTGCATGTAATGGGGTGAGATTTTCAAATAAAATTTTATTACGGGCATTTTCTGGTTTGTCATAATTTACATCACTTACCTTAAGTAATGCAAAATAACGTTCACCTTCTTTTGGGGGTCTAATTTTCCCAGAAATAGTATCTCCAGTACGTAAATTAAAACGACGAATTTGGCTAGGAGATACATAAATATCATCTGGACCTGCAAGATAGGAGCTATCACTAGACCTAAGAAACCCAAAACCATCTTGTAAGATCTCTAATACGCCATCCCCAAAAATATCTTCTCCAGTTTTAGCATGTTGTTTAAAAATAGCAAAAATAATATCTTGTTTACGCATACGTGCTAAATTTTCTAGACCCATACTTTCTCCAAGGTGTACTAACTCAGAAACTGGTATATTTTTTAACTTTGTAAGATTCATAATTATGGATTCTTAAATTGGAGGTATACAATACCGTTGGTATTAAAGAGATATGGTTTATTGCACAACACAATATAATTATTCCCTTTATAGTATGATGGTGCTTAAATTATATACCCAATCCCAAATATTATCGAGAACAGGTATATAATTAAATGCTACTTATTTTATTATCGGATTATCATATAGAAATAGATTTTTAAAAATTCACCAATAATCTCATAACTATATTAGAAAACATGTCTACATTTAATTTATCTTATTTATATTATACAATCGTAATCGCTATTATTACAATGGTTATTGTGCGTCTAATCGTTACTGAAAAATTATATATTTATGGTTAATTACGAAGCAACAGGCTGTCATTCTACTATAATCCTAAAGAAACGTCTACTAACATATAAGATAAATTTTTGAAAATTACAAATATTAAAAATAAGCGTGAAATTTATATATATGTTTTTAAAAATTCTTGTAATTTTTGTTTAGACAACAATCCTATTTTAGTAGATAATACTGTTCCATGGTGAATCAACAATAATGTTGGAATACTTCTAATGCCATATTTTTTAGTAGTTATTGGATTGTCATCTATATTTAATTTTGCTATTTTTAGTTTATCATGAAATTCAACAGCTATATCTTCTAAGATAGGTGTCATTGCTTTACAAGGATTACACCACTCAGCCCAAAAATCAATTAAAAATGGTTTATTGTCTTGATTGATAGAGTTTAATACCTTTTCTTTAAAATCAGAATCTGTCAAATGTAGTATATGATTCAATTTATTCTCCTCTTATAACCTGTTTCTGTTAATTGTCATATGCGTATATAACAATTTGTTAATTTCAGTAAATATCGTAAATTAATTAGTGTTTATTGTTATCTACATAATTAGTCATGGATATCAAATTTTTATTAATTTTATTTAAATAAAATATGTAATTTTCACTTATATCATCGGCTAAATGATCCTTCCTGATAACAAGATACCTTAAAATCAGTGTATGATCACAGTTTGGGTTTTAATTATTAATACATGATAAATTTTTCATGTTTTGCATATGATTTCTTAATTTAATTCCAACTTTTTCTATTGCATGATTTCTAATCATTTCATTAGTATTACGTAAAATAATATTATCTATTTTAATTTCTTCGGGCGATATACCTAAATCTCCTTTTTTTAAATCAGGTATTATAGTTTTTTGTAATAAAGGCACTACTGTATTACAAAACAAATAATTTCCGTATTCTGCAGTGTCGGAAATTACCGTATTCATTTCATATAATTTTTTTCGAGCTATAGTATTTGCAATTAAAGGTAATTCATGTAATGATTCATAGTATGCTGATTCTGGCGTTATACCAGCTTTTGTCATTGTGTCGAAAGATAGCTCTACTCCTGCTTTTATTATAGCTACCATTAATATTCCGTGATCAAAATATGTTTGATCCAAAATCTCTTGTTGATAGTTTGGCGCTTGTTCTAACGGAAGTTGACTGGTTTTTTTTCTCCAAATAAGTAATTTAGAATCATTATTCTTCCAATCTGACATCATTTCTTCAGAAAATATCCCGTTAAGTATATTTTCCATATGTCTTTCAAAAATTGGTTTTAATATATTTTTTAATTTTTCAGATAATATAAAAGCGCGTATTTTAGCAACATTAGACAATCGGTCCATCATTAATGTGATACCCCCGTGTTTTAATGCTTCGGTTATGGCTTCCCAACCATATTGAATAAATTTTCCCGAATATCCAGAATCAACACCATTGTTAATCATATAGTCAAAACAAATAATTGATCCTGCTTGCAACATTCCACATAAAATAGTTTGTTCTCCCATAAGATCTGATTTAACTTCTGCCACGAATGAAGATTCTAATACTCCAGCATGATGACTACCGAGTGCAAATGCCCAAGATTTTGCCAATTCTATTCCTATATTATATACATCGTTTTCTTTATGCACAGCAATTAAGGTAGGTACACCAAATCCTCGTTGATACTCTTGACGAACCTCCGTGCCAGGACATTTTGGAGCAACCATTATGACAGTGATATCTTGTCGAATTTTTTCTCCAACTTCCACAATATGAAATCCATGTGAATAGCCTAATACAGATCCATGTTTCATTAAAGGTTCTATTTTTTTTACCACTTCTGTGTGATTTTTATCTGGAGTTAAGTTAATAACAATATCTGATTTTGGAATAATTTCTTCATAAGTTCCTATAGTAAATCCATTCTGTGTCGCCCTTGACCAAGATTCTTGTTTGTTAATAATGGATTCTCGACGCAAGGCATATGAAATATTTACCCCTGAGTCTCTCATATTTAAACCTTGATTTAATCCTTGAGATCCACAACCTATTATAGCTATTTTTTTAGATAGTAAGGCTTGGATTCCTTTAGAAAATTCATCACGACTCATAAATCGGCATTTTTTTAAATGTTTTAATTTTTGCATAAAAGTTAATGTATTAAAATAATTGGTCATAACATACCTTTTTAAATAATGTTAAAATAATTCAATAATTTTGTATAAAAAATAATTTTTTAATTTAAAAATACTCTAAAAACTGGATTAGTTGTGACATCATGCCATTCATATCCTAATTTAGATAGGTATTGTTCAAATTTTTCTTCTTCTTTTTGGTTAGATAATTCAAATCCAGCTAGAACACGCCCGTAATCAGTGCCATGGTTTCTATAATGGAACAGAGAAATATTCCAATTAGCGCCTAAAGTATAAAGAAATTTTAATAATGCTCCTGGAGCTTCTGGAAATTCAAAACTGAAAATTCGTTCCTGTAAAGACTGGAATAAATGCGCCCCTACCATATATCTAACATGCAATTTTGCCATTTCATCATCAGACAAATCTACGACGTGAAAACCATTAGCGAGTATTTCTTGTATTATTACTTTTCTTTCAGAATATCCATTTTTTAAACGTATACCAATAAATATGCAAACTTTTTTGGATCCATTATAACGATAATTAAATTCCGTTACCGATCTGTTTCCCAATATTTTATAAAATTCTAAAAAACTACCTTTCTTTTCTGGAATAGTAATTGCCATTAATGCTTCTCGTTGTTCTCCTAGCTCACAACGTTCTGAAATATAACGTAATTCATGAAAATTTATATTAGCACCTGAAAGAATATGAGCTAATCTTTCACCCCGTATTGCATATTGTTGAATGTATTTTTTCATTCCAGCTAATGCTAAAGCACCTGAAGGCTCAGCTATAGCGCGTACGTCTTCAAATAAATCCTTTATTGCAGCACAAATTGCATCATTATCTACTGTAATTACGTCATCTAGATATTTTTTACATAAACGAAACGTTTCATTTCCAACACATCGTACAGCTACTCCTTCCGCAAATAAACCTACTTTATGTAGCCATACTGGCATTCCAGCTGATAATGCGGCGCATAAAGAAGCTGATTCTGCTGATTCAACTCCTATAACTTTTATCTGGGGCATAAGATGTTTAATTAACACAGAAATACCTGCAGCTAACCCACCTCCTCCTACTGGAACAAAAATACGATCTAAATGAGCATCTTGTTGTAACAATTCCATCGCTAATGTTCCTTGACCTGCTATAACCGTTGGATGGTCGAACGGAGGAATGAAAGTTAATTGGTGTTGATCAGCTAGAGACATAGCTTTAATTTTAGCTTCATCAAAATTAGCTCCACATAATAATGGTTTTCCTCCAAAATTACGTACTGCGTCTATTTTTATATCTGCAGTGTTTGTAGGCATTACAATCAAAGATGTTATACCAAGATGAGCGGCAGACAAAGCTACTCCTTGAGCATGATTGCCTGCTGATGCTGTAACAACTCCAGAAGATTTTTGTGCTTCATTGAGACTGGAAATCATAGCATAAGCGCCTCGTAGCTTAAAGCTATGTACTGGTTGTCTATCTTCACGTTTTACTAATACTATATTTTTGAAACGTTGTGATAATTTGCGCATAATTTGCAATGGTGTTATTTGAGCTACTTCATATACATGAGAACGTAAGGCAGTTCGTAGATATTCTGCGGGACAGGGTGCATTAGGAAAATAATTAAATTTTTTCATGTATAATGTTATCCCAATAACTTGGATTTATCACGAACAGCGCCCTTGTCCGCACTTGTTACTAAATGGGCATACGCTTTTAAAGAAGTGGATATATTTCTATTTCTGTTTATTGGAGTCCATGCTTTAGTGCCTCGAGCAATTTCTAATTTATATCTTGTTGTCAGTATATATTCAGGCACTTCTAAGACAATACTACGTGCACTGATATCAATATTAATTATATCTCCGTCATATACTAAGCCGATTAATCCTTTATTAGCTGCTTCTGGAGATATATGTCCGATAGATAAACCGGATGTTCCACCTGAAAACCTACCATCTGTAATTAAAGCACAGCATAAATCTAAGCTCATAGATTTAAGAAAAGATGTTGGATATAGCATTTCTTGCATACCTGGACCCCCTTTTGGGCCTTCATATCGAATTACAATTACATCTCCAGAATGCACATTTCCTGTTAGAATTGCTTGAACCGCTTCTTCTTGGCTTTCATAGACTTTAGCTGGCCCATAGAATTTTTGAAGCTTTACATGAACTCCAGCTGTTTTTACCAGACAACCATCTGTAGCAAGATTTCCATATAATACTGCTAAACCGCCATCTTGGCTATAAGCATGTTCGCGAGAACGAATACAACCAGAGCAACGATCTATATCTAATGAATCCCATCTGTTTGTTTGAGTGAATGCTTGTGTAGTACGTACTCCTCCTGGCGCTGCAGCGTACATATTTTTTGAATCAATATTATCGCAGGAAACAATATCATATTTTAGTAATGTTTCTGATAAAGATTGATTCAATACATTGCGTGTGTTTTCATGTAATAGACCACAACGATGTAATTCGCCAAGTATACCCATGACTCCTCCAGCTCGATGAAAATCCTCCATATGATATTTTTGAGTGTTTGGAGCTACTCTACACAGATGTGGTACTTTTCGAGATAATCTATCAATATCTGCCATAGTAAAATCTATTTCTCCTTCTTGTGCGGCTGCAAGTAAGTGCAATACGGTATTAGTGGATCCACCCATTGCAATGTCTAACATCATTGCATTTTCAAAAGAAGATTTATTAGCTATATTACGAGGCAAAACAGAATAATTATTCTCTTCATAATAAGATTTTGCTAAGTGGACAATATATTTACCAGCATTCAAAAATAATTTTTTTCGATCAGAATGGGTAGCTAATAATGACCCATTTCCTGGCTGAGCTAATCCTAATGCTTCTGTTAAACAATTCATAGAATTTGCAGTAAACATTCCTGAGCAAGATCCACATGTAGGACACGCTTCTTCTTCGATGTTTTGTTGATCAATATTAGAAATACTAGGATTTGCGGCATAAGTTATTGCATCAATTAAACTAAGTTTAAGATCTTTATTAGATAGAGTTACTGTGCCGGATTCCATTGGACCACCTGATATAAAAATAGCTGGAATATTTAAGCGCAATGCTGCCATTAACATTCCAGGTGTTATTTTATCGCAATTAGAAATACACACCATAGCATCAACACAGTGGGCGTTGATCATATATTCTACTGAATCAGCAATAAGATCTCTAGACGGTAAAGAATATAGCATGCCACTATGTCCCATGGCAATTCCATCATCTATTGCGATAGTATTAAACTCTTTTGCAACTCCTCCATTAATCTTAATTTGTTCAGAAACTAATGTTCCTACATTTCGTAAATGCACGTGACCAGGGACAAATTGGGTAAATGAATTAACTACAGCAATAATTATTTTATCAAAATCTTCGGTGGTCATGCCCGTAGCGCGCCATAGTGCTCGGGCACCAGCCATATTACGACCATACGTAGTAGTAGTAGAGCGATATTGAGGCATATATATTTAAACTCCAGTATTATCTATAAATGTTGAGTGTTCAATGGTTAATTGACTGGATCCAACCAATCCCATAGATCTTCAGTTACTCCAGTAAATAAGTTAAAGAATAAGTCTTGTAATCTTTTAGTAATGGGACCAGGTCTACCAGTACCTACTTGAATTCTATCTACACTACGTACTGGGGTTATTTCTGCAGCAGTACCCGACATAAATATTTCATCAGCTGTATATAAAGATTCACGAGACAACACTTGTTCTTGTACTTCTAAACCGATATTTGTTGCTAATTTAATAATAGAATCTCGCGTAACTCCAGGTAAAATAGAAGAAGCGCGTGGTGGTGTTAAGATAATTTTATTTTTAACTTCGAATAAGTTTTCACCAGCTCCTTCTGAAATATAACCATATATATCTAACCCAATTCCTTCGTGATAACCATTTCTGTAAGCTTCATTACTAATTAACATGGATGATAAGTAATTTCCGCCAGCTTTAGCTGAGCTTGGAAGAGTATTTGCTGGAACTCTGTTCCAAGAAGATATCATCACGTCAATGCCTTGCTCTAAAGAATCTGCTCCTAAATAAGATGACCAGGAGAAAGCTGCTATAGCAACGTCTGTGGTATATTTAGGATCCGGGTTAATTTTTATTCTTACGTCTCCAATGAATACTATAGGACGAATATATGCATTAATTAAATTATTTTTACGAATAATTTTTCTGCATGCTTGCATTAAATTATCGATACTCCAAGAAATGGGTATACGATAAATTTTTGCGGAGTCATGTAATCTTTGTATGTGTTCACGATGACGAAATATAACAGGCCCCTTATATGAATCATAACATCTCATACCTTCAAATACCGATGATCCATAGTGCAGAGAATGAGACATTACATGTATTTTAGCTTCTTGCCATGGTATGATATCTCCATTAAACCAAATAAAATTTGTTCTATTCATTTGATTTCTTCCTCGGTGATATAGTCAAATATAATGTTCATTTAAGAATTATTGAATTTATTGAATTTCAATATGATATATATCTGTCAATTTGTTTAATTGAGCAGATAGTAAGTATATTGCTCTATTACTGGAAACAGTCAAAAAAATATTTATTTTTTTATTATCAAATTTGTTATGTGACGACATATTTAACGTATTTAACTCAAAACCACGATGACGTATGACCCTCAGGATACGTTCAAGTACTTCTGGGCAAAATCTAGCTTTAATGCATAAAGAGTAACATGGCATATTATTGCTCCAACATAGCGTCATTTGAAGCACCAGGTGGAACTAGTGGCCAAACGTTTTCATATTCATTGATTAGTACATGTAACAAAAAAGCCTCTGTGTGCATAAATAATAAATTAATCGCATCTGATATTTGAGATTTATGAGTAATACGTAATCCATGAATGTCAAATGCCTTGGCCAAAATAAGAAAGTTAGGATTATCTGTCAATGTAGTTTCACTATAACGTTTATTAAAAAACAATTGTTGCCACTGACGAACCATTCCTAAACGTTGGTTATCTAATAAAACAATTTTAATGGGTAGACTTTTGCGTTTAATAGTGGCAAGTTCTTGTATATTCATCATGAATGACCCGTCACCAGAAATACATATTACCATATGGTTGGGTCGGCCAATTTGAGCGCCAATAGCTGCTGGTGTTCCAAATCCCATAGTTCCAAGTCCTCCAGAAGTAATAAAATTTTCTGGACGATTAAATTGCATATGCTGGGCAGCCCACATTTGATGTTGTCCAACATCTGTAGTAACGATAGCATCGTAAGGAGCATTTTCACTAATTGCTCGTAATAAAGCTGGCGCACAAATTTTGTCGTCAGTTGATTGATAAGACCAACGGTACTTTAGTTTTAAAGATTTTACTTTTATTCTCCATTCGTCAATAGATAAGGATTGTGTTAATGAAAATAGTAAATCGTTTAAATTCCCTGATAAAGAAACATGAGCTAGACGTAGTTTACCGAATTCTGCAGGATCAATATCTAAATGAATTACTTTTGCTTGTGGAGCAAAAGTATGTAATTGTCCAGTTACTCGATCATCGAAACGAGCTCCAATTGCAATGAGTAAATCACATTTTTGCACTGCTAAATTAGCTGCTTGATTACCGTGCATGCCTAACATTCCTAAATAACAATCTTCTGTATAATCTGGCGCACCAATTCCTTTTAATGTTACTACAGTAGGTATTTTTGTTTTAGAAATGAATGTACGTAGCGATGTTACTGCTTGCGCCATTCCCACGCCTCCACCTATATAAAGTATTGGTTGGTATGATTTAAGCATTAATACACGAGCTTTTTCTATATCACCTTTGATGCTACAAACATGCTTTTTATTATTAATATAGTTTTTAGGTATTATTTTTTCGGTAGATAGTTGAATATCTTTTGGTATATCTATTAATACTGGACCTGGTCTTCCTTTGGAAGCAATATAAAATGCTTCATCAATAATACCAGGTATCATATGTAATGAATGTACTAAAAAACTATGTTTAGTGCAAGCTAAAGATAATCCTAATACATCTACTTCTTGAAATGCGTCAGTACCAATAAATTCTAATCCTACTTGTCCAGTAATTGCTACTATCGGGATAGAGTCTAACAGTGCATCAGCTAGCCCAGTGATAAGATTGGTAGCTCCTGGACCAGAAGTTGCAAAGCATACACCAACTTTTCCAGTGGCTCTAGCATATCCTATAGCAGCTATAATCGCTCCTTGTTCATGTCTACATAATAGATGTTTTACTTCAGAATCAAATAATGCATCGTATATTGGCATGATAGCTCCACCTGGGTAACCAAAAATAATATCTACACCTTTGTCTCTCAGTGCTTTTATTATCCACTGAGCTCCGTTCATATTTATTTCCTCTTGTGATTTGTATGAATTAAATAATAATCAAATTAGATTATTCATAAATAAGTGATCGATTTTTAAAATTAATTGTAAACCATATGGAAATTATATATTTTTATTAGATTTAAATAAATTTGGAATATTTATAAAATATTGTGTATTTTATCAAAAATGGCTTTTTTAGAAAAATCCTCGTAACATTTATATTTACGACATCAATATAAGCTTCCGGTGTATCGACGCAATTGTAAAATATAATAATATTATTAGTTTAAAGCGTAATACTGCTATATATAAATAAAATTTCATTTTTTCTGTATATTTTAAACCAGTAAATAATTATATAAAAATTAATCTTTTGTTACATTAGTGTTGATATTTAATTGTTAAGAATATTATATTCTATAATATGTTTTATTAAAAACTAGCAGTAATTTTTAAAACAGTAATTTCCATGTGCTTTAAATATAATAATTTTTTATGATAAATATAAATTATCATTACGTGAATAAAATATAACGCATTTGATATTCTTAAATATTAATAATGATAAATTTTGTTTTGTTTTAATGCTTTTGTTTTAGTGGATACTTTCAATAAGACACATAATACACATTTGATTATATATGTGTGTTTTATTTATATTTTATATGTTACAGATGCGGTATTTTAAAAAGTGATATTTTTGTAAATAATATGATTTGAATAATCATCAGTATATAGATGATTATTGTAGTTTATTGTTATAAGATTGTATATATTTTAATTATTTTGACAATATAAATAAAAACCATAACCGTTTATTTTTATTAAAAATTTTAATTAGTATCGTTTGTTTATTTTTTGAGAAGAACGATATACGATATTAAGATTTTAACTTTTCTATATTAAATATTTATAGATTTCAGTTAATATAATTAATTTTTATATTAAAAAGTGTATAAAGATCCATAAATATATGGGACGATAGTTATTTTTTAAAAAAATATAAATAACAAACACGTAAAAGATACAATATTATTTGCACATATTAAATATGTGTACTGTGAATTATATAAGAATTAAACAATATATTATTTATTTTAAAATTTTTATAGATAGATCACAGGGGTGAAGAGACTTGAACTCCTAACACTCGGTTTTGGAGACCGACGTTCTACCTATTTGAACTACACCCCTTATATTATTAATAATTAATACGGCGCTGCGGTGCGGACGGGATTTGAACCCGTGACCCTCGGCGTGACAGGCCGATGTTCTAACCATCTGAACTACCGCACCGTTATCAATTAAATAATTATTATAGTTAATGCTTAACTAAAAACATATATAACTTTTATTGATAAATTCTGAGAATTTTGTTCTACTGGATGTATTACTTTTACGGTTTACATGTAAAAATTAATTTAACACAAAATTACTCAATATATTTAATTTATGGAGCTAAGCGGAATCGAACCGCTAACCTTCTGCGTGCAAAACAGATGCTCTCCCAGTTGAGCTATAGCCCCACCAAGCTTATCAAGTGTACTGTAACAAGTTTAAAATAAAGATGCAAATTAAAATAATATAATTATAAATTGTTGCTTTATTAAATGCAAATAATTTCTAACATAATGGTTTTTAATTCTTAATGATATTAATATTAGAGTTAATTAATAATTTAGAATTAGTTTAATTGAGTCAACAATTATTTCTTATAAAAAATCTATTGTAATTTGAGATAAATTAATTTAATAAATCTAGCGGTATTAGATTAAGGTTGATAGATGTTTATAAAAATTTGCATTTTTTGATGTTTTGAGTCTATAAAATATTCATATGCACAGATAAAGTTTGATGTTTAATTTAATAATTAAAAAATAGTTATTACATGTTAAGCTCATATTTGATATATATTTATATCTCTTAATATAATAAGCGCATGTTTATATATGCGATAAAGATTAAATAAATATATGAATTTTATAGTAAGAAGTTCAAATTTTTTATAATTTATATTGATAAGATTTCTGAGGAGAAAAAATTATAATTAGACAATAAAATAGATTTTAGTTTAATAGCTTCTATAGTATCCATAGAGCAATAGATTTTATTTAGTCTGACGGAATAATTAATATTGTTTATAGCCCCTTTAGTTAGGGTCTTATTATGTCGTAGTAAACGTAAACTATATTTAGCGATGGTACGTCTAGAATCTACTAAATAGCTATTTGAAGATAACGTCGTAATTAATTCTTTTTTTAGCAAGGAAAAATGAGTACATCCTAGTACTATAGTATCAGGAGGTTGTTTCAGCTCTAACCAAGGGGCTAGAATACTACGAAGCATTGATAAAGATATTTTTTCACCATATATTTTGGATTCAGCTAAGTTTACCAATTCAGATGTGCCTAATAATAGTACCTTGTATTTATTTGCAAAACGTTTTATAAGATTACAAGTATAGTCATGATTGACAGTACGATGTGTTGCTAATACTCCAATGATGCCGTTTTTAGTTAATTTAGATGCTAACTTGATTGCGGGTATCACTCCAATAATAGGAAATAAAAAATGATTTTGTAATATTTTTAATGAAACTACACTGGCAGTATTACAAGCAATAATTACCAGATCTAATCGATGTTGATTTTGTACAGCTTTAATTATAGAAGTTACGCGATTTGTGATAAATATTTCTGAACGTTCACCATAAGGAAAGGCTTGATTATCAAAAAAATATAAATACCATACGTGTGGTAACAATTTGCGTATTGCAGTGTAAATGGATAAACCACCTACTCCAGAATCTAATATTAAGATTGTTGGTTGTTTGTATTTGTATGTATTTTTACAGAAATATGTCATTTACTTTATTAAATATTTACTTGATATAAGTATCATATAAATTGGTCTGATTAGGTATATATCTATCTACGATTTTATTTATAATTTTTTATCTATTTTGGTGTGAACCTTTTATTGAAAAGTTTTATCTTTTAATCGATGATATTATATTGAATGGTATATCCATAATAGTATTAGTTTTATTAAAATCATATATTTTTTATGATTTTATTTGTAATTGGTTAAATATTATCGGGAATTGGATTGTTATGTATTATGTTGATAATATGTAAGTAAATATGAATATTTTCAATCTTCTAATTAATAATTTTTTTTGCTAGCATAATAAGCATTTTTATGCAGAAACTGAGTTTTAAAATATATGTTTTTGAGTATGTATAGAAAATAAATTTATTAAAAGTTCTTATTTGTATATAAGACATATTATGTTAATTTTTGTTTTTTATTCCTAGACTATGACATATTGCATATGTTAAATCTGATCTATTAAGAGTATAGAAATGAAAATTTCTTACTCCTTCTTTAATAAGAATTCTAATCATATCTATTGCTACAAATGTTCCAATCATTTTTTGTGTTTTTAGATCGTGGTCTAACCCGTTAAAAATTACGTACATCCAATGTGGTATTTTAACTTTAGTAAAAGTAATAAAATTTTGTACTTGACGAAAATTGAAAATAGGTAATATTCCGGGAATAATTTCTATATCAATTCCAACAGATACACAAAGATCTCTAAATCTTAAATATTGTTCTACATCAAAAAAAAATTGAGTGATGGCACGATTAGCACCAGCATCTATTTTTTTTTTCAAATTAATTAAATCTGATTGTGCGTTTTTTGCTTCTGGATGTACTTCTGGGTAAGCGGCTACGGAAATATCAAAATTTCCAACTTTTTTTAATAAATACACCAAATCTGCAGCATACATAGATGATTGATGATTTTTGTTGATTTGATCACCTCTTAGTGCAACAATGTTATGGATACCATTGTTCCAGTATTCTTGAGCAATGATTTGTAATGCTTGGGGGGTTTCATTAATACATGTTAAATGAGGAGCTACTACTAATCTAGTATGTTTTTTTATATCATTAATTGTTTTGTTGGTATAATCTCGTGTTCCGGAATTAACACTATACGTTACAGAAACAAACACAGGATTTAGTTTACTTAATTTTTTTATAGTTTTACATAATATTTTTTTCATTTCATTGGTACGTGGAGGGAAGAATTCAAATGATACATTAATATTGCCGTTTAACTCTGCTAAATGTTGATTTAATATTTTTTGTTGAGCAGCATGGAACATACTCATATTTTCCTCTCGTAAATTTGTAAAATAATATGCATAATATGTTATATATTCCATACTACAAATAAGCATTATTATATTTACTATTTAAAGTTATATTTTTATAAAGAATTTTTTTGTATTTAAGTTATATGAAAGAGTGGTGTCTGCTTATTATAAACAGTATTTTTTAAAGTAATAAGTCAAAACAATGTTATTGTTATTTTGAGTTCTATGTTTATAGCAATTATATGCTCTCTAGTTAGGGCCTACATACCTAAAGTGTGTATTAAATAAATTAATGATGTATATTTTACATCAATTTTTATGTGTTAAATATGTTATTTTTTAAATTTTATAGATGTTTAATTGATTACTAAAGTTTGTAATAATATTTCTATACGTTCATTAATTATTTTGTTTTTATTAATAAGTATACGTATTGATGCGCCATTAATATGGGAATATTTTATCGTATTGATGTAAATGCTTGCGCTAAGTCAGCGATAAGATCATCACTATCTTCTAGTCCTACTGAAACACGAAGCAACATATCATTAATGCCAGCACGTTTTAGAGTGCTTTCCGGCATAGCAGCATGCGTCATAGTAGCTGGATGGGCAATTAGACTTTCTACACCTCCGAAAGATTCTGCTAATGTAAATAATTTTAATGATTGCAAAAACTGTAGCAACATATTTTTAGTTCCTTTTAGTTCGAAACTAAATATCGATCCAAATCCACTTTGTTGTTTACAAGCAATATTATGTCCAGGATGAGTAGATAATCCTGGATAGTATAGCTTATTGATTTGAGATTGTTGTTGACAGAAAGAAATAATGCTTTCAGTATTTTTTTGTTGTTGATAGACTCGAGGCATTAAAGTGCGCATACCACGTAATAATTGATAGCTATCAAAAGCGCTGCTGGTAATTCCAAGTGTGTTGCCCCACCAAGCTAATTTATCGGAAATATATGTATCTTTAGATATTACCGCTCCTGCTATTAAATCTGAATGTCCGTTTAGATATTTACTACAAGAATGTATTACTAAGTCTGCGCCTAGAATTAATGGATTTTGAAAAACTGGAGTCATAAATGTATTGTCTACGACACATAATATATTTTTTTGAAGTTTACAAATATTGTAAATATCTACTATTCGGAGCATAGGATTACTTGGAGTTTCTATAAAAATTAATTTAGGTTTATATACTAACGACTCTAGTAATATTTTTGTGTCATTTTGATCGATAAATAGTACCTTACATATGCCCTTTTTATGTAATGCATCTAATAGTCGGTAAGTTCCTCCATAGCAATCATGAGGCGCTATTAATAAATCATTTGGTTCAAGAAAAGCGGAGCATATCAAATAAATAGCAGACATACCGCTACTTGTCATAATTGTATTTTTTCCATATTCTAAATCTGATAAAGTCTGTTGAGCTACATCTCGAGTAGGATTTTTGCGTCGTGAATAATCATACAGACGTGGCTGATTTAATCCAAAAAAATTATAAGTAGTTGAGAGAGTAATAGGAGGCACAACACATCCATGTTGTTCATCAATATTCAAACCGCTTCTAACACTGATTGTAGATTTTTTAATTTTCATAATAAATAATTAACTTGATCATTTGTACTCCTCAAAATACCATTAATATCATTAATATACTAATGTTATTTATGTATCTGATAATATTTTCTATATATTTATTATTTATGATGACTAAAATAACAAATTTATTTTGATTTTAATTATATGTAGTAGTAATAGTAATGAAATTTGATAATGTATGCTGTTTTTGCTCCGTAATATATTTTGTTAGCTACATACTATGTAGCGTGCAAATTCAGATGTAATAACGTATGTATTTATGTTTTCTTCGTTTTTTTATTAATAGGTAAAAATTTAGAGTTAATAGCAATATTAAAGCGTTTATTAAAAAGATTTACACGGCCTCGTGTATCTACTATACGTTGTGTACCTGTATAAAACGGATGACATAGATTACAAACGTCTAAATTTAAGTTGCGATTTAAAGTTGATTTAGTATTAATAATATTTCCACACGAACAATGTGCAGATATTTCACTATATTTTGGGTGAATATTTTTCTTCATGGTATATTCTCGTATTCAGTAATACTGTATTTTTAATAGTTGATAAAATATTGTAACACATGATAAAAATAATAAATTTTATTCTATGGAATTTAATAAATTCAATGTTAACATGTTCATAGTTAAACAATTAAATCTGTTAATTATGTATGCATGTACATGTGTAAAAATAAATGAAGAAATAAATTAATAACTTTTAAATATCTATTGACAATAGATGTTATTTTTATTTTATATAAAATTTTTATAAAAATTAATAATATTTATGTATTTTTTAGGCGCAATGCATCTAAATTTTAGGAACACTGTTATATACTATAAAAACTATGTTGTACTGTAATAGGATTAAATTAGTTTATAATTTATTATGATTATATTTATCAAATATAATCATATATTTTTGAGTTAAGAATTACTGTTGTTTTGGTTAGAAATAATTACATTTATGTTTAACTAAATATAAAGTTTGTTGTTTGTTTGATGTTGTATATAAATATTTATTTGGTTAATAACTATACTATTATTGAAACAATATTTATACCTACAATTATTCATTAATATTAGGGACATAACCATGTTAGAATATATTATGTATGCAATATTATTGTAATAATTAATAAAACTGTAATTATATTAAACTTTTTAAGTATACTAAAATATCGACTCTTAACAGATAATTATTCGTATAAGTATTTTTATCAGATATATAAAAGCTAATATATAAATTAGAGTAATAATGGTATTCATATTATAGTCTTCTTGATGAAGATTAAATAGACTATTTGTAATTAGGTTATATTAGATATATAAAACTTCAATAAGTTCTAATTTAGTGTGGGTAAAAATATTTATTTCATTTATATTGAAATTTTGTTTCTAATAATTTTTAGAAGTTATTGTGCGCTTTTATTATGTTAGTTTTATTAGGTAAAAATAGTAACGTAAGATCCGTTATGGTCATAATATTTATAAAAAATTATAATTAAATATCTGGGTTTATATTATCGCTAATAGGTTTTTAATGATAATGTCAATCATTAAAAGAACTTTGATTTAATCGTTTAATTTATTACTATAGGTTGTTAACTCGTGAATTTTTGTATATATGATTAGAAATGTCGATACGAATAAATAATGTATATAATTCATTAATTGAATTATGCATAAGCTTATAAACGAGAAAGCTTATGCATGTAGGATATTTACATAATCACAACAACCTTAAAATAATTGCTGGGATGCATAATTTTAGTATAATAAATTGTTGTTGAAGTAAAAAATAAATACTTTTGAAGATGTTATATTGATTTTAGAAAAAGTTTTATATATCAGTACTATATCGTGAATCTTATAAAAATAAGGTAAAAATATATGCATGTTTTAATTTAATATTGATGTTGATCTCTTAATGAATAACTTAAATAAATTTAAATAATTTAAATATAGGTCGACTTTATGTCTACATGGGTTGTTGGAAAAATTATTGAAGTGAAACGCTGGACAGATAAATTATTTAGTCTGATTGTGCAAGCACCAGTGAATACATTTATTGCTGGACAATTTACTAGAATAGGAATATGCGTAAATAGCATGATTATGCAGCGTGCTTATTCATATCTTAATGCTCCTAACAGTCCCAATTTAGAATTTTATATAGCTACTGTCTTAGAAGGTAAATTTACCCCATTGTTGCGTGATTTACGTTCTGGTGATACTATTATGCTTACTAAAGAAGCATATGGACATTTTATACTTGACGAAATTCCAAGTTGTAAAAATTTATGGATGTTGGCTAGTGGGACAGGAATTGGTCCATATCTATCAATACTTGAGGATCATAACGAAAGATTGAATCAATTTTCAAATATTGTGTTGGTACATGCAGTACGGTTTTATAAAAATTTAAACTATTTATCTCGAATGAAAAAATTAAAAAATATTTATTCTAGTAAATTACGTGTGCAAACAATTATAAGTCAAGAAGAATTATCTGGTTCTCTTTTTGGACGTATACCTACTTTAATAGAAAATAATTCTTTAGAAAAAAAAGTGGGATTAAATTTGGATGTTAGCAATAGTCATGTAATGTTATGTGGTAATCCGCAGATGATATCTGATACTAAAGAGGTATTGAAAAAAAAATACGGAATGAAAGATCATATGCGACGCAATCCAGGCCATATTACTCAAGAACGTTATTGGTGATAACAAATAATAATATATACATTATTATATAATGAATATTATGTATTATAACTTATAGCGTATTTTAAATTAATTATTCAAACCATCGCAATTTTTAGCATTAACATGCTGTAATGCATGTCTTATTATGTTTGCAAATATGTGAATTTATCATCGTACAATATATGTTTGATCTATTTTTTGTTTATGTTGTTAATATTGATGTAGATGATTATCATATAGAGGGATTGTAATAATAGGAGAGACGATATGAGACGCCTATTAGTAATAGGAAACTGGAAATTAAATGGTAACAAAAATACCATAACTAATCTAATTGTTAGATTAGTTATGGCGTGCGCTAGTATTTCCAAATGTAGTGTGGCTGTTGCTCCTCCTGTGATGTATTTAGATTTAGTTATGCGTTATTTAACAAATAGTAATATTTGGATGTGTGCGCAAGATGTTGATATTCATATATCTGGAGCATTTACCGGCGATGTTTCTGCAGCAATGTTGCAAGACCTAAATACCCGATATGTTTTGATCGGTCATTCTGAACGAAGAATACATCATAAAGAAAACGATGCATATATTGCTAAAAAGTTTTTTATCTTAAAAAAGATTGGATTAATTCCTATCCTATGTATAGGAGAAAATAAAAGAGAATATGATGCTGGTCAGACTCAATCAGTATGTCTTAATCAGATTAAGTCAGTCATTAAATTACTTGGTGTAGAGGCGTTTAAAGATTCAGTTATTGCGTATGAGCCTATATGGGCAATAGGCAGCGGTATGAGTGCGTCCCCAGAAAGTGTACAAATAGTTCATAAATTAATTCGAAATTATATTGCAAATTATAATGTATCTATAGCCAATAAAATAGTAATCCAATACGGAGGGTCTGTGACACCAGAAAATGTTACTCAATTTCTTAATCAAAAAGACATTGATGGTGTGCTAGTAGGATCTGCTTCTTTAAATGCAGATAGTTTTTCTATGATTGTGCGAGCAGCTGAAAATCATGATAAATCTCATTCATTACTTAAATGATAAATAATATATATTGAAAATAAGTTGATTCTATTTGTACAACAGACGGATTGTATTTTTCAGAAACTAATAAATAACAATAGATACAACTTTGTATATGGGTTTATATAGCATATAAAATTGAAATGTATACTACATTGTAATTTTAATATAGCATAGAGTTGAGTGATAGTGATTATTTAAATTTAAAATAGTTTTTTAGCTGTTTTTAGTAAATCTTGACGAAATGGACGTTGCATATGTTGTATTGCATCGTTAATGTCATGGTGTACTAGTTTTTCGTTTTGTACCCCAATGCAACGTCCTTTATACCCTTGCAATAATAGTTCAATAGAATATGCTCCCATTCTGGATGCTAGAATACGATCGTAAGCTACTGGTTTTCCTCCGCGTTGAATATATCCTAAAACGGTAGCACGAGTTTCTCTACCAGTTTTTTCTTCAATGTATTGTGCTAAGTAAAATATATTACAAATACGTTCGGTAATAGTTACTATTGCATGTTTTTTTCCTTTAGAAATACCAGATTTAATTTCATTTACTAAATCTTGTGCGTTAAATTCTACTTCGGGGACTACAATAAACTCGCAACCTCCAGCGATTGCTGCTGCCATAGTTAAATCGCCACAACAACGCCCCATTACTTCTACAATAGAAATACGTTGATGTGAAGATGATGTGTCACGTAATCTATCAATTGCATCAACAATTGTTTCTAAAGCTGTGAAATAACCAATAGTATAATCTGTTCCAGCGACATCGTTATCGATGGTACCAGGTAATCCTATACAGGGGAATCCTATATCACTTAATCTTTTGGCTCCTAAATAAGATCCGTCTCCTCCAATTATTATGAGGGCATCAAGTTTGCGTTTATATATATTATTAATAATTACTGTTCTAACGGCATCTTTTTTAAATTCAGGAAAACGTGCAGAACCAAGAAAGGTACCCCCCCGGTTTATTATTTCTGAAACGCTGCGACGACTCAATTGTATCATTCGATTTTGAAATAATCCTAAATAACCATCATATACCCCATAAACTTCTAATCCTTCAGAAAGACCTGCTCGTACTACACCTCGAATAGCTGCATTCATTCCTGGAGAGTCACCACCGCTTGTTAGTACTCCTATTTTTTTTATCATATATACAGAACTCTATTATGTTGTTTATTAGCAGAGCAGATCATAACCAAATTCTTATGTAATTTATATAATTAATAATAAAATATACTTGTTATGTGAAATATATAAAAATAAAAACCACATTTAATATATATAATTATATATTAAATTATAAGATATTTGGGTAATAGTATTTTTAGAATTGAATACTGAAATATTATTTTTATATATTTGGTTTATATTGATATTAAATATATTAATTGTATCATATTATATTTATTTGTAATGAAATAGATTAGTGTTATATCTTTATAAGATTTAACTATATACATAGATAATCATATTAGTACAATAATTTCAATTGTGTTAACAATATAATTAAATTGTTTTCAAGACTAAAAATATAAGAAGAAACATATATTTTTTAATTATATAGCTAATATTTTAGCTATATAATTATTTTAATTTCTGATAAATAAAGTATTTAATTTTATTGTATATGTTATGTGGAAATAAATTACGTACAGATTATATCATATCTTTATTTGCAGTGAATATTATTAATTTTTGTTTATCAAAATATTTTTATTGCGCTATGTAGTTAATACTTGCTCAAAAAATTATGTATTTTCATTTTTATGCAGTAAATTATTGTGATTTTTTAATTTTCTTACAAGTCTGGCAGGTTTTCCTGTCACTGTAGCATAAGGTGGTACGGAATGTAGTACAACAGATCCAGCCCCAACTTTAGCTCCGTATCCTATTTCAATATTACCTAAAATAATGGCACTGGCCCCAATCATCACTCTTTGCCTAACTTTAGGATGACGATCGCCATTTATTTTACCAGTTCCTCCTAAAGTAACAGATTGCATTATAGATACATTATTTTCTATAATTGATGTTTCTCCTATTACTACTCCAGTGGCATGATCTATCATAACACCGCATCCAATACTTGCAGCGGGATGAATATCGACATTAAAAGCAGCGGAGATATGATTATAAAAATACATAGACAATTCTTGACGATTATTATGCCATAACCAATGAGAAATACGATGTGCTTGCAATGCATGAAATCCTTTAAAGTATAGAAAAGGAGTAAAATACTTAGTTACAGATGGATCGTTCAAATGTATTGCATAAATATCTCGTGCTGCAGCAGTAATTATGTTTTCGTCAGAATTATATATGTCTTCTAATATTTTGATTATATCAGTTATAGGTATATCTACATTATTCAATTTTTTAGATAGTATATGAATTAGCGCATTCTTAAAATTTTTATGTTTTAATATAGTAGTATATATAAAATTAGCCAATATAGGTTCGGATTCGGTTAATAATTTCGCTTCAACCTTAATATTATTCCAAACTATTTCTAATATATTTAAAGGCATAAGCTTACCTTATTTTCATAACATGAAGAATAACTAAAATAGATATATTATTAATTATTTTAGTTATTAAATTTTTTTTCTTTTTTGTGTACGTTGTAATAAAGAATAAGCCGCATCATGAACATTTTTATTTTGATATAATATTTGATATATTTGTTCAGTAATGGGCATATCTATTTTATATTTAATAGATAACTCATATACTTCTTTTGTGTTTAAGAATCCTTCTATTATTTGCCCAATATTTTTTTGGGCATGATGTATATTTAAACCCTGTCCCAAAAATATTCCAAATCGACGATTTCGTGATTGATCATCAGTGCAAGTCAATACTAAATCTCCTAACCCGGCCAATCCCATGAAAGTTTCTGGTATTGCTCCAATTGCTGTTCCGAGACGCGACATTTCTGCTAAACCTCGTGTAATTAGTGCTGTTCGTGCGTTGGATCCAAATCCTATTCCATCAGAAATACCTGCTCCAATAGCAATAATATTCTTTACTGCTCCCGCTATTTGAGTACCAATAGTATCAGTATTAACATATATTCTAAAATTTTTGTTGCAATGCAGTATATTTTGTAAATCATAATTTAATATTGCATCGGTGGAAGATAATGTTATTGCAGTAGGCAATCCTATAGCGAGTTCCTTAGCAAAAGTTGGACCAGAAATAATTGCAATAGGCACATTATTTCCTAAAATGTCACGTGTCACGTCTTTTAGAAAACGGCCAGTTTTGGGTTCTAATCCTTTAGATGCTATGATAATACGAGTATTTTTTTTTAACTTTGGTTTTATTTGCATTAACACATGACTAAATATATGACTTGGTACTGCAATTAATAAATTTAAGCAGGTAGCTAAGGTTACTGATAGAGATGTTTCTAAATATAACGATGGCGGAAAGGGTATATTTGGTAAATAGGCTTGATTGCATCGATGAGTTTTAAGCGTTTGAATGTGAGAGGCATTATGGCCCCATAATAATACTATATGACCATTTCTAGATAACGCAATAGCCATGGCCGTACCATAGGATCCAGCCCCAATTATTGTAACAGTAGGATGTACAATAGTAGACATAGTCATGAAAACTCAACTATTTTATAATACTAATTTTTAGGGTGTATTATCATGTTTTTTTAGAGACTTAATAAATAACATATCGAAATTGATTGGGTCTAAATTAAATTGAGGAAAAGTTCCTCTAGACACTTGGCTACTTATGCATTCACTAGCGTAAGGGAACAAAATACCTGGACAATATGCACTGAGACAATGTCTCATTTGTGTTTGATTAAGTCCTAAAATATTAAAAATTCCAGCTTGTTTTACTTGACACAAAAAAGCTGTATTTTCCCCAATTTTTGCAGTAACAGTGATGTATAATACTACTTCATATGCGTTAGTATGGATATTAGCCGAATTGCAAGATAAATCTACCGTAATTTTTGGATTCCAGGTTGTTTGAAAAACTTCAGGAGTATTCGGAGCTTCAAACGAAACATCTTTTGTATATATCCTTTTTATGTGAAACAATGTATTACTTTTATTACTTTCTAGCACATAAACACCTTACAACCTTCGATGTTAATAAGCAATTATTATTTTTTATGTTTTTAGTTTAAATTATTTTAATTTCCCCTGGTTATTTAATGATACCAAATCATCCGACCCTCCAATATGTAAACCATCTATAAAAATCTGTGGTACTGTGGTGCATCCATTAGATCGTTGTTTCATTTCTATATACATATTATTTAGTAAGTTATTATCATCTATGGTAATTTCTTTAAAATCTAATGATTTTTTTATTAATAATGATTTAGCGCGATCACAATAAGGACAGTTTTTTTTTGTGTAAATTTCAATGTAAGCCATTTTTACTCTCATTATTTTAATATTTTGTTTGTTAATAGCAGAGGAAAGTTATCAGATTTCCAACCAACTATACCGCCATGAAGTACATATACCTCTTCGAATTTTAATTTATACAAGTGCTGTTTAATTGAGTGAGCTAGCGAATTATTATCATGTACTACAATTAATGGATATTTTTTAAATCTTTTTAGCTTATAAATATTATTATTTTTAATGTCTTTTATTGGTACATTAATGCTATTTGTTATGTGTCCTGAGCAATAGTCATCTTGACTACGAATATCTATTACTATTGCTTTTTTTTTATTTATTAATAAAATAGCTTGATCACGTAATATTTCGGAAGATTTGAATAAACAACTGCTAATTGTAGTATATAAAGTTGCAATTAACAAGAGCACCCATATGATACTCAGTATTGGATGTTGTTGTAAAAATATTGTTATTTCCTGTATATACATGGATTGTAAACCTTATTAAAACAATACTATATTAATCAATATATTTATGATTGTGAAAAAGTATAATACAGTTTTTATTAAACTAACAGTACTATTAATAATTGTAATAAAATTGTAAGAATATACGTTTTAGTTTTGATAATATTTGTATAAACGAATCAAAATAATATGTAATTAATCGTAATGCATAAGTGTACTAAATTTTATTAATAGCTATATTATATGTAGCATATATTTTGTTTTAACAAAATCTAGCGCATTCTATCATGAATATATTAATAAATGAATATTATTCATGATACATTGTAATTTTCAGTTTTTATTAATCAAATCATAATTGATGATTGTTCTGCATCAGTATTTGTTTTCTATAATAATATAATCATATAACAATATATAATTATATTGTTATATGATTATATTAAAACGAATTTAAGTTGTTGTGTTCATTATACCTAATATGTATTTATGTGAGTAATGTATGATTATAGTTACTGGTGGAGCGGGGTTTATAGGTTGTAATATTATTAAAGCATTAAACAATATTTCATACAAAAATATCTTGGTAGTAGATAATTTAAAGAATGGAATGAAATATAAAAATTTAACAAATGTATATATTTCAGACTATATAGATAAGAGTCGTTTTATTAAAAATATAGTTGACAGTCCTGTTGACTCTTATATTAAAAATATAGATGTAGTGTTTCATGAAGGGGCTTGCTCTTCCACTACTGAATGGGACGGTAAATATATGATGGAAAATAATTATCAATATTCTAAAGATCTATTGTTGTATTGTATTAAAAGTAACATTCCTTTTATATATGCTTCTTCTGCATCAGTGTACGGGAAAGATACTAACATCCTGGTTAACTCTCAGAAATATGAACGACCTATTAATATATATAGTTATTCTAAATTTTTGTTTGATCAATATGTACGTGCTATGTTGCCAAAAGTTACATCTCAAGTTTGTGGATTAAGATATTTTAATGTTTATGGGCCCTATGAAGAACATAAAGGTAGTATGGCGAGTATAATATTGCAATTATATAGACAAATCAAAAGCAAAAAACATCCAACATTATTTGTTGGAAGTAAGGAATTAAAACGAGATTTTATACATGTTGAAGATATAGTTGATATAAATCTTTGGGCTTGGAGTAATAATATGTCTGGAATTTTCGATTGTGGGATTGGTAAGGCTGCATCATTTGAGATCATCGCTAATATTATATTAAGTTTTTTTCGTAAGAATATGACTATTAAATATATTTCGATGCCAAATAAAATCCGTGATCACTATCAGATTTTTACCCAAGCAAATATTTATCAGTTAAGAGAAGCAGGATATAGTAAGAAATTTATTGATATTAATAAAGGTATATACCAGTATTTAAAGTGGTTGTCATATAACGATATTGATCGTTATCATATGAAATAAGTAAAGTGTAGTGTTGGTTATGAAAATATTAGTGGTTAGTCCTTCATGGATCGGTGATACTGTGATGTCACATAGTATGTATCGTTTACTTACTAATCAGTATTGTTCTAATATAAAGATTGATGTTATTACGTCAATATGGTGCAAAGATCTTTTTAATTATATGCCTGAAGTCAATCGCACATTATTTATTCCTTACAGACATGGAGCATTAGAGCTTGCAAAATGTTTTCGTCTGGGAAAAATTTTAAAAAACGAAAAATATCAACAGGCAATAATATTACCTAATTCGTTTAAATCAGCTTTAATACCATTTTTTGCAGATGTTCCAATTCGTACTGGATGGCGTGGGGAGATGAGGTATGGTGTAATAAATGATTTAAGGAGGCTTAAACCCGCATCGCTACCATTAATGGTGCAACGTTATGCTGCTTTAGCATATGACAGCAATGTTATAAAACATTTTTGTGATTTACCTTATCCGCTACCATGGCCTTATTTAAATATAAGCAAAAAAGAAATTGAAGATGTATTATGTAAATTTAATTTAGATAATCATAAAAAACTATTAATTGGATTGTGCCCAGGTTCAGAATTTGGATTAGCCAAGAATTGGCCACACTATCATTATGCAACGTTAGCTATTCAATTAATTTATTGCGGATACCATGTGGTTATATTAGGATCATCTAAAGATCAATTAATTGATAAATTTATTGAATATAGTATTCTAAAAAATTTGAAACAACATTATAACAATCTTATAGGGATTACATCTTTAAGTGAAGCTATTGCAATTATAGCGGCGTGTAAGGGAATTGTTAGTAATGATTCTGGTCTGATGCATATAGCTTGTGCGTTGAAATGTCCTGTAGTAGGATTGTACGGTCCTAGTAATCCTAATTTTACTCCTCCTTTATTTCATCAATCTATTGTAATGCGTTGTATTCAAAGATGTTATACTATGCGCAGAGATAGTACTCTATATGATGGTTATCATAGTAGTTTAGTAAATATTACTCCAGATCAAGTTTTAAAAGCATTAAAGAAATTATTAAATTAATTAATAAAATATATTCATGAAGGTTTTAATTATAAAAGTTTCTTCTATGGGAGATATTATACATACTTTGCCTGCGATTACTGATGCATCGGTTTCTGTGCCAAAAATATCATTTAATTGGGTCGTAGAAGAAACTTTTTCTGAGATTCTTAGATGGCATCCAGCCATACATCAAATTATCCCTATAAATCTTAGATTTTGGATAAAAAATTGGTATGACACTTCTTCATGGAAGAAATATTATGAGTGTATTCAAGAATTAAAAAAAAAAGAATACGATGTAATTATTGATGCACAGGGTCTATTGAAGACATCGTTGTTAATAACATGTAGTTCACGTGGTGAAAAACATGGAATGGATTATATAAGCACACGAGAACCCATTAGTTCTTTGTTTTATCACAAACGACATTACGTAAACAAGAGCCAACATGCTGTAGAACGCATTCGTCAGCTTTTTTCGTTGAGTTTAAAATATCCTGTACCGTCTTGTATAGGAAAATATAATATTGAGCATTTATTTCCACCTCAAAAAAATAACGTTCCTTATTTAATATTTTTTCATGCTACTACTAAAATAAAAAAACATTGGCCAGAACTTAACTGGAGTGTCATTGCGCGATGTGCTATTAATGCAGGTTATCATATTAAATTACCTTTTTGGACAAAAAGTGAAGAATCACGTATTAATCGGTTGGTAAAATTATCTTATAACCAAATAATAGTCTTACCAAAATTAACATTGCAAGAAATTGCCATGCAAATATCTGGAGCAACGGCGATAATATCTGTTGATACTGGACTTAGTCATTTAGCAGCAGCACTTAGTTGTCCTAATTTAACATTATATGGACCAACTAATCCTGAATTAATTGGAACATATGGACAAAATCAAATTATTTTATATTCTTCAACTAAAAAAATGGAACACTTAAATCCTATGTATGTTTGGGAAGTATTTCAAAAGGTTTTAGCTTTGACATCTATTTAAGAATATTTTTTAAATAAACCCATTTATTATTAATGTTATAATGGTGCTATTGTTGCTGAGTATAGATTATTTTAAGTTTAAAAAATATTACTATTATTTATAGTTTTAGTGTTTATATATTTCTAATAATTTTTAGAGTTGTTTTATTTTAAAAATAGTTAATATTTAGAGCGCATATGTTATTTATGTAACATGTGTTACTTTTAAAAATTAAAATTATATAATATTCCGGCACTAACTATTTATAATTAGCGAATCTGGTATATAAATTCCAGACATTTATTTTCAATAAAAGTTATTATGAGTAAATTTAATATTGCTGACTCATACTCTTATATCTATACAATCATAATGATTGTATAGAGTTATGTTGTAATCTTAGAATATTAAATATTTTTGAGCATTATTAATTTTTGCGTATATTCGATTATTTGAATTACTTAATACTATTTAAGTAAAATTAAAAATTTTATGTAATAACATATGTTACTTTTTAAGTAATTAATGATTTTATTTATATAAATATTTAGTAAAATTTCAAATTTAATTATTTTTATTAGCATGAAAAACATCAAAATAAAATGGGTGTTGTTTTTTATTATTGATATTTTATTAGATTTATATGTTTTTAAATAATTTATTTTAATTCACATAAGAATGGATCGTTAAATCGTATCTTATGAAATATATCAGTATTGATATATTATTAAATTTCACATACACTCCTAAAAGTGGTAATTATAAATATATTAACTGATTATTTTGAGATATCATATGTTTGTACTATATATTGGAATATATAGTATTATTATGTATATCGCTCAACCTATAATATGGATACGGTTATTATGGCGTAGTAGGAAATCACCATCATATCGTAAACGTTGGTTAGAGCGTTATGGGTTCTATCATAAACCTATTAAATCTGATGGTATTATTTTGCATGCTGTATCTCTTGGGGAAACATTAGCAGCGATTCCGCTGATACGTGCTTTACAGAAACGTTATCCGAAAATAACTATTACATTAACTGCAATGACCCCAACAGGAATAGAACTAGCGCAGTCTAGGTTTCATGGTAACACACATTGTAGTTACTTGCCATATGATTTACCTGGTTCTATGAAACGATTTATTGATCAAGTTAGACCTAAATTAGTTATTGCTATGGAAACTGAGTTATGGCCGAATCTTATTAATATATTATATCGACGCAATATCCCTTTTGTTATTGTTAATGCTCGTCTTTCATTTCGTTCTTTTATTGGGTATAAGAAGTTTCGTTATTTTATTTCATTAATTATGGAACGTATAACTTTTATTGCTGCCCAAAATAAAGGAGATGCTGTTCGATTCCTTAAGTTAGGATTAAAAAAAAATAAATTATTTGTTACAGGTAATTTAAAGTTTGATATTGAAATATCTCAGGATTTGTTAAATAAAATTTCATTTTTAAAAAAAACCTGGATTAAAGAACGACAGGTATGGATTGCTAGTAGTACTCATGAAGGAGAGGAAACATTATTACTACAAGTACATAAACATCTTTTGACAATATTTCCTGATTTATTGATGATTTTAGCTCCGCGCCATCCAGAACGTTTTATTAATGTTAGAAGTATTACTGAGCAAGCTGGCTTTTCCTGTATTATGAGAAGTGGCGGCGTTGCGCCATCTTCAAAAACGCAGGTAATTATTAACGATACTATAGGAGAGTTGATGTTACTGTATGGTGTTTCGGATATAGCTTTTATTGGAGGTAGTTTAGTAAAACACGGAGGACATAATCCATTAGAGCCAGCAGCACATTCTATTCCGTTGATTATGGGCCCATATACTTTCAATTTTCATGATATTTGTATTAAATTATATAAATCAGGTGGATTAATTACTGTAACTGATACTGAATCTTTAATAACTACTATTGCTATGTTACTTACAAATAAACAGTGTCGTTTAAATTATGGTTATAGAGCTATTAAAGTTCTAAAACATAATCGAGGAGCGTTGCAACAATTATTATATTTATTAGATAATTATTTATTAATTAGAAAATAATTTTTTACAATTAAAAATTATTGATTGTTGACTTAATTATGTAGCACTTAAAAGTTATCGTTGTTTTGTTATTATTTAAAAATATAGTAATACTTATGCGTAATATGAAATATTAAAATCATCTTTATACAATGCAGTTAAATTATAAAATTAAATTAAGAAACACAGTAATTGGAAGATTATAGTATGATTTGATGTTTTTATTTTCATTGTCAATAGACCGTGATTTTAAACAAATAATTTTATGTATTATAATCTAGCATAGACAAAGGGTGTTGTTTTAATTTTTATAGATTCATGTATAACTGTTATATAAATATATGTATAATATTAAAGTTTGTTTGTGTTGGAATTTATAATTATATGTAGATATATATGATATCTGATACAAATGATTATATCTTAAAAAATTTTAATAATATTTTTTAAAGTATATATATGTTTAAATAGTAATTAGGATTAATTAAGATTTGTGGTATAAGAGTGATTATTTTATCTTTGATAAATATTTGTTAAATTTTAATACGAATAGTTTAAATATGTGGAAATATAGGAACTAAAACTATTTTTTAAACATATTTAATAGTTATTACGCGATCCTGTATTTTTTGAGACATATTTATGTTTTAATTAGATATTTAAATCTTTAAATATAGGCAGTATTACAATACTGATAAAAAATCAGTTTAGTTTATTTATATAGATAAATGTGTTTTATAGTTTTTACTTTAATTGTAAAAAAGTATAATTTCTAATATATGATGATAACTCATGCAATGTATCCAGGAACTTTTGATCCATTAACTTATGGGCATTTAGATATAATTGTTAGAGCCCATAAAATTTTTGATGAAGTATTTTTAGCAGTAGCTGAAAATCCACAAAAAAATCCTCTGTTTAGTCTTAAAGAGCGTGTAATATTTGCAGAACAAGCGACTGCAACATTGTCTAATGTAACAGTATTTGGGTTTAATGATTTAACGATAAACGTTATGAAAAAAAAACAAGTAAATATTTTAATTCGGGGTTTAAGAACTAGATCAGATTTTGAATATGAAATACAACTTGCAAAAATTAATAATTATTTTGAAAAAGAGATAGAAACGATATTTATGATATCTACGGGGATTTGGACATATCTTTCTTCTAAATTAGTGAAAGAGATTGCCCAATATGGAGGGAGCATAGACCAATTGATCCCTAATTTTATTGCTGAAAAAGTTATAGAAAAATTAAGAAATACTTCGAAAGATATAAAGACTTTATGATTATAAAAATACCATATATACTTATATTTCAAGCTTATGTATTTAATATTATAAGAAGTTATTATTTATTAGTAGATTATTGGAATAATTAAATATACCCTGGTTAATTCTGCTAATTTTTAATTAAATACATGTTTTTAAAAGTACAATGTATACCACCAGTATATTTAGCTGAAGCTGGATCTCTCAAAGTTATTTTTTAATAAGTTATCGTAGGACGTTTAGTTCTTCGTTTATTTAATTGCTTTTTCTTTCTGTATATATTACATGTTTTTGTATAAAAGGGTCAAACTTTTTTAATTTTATTTTTTCAGGGTTAGTGCGTTTGTTTTTAGTAGTGCTGTAATAATGTCCATTATTAGAAGAGGAAAATAAACGGATTATTTCTCGTATTTCTTTAGCCATTATATAATTCCTTTTTAATATTGTTTATTTTTAGAATGTAAATTAGATAAAAAGTATTCAATGCCTAATTTATCAATCAATCGCATACCTTTTGCAGATATCCGTAACGTAAAGTAGCGTTGTTTACTTTCGATCCAAAAACGATGAGAATGGATATTAGGTATAAACCAACGTTTGGTCGCATTCATCGCGTGAGAACGTTTATTTCCATTCATAGGGCGTTTACCAGTAATTTGGCATACTCGTGCCACAGTTATTCTCCTAATTGTTATTATTATTAATAATAATTTAAAAAATAATAATAATAAAATTATTTTGTTTATATTTCCTGCAAATTTGTGAATATTTTTATTTATTTAGACTCAGTTAAATATCTAACATAAGATATATATATTATATAACAATTATTTATTTATGTCCTTCATATCTTGTTTTTAACTATAATTAATAAAAAATTTTTTAAAAATTTATATAGATATATCTAAATTACAATAGATTCAATATCGTGATATTAGTTTTATTATTGTTTGAACATATATTACACAAATATTCATATTTTATATGGAGTTATCGGGATATATTGTATAGGAATTTGTATGTTGTGCGCAAGATTATTATTTTATTGAAACGTTCAATTAATAAAAATTCATTAATTTTATCTATATTAATAAAAACTATTAATTTTGTGATATAACACATAAAACAAATAATCATTAAAATCATGTGAATATATAATATGACGGGATTAATTGATAAACATATCATATTAGGAGTAAGCGGTGGTATTGCTGCATATAAAACTATAGACTTAGTACGATGTCTAAAAGAAAGAGGTTCAACAGTTAGAGTGATTATGACAAAATCTGCAAAAAAATTCGTTACTCCTTTAAGTTTACAAACAATATCTTGTTATCCAGTTTTGGATAACTTTTTTTCCCCTCAAATAGAAATGACAATGCCTCATATAAAATTAGCTAAATGGGCTGATTTAGTTTTACTTGCTCCAGCTACGGCTAATTTATTAGCTAGATTATCTGTGGGATTATCTAATGATTTATTATGTAGTTTGTGTTTAGCTACAACAGCTCCAATTGCTGTTGCACCCTCCATGAATCAACAAATGTATAAAGCTATCGTAACTCAAGCTAATTTGGATGTTCTACGGAAAAGAGGGGTGTTAGTCTGGGGCCCAGATTATGGATATCAAGCTTGTAATGATATTGGCTATGGACGTATGACGGATCCAAAAATACTTGCTGAGTATGTAGAGCATTATTTTTCTCATGACAGTTCTTTAAGCCATCTTAATATTATGATTACTGCTGGGCCTACCCATGAAGCTTTAGATCCAGTTCGGTTTTTTACTAATTACAGTTCAGGAAAAATGGGCTTTGCTATTGCACAAGCTGCTGCAGATAAAGGAGCAAAAGTTACATTAATTACAGGACCAGTACATTTACATACTCCTACTCGAGTGAGACGAATTAATGTTATCTCTGCATTAGATATGAAAAAAGCGGTGATGCAAGATATTAAAAATCAGCAAATTTTTATTAGTTGTGCAGCGGTATCAGATTATCGTTTTTATCATTCTTCTTCTGAAAAAATTAAAAAGGATGAAGATACTTTAAAAATAGTTATGATTAAAAATCCTGATATTGTATCAGAAGTAGGATCATTAATTGATAACCGTCCTTATGTTGTTGGATTTGCTGCTGAAACTAAGAATATAGAAAAATATGCTCAAGATAAACGTGTTAGTAAACGTTTAGATTTAATTTGTGCTAATAATATTTCTTATGTGAATCAAGGATTTAATAGTGATAATAATTCTTTGTATCTGTTTTGGAATAAAGGTAGCATCATATTGCCTTTAAGAAGAAAAAATTTATTGGCGCAACAACTTATTAATGAAATTATTAAGCGTTACAATGAAAACCATTAATATTAAAATTATTGACAATCGCGTGTCTAACTATTTTTGTTTTCCGAGATATGTTACAGCAGGATCTGCTGGATTAGATTTGCCAGCTTGCTTGAGTAAACCTTTGACTATTTATCCTGGAGAAACTCATCTAATTTATACTGGTATCGCAATACATATTTCTGACGCAAAGATAGCGGGTGTTATTTTACCTCGCTCAGGGTTGGGGCACAAATATGGTATTGTTTTAGGAAATTTGGTTGGACTTATAGATTCAGATTATCAAGGAGAATTAATAGTATCTTTATGGAATCGTGGATCAAAAAAATATGTTGTACGTCCTGGAAAGAGGGTAGCACAGTTGGTTTTTATACCGATCATTCAAGTTAAGTTTTCTGTAGTTAAATCATTTATTCCTACCGAACGTGGGTCTAATGGTTTTGGTCATTCGATGTAAAATATTATCAATGATAATAATGAAAATTAAGTTTTATTTATTAAGATTATAATATATGTATTTTAAATAATTATATAAATAAAATATATTATTAATTTGTTGAAATAAGGTTGTGAAATAAAATAGTATGTTTAATAAATTGTTATATTTGTAAATAATATATAAATATTCTAATCAGAATTTATATATAGCAATGATCTTTATTATTAATAATAATATATTTATATTGATTTTTTGTATTAATTTTGGGCCAAAAAATTATTTACTACAATATATACGTACATATGTGTATGTATATCTATAGTATAGATATACAATGATATTACATAAGGTTTAATAAAATTAAAATCTTTAATATAATTTTGTACTTATTAATTGATTTTATTTGTTACAATAACCTATATAAAAAATACCATTTTTATATAGGTTATTGTATTTAATTTTCGATAAATTTTATGTGATTTATGTATAAATAATATTACATACAGTGGTATTTATATGCGAATCATATAATTTTCTAAACTGGTAGATTATATTTAAAATAAATAAGAGTTTTATAAATTATTATTAGTTATCGTATTAGTGTTTTGTTATTACTGAATTAAATAATATGATTTTTATAAGTACTAAATTAATCCTACAAATTTTTAATGAATTACACTTATATATATAAGTATATGATTAAAATTATGATTTTTATATGAATGATGGAATTAAATTATTTTATTGGTTTAAATTTTAAAATTTATTTTTTATATTTTGACAAAATTTAGGTACTGTTATGGTTTATAGTATGACCGCTTTTTCAAGACATGAAGTGAAGTATACGTGGGGTAATGTTATTTGGGAAATTTGTTCCTTAAATCAACGTTATTTAGATATTCATATTGATTTACCCAAATATCTTTATGATTTATCGTGGATGGTTCGTAAACAAATTAAAGATTCTCTTATTAGAGGAAAAATAGAATGTTTTTTACGAGTTAAAATGAATAATAACTGTGATAATAATACAAATATGCTTATTATCAACAAACAGTTAGTTTACAATCTTATTTCACATGCAAAATGGGTAAAAACATTAATTAACGAAGGTGATATTAATCCGATAGATGTTTTATCTTGGCCAGGAGTAATAACATATGAACAAAATAATATGAATAATGTTAGTACTGAGTTATTAACATGTTTTAAAGAGACATTATATAATTTAGTGCAAAATAGGGAAAGAGAAGGTATTTTTTTAAAAAATAAAATTATTGAACGTTTACGTTTGATGTATAAGGAAGTTAATGAAATACGTCAATATATTCCCAACGTATTAGAGTGGAAGCGAAAAAAACTTTTGGAGCAAATGAAGGATGTTTGTGTTTATGTTAATCCAATACGATTGGAACAAGAGTTATTAATAGTAGCGCAGAAAATTGATATTTCAGAAGAAGTAGATCGGTTAACGGGTCACATAAAAGAAATGCATCGTGTTCTTGATCAAAAAGGATCTATTGGTAGACGATTGGATTTTATAATACAGGAACTGTATAGAGAAGCTAATACATTAACTTCAAAATCTATAAACTCTCATATTACTCAATCAGCAATTTCTTTAAAAATATTCATTGAACAAGTGCGAGAACAAGCTCAAAATATTGAATAAAATATAGTTATTAAGTAAATAATTTTCTATTTAACTTAAATTAGATTATTTGGTTAGAACTATATTTATTTGTCAACAGTCAATTTCGATAGTTTTTTAAATTACACAAAATATTTTCATTAGTTATGTTAGAGCTGAGATTTTAATATTCAAATTCTACATTTGTATATGTAAATATTGTTATTTACTATCTTCAATTGCAATTACATCATTAATTATTAAATACGTTTACTAGCTTAGTAACTCTCTTTAATTAAAACGATATATATATGATAGTATTTATAGATGTAACGTTATCATATATAGAATAAATTATATTACTTAAAAATATATAAATTTGTAAACCAAATATTTTACTATAAATTAAATGATATATATCATTTAATTTCATTATTTTTATAATTTTATATAAACTTAAATGTATTATATATTATTTTTAAAAATATTATTTATTATTAAATGTAAATTTAAATAATATTCTTATAAAAAAATAAATTAGATTTTTATTTTTTATAAGAATATTATTTAAAGATCGTAATTTATATCTGTTTAATTGTATATATATAAATTTAAATTAAAAATAAATCATAAAAAATAAAAAAATTATTTTTCTGAAAATCTATCAGAAATTTTCTTTTTCCTACAGTAATATTTCAAATTTAAAAAAACTCCGATAAAATAAAAACAGTAAACAATATAAAGTTAAATATCAGAATATATGCATTTTAGAGTAACAATGTCTGATTATTTCAAATATAACTGAGAATATTAATTTAGTAGAATTACAATAATTTAGGAGGCATAAACTGAAATAATTGATTAAATAAGTATTGTTAATTGCCAGGTTTAAATAATTATACTGAAAGTTATTATTTTAATAAAAAATATACTGCAGATGATTTATTTTATAATTTAGCCTGATATTAATTGAAACTGTCAAATACAGTCCTATTATCATTATTGATTTAATATAGAGACACATAATTATGAATAGATTAACAGATATTTCAAATATGGTAGAATCTTTATCCCGTATTTATCATCGTTTACGCAAAGAAATAAATGGTCAATTAGTTAATGAAGGACTTTCGATGTCTAAAATGAAAATATTACATCTTATTACTACCGGTAAAACTAGTGCAACAGACATCAAGAATTATATGGGATTTTCTTCAAGAACCGTGGTAACAGTACTTGATGCATTAGAAAAAGATGAAATGTTACGTCGACAACAAAGTTTGACAGATCGTAGAGTAAAGTATGTTCATATTACAGAAAAAGGACGTGATAAATTACGTATTGCTAAAGATACACATAATATTATTTTAGATCGTATGTTTTCTCCTTTGTCTGATATACAACTTAAAAATTTTAGAGAAGTATGTAATTTGCTTGAAATACGACAGAAAAATAATATATTAAACTAATATGATGTTTTGTTATAGTATAATACATTATAGACATTTGGGAACATAAATAAGATCCCCAGTAAGACTTGATAGTTATTAGATAATTTAATAGTAATTATACATGCTTACACACTAAATCTATAAAATATGTCTTACTGGGGATCTTCCATAGAAGACCATTGACAGCTAAATATGTTAATGTAGATAGCAATTTTTAGTATCAACTAGAACTACTTGTAGGTTGTTGCACTTAATTTAATTATGTACGAATAAAAAATATATTTTTATAGATTTGTTTATTTATGTAATCAAAGATTGTATGTTCTTTTGCTATGAAGAATCCAGGGACATTATGTATTATATCTGCTCCAAGTGGCACGGGCAAGTCTACGTTAATTCAAACCTTGATGCAGTATAATGGTTTCATTTATAAAATTAAATTATCTATTTCTTATACTACACGTATTAAAAGATCTGGGGAAATTCATGGAAAAGATTATTATTTTATTTCAAGAAAAAAATTTAAATATATGATTAATAAGAATAAGTTTTTTGAACATGCGAAAGTTTTTAATCATTATTATGGTACTTTGAAAAATGATATTAAAACCATGCTAAATGCCGGCATACATGTTGTGCTCAACATTGACTGGAAAGGAGCGCAACAAATTCGAAATAAAATACCAAATAACGTTTACACTATTTTTATTTTACCTCCATCAAAGAAAGAATTATCACGTCGATTATATCTTAGAGGACAAGATGCAGCAAAAATTATTGCTGAACGTATGAAACATGCAATGGATGAAATTAGTCATTTTAAAGAATATGATTATGTCGTGATAAATGATAATTTTAATATTGCTCTAATACATTTACAATCAATTATATTATCTGAACAATTGCGTATAGCACATCAAAAAATACGCTATGCAGCGTTAATAAATAACTTGTTGTTATCAGATGTATAGCAATAATATGAGATTTACATAATAATGCTTTACTGCAGTAGTAATTTAAAAATTAACAAGGATAAAACAAAATGGCACGTATTACTGTACAGGATGCTGTAGAAAAAGTTGGCAACAGATTTGATTTAATATTAGTTGCTGCACGGCGTGCACGGCAAATGCAAATTGGTGGAAAAGAAACGTTAGTTAAAAAAAATAATAATGACAAATATACTGTGCTTGCTCTTAGAGAAATAGAAGAAGATTTGATTGCTAAGTAAATTTTAATATTTGTGTACAATGAAAATTAATGTTGTTTAAGTTAAAAAATTATTTTTATAAGTTGGAGTTCATGTATATGGTGAATATAAAAAATAGTTGAAATAGAAATACTCGGTTGTTCTATTATGTAAGTTTCAATGTTTCAATAGAATATTGCAATATTTACATTTTTGAGATTAACAATGTAACCATTAATAATAGTTACATTTATTGATACAAAAAATTATTTTTAATTACTAGCATTGATATTTATATGATAAAATTGTGTATATATTACATATTTTGTTAAAGATAGTAAATTTATTACAAAAATTAATTTTTTTAATCGATAAAAAATATACTAATTGTTATACTTTATGGTGTGTATTGTTTGTGACAATAGAATATTGTATTGAGATGTAAGTAATTAAAAAAATAATTATGCGTATAAATATTCATTTCGTTAAATTATATTGCCTTGAAATTACAGTGAGTAACATTATAATTCCAGATTAAGAGCTTTAAAGTTAGGTAAATATCAATAGCATTTGCTAAATATATCAAATACTAATAGTATCAATGATCATTCCAACGTGGATATATTTAAATTAAATAAATTTTTAAAAGGCATTGGTAGCAATAATTTTTATACGTAATGACTTTAAGGTGTTATTTTATGACCTTGCTATCGTAAGATTTACAGTGGCTGAGAGAACAAATATGACAGATATCGAAAAAATTTTTTCTGTTCTTAATGAAAATCAAATAAAATTCGTTGATTTGCGTTTTACCGATACAAAAGGGAAAGAACAACATATTACTATTCCTAAAATGCAAGTTGATGATCATTTATTTAATAATGGCAAGATTTTCGACGGATCTTCTATTAAAGGCTGGAAAAATATTAATGAGTCAGATATGATTTTAATGCCTGATCCCACTAGTTTTGCGATAGATCCATTTTATGAAAATGCCACAATAATTATTCGTTGTGATATATTTGACCCTAGTACTATGAAAAATTATGATAGGGATCCACGATCTATAGCTAAACGGGCAGAAATGTTTTTATATAACTCTGGTATTGCTGATATTGCAATGTTTGGGCCTGAACCAGAATTTTTCTTATTTGATGACATTCGTTTTGAAACGACAAAATCAGGGTCTTATGTAATAGTTGATGACCGAGAATCGGCATGGAATAGCGGCAAAATATATAAAGACGGAAATAAAGGTCATCGCCCTAGAATAAAAAGTGGATACGCCCCAGTACCTCCAATTGATTCCTCGCAGAATTTGCGCTCTATTATGTCTTTAATAATGGAAAAGATGGGGTTAATTATAGAGGCTCATCATCATGAAGTCGCAACATCTGGACAAAATGAAATAGCAACTCGATTCAATACCCTTACTAAAAAAGCTGATGAAATACAAATATATAAGTATGTAGTACACAATGTTGCTCATAATTCTGGTAAAACTGCGACTTTTATGCCAAAACCCATTATAAATGATAACGGATCAGGTATGCACTGTCATATATCTTTACATAGAAAAGATACTAATTTATTTTCAGGCAAACAATATGGATATCTGTCTGATATAGCTTTATTTTATATTGGAGGGATTTTGCGTCATGCTAAAGCATTAAATGCTATAACTAATCCAACTACTAATTCATATAAGCGTTTAGTTCCAAATTACGAGGCTCCAGTAATGTTGACTTATTCTGCTGGTAATCGTTCCAGCGCTATTAGGATTCCATCGATTATTAATAAATCAAAAAACAATGCATCAAGTCGAGTTGAAGTCCGTTTTCCTGATCCAGCCGCTAACCCTTATTTAGCTTTTTCTGCGTTGCTTATGGCGGGATTAGATGGAATTATTAATAAAATCCATCCCGGAGAACCTATAGATAAAAATTTATATACTATTTCTAAAAAAGAAGCATTATCTATACCACGCATGGCCTCATCTTTTGATGAGGCCTTGAATTCTTTGGCAGAAGATCATACATTTTTAATGCGAGGCGATGTCTTTAGTGAAGATTATATCAATACCTATATTCTGTTATGTCAGGAAGAAAGTAGGTTAGTGCATATTACTCCGCATCCTGTGGAATTTGATTTATATTATAGTGTTTAAAATTTTCTATAATTTATAAGATAAAATCATGTAATTAATGACTATAACAGGATAATTATGAAAAAATTATATTAATAAATTAAATAATATTTAATATCTTTATATATCTAAGCAATTAAATATATAAACTTAAGCGTTCGCTTTTATGTTACTATGATTATAAATAATATATATGTATGAAATATAATTATCATGTTACTTATTTCTTAGTAAGTGTGCCTGAAATTTGTAAATTACCTGATGGAAAGATGGGTATGGAGGTAGCTTTTGTTGGTTATTCTAATAGCGGAAAATCTAGTGTTATTAATGCTTTAACTTATCAAAAAAAACTTACTAAAGTTAGTAAAACACCAGGATGTACGAAACTCATTAATTTATTTGAAGTAAAACCGGGTATTCGTCTTATTGATTTTCCTGGTTATGGTTATGCTAAAGGTATCAACATAAGAAAAAATTATTGGCATGATGTAGTATGCGAATACTTGAAGAAAAGAGAAAATTTAAAAGGATTGATTTTAATCATGGATATTAGACATCCTATAAAAGATCTAGATCAAAAAATGGTTGAAAGCGCGATTTCTATGAAAGTTCCGGTTTTTACTCTATTAAGTAAATCAGATAAAATTTCTAGAAATATTTTGAAAGTTACAACTAAAAAAATGATACAGGACATGAATATAAAGTTCGCAACGTGCATACAAGTTGCACCTTTTTCTGCTGTTAAAAAACATGGAATAGAATTGTTAAAAATTACTCTTAATCATTGGTTAAAACATTAAATGAATAAAATCATACATGTTTATAAAATTAAGCATAATATTTCTTCTATATTTATAGGAACTATAAAGATTTGTATCGCAAAAATAAATTATTTGAATTGGTATTTAATAATTTTATGTATATTATTTGTATGACATTTGCATTAAATTAATGGTTTTAATGTGCTTGCTCCCAATTTTTTCCAATACCGATATCTACTTTTAATGGTACATCAATAATAAAGCATGCTTCCATTAATTTTTTAATTTGTTTCACAACTGGATCTATGATTTCATGGTGCACTTCAAATACTAATTCATCATGAACCTGCATGATTATACGTGCTGGAATTTCATTTTTTTGCAACCAATTATCAACAGATATCATTGCTTTTTTAATAATATCAGCAGCACTGCCTTGCATGGGAGCATTGATTGCCGCTCTTTCAGCACTTTTTTTTTGGTAAATATTAGAAGAAAAAATATTTGGCAAATACAATTTTCGACCATCTAATGTAGATACATAGCCATATTTATTGGCATATTCCCGAACATGTTTCATATATCTCATGACTCCAGGATACCGTTTAAAATAACGATCTACATACTTTTGCGCCTCTTTACATGTTACTGATAATTGACGTGCTAATCCAAATGCACTCATTCCATAAATTAATCCAAAATTGATAGTTTTAGCTTGATGTCTTTGTTCATTGGTTACTAAATGTAATGCAGTTACAAATATTTCAGAAGCTGTTGCAGTATGAATATCTTTTTCAGAAAGAAAATCGTTGATTAATGTGATATCTTGAGATAGGTGCGCCATTATTCTTAATTCTATTTGTGAATAATCTGCAGCTACAATTAAAAAATTTGTTGGAGCAATAAAAGCTTGACGTATTTTTCTACCGTCATAATTTCTATTCGGAATATTTTGTAAATTTGGGTTAGTAGAAGAAAGACGTCCCGTAGCAGTTCTAGTTTGATTATACGAGGTATGTACTCGATTTGATTTTTCGTTAATCATAGCGATTAATTTATTGGTATAAGTAGATTTTAATTTAGCTAAACTACGATACTGTAAAATAATTTTTGGCATTGGATATTTTTTTGATAATTTTTTTAATACTTCTTCATTGGTTGAAGGAGCGCCGGTAGGTGTTTTTTTTAAAATTGGCAATTTTTGTTGACTATATAATATTTCCTGTAATTGCTTGGTTGAAGAAAGATTAAAAGAAGTATGTACTAATTGATACGCTTCTAGTTTTAATGCATCAAGTCGAGAATCTAATTCTACTGAATGAGCATTAAGTAGTTTTTTATCTATTAATACGCCATAATTTTCGATACGAGTTAATATGGATATTAAAGGCATTTCTATTTCTTCAAATATTTTTTTTAGCTTATCGTTTGTGTTTATCTTTGGCCATAAAGTATAATGCAGATTGAACAAGGATTTGCTAAATTTAGCAGCATGTAGAGATTGTGATTGTATATTATGTACGTCTGAGACAATATCATTTTTATGATAATTATTTTTGAAATCTATAACAGCTTTGAATGTATCTTGATCTAAAAATTTTTTTATATCTTGATAATCGGAAGTACCATACAATATGTATAATTCTAATATAACGTCAAATGCCATACCAACTAAATTTATATTGTAACGTTTAAATATAGCGTAACTAAACTTTAAATGTTGTCCAATTTTTTTTATTTCTGAATTTTCTAAAATTGGCTGCAGCGTTGATAGTACTTCTTCAAGACATAAAAAATCCTGATGATTATTAATTGAATTAGTTTTTATAGGAATATATGCGCTTTCATTAGGATTTATAGATAAACATATGCTTATGATATTAGCTGTAGCAGCGTTAAATATATCTGTATGTATGTTAAATATAAATAATTTAGATATTTTAATTTTTTCAATCCAATGATACAGCATGCCAATATCATGTATTATTTTGACAACTATTTTTTCTTTGACATAATCTAATAATAAATTATTTTTTTGATATAAAAACGTATTTTTTAAGTGTTGATTTGATAATGGCTTATTTAAATATTGATATTTATGTAACCATTTTTTTGATTTTAAATCTATTAACCAATTTTTGAATTCATATCGTTTAAATAATGACGATAAAGCATCAATATTTGCTTGTTGTATTGATAGTTGATAGACAGATGTGTCCAAAGACACATCTGTTTTGATAGTTGTTAATTTATAAGAAAGAAATGCTATTTCTTTGTTAATCTGTAATATATTTTGTATTGATTTAGCGCCTCGTACCTTCAATAGACTAATTCTGTTCAAATTATTATATAATGTTTTTAAATTTCCTATTTTTTTTAACAATATTTGTGCAGTTTTTTTTCCCACTCCAGGAACTCCAGGAACATTATCAGAGCGATCTCCTATTAACGCTAAATAATCAGCTATCAACGCTGGCGGTATTCCAAATTTTCTTTCTACTTCTTTAGGAGTAAATATAATATTTGACATAGTGTTAATAAGAGTTATCGTAGGTGATACTATTTGGGCCATATCTTTATCTCCTGTACTAATTAATACGGGATTTCCTGATTGCGCGTAAAACATGGCTAGCGTACCTATAACATCGTCTGCTTCTACATTAGGCACCTGAAGCGTTGGCAATCCCATGGCTTGTATTATTTTGCGTAATGGATCTATTTGAGTAGATAGATCTTTAGGGGTTTTGATGCGATTAGCTTTATATTTTTCAAATAAGTTATTACGAAATGTTTTTCCAATTGTATCAAAAACAATTACCATATGAACAGGTTGATATCGCGCTAATAGACTTTTTATCATGTTGATTACTCCATATATTACCCATACTGGTTCTCCATTACTGGTTTTTAATGGTGGTAACGCATGATATGCGCGATGTATATAAAAAGAACCATCCACTAAAATTATTGGATGATTTATAATTGCAATCATAATGATGTTTTATATATGATTTAATCTTATAGAAAAGATTAAAGGACGCTGGATACTTATTTAGTAAATTCATCAAGTAACAATATTATCATAGATAATAAAATAATAAAAATTAAATGAAGTTGCGTTATAATCACTTAGGTGAGAGTATGTATAGTATTATAATTATAAAAATATATGAATTTTATGTTTTATTTATGAGTAAATTTAATAATTCACAAAATTGTCGTATATAGGCATTTACTGATGATATATCCAACTTGTCGTTTTTTATCATATATTTACCATTGATAAATATTGATGGAACCCCTCTCAGATGAAAATTTATTGCTGCCTGTTCTTGATCTAAGACTAAGGATTTTACTAATATACTATCCCAAGTAGTATCAAATTCTTTTGCATTAACGCCAGATTTAATAAATATTGCACGAATATCGTCTATGGTATGGATAGATTGTTGTTTTTGTATTGCTATAAATAATATGGGACTAATTTTATTTTCTATTCCTAATACTATCGCCACAGCCCAAGCGTGCGTTAATTGTTTGCCTAAATTACCTAAAAAATTTACATGATATTTATAAAAATTTACGTTTTTAGGTAGTGTTTGTTTTATATTGTTCGAAATATGATAAATTTGTTCAAACTGATAACAATGTGGACAATAAAAAGAAAAAAACTCTAGTAGTTTAGGAGCATTATGAATAGGTTTATTTAATCGAATATATTGTTTTCCTTCAACAATTGAAGACGAAATGCTTTTGCATGAAAATATTAAAAAAATTATTATCAAAATAAGATGTAATTTTTTCATACAACCTCCTAATAATCCCACAAATATTGATTATTAAAATATAGAATATTATTATTAATTAAAATAAAAATATCATTTTTATTTTAATTAATAATAATATTCTATATGACTTGTTTGATATGTGATTTTAATTATCATACTAATATTATTTGATATGTATGAGAATTTGTGTGTTTATTATAGATTAATAGATTTAATAATTATTATATTAATTAAATGTAATAATAAATAAAAAATATTTTTATAATAATGACTTAATCTTATTAAGACGTTCTCATTATTTATATAGGAACTTTAAAAAGTTGAGATTATTTTAGTATTTATATAAATGGTTATAATAGAATAAATACGGGGATAATTTTTAAGGCAGTAATCATCAATTACAAAGATATTGTCATATAGGCAATAGAAAGATGTCTATTGAGTATAGAGTAATTTATATTTTATGTATATATGCTATCTTTAATTAAAGAACAGAGTAATAGTAATTTTTTGTTATCATAAAGATATGATAGTTCCTACGTTTGTAAAATTATGTTATATTATTGTTTTTTATTAAATATGTTTAATTTATCCCAAATACTATCAATATAATGTCGTACTGTATTGTGCATCTTAATTGGGATGCCCCATTCTCTTTCAGTTTCTCCAGGCCATTTGTTTGTAGCATCCATACCTATTTTAGCGCCTAATCCAGAAATTGGACTAGAAAAATCAAGGTAATCAATTGGAGTATTTTCTACTATTATAGTATCTCGAGCAGGATCCATGCGTGTAGTAATTGCCCATATAACATCATTCCAATCCCGTGCATTAATATCGTCATCACATATAATAATAAATTTAGTATACATAAATTGTTTTAGAAAGGACCATATTCCAAAGATAACACGCTTGGCATGTCCAATATATTGTTTTTTTATAGTTACGACAGCCAGTCTATATGAACAACCTTCAGGAGGTAAATAAAAATCTATAATTTCTGGGAATTGTTTTTGTATGATAGGAATAAATACTTCATTCATTGCCATTCCAAGAATCGCAGGTTCGTCTGGTGGGCGTCCAGTATAAGTAGAGTGATAAATTGGATTATTTCTTTGAGTAATGTGGGTAATAGTACACACTGGAAATTGAGCAGTAGTATTATAGTATCCTGTGTGATCTCCAAAAGGCCCTTCCATTGCTGTTTTACCGCGCTCTAAATATCCTTCCAATATGATTTCAGAATTAGCTGGAACATCCAAGTCACATGAAATACATTTAATTACTTCAGTTTTATAACCTCTTAATAGTCCGGAAAACGCATACTCTGATAATGTATCAGGGATAGGGATTACTGCTCCTAGTAAAGTAGCTGGATCAGCCCCTAGTGCTACAGTGATGGGAAATCTTTTTTCTGAAGTATATTTATTCCATTCCTGAAAATCTAATGCTCCGCCACGATGAGATAGCCATCTTATAAGAATTTTGTTTTTAGATAGCACTTGTTGGCGATAAATTCCAAGATTTTGCCGTTTTTTTTTAGGTCCGCGAGTTATCGTGATCCCCCAAGTAATTATAGGAGATATATCTTTAGGCCAACAACGCATTATTGGCATATGTGTAATATCTACGTCTGTATTACACCAAATATTTTCTTGACATGGAGCTGTACTTACTCGCTTGATAGGCATATGTAAAATATGGCGAAAATGAGGCATTTTAGAAAAAAAATCACGTATTCCTGTTGGAAGCTCAGGTTCTTTTAAAAATGCTAGCAATTTTCCAACATCACGTAATGATAGGAAATTTTCTTTTCCCATACCTAAAGCTATTCTATTAGTAGTACCAAACAAATTACAAAGAACAGGTATTGTGTATCCTTTAGGGTTTTCAAAAAAGAGTGCTGGTCCTCCAGATTTAATGGTACGATCAGCAATTTCTGTTATCTCCAAATCAGGATTAATAGGAAGAGTAATTCTTTTTAAGTCTCCTCTATACTCTAAAATTTTAATAAAATCACGCAAATCTTTGTATTTCATAACATTTGATAGGCATTAAATTTATATTTATTGTTCCTAATTTGCATTACTTTGACAATAATATTCATTATATACAACATATATTATATATTGCAATTAATAGATTATTTTTAAAACAGTTTAAATTTTAATTATGTTGATATCGTTTATATAGTATACACACTATATTAGTTATTTTACTTATATTAAAGTAATTATATTGAATATAAAATATTTTTATTTTTATAATGCAAATATGAAGATATTTCTTTGAATTGTTAAAATAATTCTTTATTAGAAATAAAATTAAACGTGAAGTTAATAATAATTACTGCATGATACGTTTCCAGCCAATTGTCCAAATGAGTATTCCAGTTACAAATAAAAAAATAGAAAAATTTTCAAAATATTTGTCCTGTATACATAAGAAAATACTGCTGGTAATTAATGTTGCTCCAACACCAAATAAAAATAATGCTTGACTTTGTCTAGTTCGTTGCGTTTTTAACTCTGTTATCAAAATTTCTATTTTTTTTTGTAGCATACAAGAACGTTTAAATTCATTAGATAGTAAAGTGGGTAATTCTGGTATTTTATTTATCCAATGAGGTATTTTGTCTTTTAAAACACATATTGTCGTTGAAAATTTTAATTGATCTTGCATCCACTTTTCTAAAAAAGGCCTAGCAGATTTCCAAAGATTTAAATGAGGATACAGTTGTCTCACTATTCCTTCAACGTATAATAAAGTTTTTTGTAAGAGGATTAATTGAGGTTGTATTTCCATATTAAAACATCGTGCAGTATTAAATAAATATAGTAATATTTTACTGAAAGGAATATTTTCTAGAGGTTGTTCAAAAATTGGCTCAAATACTGTTCTCATCGCGCATTCAAAGTCTCCAATGTTAGTATTAAAGGGTATCCAACCTGAGTCAAGATGTAATTCAGCTATCTTACGATAGTCACGATTAAAAAATGCGATAAAATTTGCTGCTAAATAGTATTTATCTTTTTTATTTAAAGATCCAATAATACCACAATCAATACTAATATATTTTGGATTTTCTGGATGTTTATAGCTAATGAATATATTACCAGGATGCATGTCTCCATGAAAAAAACTATCTCGAAATACTTGAGTAAAGAATACTTCTATTCCGCGTTCTGCTAATAATTTCATATTGGTTCTTTGTTTTTTTAATGCAACTACATCGTATACGGGTATACCATAAATACGCTCCATAACCATAACTTTTTCGCTGCAAAAATCTACATATACTTTAGGTATGTATAATATCTGACTTTTTTTAAAATTTCTTCGTAATTGAATAGTATTAGCTGCTTCTTTTAATAGATTAAGTTCGTTAAAAAGGGTTTTTTCATATTCTGAAACCACTTCTGAAAATTTAAATTTCCGTCCTTCTGGTAGAAATTTATAAATCCAATTAGCTAATCTGTGCATTAAACGTATATCTGTTTTAATAATAGGCAGGAGACCTGGACGAATAACTTTGATTACTATAGCTTTATTGTTTTTTTTAAATCTGGCAGAGTGTACTTGTGAGATAGATGCCGATGCCAATGGTATTTCTTGAAAATCTTTAAACCATGTTTCTAATGAATTACCAATAGCACGTTCTATATATGTTTTAGCAAGGATACCATCAAAAGGAGTCACGCGATCTTGCAGCATTGATAATTGATCTGCAATAGAATCTGAGAAAATATCTCGTCGAGTAGAAAGTATCTGACCCAATTTAATCCATATTGGACCTAATTCTTGTAATGCTAAACGAAATCGCTCTCCTAAAGTTAATTGATAATGCTTATTTAAAATACGCAAAACAAATCTATTGCCTATTCTTAATGGAAAAATTAATCGATGGGTAGGAACGAAATCACTTAATCCATAATTTAGTATTGTTTTAATTATGTAATAAAATCGATATAATTCATCAACAAACATTAAATTTCCTATTATTTATTTAAATAATTAGATAAATATTTTAGTTATATTTTTAAATAGTGTATTTAAGGAAACTATAATAATTCTAGTGTACTTTTAGTACAAGTGCTTATTTATCATTAATAATTTTTTTAATCTAATACTTTTGAACATGAACAATATTTATTTTTAAATGGAACTTAGAAATATTGGATCATATGATTCGTTTTTAATAAGGCATGGTTAATGTAAATAAAATAAAATTAGTAATATATAACTAGATATCATCTAAATATTTTATTAAATATATTATTTTAATTATAAACTACTGTTATTTATTAAAATAAATATTTTTATATACGTATTGTACAAAATAAATTGTATTTTTAAATACTAAAAATATGTAACTATTTCTTATTAAAATATAAAAATAGTTAGACATTGTAAAGATTATGCGGAATAATTTTAAAAAAATTTAATACTATTATTAATAGTTTTGGTGATGATTAATAAAAGATTAAAATTAATATTTTATTAATATAAATATATTTGTTTTAATATTTATATGCGCAATGTAACACGGCAATTCCACAAGTCATGTTAAAATATGTAACGTTATTAAATCCTGTTTGTATCATCATATTTTTCAAAGTTTCTTGATCTGGATGCATGCGAATAGATTCTACAAGATAACGATAACTATTAGCGTCTTGAGCTATTAATTCACCCATTTTGGGTAAGACATGAAACGAATATAAATCATATATTGTATTTAATATTTTAAAGATAGGCACTCCAAAGTCTAAAATTAGTAATTGGCCTTTAGGTTTTAGAACTCTATGTATTGAAAATAATGCTTGTTCCTTGTTTGTAAAATTACGTAAACCAAAAGACACAGCGACACAATCAAAAGTATTTTCAGGGAAAGGTAAAGCTTCAGCATCAGCTTGTATATATATTACATTATTTAATATACCTAGATTGCGCAATTTTTTTTGCCCTATATCTATCATAGAATCATTGATATCTACTAATACTACTATTCCTGAATTACCAACTAATCGTGAAAATTTAATACTTAAATCTCCAGTACCTCCGGCTAGATCTAGGACTTTTTGTCCAGTATGCACTGCGCTGTGATAAATCATAAATTGTTTCCATATTCTATGTATGCCGAAAGACATTAAGTCATTCATTAAATCATACTTTGATGCTATAGTATGGAAGATTTTAGATACTAGTAATGTTTTTTTGTTTTTGGGGACTTTTTGAAAGCCAAAATGAGTCGTAATTTTTTTGTGTTTATTATTCATATTTGTTTGTTATTGCAATACCTTTCATTAGATTTTTATTTATTGAAAATTTAATGAAATGAGTATTTGGATTTTACTGATTTACATATTTTAAATGTTGCTTTATTAAGAATTTATTCAAGATTCATGACATGTATTTTGGGTTATATTATCTTCAAAATTGGATGGATCGTAAGAATTACTTTGTTTATCGCATAAAAATATAGAATGAGGGGCAATTTCATTAGTAATAATTGGTTGTTTTATTTGCACCCCAAGTGCTCTAAAACTTTCTGCTTGACTTATAATATTCCCTTTTCCTTCAGAAAATTTATTTTTTGCTGCATTATAAATAACTTCTGCTTTATTTAGATATAGACCAATTTTGTTTAAGTCATCCATAAACAGTCGTAGTTTATCATATAAGCGCCCTGCTTTATCAGCAATTTTTTTCGAGTGACAATTTTGATACTCATAGCGCCATAGATTATTAATAGTACGCAAAGCGATCAACAACGTTGTAGGACTAATCAACATGATATTATATCGCATGGCATCGGTTAATAATGATGCTTCTTTTTCAATAGCTAACATAAAAGCAGATTCAATAGGAACAAACATTAAAATATAATCTAATGTGTTCAATCCAAATAATTTTTGGTAATCTTTTTTACTTAATGATTTTATATGTGCACGCAATGAGTGTACATGGTCAGCAATAGCTAGCTGTCGATCTTCTTCATTATTGCTATTGAAATAACGTTCATAGGCTACTAAAGATATTTTGGAATCAATTACTACATCTTTACCTTGGGGTAAATGGATGATGACATCAGGTTGCGATCTATGCCCATTTGTTTGTTTTATACTAACTTGTATATGAAATTCATGACCTTCGCGCATACCAGAAGCTTCTAATGCACGAGTTAAAATTACTTCTCCCCAGCTCCCTTGAGTTTTATTATTTCCCTTTAACGCTTGTGTTAAATTAATAGTTTCTTGAGTGATTTGTGCGTTTAATTGATGTAAATTACGAATTTCATACGTTAGAGTATGCCTTGCTTGTTCTTCTTTTTCAAAGTTGTTTTGTATTTGATTTTTAAAACTCTCTAATTGTTCCTTCAATGGATATAGTATTCTATCAAGGGTTATTCGATTTTGTTTATCTATCTTGTATCCGTTCTGTTCAAAAATACGATTCGCTAAATTTTCAAATTGCATAGTTAATCGATGTTCACTATCAATAAATAACTTTTGCTTCTCTTCTGTTGCAAGCTTATATTCTTCTAAGCGAATGTTTAATTCTTGCAGTTTTAATTCTTGAGTATGATTTAAATTCAATTGTACATGTAATTCATGATTTAATTGCTCAGATTTTTGGTGATAGTAATCTAATGATTTTAAACGTTCCTCGGTAGTAGATAATTTCCCATGTAGTTCATATATTATTTGTAATTTTTTTTGTAATTTTTGTTCAATGTCATGTCGTAAATCAGATTCATTTTTTAAATTTTGTTTAATTATACACAAGGCATTCTCGTGATCTATACAGTCATTTTTATATCTTTGAATACAACGTTTTTCTATAATTTTACAGAATATTCCAGTGATTAAGGAACCTACTAACATACCAATTATAGTAGATAAGCAAAATGGGACAATTGTCATATATTCTCAATTATAAAATATAACCATAAAAATATTATGGTAGTTACTTGTTACTAGCTATTATATATGATGTTTAAATAATTTCAGGATCAAAATTACCCAGTATTATACTATGTTGTAAAATATATTATTTATAATAATATAAAACATTTTCTCATATGAAAGTACTTTTATTTTAAAATAAATGATATGCTAGTTCTTTTATGCTAAAATAGCATGTTTATTAAAATTTTTAAAATCAATTAAATCAAAAGTTTAAATAATAATGAATGATAGTTAATATTATTAAATAAATTAATTATACGGAGTTATCGTCTTCATTAAGAAGAATATGAGCTCCTTCAATTACAACTTTGATTGCCATATATTCAGCATTGCGCATACAAATAACATTTGGAATTTCTTGTTGTATTCGATTCACAATAATACCAGTTACAACTCCTGCCCGTAGTCCCTGAGTTACACACATGGTCAACAGCGTTGCAGATTCCATCTCGTAGCTCATAACTCCCATACTTTTCCATTCTTCCATAGAACCACGTAATTTTTTAATAATTCGGCCAGAATATGTGTCTTTTCTTTCTTGTCCGGGATAGAATGTATCTGAAGACACAGTTATACCATAATGTGATTTAATGCCAATTTTTTTAGCGGCTTTAATTAACGCCATACTACATGATAAGTCTGCTATTGCTGGAAATGCTAATGGAGCAAAATGTTGGCTGGCTCCATCACAACGGACAGCAGCAGTTACAATTAATACATCACCTATTTTTATATATTCTTGGATAGTACCCGCAGTACCTACGCGTAAGAATGTACGTATACCTAATTGGGACAATTCCTCTATTACAATAGAAGTGGATGGACCACCTATTCCTGTGGAACAAACGATTATTGTATTTTCATTAATTTTTGCAGACCAAGTAGTAAATTCTCGATAGCTAGAAATATATTTTGGATTATTCATAAGCAATGCAATTTTCTTAACTCTGTTAGGATCCCCTGGAAGAATAGCTAAAGTTGCCCCTTGGAGATCACTAATTTTTAAACCTAAATGAAATACGTTAGTTATAGACATAAAATTTATTACTTAACTATGCTTAGTGTGATTACACGTCTGTTTTGTAGTTAAAAATTAATTATTATTTTTTCAGAGTTCATTGATTGTTATGAATATAAATAATATTAATTTAAATTTATTTGACCGATTATTTTTTAAACTAAAATTCACAGATATACTTTATAATAATATCACAGACTAAGTTATTTTATTGTGATGTTTATTGTTCAATCGTTAAAAAATTATTAGTTATAATTCATGAGTACTGTTTACGCAATACTTTTACCGCAGATACCATATTATTTAATGATTGTTTAGTTTCAGGCCATGATCTTGTTTTTAATCCACAATCAGGATTAATCCATAAACGGTTTTTTGGAATATATTTTAATAATTGATTAATTTTTTCGACAAGATCATTCTGAGTTGGTTCATTTGTAGAATGAATATCATATATACCTGGGCCAATTTCATTTAAGTTTATTACTACATTTTGTATGGTCTCTAATATTTTTTCGTCTGACCTAGATGCTTCTATGCTGATTACGTCTGCATCTAATTCTATAATTGCATGAATAATATCACTAAATTCGGAATAGCACATATGAGTATGAATCTGGGTATCATCTTTTACTGATGACGTAGTTATTCTAAATACGTTGATTGCCCATTCTAAATATTGTTTTTGATCAGAATATTTTAAAGGTAATCCTTCCCGTAAAGCTGGTTCATCAATTTGTATTATTCGAATTCCAGATTTTTCTAAATCTATTACTTCATCACGTATTGATAGCGCTAATTGCAACGCTATTGTTTTACGTTGTATATCTTCACGTAGAAATGACCAAGACATGATAGTCACAGGTCCAGTTAATATACCTTTTATTGGTTTATTAGTTAATGATTGAGCATAACTTATCCATTTTGTAGTAATAGGTTTTGAACGATTAATATCTCCAATAATTACCGGAGGTTTCACACAACGAGAACCATAACTTTGCACCCATCCATTTTGAGTAAATATAAATCCATTCAAGTTTTCTCCAAAGTATTCTACCATATCATTTCTTTCTGGCTCTCCGTGAACTAAAACATCTAAATCTAATTTTTCTTGTTCCACAATGATTTTTTTAATATAATTTTTAATGCCAACGTAATAATCCTTTTTCTCAATTTGGTTATTTTTAAAGTTTGCACGAAGTTTACGAATTTCTTCAGTTTGAGGAAATGAACCGATAGTAGTTGTTGGAAATAATGGTAAATTAAGATTTTTATGTTGTAATATAACCCGTGCTGTGTATGGAGAGCATCGAGAGTGTGGAATTTTATTAATATGTTCGAGTCTTTTTTTAACTTGTATATTATGAATAGTAGTGGAGTGAGATCTTAAACTACTGGTAATATAATATTTATTAAGTATATCTTCATATGTTGAGTCATTTTTATTTTTAGAATTTAAAGCAGTGCATAACATTTTTATTTCAGCACATTTTTGTAATGCAAAAGCAAACCATTCTGTGATATGTTTATCTAATTTCTTTTCCATATTTAGATCAATAGGGCTGTGCAATAAAGAACAAGAGGAGCCTATCCATATTTTACGCTCTCCTACTAAAGGGGAGAGTTTTTTGAACCAATTATGCAAATTAGTTTTCCATATATTACGTCCGTTAATTACTCCTGCTGATAATATCCAATTTTTTGGTATTTGTGTGTGAATCAAAGGCACATTATCAGGACTAGAAACTAGATCTACATGTAGACCATCTACTTTAAGTTGTTTGATGATATTTAGATGATGATATATACTGTCGAAATAAGTAGTTAGTAATAATTTAACTTTACCATGAAGTTGTTCATACGTATTCAAATATGCTTCTAACCATTTTGATGGAAGCTCTAACACTAATATGGGCTCGTCAATTTGTACCCAATCAATGTTTTTTTTTGAAAAAATATTCAATATATTTTGATATACTGATAATACAGCAGGTAGCAATGATAATCGATCAAATTTTTTCCCCTTTACTTTTCCTAACCAAAGATAACTAATTGGCCCAAGAAGTATTGGCTTGATTTTATGTTTTAGTGATAAAGCTTCATCTATTTCATCAAATAATTGAGTCCAATTTAATTTGAATTCTTGAGTTTGGATAAATTCAGGTACAATATAATGATAATTTGTATTGAACCATTTTTTCATTTCTGAAGGAGGTATCAGCTTGTTATTTAAAGAATAACCTCGGCTTACTTTAAATAATGTATTCAAAGTAATTTTTTCCTGAAAAACGCGATGTCTATTTGGAACATTATTAAGCATTAAACTGGTAGTTAGAACATGATCATACCATGCAAAATCACCTACTGGGATCCAGTCCATACCAGAATCTTTTTGTTGTTTCCAATGACGCATACGTAGTGTACGGCCTATTTCTAATAATTTATCTTCTTGTATTTTTCCGTTCCAATAATTTTCTAGAGCGTACTTTAGTTCTCTATATAAGCCAATACGAGGAAATCCTAATGTATGACCGACAATTGTCATAATTTACTCCATGATTTATCTTTAGTTATATATAGTGGGTTTTAAGAATGAAAATAAAAAATATTTTAAAAGATTATTATTGATATCAACAGTTAACTCAATGGCTATTAAATTAATTTAAATAAACTAATATTTGATTACATATAGTATTTATAATTAGTTACTAAGTTATTATATCTAATACTAGATAATTTGAATGTTTTATCTACGAGAATAATATCAAATAATTATGTATACAGTCAAGTAACTAAAATTCTATAAATATATGTTTAATAGTTTGTGTTTTTTATAAATACCATTTATAAAAATTAATTAGTTCTGTATTATTAATTTCATTTTCTTCATGGCATTTTTTTCTAATTGACGTACTCGTTCAGCAGAAACACCATATTGATTGGCCAGTTCTTGTAATGTACTTTTATTATTATCTACGTTCAGCCATCGTGCACGAATAATATGTTGACTGCGTTTATCCAGGGTATTTATAGCTATATTTAGTTTGTCACTAACTTGATCAATCCATTCATTTTCCTCGTTAGAAGTAATTATTTTATCTTGTAAATATAGTATAGGTGCAATTACTCCTCGATTATCTTCATCTGAAGATTGTTCAAAAGTCATATCTTGTGCTGCCATACGAGATTCCATTTCGCGCACGTCTTTACTAGTTACGTTTAATGCTTTTGCAACTATTTCTATTTCTCCTGCATTAAACCAACCTAAACGCTGTTTAGTTTTTCTTAAATTAAAAAATAGCTTGCGTTGTGCTTTAGTAGTAGCTATTTTTACAATACGCCAGTTTTTTAGAACATATTCATGGATTTCTGATTTAATCCAGTGTACAGCAAATGATACTAAACGAACGTCTAACTCCGGATTAAATCGACGTACAGCTTTCATCAAGCCGATATTACCTTCTTGTATTAAATCAGCTTGTGGTAATCCATAGCCGGAATAATTGCGAGCTACGTGAATGACGAATCTTAAATGTGACACAATAAGTTTTTTCGCTGATTCTAAATCTCCGTGATAATATAATTGTTCAGCCAGCGCTCGTTCTTCTTCTGAAGTTAGAAGAGTATAGGAATTGGCTGCTCTTACATATGTTTCCAAAGTTCCTTGGGGAACTAAAGTAACACTGTGTTGCGTATTTTTAGGCATTTATTCTCCTAAAATGATCACATATGTGCAGATGATTATACCATGCCTGTATGGGATATACATGAAACTAAGTATAAAATAATTCTGTTATATTAAAAGGAGTATCTATGCAATAAGATAGAACAGCACATTTATAATAGAACCACCATTAATTTTATTGTTAATTTAATGACATTAAATTACCATAAAGTTATTTATTATCAATAAATAATCATCGTTCCTAATGAAATCATATGGTCTACAGCTAGTCGTAGTAAGAAATATAAATCTTTTAAGTTAATGTCGATAATGATGTATATTTTACATTTAGCGTAAAAATTTTATACACACATATTAGCGGATTTATTTATTTAATTATTGTGAGTATGTGATGATTCTTGTAGTTTTAATTTTATTCTTTTATTAATTCCCTAGCGTACGTTAAAACTTTGATTCAAATCAATTGTAACTAGTATTTTATTTTTTAAAAATAGAATAATTTTTAGAAAACATTCACGAAAGTACTACAGATGTAGATAACATTATTTTGCAATAATTATCTGTAAAGAAATTATTGTTATTTAATATAAACATTTTATTTTAAATAAATATTTATGTAAATTGGACACAGTTTTTTATTATTAAGATTATTTTTTAAAAATAGCTTCAACAAAATTATGTGGTTCAAATGGTTGAAAGTCGTCTATATTTGGTCCTATTCCAATATATCGTATTGGAATAGAAAAATGATCAGCAATAGATAAGAGAGTACCTCCTTTAGCACTGCCGTCCAATTTAGTCATAATTATTCCTGTAATTTTAATTGCGTTATTAAACATACGCACTTGATTAATAGAATTTTGCCCGATATTAGCATCAAGAACTAATATAGTTTCATGAGGTGCTTTTATATCAATTTTTTTTATAACTCTAATAATTTTTTTTAATTCTTCCATTGCATGGATCTTATTTTGTAACCTACCCGCAGTGTCAATAATAAGTAGATCAATAAGCTTCATTTTAGCCGTTTTAACGGCATCAAAAATTACTGAAGCAGAATCAGAAGTGGTGTTATTTTTTATTACTGCAACACAACCACTATATTTTCCTATAATTTCCAATTGATCTATTGCTGCTACTCTACTGGTATCTCCTGCCGCTAACATTACAGTTTTATTTTTTAATCGGTAATGATACGCTAATTTTCCAATAGTAGTAGTTTTTCCGACACCATTGACTCCTACCGTTAATATGACAAATGGATTTTTTTCTTGTATAAGTAATGGTTGATCGACAGGTATAAGTATATTTAATATTTCATTGCGCAGTATATCATAAAAAGATTTGTTATTGTAATCAGCATGAAGGTTAATATAATTTCTTAAATTACTAATAATTTTTTGAGTAGTTTGTGTGCTTATATCTGCGACCAATAATTTATGTTCGATATTATTTAGTATATCAATATCAATGTTTTTATTACGAATTAATTTTATTATGTTATCGCCCAATTTTTTTCGAGTATTCAATAAACTCTGTTTTAGTCTATCAAACAAATTATGTTCATAATTCATGTGCACTGACCTCATCACTATTGTCAATGTATTAAATGTTACTTTTTTTATATTTTTTTATGTAATACTTACAATTAATCAATAATCACTTATGTAAGCAATAGAAATATATTTCAGTCTTATAGAACATTTATAGATAATTAATTATTTATGTAGATAGGATATTTTATGTTGTTCTTCATGAGAAGACAATATATTTAACATTATTGATCAATTACAAGTATCAAATACGATTAGCTGATAATATAACAAATTATAAGTTGTGGATATATAAAAACATTAAATCATTATACGTTATAATTATAAATATAATCTATAATATTTTATAACGTGTAGAATGTATGAATCCATGTCTAAATAGTTAGACTTTATTGGAGGAATATAAAAGTTGGTATTGTTTTTGACAGTAGATATTTGTACGTTAAAAGATTAGAATTACTATGAGTTACTTATTTTATCGTGTAAGAGATACAATATGTATAAAAATAAACTACGATGCAGTGCTGTTGGGAAAGTTAGAATTATTGGAGGCAAATGGAAGGGACGTAAAATACCTATTATTCGGTGCGCTAATATACGTCCAACTACTAATCGCATGCGTGAAATTTTATTTAGTTGGCTTAGTCCTATTATTTATGGTGCTATCTGTTTAGATTGCTTTGCTGGAAGCGGTGCATTAGGATTAGAATCATTGTCTAGAGGAGCTAATAAAGTAACTTTTTTAGATAATAGATATATGTGTATCACAGCATTGATGAAAATTATGCAGTCTTTTTTGGTGTACAATAGTGAAATAATATATACTGATTGTCGTTCTTGGTTAAGACGGGCAATTGCTACTTATGATGTGATTTTTCTAGACCCTCCCTTTCAAGATAACGTTATACCTGAGGTCGTTTTTTTATTAGAACGGTATAATCTTTTTAAAAAAGAATCTTGGATTTATATAGAAACTCCAAAAAATAAAAATATTTTTAATATTAAAATAATCCCTAGTTATTGGTTTTTATATCGAAAAAAAATTACTCAAAGTATCATATGTTATCTTTTTGTAAGAAAATAATAAAATTTATAGATAAAACAAAAACCAAATAAAATGCCAGTTAGAGTCAAAAAGTATCTCATTATTTAATAATTATATATAATTTCTGTTATAATTGGTCTGTTTACAAATGTACGAATAGCGAATGAATAGGTGATTTTATAATGAAAGAATTATATTAATTACACCAGGATTTGTAATAATTGATTAAACCATGAGTCGAGCTGTCTTGGTTATTAGGAATAACATTTCCGCATTTTAATTCTGATAAAATGCTATCAGCTAGTTGTTTTCCTAGTTCTACTCCCCATTGATCAAAGGGGTAAATATTAAAGATAACGCCTTGCGTAAATATTTTATGTTCGTATAAAGCAATTAAAGCTCCTAAAGTATAAGGAGTAATTTTTCTAACTAAAATGGAGTTGCTGGGGTTATTTCCTTTACATGTTTTAAACGGAACCAGATGTTGTTTGGATTTATAATCTTTGTTAGATGTTTCAGATTCTTGTAATATTTTTTCATGCGTGTTCCCAAAAGCTAGTGCTTTAGTTTGAGCAAGAAAATTTGATATTAATTTTTCATGATGATCAGATATAGGATTATGACTTATTACTGGTGCTATAAAATCACATGGAACCATTTTAGTGCCTTGATGAAGCAGTTGATAAAACGAATGTTGTCCATTAGTTCCAGGTTCTCCCCATATGATAGGACCAGTTTGATATGTAATAGGGCATCCATTACGATCTATACATTTTCCATTAGATTCCATGTTTACTTGTTGTAAATATTCTGTAAAACGATGCATATATTGATCATAAGCAAAAATTGCTTCGGTTTCTACTTGAAAAAAATTATTATACCAAATACCAATAAGTGCTAAGATTACCGGCAGGTTTTTATCTAGAGGTGTGTGATAAAAATGCATATCCATAGCATGGGCTCCGGTCAGTAACAATTCAAAATTATTAACCCCCAATGATAGCATTATAGATAAGCCAATGGATGACCATAATGAATAACGGCCGCCTACCCAATCCCAAAGCTCAAACATGTTTTCTGATGGATCAATACCGAATTCACAAACTTCAATAGTATTTGTAGATAATGCTATAAAATGTTTAGATATATGTTGTTTATTAGGAGTAGCTTTACAAAACCAACTGCGTGCACTACGTGCATTAGTCATAGTCTCTTGAGTGGTAAAAGTTTTTGATGCTATTATAAATAATGTATTTTCTGGATTTAAATATTTTAGTGTTTCAAAAATATGAGTTCCGTCTATATTAGAAATAAAATGCATATTCAAATGATTTTTATATGGTTTTAATGCTTCAGTTACCATATAAGGCCCAAGATTGGAACCTCCAATTCCTATATTAACAATATCTGTTATTGTTTTATTTGTATATCCAGTCCAACTACCTTGAATAATACGATTACAAAATTGTTTCATTTTTTCTAACACTGCGTTTATTTGTGGCATCACATCCAGTCTATTTACTAAAATGGGCGTATTTTTTCTGTTCCTCAAAGCTATATGTAATACAGCACGATTTTCACTATAATTAATTTTTTCACCGTGAAACATATCTGAGATAGCACCTACAAGATCACATTCTATAGCCAAAGATATTAGTTTAATAATGGTTTTGTTTGTGATTAAGTTTTTTGAATAATCAATTAAAATTTCATTATCAAATGTCTTAGAGAAATGTGTAAATCTGTATTTATCTTGATTAAATAAATCACTGATTGATATATTCTGCATGTCGTAAAAATGTTGTTTTAGGTGCTTCCAGGCTTGTGTATGAGTAGGATTTATATTTTTCATAATTCATTTCGCGTTTTATTGTAAAAATAAGTAAATAGAAATAGAAGTCTAGAATCAACTTTCAATTAAAAATTTATGATTGTTATCATTGTGTTGCGTGCAACACAATGATAACAATCATATCATATTTAATATATATCAACATAATTAAAGTTTATAATTATGGAGATTAAAACATATTAAATAATTATTTATTTTTAAATCAAATTTATATGTATTTATATTTAATTGAATTATCTTTTTTTATCTTCATGAAAATATATTTTGGAAAAATATGTTATTAGTGAAGTTATATGCATCAGGAATGTGTGTATTAATTACGATTTATTAAATTATGATAAACAATCTAAAACTTAGCTTTTGTAAAATAAATAGTTTAAAATAGGAATTATTATTCGTTCATTTATTTTATTCCAATAAAATAAAATATTTTATGACATTTTATATACATAATGATTTAACCAATTGGAGAATAACAAATATGCATGACTTCTCCAATTTATTTTAGGAATTAAATTAGGGTTACTTTTAGGAAAATAATGATCTGGTAACATTGGATTTAGTCCTAATTTTATATCTCTATAATATTCTTGAGATAGAGTAAGCGCATCATATTCTGGATGTCCCGTAACAAATATTAAACGTTTGTCTTGACTAATAAGTAAATATACCCCAGCTTCATCAGATTCTGCTAAGATTTCTAAATCTGTGTTTTGATAAATTAAATTTTTTGGAAAATCTGAATAACGAGAATGAGGTGCTGCAAATATTTCGTCAAATCCTTTTGTTAAAAGTACATGAGAATTTATAGTGTTATGTTGATAGATTCCTACTAATTTTTTTTTTCGGATGAATTTAGGAAGATTGTATAATACTTTCAAAGCCGCCTGTGTGGCCCAACAAATAAATAATGTTGAAGTAATATGTTCTTTTGCCCATAAGAATAATTGCTCGATTTGTGGCCAAAAGGTTATGTCTGTAAAATCAATTAATCCTAAAGGAGCTCCAGTTACAATTAGACCATCAAAATTTTGATGTTGAATATCTGTAAAACTACAATAAAAATTATTTAAATGTTCAACAGGTGTATTTTTAGGAATTCGGTCGTCTATGCGTAGTAATTGGACATCGATTTGTAAAGGAGAATTTGATAATAATCGTAAGAATTGGTTTTCTGTTTCAACTTTTTTTGGCATTAAATTAAGAATTAATATTTTTAAAGAATGGAGTTCTTGAAAAATATCTTGCGATTTTTGCATAATAAAAATATCTTCGTTTTGCAAAAACTTTACCGCAGGCAATTTATCTAATACCCGAACTGGCATAGCGTTATGATCTTTAATATATACGTACAAAATTTATCTAATTTTATATGGTTTATTATCTTGTCTATATAGACAAAACCTAATTTTCATCTTTTGTCATAAGAATAGAACAAGTTTTGATAAAAATTAAATTTTTTCACGCATATGCATAGAATACAGACATTAAGTTATAGTTAAGAACGGTTGATGTTGTGTCAGTAAATATGACTGTGCATATAGCTATATTTAAAAGCGGAATTAGTACTGATAAATGTCTATTATTATATGTAGAGTAAAAACCAATACTATTAATTTTTACCAGATTTATTTATATAGTAAATGAATGTCTCTGTATTTTTAACAAAATAAAAACCTGATAAAGTAACCTATCAACAATGATAGGCCTGAGTGGAATTGAACCACCGTCCTCACCCTTATCAGGGGTGCGCTCTAACCGCCTGAGCTACAAGCCTGTAATATATAGCGTGAAACCATATCATTCTTTATAACTTCAACCACAATAATATAATGCAAATATTAATACTTTGTTATTGAAACCGTTCGTTGTTATTAACATAATGCGTGATCAAGTACACAGACTAACGATTCTTATATAAGATAAACTATTTTACCACAATAACATGATTAGGAATGCTGATTCAAGCATTTCTGTGTATTTACATACCAATCAAAAGAATTATTAAATAATAGTAAATATTCAACTTTTTTATTTTTATGATATGTGTGATACTAATTATCAATGTTGTAATTTTTAATTTTCCGTAACAATATATACCATAATTCAAATAATTATCGTGTAATTACCAAACAGTAATACCGATTCAATTGATGTGAAAATGAATAATTAATCTATTCTTTGTAGTTGAATTTCTTAATCTTTTTTATTACAATTATTGTAATAGTATTATTGAATGAACAAATTAAATATCAGTGTGTAGTAATGTATTTGCTGAAATAAAGGGTTATTACATTATGATGTGTATATTTGTGGCACATATATGGATGCAATTTGTTGTTGTTCCGTCCTTGCATAAGTACTTAGATAGTGAAATATTACTGAAAAATTTTTGTCAATACGAAATCGTTCTTCCAATAAAATAAGTATTATTTGCGCGCTGAGGTTAATGTATGTTTTATTCGACTCATTTTGATGTTATTGTTGTTGGAGGAGGTCATGCTGGAACAGAAGCGGCGTTAGCTGCTGCTAGAATGAAATGTAATACTTTATTAATTACGCATAATATCGATACACTTGGTCAAATGTCTTGTAATCCAGCTATTGGTGGTATAGGCAAAGGACATTTAGTAAAAGAAATTGACTCAATGGGTGGAGCGATGGCATGTGCTATAGATAACGCAGGAATTCAGTTTAGAATACTTAATAGAAGTAAAGGAGCTGCTGTTAGAGGAACACGCGCGCAGGCAGACAAGATATTATATCGTCAAATAATACGTAATACTCTTGAATATCAAGATTTTTTATTAATTATTCAGGCTTCAGTAGAGGATTTAATAATTAATAAAAATAAAATTGTTGGAGTTTTTATTCCAAAGATAGGAATAAAAATTAGTGCTACATCTGTTGTATTGACAACAGGAACATTTCTTAATGGTAAGATCCATATTGGAATGAATAATTTCAGAGGTGGTCGTGCTGGAGACGTAGAATCATCCTCGTTGTTATCTAAACGATTAAAAGAATTTTCTTTGAGAGTCGGTCGTTTGAAAACAGGTACCTCTCCTCGTGTACATAGTAAAGGGATCAACTTTGGTTCTTTACAATCACAATATAGCGATAGTCCTGTTCCTGTGTTTTCATTTATAGGATCTGAAAAACAGCATCCTAAACAAATTCCTTGTTATATTACATATACCAACGATAAAACACATGAAATAATTAGATCAAATTTAAATCAAAGTCCCATGCACGCAGGATTAATAGAAGGGATTTCACCCCGTTATTGCCCATCTATAGAAGATAAGATAACTCGTTTTTCAGATCGTAATGCTCATCAAATTTTCTTAGAACCCGAAGGACTAACAACGCCTGAAATATACCTTAATGGCATTTCTACTAGTTTGCCATTTTATGTACAAATACAAATTATTAAGTCAATTCAAGGATTAGAAAATACTCATATAATTAGACCGGGATATGCAATTGAATACGATTTTTTTGATCCTCGTGATTTAAAGTTAACATTAGAAAGTAAATTTATTTCTGGTTTGTTTTTTTCTGGACAAATTAATGGTACTACAGGCTATGAAGAGGCAGCTGCCCAAGGGTTATTAGCAGGAATAAATGCTGCTAGATTTTCTCAAAATAAAGAAGGATGGTATCCTAGAAGAGATCAAGCATACTTAGGAGTACTTGTAGATGATTTGTGTACGCATGGAACAGAAGAACCTTATCGTATGTTTACGTCACGTGCTGAATATCGTTTGTCTTTACGAGAGGATAACGCTGATTTAAGATTAACTTCAATTGCGCGACAACTAGGTTTAGTAGATGAGTTACGTTGGAAAAATTTTTGTTTAAAAAAAGAAAGTATTGAAAAAGAACGTCAGAGATTACGTAATACTTATATTTTTCCATATAGTACAGATGCCAAGCAGTTAAATAATTTTCTTAAGACACCTTTAATATATGAAGTTAATGGGGAAGAGTTATTAAGAAGACCAGAAATTAATTATACAAATTTATCTAAGTTAAGAGTTTTTAGTTCGTTTATATTGGATCGCCAGGTATTTGAACAAATTGAAATTCAAATAAAATATGAGGGTTATATTCGTCATCAACAAAAGGAAATAGAGAGGTTCATTTGTAATGAGCATATATTATTACCAACTGATATAGATTTTAATGTTGTTTCTGGATTATCTAAAGAAGTAATCGATAAACTTAATGATTATAAGCCTTGTTCAATTGGACAGGCTTCTAGAATTTCTGGTATAACTCCTGCAGCTATCTCTAATTTATTAATTTGGTTGAAAAAAAAAGGTTTGTTAGGTCATAATATGTGTTAGTGATGTTAAATGATGACAACGTATATCAACATAAGTACTACTATTCGTGAATTTTAGATAATTAATATTCCTATCGTATAGCGATTAGGTGAAAATGACGATATATGTTTTTATAAATTATTTTATAGAGAGATGATGCTGGCATATATGGTTTGAGTTAATCTCATTATATTTAGATATTTAAAAAGAAAGGGGATTATACTGGGATTTATTTGATGCGATAGTAGGTTTTTGGTTTTGTATAATCTACAGAAAATAAAAATGTATATTAATATTTGTGAATGGAGGAATTATATTGTTCAGTATTTGTCTTTTTTGATACGTGTATAGTGTATTATTATAAATAGGTAAATTAGTTTAATGTATTGTGTACAACTGATTTCGGTATGTCGACGATCATGGATTTATTCAAGTAAGTTGGTGTTTGTGGTTGTTTGTGGGCATTTAGTTTTGTATAAAAATTGAATCTAGATATTTTATTTTAAATAGTAAACGTTTTATAAGATCATTTTTTAGTATGTTATATATTGTTATAATTGGTTATGTATCACAAGATCCAATTAGTATTAGATAAGAGTATCATAAAACTTTATGATATATGGTAAGTAATGTTTTTGACAGGTGGTTTATGTTAGAAGTAAAAAACACTTCTCAGGAATATATTGGACATCATTTGCATCATCTACAACTTGATTTAAATACTTTTTTATGGATGGATGCAGAAAAGATTTCCTCTTTTTGGGTGTTAAATGTAGATTCTATATTTTTCTCAACGCTATTAGCCGTTTTGTTTTTATTAATCTTTGGGCGCGTTGCTAAAATGGCAACTTGTGGTGTTCCCACAAAAATACAAACGTTTATGGAACTGATAATATTATTTGTTGATAGTAATGTAAAAGATATTTTTCATGGTAAAAACAAATTAATCGCGCCGTTGTCTATGACTATTTTTGTTTGGGTTTGCTTAATGAATACTATGGATTTGTTTCCTGTAGATTTATTACCTTATATGGCAAAACTTACATTTGGATTACCTTTTTTGCGTGTTGTGCCGTCTGCTGATATAAACATCACTTCTTCAATAGCTTTGAATGTGTTTATACTTATTGTATATTATAACATTTATACTAATGGTATGCGTGGATTTATTAAAGGATTAACATACCATCCATTTAATTATCCATTATGTATTCCTGTTAATTTAATTCTTGAAATTATTAGTTTATTATCTAAACCAGTATCACTTAGTCTTAGATTATTCGGCAATATGTATTCTGGGGAGTTGATTTTTATTTTGATATCTGGGTTGTTACCATGGTGGGGCCAATGGGTATTAAGTTTGCCTTGGGCTGTTTTTCACATTTTAATTATTATATTACAAGCTTTTATTTTTATGGTATTGACAGTAATTTATTTGTCTACAGCTCATGATCCGTGTTGAAATAGATGCTAATAACAATTATTATAACACAAAAGATTGTAGATAGGAGGTTTTATGGAACATTTAAGTTTTGATATGTTGTATATAGCTGCGGCAATAATGATGGGATTAGCATCAATTGGAGCGGCCATTGGTATTGGTATTTTGGGTTGTAAATTTTTAGAAGGTGCTGCGCGTCAGCCAGATCTTATTCCTATTCTTCGTGCTCAATTTTTTATTGTTATGGGATTAGTTGATGCAATACCTATGATTACCGTAGGCCTTGGTTTGTATGTAATGTTTTCTGCGGTTTAACAATTAAAATCTATGGATGTATTATTTGTTATTGATTATTAGATGTTGGGATTGGTACTGTGAATATTAATGCAACAATATTGGGTCAATCTATTTCGTTTGTTTTATTTGTTTGGTTTTGTATGAAATATGTATGGTATCCATTTATGTCTACTATTGAAAAACGTCAAAAAGAAATTTCTGATAATTTAACTTCTGCCAATCATACTAAAATTGAATCTGAACGCGCTCATGCTAAAGCCTTGCTTTGTTTAGCACAGGCTCGGGTTAAAGCTCAAGACATTATACAACAAGCGAATAAATGCAAAATACAAATTATTGATGAAGCCAAACATGAGGCAGAAAAAGAGCAAAATAGAATGTTATCTCAAGCACGAAAACAGATCCTTTATGAAAGAAAATCTGTTGCTGATGAATTAAGAAAGCAAATGAGTAAGATTGCGGTTGAAGGGGCAGAAAAGATTATAGAACATTCTATCAATGAACTAGTTGATATAAATATTATAAATAAGATCATTAACACATTATCATATGAGGATTAAATGTCTAGTGAGGTTGTTATTGCCCATACATATGCAGTGGCTATATTTAATGTAGCTGTAGCATATAAAAATATAATAAAATGGGAATCAATTCTTAATTTATTTTCTAAGATAAGTCAGCATAGTTTAGTAAAATCTTTATTTTTTAGATATTTAGAATCAAAAAAATTATCAAATATATTTATTGCTATTTGTGAAGATTATCAAAAAAAGAAAATTGATAATTTTAGTAAAAATATAATTTACATTATGGCAGAAAATAATCGATTACCGTTATTACCAATTGTTTTTAAAGAGTTTGTAAACATATGTGCTATACACATGGGTACTATAGAAATAGAAATTATCTCTGTTTCTCCTTTAGACTGTAGACAGTTAAATAAAATTTCTGATGTAATGACCAGGCGTTTATCTAAAAAAGTAAATTTAGTGCATAAAATTGATAAAGGCATGCTAGCTGGTGTGGTGATTCGTGTTGGAGATACTATTATTGACGGAAGCATACGTGGACGTATTTTACGTTTAAATCATATACTACAATCTTAATATTTTTTAATTTTATTCCTTTAGGTGCAAATAAAATCATGCAATTAAATTCAAATGAAATTAGTGAATTAATTAGGCGGCGTATTGCTCAATTTGATATAACGTATGAGACTCGCAATGAGGGTACTATTACTGCTGTAGGAGATGGGGTAATTCATATACATGGTTTAACAAATATCATGCAAGGTGAAATGATTGCTCTTCCATCAAATCAGTTCGCTGTAGCATTAAATTTAGAACGTAATTCTGTTGGCGCTGTAGTTATGGGTTCATACTTAAATTTATCCGAAGGAATGGTGGCAAAGTGTACAGGAAATATATTACAAGTGCCTGTTGGAACGGAATTATTAGGAAGAGTAGTAAATACATTGGGTATGCCTGTGGATAATAAAGGAGCAGTACAATGTTCGTGTTATCTTCCGGTAGAAGCTAACGCACCCAGTGTAATAGATCGAAAATCAATAGATGAACCAATTCAAACCGGGTATAAATCTGTTGATTCTATGGTTCCTATTGGGCGTGGTCAACGTGAATTAATTATAGGGGACCGACAAACTGGAAAATCTGCATTAGCAATTGATACTATTATTAATCAACGTTATAGTGGAGTTAAGTGTATTTATGTTGCTATTGGTCAAAAAGCAACGACCGTGGCTAGTGTTGTAAAAAAATTAGAGCAGCATCATGCTTTAGCTAATACTATTGTGGTTCTTGCATCTGCCTCTGAGTCTGCTGTATTACAATATTTGGCTCCTTATGCTGGATGCGCTATGGGAGAGTATTTTAGAGATCGTGGAGAAGATGTCTTAATTATATATGACGATCTTTCTAAACAAGCAATAGCTTATCGTCAAATTTCTTTATTGTTACGACGTCCTCCTGGACGAGAGGCGTATCCAGGAGATGTATTTTATTTACATTCTCGTTTATTAGAACGAGCATCGAGAGTCAGTTCTGATTATGTTGAGCAATGTACTCATGGGAAAGTAACAGGAAAAACTGGTTCGTTGACTGCAATACCTATTATTGAAACTCAAGCTGGAGATGTTTCTTCGTTTATCCCAACTAATGTAATTTCTATTACTGATGGTCAGATTTTCTTGGAATCTCATTTATTTAATTCAGGAATTCGTCCTGCAGTAAATCCAGGAATTTCAGTATCTCGAGTTGGAGGATCTGCTCAAACTAAAATTATGAAGGTGTTATCTGGTGGAATTCGTACCGCTTTAGCTCAATATCGCGAACTAGCTGCTTTTTCTCAGTTTGCTTCAGAATTAGATGAAGTTACACAAAAACAATTAAAACATGGTCAAAGAGTTACTGAATTATTAAAACAAAAACAATATGCACCTATGCCTCTTTCATGTCAATCTATTGTTTTATTTGCAGTGATACATGGTTATTTAGAAGATGTTGAAGTATCAAAAATAAGTGATTTTGAATCTGCATTAATATTATATATGACTTATGAAGAAAAGGAACTTATGAAAATAATCGACCATGATGGTATATATGATATAAATATTGAAAATAAATTCAAAAATATTCTTAAAACCTTTAAATCACATCAATCCTGGTAAATTCAACCGCATTATTATTGTGGAATGAGAAAACATGTCTAGCACAAAAGAGATACGTGGGAAGATAGACAGTGTTCGAAACATACAAAAGATTGCTAAAGCTATGGAGATGATTTCTGCTTCTAAAATTCATAAAACTCAAAAACGTATGTTAGTAAGTCAACCGTATGCAGAAACTATACGTAAAGTTATTAATCACATTGCTTTAGGAACATTAGAATATAAACACTCTTATTTTGAAGAACGAAATATTCAATCTGTTGGTTATTGGGTGATTTCAACGGATAGAGGATTAACAGGAGGATTAAATATTAATTTATTTAGAAGGTTATTACGTGATTTCAGTAAGTGGAATAATGCGGGAACATCTATTAAATTAGCAGTTATTGGGTCTAAAGCTGCTTCTTTTTTGAATTATATAAAACAGACAAAGATAGTTAGCTGCATTTGTGGAATTGGAGATATCCCTCAAATGTCAGATTTAATCGGTTCAGTCAGAGTGATGTTGCAATTATATAATGAAAATAAAGTAGATAGATTGTATTTAGCATATAATAAATTTGTTAATACTTTATCTCAAGTTCCTCAAATTTTACAGATTTTACCAATTGCTCCTGATGATAAAGTTGTATTAAAAAATCAACATTGGGATTATTTATATGAACCAGATTCTAGAATATTATTGAATAATTTATTACAGCGATATATTGAATCACAAATCTATCAAGGAGTATTGGAAAATTTAGCTAGTGAACAATCTGCTAGAATGGTGGCAATGAAGACTGCTTCAGATAATGGAGAGGTTATTATTAATGATCTAAAGTTATTTTACAATAAAGTTAGACAAACTAAAATTACAGAGGAGTTAATAGAAGTTGTTTCAGGATTTTCTGTAATGTAAATGATAAGATAGTTAGGGGTGTGATTAATATGAATTCTGGGAAAATAATCCGGGTTATTGGAGCGGTGGTTGATGTTGTGTTTAAGCAAAATGCAGTACCTACTGTATATCATGCACTTGAAGTATGTACTGATGATACATTTAATAAAAAATTGATATTAGAAGTAGCTCAACAATTAGGTGGAGGTATAGTACGTTGTATAGCTATGGGAAATACAGATGGATTACGTCGTGGATTAGTAGCAATTGATTTAAAACGTTCTATTGAAGTTCCAGTAGGAAAAGGGACTTTAGGTCGTATAGTAAATGTGTTAGGTGAACCAATTGATATGAAAGGGCCGATTAAAGAGAAAGAAAAACGGTCTATTCATAGATCTGCTCCGCTTTATTCTGAATTATCTACTAGCCAAGAGCTTTTAGTAACTGGTATTAAAGTAATTGATTTAATGTGTCCATTTGCTAAAGGAGGTAAAATTGGTCTTTTTGGAGGAGCAGGAGTTGGAAAGACTGTTAATATGATGGAGCTTATTCGTAATATTGCTGTAGAATATTCCGGTTATTCAGTATTCGTTGGTGTTGGAGAACGCACTCGTGAAGGTCATGATTTTTATCACGAAATGGTAAATTCTCATGTTATAAATAAAGTTGCTTTGGTGTATGGTCAAATGAATGAGCCACCCGGAAACAGATTACGCGTGGCTTTAACTGGTCTTACTATGGCGGAAAAATTTAGAGATGAAGGATATGACGTATTGTTGTTTATAGATAATATATATCGTTATACTCTTGCTGGGACTGAAGTATCTGCGTTGTTAGGCCGTATTCCATCAGCAGTAGGATATCAATCGACATTATCAGAAGAAATGGGTATGTTACAAGAACGCATTACTTCCACAAATTTAGGTTCAATTACTTCTGTACAAGCAGTGTACGTCCCTGCAGATGATCTTACAGATCCATCTCCTGCTACCACTTTTTCTCATTTAGATGCAACTATAGTTTTAAGTCGTCAAATTGCCGCTCTTGGTATTTATCCTGCGGTAGATCCATTAGATTCTAATAGCCAACAATTAAATCCACTTATTGTAGGACAAGAACATTATGATGTTGCTAGAGATGTTAAATCAATCTTACAACGTTATCAAGAGCTTAAAGATATTATTGCTATTTTAGGTATGGATGAATTATCAGAAGAAGATAAATTGATAGTTCTACGTTCGCGGAAAATACAACGGTTTTTATCACAACCTTTTTTTGTTGCTGAAGTATTTACAGGATTTTCCGGTACATATGTTTCTTTAAAAGACACCATCCAAGGATTTAAAGAGATTATAGAAGGAAAATATGATCATATTCCGGAACAAGCATTTTATATGGTAGGAACTATTGAAGAAGTTATAGAAAAAAATAAAACTCTTTAAAATTTAACATGTATAAGGTATGCATATGTCTGTAAATACTTATCATTTGACTGTTGTTTCTATTGAAAGTCAGATATTTTCTGGTGTAGTTCAGAAAATTCAAGTAGTAGGTATTGAAGGTGAAATGGGCATTTTTCCAGGTCATGCTCCGTTGCTTACGTCGATCAAGCCAGGAGTGTTGCGTATAGTAAAGTTATGTGATGATGAAGAATATGTATATATATCCGGGGGTATCCTTGAAGTTCAAAAAAATATAGTAACAATATTGGCAGATACAGCTATTCGTGCTGAAGAATTAGATGAAAAAAAAGCTGAAGAAGCGAAACATGAGGCTGAAAAACAAATTAAAAACTTACGTCATAATGATGATGTAGATTACATTAAAATTGCTTCAGAAATATCCAAAGCTATTGCAAAACTTAGATTGATTGAATTAACTAAAAAAAATAAGCATATATAATATATAATTATAATATAATGTTATATTAAAAAATTTTATGTATATAAATGTAATCGTATATTGTGATTGCGTAAAGAAATTTATTTCATAAATAAAAAATAAAAGAGATATATAAATTATGTCATATCTTAGTTTTAGTGCAATTATTCTTGCTGCTGGTAGAGGTAATAGGATGCTATCTGATATACCAAAATCGCTACATCAAATTGGTGGAAAGTGTATATTACAACATTTAATTGATTCTGTAGTGCAGGCAGGGGTTCAGTGCGTATATGTAGTATATGGCTATAAAGGTGAAACAATAATGGAAAAAATTAATACAGATCAATATAAAGTTCCTGTACATTGGATATTGCAACATGAGCTTGTTGGAACTGGAAATGCTGCGCAGAGAGCATTATCTATCATCAGTGATAGAGAAGAAATCCTTTGTTTGTATGGCGATGTCCCTTTTATTTCCTATAAGACATTACAACGACTGCATACTATTAAATCGCAGTGTGATATAAGTATGTTAACAGCTACATTATCTAATCCACATGGGTATGGACGTATTGTACGAAACCAAAAAGGTGGTGTTATTAATGTAATAGAACATGATGATATAAATAATGATGATCATAAAAAAATAAAAGAAGTGAATACTGGTATTTTTATTGCTATTTCTGGAAATTTAAAGCGTTGGTTAAACTTATTAACAATTCATAGATCAAAGAATGAATTTTATTTAACAGATATAATTCAGATAGCTCATCAATCAGGTTATATTATACGCACTATTCATCCTTATGATACGTTTGAAATCATGGGAGTAAATAGTAAATCAGATTTAGTGTCTTTAGAGAGACAATATCAACAGAGACAAGCACAAGGTTTGTTATCATCAGGAGTAGTAATATCCGATCCAAATAGATTTGATTTAAGAGGAACATTAGTGTGTGGAAAAGATGTATATATTGATGTAAATGTGATTATTGAAGGAGATGTTTCTTTAGGGAATAGAGTTAGAATAGGAGCAAATTGTATATTGAAAGATACAGAGATTGAAGACGATGTAGTGATATATCCGTTTTCAATTATTGAAAGCGCAAAAATAAGTATTCAGAGTAATATCGGACCATTTGTTCGATTAAGACCAGGAACTGAATTAAAAGAAAACAGTCATGTAGGAAATTTTGTTGAGATAAAAAATACTCAATTGGGTAAACAATCAAAAGTTAGACATCTTAGTTATTTAGGTGATGCAGAAATTGGCGCACAGGTAAATATTGGAGCTGGAACAATTATTTGTAATTATGATGGCATTAAGAAACATCATACTGTTATTGGAGATGGTGTTTTTATTGGAGCTGATAGTCAGTTGGTAGCTCCAATAATTGTTGGAAAAAATGCAACTATTGGTGCTGGAACTACAGTAACTCAAGATGTGCCGGCTGGTGAAACTATTATCAGTAGAATACGCCAGTTTTCTATTTTGAATTGGAAGCGATCAAAAAATAAAAAATAGACCCTATTGTTTTGTTTTGTTTATTTAAGGGTCGTGTATCATACAAAATATTTTATTATAATTTTGTATTTTGACATTAATCTCATCGTATATTTATGTTTTAAAGTATGTGTATTTGAATATATAACAATTACGTATATACTGGTTTTCAAGTTATTATGTACTGAAAAAGTAATAGTGTTAAGTTTATATTTATAAAAAAATTATACAATTTTTTATAAAATTTATGAAGTGATTATTTTCCAACGCAAAATGTGGAAAAAATTTTATCTAATAAATCTTCAGAAGTAAATTTTCCAAAAATTTTACTTAGTTCGTTGTGTGCTAATCTAAGATCTTCAGCAAAAAGTTCATTGATAGTCATAATAGATAATAATTGATTTTGAGCAGATAAAAGATATTTAGAAGTCTTTTCAAGGGAATTTAGGTGGCGCCTACGAGCAATAAAATTTCCTTGGTTTTCAGTCAAGTTATAAGAATATTTTTTTTGTTGTTTATATTTTATATGAGTATTTAAGTGTTTTCGTAATAAATCTGTTCCATCATCAAATAAAGCCGACAAGGTGATACATGTATAATTATTTACTTTGCTAATTCCAATTTGTTCCTTGGTTAAATCAGATTTATTACGTATAATTGTAATGGGGATTTTTTTATTTTTAACAAATAATATTTCTTCTACATATTTTAATGTAATGTTATATTTTCTATTCGAATCATCATTAGAATCAATTACCCATAAAATATGATCTGCGTTATTTAATTCGTTCCATGCGCGTTTTATTCCAATTTGTTCGATTTCATTATTACTATTTTTTTGTAATCCAGCAGTATCGGTAATATGGCACGTTACTCCATCTAATTGAATAGATTCATGTAATGTATCTCGTGTCGTTCCCGATATCGTGCTTACAATGGCTCTATTAATGCCAATTAATGCATTAAATAAACTAGATTTTCCTGCATTTGGGTTGCCAGCAATTACTATTTTTGTTCCTTCACGCAACAACACACCGTGACAGGTTGATTCGTATACTTGTTGCATGTCATTTATAATATTTTTTAATTTTTTTTTAATTTTATTAAATGGTAATACATTAGTTACTTCTTCTGAAAAGTCAATAGATGCTTCTATGTGTGTACGTAAATTAGTAAGTTTCTTTAAAATTATATGTATTTTACGAGAAAAGGTTCCTTGTAGGGTATTCGATGCCGATTTTGCAGCCTGATGTGAAGAAGCATCAATAATATCGGCGATCGCTTCTGCTTGTATGAGATCTATTTTATTATTTAAGAATGCTCGTTTGGTAAATTCTCCTGGATGTGCTATTCGAATATCAGAAGATGTTTTTAAAATACGTTCTAACAATACATCTAAAATCATTTGACCACCGTGTCCATGGATTTCTAGTATGTTTTCTCCTGTAAAAGAATTTGGTTCAGGAAAAAATAAGGCTATTACTTTGTCTAATACGAATCCGTCTGTATCCAAAAATGGTAAATATTCTGCTTTTCTAGGTTCGAGTATTTTTCCTAATAATTTAGGAACAATTTCAGGAACTGAATTTCCAGATATTCGTATAACCCCAATACCCCCATGTCCTGGAGGTGTAGAAATAGCTACAATTGTATCCGTTATGTAATGCATAAATTTTTAGTCATTTTGACAACACAAATATTAAAATAGAAAAATATCTCATGTTAAAAATCATGTTCTTATTAATTTTTAAGAATCTTTTTGATTGTGTAATCCTCTTTTTTCTAACCCTTGATAAATTATTTGTTGTTGAATAATGGTAATTACATTACTTACTATATAATATAATACTAAACCAGATGGGAACCATAAAAAAAATATAGTAAAAATTATTAACATAACAGTCATCATTTTTTTTTGCATCGTGTCAGTAATAGTGGTAGGTGACGTTTTTTGTATAAAAAACATAGTGATTCCCATTATTATTGGCAATATATAACAAGGATCTTGAGCAGATAAATCATGGATCCAGAAGCCAAATTTAGCATGTCTTAATTCTACGGACCCTGATAACATATAATACAAGGCTAAGAATATAGGCATTTGAATTAGTAGAGGTAAACACCCTCCTAATGGGTTTACTTTTTCTTCTTTATATAATGCTATAGTTTTTTGATGATATTGATATTTGTCATGTTTGTATTCTTCTTGTATTGCAAATAATTTAGGTTGCAGCAAACGTATTTTTGCCATAGAAGTGTATTGTGCTTTAGTTAATGGATACATGGTTAGGCGTATAATTAATGTTATGATGATAATAGATATACCCCAATTTTCTATATAGTTGTGAATAAAACTCAATAATTTAAATAATGGTTGAGAAATAAACCACAACCATCCATAGTCGATCATTAAGTCTAAATTTGGAGCTATTGTTTTCATTTTTTCTTGACTTTTTGGTCCCATCCATAATATAGACTTTAATTCGCCTTGCTCTCCTACAGGAATAAATATTGAATCAGATCGAAAACCTATAGAAACACTATCGTTTTTATGATAAGTAGTATAAAAAGTATTACTTCCCTGAGTAAGAGGGATCCAAGCTGTCGCAAAATATTTTTGAGACATTGCTATCCACCCGTTAGAAGTGTGAATATTTAAATTCATATTTTTTATATCTTTGAAGCTATATTTTTGGTATTTTTGTTTATCAGTAGAATATGCCGGTCCTCGATAGGAATATAGAGGAAAATTGTCTCCATTATTGTTATCATCATATGATTTAGGATAATGTATAGATTGCACTAAATTTCCAAACAATTTAACTGTTAATGGATGATCACTCATATTTTTTATGGTATAATATACATGTATAGAATAATCATTCCTGTTAAAAATATAATTCTTAGCGTAAGTGATACCATTGGTAGCATGATGAATTAAAGTGAGTTGTAGTTTATTTTTATTTTTTGGTAGAATAAATAAATTCTGATCTTGTTCAGTAGTGTATAGTAGTTTATTATCGTGAAATGGGGGGTTCGGTATATTTTTAATTATTATCCCACTATTAGTTTGGTATATAAAATCTTGTGAAGTATTTAATAGGGGAAAAGGTTCCTTAGAGTTTATGTTTTTTAAATAATTTGTTAGATATGCCTCTTCGATATCTCCTCCATAAGTGTTTATCTTAAGTAGAAGCACATCTGTTTTTACTGTAATTACATGACTTTTATCGTGCATATATTGTATGTTGTTATTACTTTCTGAGTGAATGAGTGGATATGTGTTGTCATGTATATCAGTTTTTTGAAAATTAGTTCTTTGATGATATTCCGTTTGCCATGTTTGCCACAGTATAAACGACATAATTAAAAAAGCTATCACAAAGAAATTACGTTGCGAGTCCATGTTTATTATGCCCTGAATATGTGAATATGAAGAAGACATAAAATCTTCATTGTTATTTAAAATTAAAGGATGGCATTGTAATATGCGAATACATGTCATCCAACTACCTTGTAGCACTCCAAATTTACGTATTGATTCGATCCCGTATTGAGAACATGTTATTTGAAAACGACAATGATGGCCTAGTATGGGACTGACACTGATTTGGTATCCATGTATCAACCATATTATTATTTTTTCTATTAATACAAATGGTGATACCATAACTTTTCAAGCTCTTTTATCAATGCGTTATTTTTAAAACGAATAATTTCTTTTGAGTTAATAGTTAGCACAAAGTCTTTAGATAATAAATTATGCTGGTTGATACGAAAAGTTTCACGCATGTGTCTTTTAATTCTATTTCGTTCGTAAGCGTGTTTAACATATTTCTTGGACACAGCTAGCCCAATACGGGGATATCCTAGTTGGTTGGGCCTACTAAACAAAGTGATTCCGGTTGTTTTAATACGTTCTGGGTTTTTAAATACAAAAACAAATTCATTTACAGTCAACAGTCGTGCCCGTTTAGGTAAAAATTTTCTATTCATTTAGTTACATTAACAGTTCTATTCAATATCTAAACAGATACAACCAATCGAACACGTCCCTTAGACCTACGTCTTGATAATACTCGACGGCCTTGTCTCGTTGACATTCTTATCCGAAATCCGTGTGTTCTATTGCGTTTTAATATGGAAGGCTGAAAGGTGCGTTTCATATTTAAATTCTTGTATGTTACTTAATAATAAAATATAATTTCTTGATCATTGATTTAGTCATCTTATGCGGAATCAGTCTTTTATGTTATAGGATACTATATAAAAAGTCAAAAACATTTAAAAAATTTATATTGTTATTTTTATAGGTAATGGATTTTGTTAGAATAATGTTAGTAGAAGATAATTAGTTATTTTAACATATGACATATGTCTTAATATCATTATTAATGAGTTTATATTTGTAATTTAATATACTATTATATAGTGTATAATGAACTGTGGTTTCAATGTAAATGATTATTATGTAATTAATTAAAATGTTGTCCAATAAATCTACTATAAATTTTACAATAAGCAGGACGTCTTTGTATCAACCTTTGCAAAAGGTTGTAAGTATTATTAGCGGGCGGCCAAGGATGCCCGTTTTAACTCATGTGTTATTAGAAATTAATGATGATTGTTTATATATTACTGCCACAGATTTAGAAATAGAAATAACAGTTAAAGTGATGTTAGGAGATAAATATCCTGTCGGATCTATTACGGCACCAGGGCGTAAGCTTTTTGAAATTTGTCGTAGTTTACCTGGATTATCAAAAATTTCTATCATGTTAAAAGGTAATAAATTAATTATTTGTTCTGGATATAGCACATTTTCTTTGTCTACTTTTCCTGCATCAGATTTTCCTAAATTAGAAGAATGGGATAATAGAATAAAGTTAATTATATCGCAATCTACTTTGAAAGAAATGATTGAATTAACTCAATTTTCTATGGGTCAGCAAGATGCGCGTTATTACCTAAATGGTATATTTTTTGAAACCAAGGAACATACTTTACGTATTATAGCGACGGATGGACATCGTTTAGCAAGTTGTAAAACCATTGTAGACTCATTGTTACCGTATCAGGCAATTATTATACCTCGTAAAGGAATTGTTGAAATTCTACGTTTATTAAATATTGGAAAAAAATTAGTAAATATTCAAACAAATAATAATAGTATTCGTGTGCAGATGGATAATTATATTTTTACTTCTAAATTGATTGATGCTGTATTTCCAAATTGTCATGATGTTTTTTTAAAACAACCAAAAAACATGTTAGAGGTATCATGTGATATCATGAAACATGCTTTAAAACGTGCAGCAATTCTCTCTAATGAAAAACTTCGTACTGTTCAGTTTGAATTAATCACTAATCAATTAAAAATAACTACACATAATTTTGAATATGAGGCGTCAGAAGAAATTTTAGATGTTTTATATTCAGGCGAAGATATCAAAATATCTTTTAATGTAGATTATTTGATTGATGTGCTTAATGTAATGGTAGGTATACAAATTTTACGGTTTTTTTTTACAAACGAGATATCCAGCGTGCAGATTGAAGGCACGGAGAAACGTTATGACGCAACTTATATTGTTATGCCTGTTCGAGTATAAAACGATTTACAGATTATAAGCTAACATGTATTTTAATATTGAGATGTGTGTTAAATTTTGAGTGTATAGTTAATGGTACAATCACAATAAATAATCTGCATATATAATTATATATTTAAATTTAAAAAATTGCTTAATGTAAATTTGTGTTCATTATTATGTAAATAGGGTACCGGGAGATATGAAAATAGTTATTTATACATTAGATACGCCGCAATTTGTAAAAATAACAATAATTCGATGATGACTATCTTTGATATGTATATTTATGACTATTAATTTATATTATATGTGCATTATGCAGGAATAAGGTCATGTTGAGCGCTTATGATTCTTCAAGTATTAAGATATTAAAGGGATTAGATGCGGTACGAAAACGTCCTGGGATGTATATCGGAGATACTGATGATGGAACAGGATTGCACCACATGGTGTTTGAAGTAGTGGATAATGCTATTGATGAAGCTATTTCGGGTTATTGTCAAAAAATAGTTGTTACAATTCACCAAGATAATTCAGTGTCAGTTCAGGACGATGGACGTGGTATTCCTACAGGTATACATGAGGAAGAAGGAGTATCTGCAGCTGAAGTGATTATGACTGTATTACATGCCGGAGGGAAATTTGATAATAGTAATTATAAAGTGTCAGGAGGATTGCATGGTGTTGGAGTATCGGTGGTAAATGCATTGTCAGAACGGTTAGAATTAGTAATAAAAAGAGATTTTAAAATCTACAAGCAAATGTATCATGAAGGAAAACCACGATCACCTTTAGAAATTATAGGAAATAGCGAACAAAGCGGTACTACAGTACGTTTTTGGCCAAGTCTTAAAATATTTACAAATAAAACTGAATTTCAATATGATATTTTAGCGAGACGTTTTCAAGAATTATCATTTTTGAATTCTGGAATTTCAATTATTTTAAATGATTGCCGTAATAATAAAAAAGAAAATTTCTGTTGCGCAGGTGGAATAGAAGCTTTTGTACAATATTTGAGTATTAATAAAATACCAATTCATCCCAATATATTTCATTGCTTGGGAAACAAAGGAGAAATTAGTATAGAAGTTGCGTTACAATGGAACGATAACTTTCAAGAAAAAATATATTCTTTTACTAATAATATTCCACAGAAGGATGGTGGAACTCATTTAGCAGGGTTAAAAGCTGCCATTACAAGGACGATGCATTTCTATATGGATAAAGAGGGATATAATAGAAAAGTCAAGGTTGTTACTATAGGAGATGACGCTAGAGAAGGATTAGTTGCTATATTATCTATTAAAATACCAGACCCAAAATTTTCTTCTCAAACTAAAGATAAATTAGTTTCATCAGAAGTGAAAACTGCCGTTGAGTCATTAATTTATGAAAAATTGATTGAATTTTTTTTAGAGAATCCGGTAGATTCTAAGAATATAATAAATAAAGTCATAGGAGCAGCTCGTGCTCGAGAAGCAGCACGAAAAATTAGGGATTTGACACGTCGTAAAGGATTATCAGATTTTTCAACACTGCCAGGAAAATTAGCTGATTGTCAAGAAAAAAATCCAGCTTATTCTGAATTATATTTAGTAGAAGGAGATTCTGCTGGTGGTTCTGCAAAGCAAGGTAGAAATCGTAAAAACCAAGCAATTTTACCGCTTAAAGGTAAAATATTGAATGTTGAAAAAGCACGTTTTGATAAAATGTTGACCTCTCAAGAGGTAGTAACATTAATTACCGCACTTGGATGTGGAATTGGTCCAAACGAATATAATCCGGATAAATTACGATATCATAATATTATAGTTATGACGGATGCAGATGTTGATGGAGCTCATATTCGTACTTTGTTATTGACTTTTTTTTATCGTCAGATGCCAGAAATTATTGAAAGAGGACATATATTTATTGCACAACCTCCTTTATATAAAGTACAGCAAGGACATAAGGAACAATACTTTAAAGACGAAGAATCGATGAATAAATATCAAATATCAATGGCAGTAGTTAATGCTCGGTTTTATGTTAATTCTGATGCACCTCCTTTAATAGGAAAAATATTAGAGCAATTGATTTTTGAATATTATTTGATGCGAAAAATAGTTATTCGTATGGAGCGTCAATTCCCAAAGATATTACTTAATAGATTGATTTATCATACAGTTTTATCCGAAGAGCAATGGTATACTTATGAAAGCGTTGAAACATGGATGGAATCCTTAGTTAAATCGTTGCGTCATTTCGAAGAATATGGCAGTAGTTATGATTTTATTATTTTGAAAAATCATGAGCGTGAATATTTCGAGCCGATATTACGTATACGAACATATGGGGTAAATATAGATTATGTATTAAGTATGGATTTTATTAAAAGTCATGAATATAGAAAACTAGTATCTTTTGGAACAAAAATGAATGAATTATGTCTTTCAGATGATGCATATATAGAATATAGGCTGTACCGTAAAAAAGTTTGTTCTTTTGATCAAGCAGTAGAGTGGCTTATGCAAGAATCTAAAAAAGGGTTAATAGTGCAACGTTATAAAGGACTAGGTGAAATGAATCCAGATCAGTTGTGGGAAACAACCATGAACCCTAAAAATAGATGTATGTTGCGTGTCACAATAAAAGATGCGATAAAAGCTGATCATTTATTTACCACACTTATGGGTGATTTAGTTGAACCAAGACGTGCATTTATTGAAGAAAATGCGTTGAAAGCAACAAATATAGATTATTAATGTATATGAGATAAATCTATGCTACACTGTATAACAATATACCATGTTTTTATATTGTTTGTTAACATAAGTTTATTATTGTGTAATTTATATAATTGATATCATAAGAATACATAGTGTTGTGATGTAGATGGTGATGTCAGTATGGCAGATATAAATCATTAAATATTAATATATTTATATTTATAAAATTTAGCAATCATTTTATTAGGAGTATTATAAATGCGAAATTTTGATTTTTCGCCATTATACGGTTCTGTCATTGGATTTGACAGATTGGTTAATTTTTTAGAAATTGGACAGAGTAATGGAAATTATCCACCTTATAATGTTGAATTGGTTAGTGAGCACAAATATTGTATTTCTATTGTAGCAGCTGGTTTTACAAATAGTGAATTGGATATCACGATGCATGATAATATGTTAGTAATAAAAGGAATACATGTTGATTCTCATCAAGATTCTAAAAATTATTTGTATCAAGGTATTACTGAGCATGATTTTGAAAGAAAATTTCAATTATCTGAGCATATCCAAATAACAGGGGCAAATTTGGAATATGGGATTCTTTATATACATTTGGAACGAATATTACCAGATACACTAAAACCAAGACGTATAGAAATTAAATAGTAAAGTAATTATATTTTTTGTTGTATCATTGTATATGAAAAGACCAAAATCAGGTTTTGTGTAGAATTAATGAATTAAAACCTGATTTTGGTTGTCGTTTTCGTTTTGATGCTTGTTAATTATCTAGAATGTATTTTTAGACTTACATATTAAATTAGCTTTTTTAAGCGTAGTTCGATTTTTAAATAAGCATAAAAAATAGGAGCTGCTATTAAACCTTCTAGACCGAATATTGCTTCTAGAAAAAGCATAGAAAGTATCAATTCCCAAGGGTTAGCATTAATTCTGTTTCCAATAATTTCAGCATTCAGAAAATATTCTAATTTATGAATTAGTATCAAATAAACAAACATTATTATCCCAATGCTTAATGAAATAGATAAAGCAGAAATAGTGATCATAATGTTGGAAATAAGATTTCCTATAATTGGTAACATACCTAAAATAAAAGTGATAATAATTAAAGTTTTGCCTAATGGCAAAGATTTTTCAATTAATGGTAACAAAATAAAAATCATAATAGATGTTAATAACGTATTTACTAAAGAAATTTTAATTTGAGCAAAAACAATATTACGAAATGCTTGAGAAAGGTTGTATATACGTTCTGATAGTTGGATAGTAAAATATGTATTATTGGTATGGTTTTGTGTAGATTTAGTACAAGACACCAGGATACCAATTACTAGTCCTATTAGTAAAGTGATAAACCCGTGAAGAAAAGTATGCCCCATATTGCGGATAAGAATTAGGTTCGATTCAATCCAATTAAATATTTGATCTTTTAGTTCTTCAGTAGTATTCGGTAAGAAAGAGGGTAAGAAATCGGGGAGTCTTTTTTTTAAATCAGAAAAAATCCGATTAATCTCAATAGAAATGCTAATCTTATTAATATCTTCTGTAAAAAAATTAGTACAATTAATAATTCCTATAGTTATGATAACAGCAATACTTATTGTGATCAGTATCACAGCAGCCCAACGAGCACGATTGATTCCGACAAAACGTTCAAAGTAAGATGCGGAAGATACTATAATTTCATAAGTTAAAAATCCGGAAAAAAAGCAAGGAAATAAACCTAATGGTATAATAATCATTATACCTGTAAACATTATTATATAAGAAATTATTATGATCGATGTGTCTTGTGAAATCATTTTTTATTTCCTAATAATATATATAAGTATTGGAAACATACAGTTTCTTATCAAGATTTAAAGTAACTTAAAGGTTTTATAATTTTATGTATATTAATTTTTGGATTGTCATATAGCATATTTTCAAAGTTAATTGTAAAATTAACATATTTTAAACAATTTATTGATATTCTTTTAATAAATATTGGATGTGTACACAACAAAAGAAAAGCATATAAATCTTAATAAATATTAAAATATAGATGTTGATATATTTTCATTTCTTATGTGTATAAAAATATGCTTGTTTTTAGTTTAAAAGATTTTTAGTAACATAGTGACAATTATTGTCAGTAAGTATGAATTGTGTTTTCACTGTATAATTGTATCATAAATAATGTTGAAATAATTGATATTATTATAGATATGAAATGTAGAAATTTTTTGAATAGATAAGATAAAATGCACTATAATAACAGCTCAAACACTTTTCAAGGATTAATACAAGCATTAGAAAGTTATTGGAGATGTTGTGGTTGTATCATAGCTCAACCATTAGATATAGAAGTTGGAGCAGCAACTTCACATCCTATTACTTTTTTTAATGCTATTGGCCCAGAACCTGCTGCAGTTGCTTATGTTCAAGTATCTCGTCGTCCTATGGATAGTCGGTATGGCCAAAATCCAAATAGATTGCAGCAATATTATCAGTTTCAAGTGGTTATGAAACCTTCTCCCAAAAATATGCTGCGATTATATTTAGATTCTTTAAAAACACTTGGAATAAATTATATAAAAAATGATGTTTGTTTTATTGAAGATAATTGGGAGAATCCCACTCTTGGAGCGTGGGGTTTGGGTTGGGAAATTTGGTTAAATGGTATGGAAGTAACTCAATTTACTTATTTTCAGCAAATAGGTGGATTGGAATGTAGGCCTGTTACAGGAGAAATAACTTATGGACTAGAGCGGTTAGCTTTGTTCCTACAGGGTGTAAATAATATTTATGATTTAGTTTGGGGGCATAGTGCACTAAGAGCAGTTACATATGGAGATTTGTTTCGTCAAAATGAATTAGAACAATCAGCTTATAATTGCGAACATACGGATATTGAATTTTTGTTTAGAATTTTTAGTCAATATGAAAATGAAGTAGAAAATTTAATTACTATGGCGCAACCATTGGTTATCCCAGCATATGAACGAATTTTAAAAGCGATACATATTTTTAATTTATTAGATGCTAGAAAATTGATTTCTATTACAGAAAGAAAAAATTATATTCTACGTATTCGTAAGTTAGCGAAAATGATAGCAGAAACTTATTACATCTCTCGTAAAAAATTAGGATTCCCTATGTGTATAAAGAAATCATAATGTAACACAAGGATAATAATTTATTATGAAAAAGTATACTTTTTTAGTAGAGGTTGGTACTGAATCGTTGCCATCGAAACTTTTAAAAAAATTGGGAAAAAACTTTTTTTATCAGATTATTAGTGGTTTAAAAAAGAATAATTTTGCTTGTGATCAGGCTAATTGGTTTGCATCTGCATGTCGTTTAGCGGTTAAGGCTAGTATAAGAATGAAAGGAAATCGTTACGATAATACTATATCAATCAATCGAACAGATAATGATAATATATGTAATAAATATGTTAAAAATATATATAATCAAGAAAATTTTATAAAAAATAAAATGAATATTCAGGATAGTACGCAAACTGATAACTTTCAAGAAATATTAAAATATGATGATAATGTAGTAGTATATAAAAATTATGAATATTTGTTCTGTGAAATAATTAGTGCTGCTTTAGAAAAATTAAGTAATTACACAATGATGCGTTGGGGAGATATAGATATTCCATTTGTTAGACCTGTACGAACTATAACTATATTGTTAGATACATATCTTATTAAAGGTTGTTTTTTTGGTATACGAACAAATCGAGTGCTATGTGGCAATAGATTTATGCAAGATGATAAAATTATTCTTGAGCATGCAGATGATTATCCAGATATTTTGACTAAAAACGGTTGGGTAATAGCGGATTATGTTGTACGTAAAAATTTTATACAGTCTGCAGTAGAAAAAGAAGCAAAAAAACTTGGAGGCGTTGTAGATATTCAGAATGATAATTTGTTGGAAGAGGTTACTTCTTTAGTAGAATGGCCTGTAATTCTTTCTGGTAGATTTAATAAGAAATTTTTAGAATTGCCGTATGAAGTAATACTTCATATTATGAGATATGATCAAAGATACTTTTCAGTATATAATGTTATTAATGGTAAGTTGTTGCCATATTTTATTTTTGTAGCAAATACTATTTCAAACAATTATGAACAAATTATTATTGGTCATGAGAATGTAATAACTCCACGTTTAATGGATGCAGAATTTTTCTTAAAAAACGATAATAAATGTCGTTTAGAGGATTATATCCCTAAGTTAAATTCTATTCTATTTCATAGAAAACTTGGTACTTTACGCGATAAAAGTCGGCGTATAGAAGAATTGTCTGGTTGGATAGCTAATCAAATAAATGCAGATATCCAAGAAGCAAAACGCGCTGGATATTTATGTAAGTGCGATCTTATGAGTAATATGGTATTTGAGTTTCCTTCAACTCAGGGTACTATTGGAATGTATTATGCTCGCCGTGACGGAGAATCAGAAAAAATAGCAATAGCACAACAAGAACATTATCAACCACGATTTTCTGAAGATAAATTACCTACAACTTATGTTTCTTGTGCTGTATCTATTGCAGATAAAATAGATACTATATCAGGTATATTTGGGATTAAAGAATTTCCAAAAGGTAATAGAGATCCATTTGCTTTAAAAAGATCTGCTATTGGAGTATTACGTATTCTTATATATAAAAAATTACCGTTAAATTTGTTATCTTTAATACAAAAATCAGTGGAATTATATGGTGAAAAATTGACTAATGCGGTAGTTATTAACGATATTCATAATTTTATGCATAATCGTTTGTTTTCGTGGTATTCCACAAGAGGTTATAGATCAGATATAGTAAGGGCAGTGTTAAGCGTTGAGACTTCTAGTATAGTAGAAGTTAATGCTCGAATAGAAGCGATAACTGATTTTTGTAAATTAAAAAAGGAGGAAAATGTTAAATTAAATTTAGTTTATAAAAGAATATCGAACATTGTGTCAAAAAAAAAAATATCATACAGTGATGATGTCAAATTTTATTTGTTTAAAATGCCAGAAGAAATTAATTTAGCTATGCAGGTAATTTCAGTGGAAAAGAAATTGCAGGAATTATGTACTCAGAATCGTTACTACGATGCATTAGTTGTTATGATAACGATATGTAGCTCAGTAAATAGGTTTTTTGATAATGTTATGATTATGGATAAGAATGAGAATGTACAAATTAATCGGTTAAATTTATTAAATAAAGTAAAAAATTTATTTTTAAAGGTAGCAGATATTTCGTTACTACATCTTTAAGCTTATGTTATATATGTTTGTTATTTTTTGTTGTTTATGTGAAGGTAAGTGCAGATCGAAAATTTCGTATTCAAGCATTTAAACTTATAAACAAAATTTTTAGTATAAGAGCAAATGCTTGAATATATTATAATATTTGATATATTAATGAATGAACAATATTTATACCTGGTTAAATTGTGCAGATACTTCATCCCAGTTAACTACATGCCAAAAAGATTTAACATAATCTAACCGACGATTTTGGTATTTTAAATAGTAAGCGTGTTCCCAGATATCTAATCCAAGAAGTGGGTATCCATTTGTTCCAGAGACATCTGTTCCCATTAACGGGTTATCTTGATTAGCAGTAGATACTATAGATAAAGTATTATATTGTTTTGTTAACCATACCCAACCAGATCCAAAATGACTGATAGCGGTTTTTTCGAAACGATCTTTGAAAGAAGATATGCTTGAAAAATTGTGTTCTATTGCATCTTTTAATGATCCTTGAAGCGTAGTATTTTTTTTAAGTAATTTCCAAAAAAAGCTATGATTGATATGGCCTCCAGCATTGTTACGTAATATAGTTTTTTTTTGATTAGGTAAATTATTTAATTTTTGTATTAATTCTATAATAGATAAATTAGAAAATTCAGGTAAATCGATTAGTGCTGCATTAGCATTATCAATATATGCTTGATGATGTTTTGTATGATGAATTTTCATAGTTTGTTCATCAAAAAATGGTTCTAAAGCATTATATGGATAAGTTAAAGAAGGTAATGTAAAACTCATAATAAAATTTCTCCATGATTACGTAAATATTAGAACAATAATTTAAAAATCAGTAATACTAAAATATATAACAAACAACAATATTGTTTTAGATAATTTATTGATAAGTATAACTTATACAACATTTTTATGTCACTCAGCAATAGAAATATATAATATATTTTTATATATTATTATTAAAAGAGTGCGTTAATGTGATTTTATGATTTAGATGATGCTATTTGTGTTTTTGTTTATAGTTTAAATATTTGATCGATGATGTTATTATTAATTTAGGTTATATTAATAATGTTTTAATTTTCATCTGTTGTGTTTATAGTTGGTAAAAGTAATAAATATTCTATATTATAGAACGGTGAGTGGCGTAGTTTGGTAGCGCAATACGTTCGGGACGTATAGGTCGGAGGTTCAAATCCTTCCTCACCGAGAGGATATAAGTAATAACATATTTTTATTTAATATTTTTGTATCTTTAATAGAATAATTGTGAATGATATTTTTTATTAAAATTATTTAACAGGTAACGATTATTTATCGTATCGGATATATGAAGTCATATATATTTTGATATAGTGCAAAATTTATAAAATTGGGAAACATAGTTATAAGTTCAGGTTTATTGTATGCACAACGATTCATTATTTCATTCTTTTGTATTGCCTCTATTTTCTTCCATTGATCCAAAATATATAAAAGAATCGATACAACAGGTTTTGACTAATTGCTATAACACGGTAGATCAAGTTGTATCAAAAGAAAATATAACTTGGGATACGTTATACTATCCATTAATGATCGCAGAAAATGAATTGCAACGTACTTGGTCTCCGATAGCACATTTAAATTCTGTAAAACATAACTTAGAATTACGCAAAGTTTACGAAGAAAGCTTATTACTTATATCTGAATATAAAAATTGGGTCGATCAGCATTATGGTTTATATAAATCTTATCAGTTATTGCAAAATGGGGACTCGTATCAGCAATTAAGTATAATACAAAAAAAAGTTATAAATAATATTTTATGTAATTTTAGATTATCGGGAGTTGATTTATCTCTGAATCAAAAAAAGAAATGTATCCGCATAACTTCTAGGCTGTCACGGTTGAGTTTAAGTTATGCTAATAATGTATTTGATGCAACATTAGGTTGGAGTAAGTTAATTACTGAAAAGAAGGTACTATCTGGCATACCAGAAGGTAGATTAGAGAATGCTCGTTTAGAAGCACAAGCTCATGGAGAAAAAGGATGGTTATTTACGTTACAATATCCTAGTTATTCTTCAGTTATTTTATATTGTGATACCCAAGTGCTTAGAGAAGAATTATATTGGGCTTTTAATACTCGTGCTTCTGATCAAGGACCTAATAGCGGAAGGTGGGATAATACTATAATAATGGATGAGATTTTGGCATTACGTCATGAATTAGCGCAAATATTAGGATTTAATAATTATCTTGAAAAATCTTTAATGAAAAGAATGATACAAAATCCAGAACAAGCGTTTAATTTTCTTACAAGTTTATCTACTCAAATATGTCATAACGAATATAAGGAATTTTTAGAAATTAAAAATTTTGCTAAAACACAATATTCCTGTGTATCTTTAAATCCGTGGGATCTTGCATATTATAGAGAGAAACGAAAACAATATCTTTTTTCTATTATTCCTGAAGAGTTACGTTATTATTTTCCTGAAAAAAAAGTGCTTCATGGCATGTTTTTAGTAGTGAATCGTATTTATGGAATTTTTATTAAAGAACGTTGTAATGTGGAAACATGGCATCCTGATGTACGGTTTTTTGATATTTTTGATGATGAAAATAAATGGATGGGAGGATTTTATTTAGATCTCTATCTTAGAAAAGATAAACGTGAAGGCGCTTGGATGGACGAATTAGTAGGTATGATGTATCGAAAAGACGCCATTAGTCAAAAACCTATTGCATACTTAACTTGTAATTTTAGCCGTTTAGACGATAAAAAATCGTCATGTTTGTTGACACATAACGATGTAATTACTTTATTTCATGAATTTGGACATGTATTGCATCATGTTATGACACGCATCGATGTTCCGGAAATATCTGGAATTAATGGAGTACCTTGGGATGCAGTAGAATTACCTAGTCAATTCATGGAAAAATTTTGTTGGGAACCTGATGTGTTACGATTAATTTCTTCGCATTATCAAACAAAAGAACCATTACCTGATTGTGTAATAAATAATTTATTAAAAATAAAAACATATCAATCATCGTCTTACCTTTTACGTCAGGTGATATACGGATTGTTTGATTTACGAGTACACTATGAATATGTTCCAGGAGAACGAGGAAATGCATTAAAAGTATTTAATGAAGTAGTAAAAAAAATATCGACACATAATTTTCCAAAAAATTGGGAGCGGTTTCCTCACTCTTTTATTCATATTTTTTCTGACGATTATGGGGCAGGGTATTATAGTTATTTATGGGCAGATATGCTAGCATCCAATATTTGGTATCGTTTTAAAAAATCAGGTATTCTTAGTCCAGAAATAGGAAAAATATTTCTTAATAATATTATTGCATTAGGAGGAGTTATTGATTTGAAACAATGTCTTATTGAATTCTGTGAAAGTGCAGTGACAATTGAATCTATGTTACGATACTATAAGGTTTCTGTATCTGCAGATAATAATAATTTGTTGATGCAACTATAATTTATTACTCATACAATATGGTTTTAATATATTGATATACTTTAAATTAAGTATAATAAATTGTTTTGTGTAAGTTTTTGTTATTGTTAATATGCAAAAATTTTTGTTTTTAAGGTGATGTGTTATTAATTTTAAATTATTTATCATAAAAGTCATCAGGGTATAGATTTATAAATGTATTGTATTTACTTTAGTTGTATACAAAGTTTGTATGGTTATGCCTAGATGATTAGGTTAAGGTGTCACATAGTTTAATAAAACATATTAATTAAATTTAAAATAATAGTATGACTCACAACAATCATCAAAAATTTTATCATATTTGTTTAGTTTATATTTGAATGTATTTATGTAACAACTTTAATGTAACCCAATAAAAACTCCCACTTAATATGATAGAAACAGGTAGGGTCAACGACCAAGTTATTAATATATTGTTTATTGTTTTTCTTTGTACCCCCCAGCCACGCATTAGCATGCTTCCCGTGATAGATGAAGATAATACATGAGTGGTAGACACTGGCATGCCAGCATAACTTGCTGTGCCTATAGATATAGCCGTTGTCAGTTGTGCTGATAGGCCTTGTGCGTAAGTCATTTCCTTTTTTCCTATTTTTTCACCAATAGTGATAGCAACTCGTTTCCAGCCAATTATTGTACCTAAAGATAATGACAGTGCAACAGCTAAAATAATCCAAGTCGGGGCGTATTCAATTGTATTCAGTAAATGTTCTTTTAAATGATTAAGAAAATTTTTGTTATTATAAGAAGTTTCTGGAAGTGCTACTATTTGATCTAAAATATCTACTATATAGATCAGTAGTTGCCTCATTTGAGAACGTTGTTCTACATTTAGTTGCGCATAATTATCTAAATTTTCAAGCAGTAATGAAGCGTTATGAATAATAGTAAGGGTTAACGATAGATCATGGAAAATTTTTTTTACTTGTATTTCTGTGTCTGTAGCAGATAAACATTGATTAAAATATGTTGTGTTATTGTTTTTTATAAAAATTTGTATAGAATCTGTGATGGAAGGTACAACAATTTTTAATTGATTTAGTGCTATTGATATAGGTATAGATGTTATTTCTGATGGAATGATAGTTTTAAAATTATTGCAGTGTTGAGTGTAATATTCATAGAAATTATTGACTGCATTTCGCGTACGATAGATATCATGACTACTAGCATTCATATTAAGCAAAAAACTTTCTGGAACTACTCCTATCAGTAGTAACATAATTAGGCCAATCCCCTTTTGTCCATCGTTTGCTCCGTGAGAAAAACTAACTCCAGCTGCGGATAAAATTAGTACAACACGAGTCCATAATGATGGCTGAGATCTTCCATATTCTTGTGTTTGTTGAGTTGGGGTTATATGAATATTTTTATGTTTTTTGCCATCATTCCAATATCGACACAATATCAACATCATTATTCTAGCTAATGTTACACCTATTATTGGTGATATTATTAATGATAAAAAAATATTAATTAATTGTGGGATATTCAATCCTTGCATCATTGGACAATGTGTAATTATTGAATGAACTAATCCGATTCCAATTAGTGTGCCGATTAGAGTGTGAGAACTGGAAGTAGGTAATCTGAAGTACCATGTTCCTAAATTCCATAGTATGGCTGCAAATAGCATGGAAAAAATCATAGCCAGAATATGATTAGGATTGGTATTTGTAAAGAAATATATAGGAAGTAAATGAATAATTGTATATGCAACACTTAAACCACTTAGTATGACTCCTAAAAAATTAAATATTCCTGACATTAATACTGCGCTATGAGAACGTAGTGCGCAAGTATAAATTACGGTCACCACAGAATTAGCAGTATCATGAAAACCATTAATAGCTTCATAAATGAATACGAGAATTAATGCAAGAATCAACATAATTCTAATATGTATTTCTAAGTTAAAGAGAAAATGTGACATAAGAAAATACGCCATTATTAAAATGATAAAATTCGTATTATCTATGAGAATCTATGTAGAAAAAATTATATTTTTTATAGTGATCATATATAAAATGATATATTGTGTTGTCGAATGATCATTCTTTTATAAAAAAGTTTCATATTAGTTTCCTATTGTATGTAACATGATATTTATTGGTGTAATAAATTTGCAAACGGATACATATAGTAGTATGTATAATTACTCATTAAATATAAGCGAAATGAACGGTTTTCATATCATTACGCATGCTATTATAAAGATATTAGTGCTTGATAGTGTTATGAATATAGAATAATAATTATATTATTTACCAATTTTATGTCAAATAGGCTATTTTTTATTAAAAAGTGTTACAATTTAGCACAGTTGATGCGTATTAATCAACCTATTGGATTTTTTCTATTGCTTTGGCCTACTTTATGGGGGTTATGGTTATCGAATAGGGGTATGCCTGACTATATTATTTTGATAGTATTCGTTACTGGTGTATTATGTATGCGTTCTGCAGGTTGTATAATCAATGATTATGTTGATTGTGATATCGATAGCCGTGTTCAGCGCACTAAAGAACGTCCTTTGTCATCTGGGGTGATCACAAAAAAAGAAGCATTAACAGTTTTATTAATATTGCTCATTGTTGCATTAGCACTGGTTTTAATTTTTAATTTTATTACTATATTTTTATCTTTAGTAGCGCTTATATTATCTGGAATATATCCTTATCTTAAGAGATATATTTATCTCCCCCAATTAATGTTAGGAATATTATTTAGTTGGCCTATTTTAATGACTTTTACTGTAATTAATCATCCTGTAAGTAGTACTGCGTGGTTGTTATTTACGATGAATACCATATGGACAATAGTGTATGATACACAATATGCTATGATAGATAGAGAAGATGATAAATATATTGGTATAAAATCGTCTGCTGTATTATTTGGGAACATGGATAAATTTATCATAGGAATATTTCAGTTCATTATTGTATTTATATTGGGAATTATCGGGTGGAAGGAACGATTTACTGTATTATTTTATTTTTTTTCATTATTTGGGGTCACCATAATATTTGTATGGCAACAATTTTTGATTAATGAAAGAAAACGAACTAAATGTTTTAAAGCTTTTTTAAGTAATAATTATATAGGTGCATTAATATTTATAGGGATTTCTGCAAATTTTTGCTTCTTTGGAGAAGAATGAGTGATTACACTTGATAATATATGGAATATGTTTGTATGTAAAGTGTAAATAATATGTGCTATAAAAATAAAATTTTTTATCACATTATTCATTGATCTTTAGTTAACTTTTATAGTCGCATCTGTGATTGCGACTATAAAAGTTAACTAAAGATCAACATTTGTTATTATTTACAATTCTTATGTATTTATGTAATATTTATTATATTAATTGTATATCAACAATTAGGATCTAAAATATGAATGTAATTGAATATTAATACACTTTGTACATAGTCCGTGTGCTTCAATAACGTTATTAAACATAGTAAATCCTGTAATTTTAGCCATGTTTTGCAAAATTTCTTCAATACCCTTTGTTGTTTGTTCGGTAACTTGTTTGCAGCTATTACAGATAAAAAAAGCAAAATTATGTGACAGCTCAAAAAAATAATGACATAACATAAAACTGTTAGTAGATTCAATACGATGAATAAATCCTTGTTCTAACAAAAAGTTTAAAGCTCGATAAATAGTAGACGGTTTTGCATGGGGGAGTGAAGATTGTCGAAGCAAATGTAGTAAATTATAAGCACTGATAGCTCCATTGTATTGAGATATTAATCGTAATACTGCTAATCGTTGCGGTGTTAAACGCACACATCGTTGTTCGCATAATTTTTTAATTTGAGTTAATATTTTTTGGACATTAGTATTCATACTGTTCCTTGGTTTATTAATTATATGGGCGCATGTTGCTATTAGCTACAGGAGGTACAAAATCAAGATATATCTTAAAAAATAAAATGATTACTCTACAGTAATTATATAGCATATTAAATTGAGGTTTATATAATTAATTAGATTATTACATGGTAATTATGTTACAACATTTAATAAATGAATATTAAAAATAATTTAATAAATAATCATATATAAATAATGTAATTTATTCTACATAATAGAATGTTATATATTTTTGACATCAGTAATTGATTACTAAAATTGTGCAGTATTCGATAGTTATGTTAGTGAAAGTACTAAAATGAATTAATACAAGGTGTATTTTTATAATTTTATTTGCAATAGTTTAAAAAACTGATGTATATATTATGATATCTTCATGTATGATGTTATTGTGGTTTCAATTAATATAATTACTGTACTCAGTTTAAGTAATATTTTAGTAAAAGTATAGTTTTTGATATTTAAGTATTTAGAATATTTATTCTTGAGGAAGATAGAAAGTTTATACGGGAAAAAATATTAATACGATGCATATTGCTCATGATCAACAAGTTAATAATATAAAAATACCACCATACTCATTAGAAGCTGAACAATCAGTATTAGGTGGTTTAATGTTAGACAATACTCAATGGGAATATATATCAATACAAGTAGATTCTGATGATTTTTTTAATTATGCTCATCGAATTATTTTTAACGAAATGAAACGTTTGTTAGAAACAAATAAACCTATTGACTTAATAACGCTAGCAGAATCTTTAGAAATTCAAGGAAAATTGGAATCAGTAGGAGGATTTGCATATTTAGCCGAATTATCAAAAAATGTTCCTAGCACTTCTAATGTAGTTGCATATGCCGATATAGTGCGTGAGCGTTCGGTAATACGAGCAATGATTGCTATAGCAAATAAAATTGCTGATGCTGGGTATAATCCTCAAGGACGAAGTAGTGATGAATTATTAGATTTAGCTGAGTCTCTTGTTTTTCAAATTTCACGCAGTAAAAGTAATCATAATCTTAATCCAAAAGGAATAGATCATATTTTAGAAAACACAGTTGCTCACATTGAGCAGGTATGTAATAGGCCAAAATATGGCGTTACAGGCATATCCAGTGGATATAAGGATCTTGATAAAAAAACTGATGGTTTACAAAAATCTGATCTCATTATTATAGCCGCTCGTCCTTCTATGGGAAAGACTGCTTTTGCTATGAATTTATGCGAACATGCAGCAATGACTGAAACAAAGCCAGTATTAATTTTTAGTTTAGAAATGCCTGGTGATCAAATTATGATACGTATGTTAGCTTCATTATCTAGAGTTGATCAGGTACGTATTCGTACTGGACGGCTTAATCATGAAGATCGAGAAAGAATTACTAGTGCTATGAAGCTACTCTTGGAAAAGCGTAATATATATATTGATGATTCTTCATACCTAACACCTGCTGAGGTGCGTGGTCGTGCTCGTAGGTTATGTCGCGAACATGATGGTTTAAGTTTAATTATGATTGATTATTTACAATTAATGAGAGTTCCATCTTTATCTAATAATCGAACATTAGAGATTTCAGAAATTTCTCGATCACTGAAAGCTTTGGCTAAAGAATTAAAAGTGCCAGTTATAGCAATATCTCAATTAAATAGAGGTTTAGAACAACGTGTTGACAAGCATCCTATTAATTCAGATCTGCGTGAATCTGGAGCGATTGAACAGGATGCTGATCTTATTTTATTCATTTATCGTGATGAAGTATATCATGAAAATAGTGATATGAAAGGTATTGCTGAAATTATTCTGGGGAAACAACGCAACGGGCCTATTGGTACCATACGATTGATTTTTAATGGACAATGGTCTAGGTTTGATAACTATATTGATCCTGCTCGTTATTGATAAGCTGTTAGTTATGTTGGTTGTGTTATAGATATTATTTTTTATAATAGTTACATATGTATAATATTATTTTGGTATTTATTTTTGTTGAAGATTAAGTATGATGTACATGTGTTGTTTTTAAAAGTGTTTTATATTGCCAGAAAATAATAAAATTGAAATAAATTATTGTTTCAGAATTCATCATTCTATGTATAAATATACATGTAGTGTAAATTGTGTATTAAATATATTAAATAAATTTAAAAAAATATTTTTTAACATATTATTTCTTTTATATAAATAAAATTTTTATTATATTAGAATAACGTATTAGGTATATTAGATTTTAAGAAAATATTAGTTAATAATATTAATTTTATGGTTAAGTAACTATATTAATTGATGAAACTATGTATTATATAGTTAACTACCCGATAAGATGTTTAAGTTTTTAAATAATGCTAAAATTACCATATGATGTTATTATCATGGTAATTTTGGGAGGAATTGTGGTTAACAGAGGGATTAATAAAGTTATTTTGATTGGTTATCTTGGTCAAGATCCGGAAACTCGTTATATGTCTAATGGTAATATAGTGACTAATATTTCTATAGCCACTACTGAATCTTGGAAAAATAAACAAACCAATGAATTTAAAGAAAAAACTGAGTGGCATCGTGTAGTGTTATTTGGAAAATTAGCAGAAATTGCGTCCGAATATCTTCATAAAGGTTCTCAGGTATATGTCGAAGGATCATTAAAAACTAGAAAATGGCAAAATCAAAATGGACAAGATCGATATATTACTGAAATTATTGTGAATATTGGAGGCACAATGCAGATGTTGGGTCCTCGTCATGCAACAGAGAACGCATCGTTGGATAATCAAGATCTAATAGATAATGATAGCGCTGATGCATCATCATCTAATTCTGACGAATCTAATGTTAACTTCGATGAAGAAGATATTCCTTTTTAGAAAAATTTAAATATAAATTAAGATTCATTTTTCATCATTTTATATGATGGATGGCATATATTTAATTTTTAATTATTACTGAATAATACTATAATTTTGTAAATACAATATATATATAAATTATGTTGTGTTTATTTTTACATACTAATCATAATTCACGTCTTTACTATATCATTTAAATTGTAAAAATTAATGTGATACATATCATTTTCAGTTAATTAATTTGGTTTAAATTAAGTATTATTCAGTATCATAAAGGTTATTGAAGCAATGTGTATTCAAACAATAAAGCATGAAAATATATATTTGTTAAGATAAATATAAAAATATGTCGTTGTTAATAAATAGCGTATAATTAAAAGCCAGTTATATACATATCATTTGCTTATTTTATAAATTATAAGTTTGTCATGTCCATACAGAATATGAAATAAATGTAAAAGATAATCTAATGTCTATAGGTATAATATTTATTTTTAGATACAGTTGAGATTCAAAACATGGAGATTTTTTTTACGATTCTTATTCTTACTTTAGCTGTCTCCATTTCAGGGGTGATAACACGGATTTTGCCATTTCAAATACCATTGCCCTTAATGCAAATTGTATTAGGAGCTTTATTAGCTTGGCCTAAATTTGGCTTACATGTAGATTTTAATCCTGAATTGTTTTTATTACTTTTTATTCCTCCATTATTATTTTCAGACGGGTGGAAAACGCCCATGCGTGAATTTTTACGGCATGGGGGAGAAATTGTTTTGTTAGCATTAATATTGGTTATTATTACTGTAGTTGGTATCGGATATTTGATTCATTGGATGATACCAGAAATGCCACTGGTAGCAGCGTTAGCATTGGCGGCAGTTTTATCTCCAACTGATGCAGTGGCACTTTCAGGTATTGTAGGAGAAGGACGTATTCCCAAAAAACTTATGGATATTCTTCAAGGAGAAGCTTTGATGAATGATGCATCAGGTTTAGTCTCCCTTAAATTTGCTATTTCAGTAGCTATGGGTACTATGGTTTTTAGTGTGAGCGGAGCTTCTATAGAATTCATTAAAGTATCTATGGGTGGTTTATTAGCAGGTATGACTATTACTTGGGGATACAGCAAATCATTAAGATTTATCACCCGTTGGAGTGGCGGTGATCCTGCTACTCAAACGATATTTCTTTTATTGTTACCTTTTGCTGTATATTTGGTTGCTGAACATATTGGAGTATCTGGAATATTATCGTCAGTTGCTTCGGGAATGACTATTGGTCAATCTGGAATTATTCGGAATGCACCATTAGCTATGCGTTTACGAGGAAATAGTGTTTGGACAATGTTAGAGTTTGTATTTAATGGAATGGTGTTTATTATGCTTGGATTGCAATTACCAGATATTTTATCTACTTCCATTTCACAAGCAGCATTGGATCCGACCATTAAGACATGGATGTTATTTGTATACGTAATTTTTATTTATGCTGCATTAATGATACTTAGATTTGGGTGGTTATGGTTAATGAAACATATTAGTTTATATTGCATGATTAAGCGTCCAATGGTATTTAGTGAATATAGTATACGAGAAATTTTAATTGCTTCTTTTGCTGGAGTACGCGGTGCTATTACGTTAGCAGGAGTACTTTCGATCCCGTTGTTCTTAAGAGATGGCGCAGTTTTTCCACTGCGTTATCAATTGGTTTTCATTGCTACTGGTGTTATTTTATTTTCTTTGTTATGTGGTGTAATTGTTTTGCCGTGGTTATTACGAGGAATTATAGTATCTGACAAATTATTACAACGAAAAGAAGAGCGTATGGCACGGGCGATAGCAGCAGAAGTGGCTATTGAAAGTTTATATAAATTGGAAGAGCGGTTAATAAATAGTCAAGAAGAAAATATTGATAGCCAAATGATTAATGAAGTAAGCGCACGTGTTATAGGTAATTTACGTCGTCGTATAGATGACAACAATGATGCACATGCTATGTTAATTGAAGACTTAGAAAGGCGAATGAGATTAAATGCATTACGCGCTGAACGAGGAGAATATTATCATTTACGTGCACAACAAAAAATTAGCAACGAAACATTAACGAAATTATTACGTGATTTAGATTTTTTAGAAGCTTTATTAGCGGAACATGAATAATATTGTGTTGTTATAAATTTTTGTAGATTTTAAATATCGATTTATTTTGTATAGAGTTTAATTCATAAGTTTTGTATAAAAATTATATATAATAGACATTGAAAAATTTTTAAAAAATCTAGAAAACATAAATGTATAATAATTTACGTTGCACAACACATAATATATATTTTAAAATAGATATTATGTGTTTAATTTATGCCTATATTATGAATTTTTACATTATAAATATAAAAGTATACTGTGCGCTAGTGTATGGTGTAAGTTTTTTAATGTAAATAAGTCTAATCTCAATGATATTTAATTATGTAGTTGTTGACTTAAGTAATAGATGATATTATCCTGTAAGGAAATTTATGATTATTAATTATTTCTTGTGTTTTATGACATTAAAAAGTGTTAATATTTCTAATTACACTATGGTGTGTGGTTGTCTATATTAGTAAATAAGTTAATATTTAATTTTAGGTGTTAAGTTTATATAATTACTCAATGCACATAAAAATATGTTGCGTTGAGTTTTATTTTTTAATGGTAATATGTTCGCATGAATGATGTATGTGTATGTGTTCTTTGAATAAAAAGATTCAGAAATTTTAATATATAAAGTAATTTATGAGTGTTATTAAAAAAAATTTTTGGTGTATATTTACGGTTTTAACAAGTATTTTTAAATCATTTCTGTCCAAATTAATTTAGTGCAATTGTTTTTGAATTAATTGGATGAATCATAACAAAATAACTCATTTTAATTAAGGGGTAACTATGATGATAAAAAAATTTAAAATTACCCTTGCTTGGCAAATTTTTTTTGCTTTAAACTTGGGTATTATTTTAGGCATCGTATTACATAATCAAATAGAATTAAAAGATTGGATGATTACCACATTCCTTTCTCCAGCTGGAGAAATTTTTATTCGTATGATAAAAATGATTGTAGTTCCCATTGTAATGGCTACATTAGTAGTTGGAATAGCTGGGATTGGCGATGCTAGAAAACTTGGAAGTATTGGGTTAAAGACTATTATTTATTTTGAGGTTATTACAACTGTTGCTATAGTACTTGGCGTAGCTTTGGCTAATTTGCTTCATCCTGGTTATGGAATTGATATGTCTGTGTTGTCTAAAACAGATATTTCTATGTATGAGCAAACCACATCTGAAATACAGTCAAATTTAGTAAATACTATGTTATCGTTAATTCCTTCAAACATTATTTATTCCATGGCTAGAGGCGATATGTTGCCAGTTATTTTTTTCTCGGTAATTTTCGGGCTTGGATTAGCTACATTACCAGATAAAACTAAGAATCCATTGTTGGATATTTTTAATTCTATAGCGGATACTATGTTTGAAGTAACTCATATCGTTATGCGTTATGCTCCTATTGGAGTTTTTGCTTTGATTTCAGTCACAGTTGCAACTTTTGGCTTTAGTTCTTTATTACCTCTTACTAAACTTGTATTATTGGTTTATGGCGCTATTATTTTTTTTGCACTAGTAGTATTGGGTATAGTGGCGCGTATATGTAATCTCAGAATTTGGAAATTAATTTGTATTTTAAAAGAAGAGCTTATCTTATCTTTTTCCACTGCTAGTTCAGAAACTGTATTACCGCGTATTATAGAAAAAATGGAGGCTTATGGGGCTCCATCAACTATTACTGGATTTGTAATACCTACTGGTTATTCTTTTAATTTAGACGGATCAACTTTATATCAAAGTATTGCTGCTATTTTTATTGCACAGCTTTATGGTATTGAATTATCTTTAAGTCAGGAAATTATTTTAGTATTGACTTTAATGATAACTTCTAAGGGTATTGCTGGTGTTCCTGGGGTTTCTTTTGTAGTATTATTAGCTACGTTAGGTAGCGTAGGTATTCCGTTAGAAGGATTAGCATTTATAGCAGGAGTGGATCGAGTGTTAGACATGGGTCGCACAGCATTGAATGTGATTGGTAATGCTTTAGCAGTGTTAGTAATTGCAAAATGGGAAAATCAGTATGATACAGAACAGGCACATCTGTACGAATCAGAGATGTTACATAATAAATAATATACCTCTATTATATTATATTTGTTATGTTTTATTTATCGAAGATTTCTCTATAAAAAGATGTGGGGTTGCTTTAAAAAATTAGTACAGGGTTCGTAACGGTTTATGTATAAGAACAAAGCAAATACCTAGAAAATATGGAGGTGTTTTCAATTAGAAAAAGTTTATGTAAAATGTAAAATTTTATTTATTTTTATATTGTGTGTTTTATTTTTTTGTAAATTAATGGTTTTTATAAAAAATTATGCATCGCTATAGCTTCAATTGCTATTTTGGCATCTTTTGGTAATTTAGATACCTCTACACAGGTGCGTGCTGGTAAAGTTATCTTTTCATAAAAAGAGTATGTGTTAAAAAAATTTTTATAACTAGTATTTATTTTGGGTAAATCATTGAGATCAATGATAAATAATGTGGTTTTAACAATATTGTTTATTTTTAGTCCGGTGGTTTCAATAATATTTTTTATATTTAGTAAAGCTTGATGGGTTTGATCATAAATATTATCAGACATAGTGTTTGTGTCCGGACATATGGGAATTTGGCCGGACACAAACACTATGTCGTTTTTGCTGCCTACCCCTATAGCTTGGGTATAAGGACCAAAAGGAGCAGGAGCATTTTTGGTATTAATCATAATATGTTGCTGCATATCATCCATCCTATATAGTAGCCTTTGAAAAGTAAAATATTAAATTTTAATACTTATATACCTATACCAGTATAAACTTTCATTTATATCACGAATTATTGTAATGGATTGGATCAAAACAACAAGTATCAGGAAGTAATGTTGCTAAAATAAGAGCTTTAACAGCATGTAAACGATTTTCAGCTTGATTAAATACTATGCTATATGAAGATTCAAATATATCATTTGTTACTTCTAGCCCATTTCTTAGATTATATTTTTTTGCTATTTTTTTACCAATGGTGGTTTCGTTATCATGTAATGCTGGTAAGCAGTGTAAAAATTTTATATTTGGATTGTTGGTATTTTGAATCATACGATGGTTTACTTGATATGGAGCTAGTAAAGAAATACGTTTTTCCCACATTTTTTCATTTTCTCCCATAGATACCCATACATCGGTATATAAAAAATCTACATCTTTTACCCCATTAGAAATATCTTCAGTAAGTATAATATTTCCATTATTACGTTGCGCAAGATTTTGGCAATTTTGAAATAATTCTTGTGTAGGCCAAAATATTTTAGGTGATACTAATCTTAAATTAAACCCCATTATTGCTGCAGCTTCTAATAAGGAATTACCGATATTATTTTTTGCATCTCCTACGTAAGCTAGCTTCATTTGACGAAACGTTTTATGTGGTAATTGTTCTTGCATGGTCATAAGATCAGCAAGTAATTGTGTTGGATGAAATTTCATGGTTAGGCCATTCCATACCGGTACTCCAGAATATTGTGCGAGCGTAGTCACTACATCTTGACTATAACCACGATATTGAATTCCATGGTACATGCGTCCCAAAATTTTAGCAGTATCTTTAATGGATTCTTTATGTCCAATTTGGCTAATATTTGGAGTTAGGCAAGTTACCCGTGCGCCCTGATCAAATGCTGCTACTTCAAAGGCACATCTTGTTCTAGTTGAATGATTTTCAAAAATGAGTACAATGTTCTTTCTGTTTAATTTTTGGATTTCAGTTTGTGTATTTTTTTGATGTTTTAAATGACTTGATAATTGCAGTAGAAATTTAATTTCATTTTCGGTAAAATTCATTAACTGCAAAAAAGATCGTTGATATAATTGATTCATATGATATGTACCTATAATACTGATCTATATAATATACGTCAGTGAAAAATAATATGTTATCTAAAAAATAAATTTTTTGTTTTAATGTAAAAATTTTTTAAAAATTTTAAAACTAGTATTAACTAAAATAAGGTATGAAAGTTATTCATAATTAATCAAAATAGTGAAAATAAATCTCCCATTGAATTTTTCAAATTCAACACACGGATAAAGAAACTTTATTTTTAAGTTATTTTTGATATGCATGTTGTTGTGTACTGTAACTACAGTTTTGCAATTGTAGCATGTTGATCAAGCAATTTATGTTTAATTTGTATATAATAATTTAATAATTCTTGTTTATTTTTTATGGTAGATGTTGGTGCATGATTTATGAAATCATTGTTATTTAGTAGTTCTTGTATTATTTTAATTTTATGTTTTATTGATTCCAATTCTTTGTTTATTTGATTGATTTTAATATCTTTATTAAATTCTTCTGGCATACGTATTAATAATTCTGTTGAATCTAAAGATACAGTAATAGATCGTGAATATATTTCATCTGTTGAAATGAAATCGATGTTTTTTAAGTAAGCAATATTGCATAGAATATTATAATTATTTAAAATACGTTTTTTAGCATTTGGTGAAGTATGCCTAAATACTACATTTAGTGGTGTATTATATAGGATATTCATATTTGCACGAATGTTACGTATTACTGTAACAGTATGTTTAATCCATTCAAAATCCATAATTGATTCAGGATCAATTATGGATGCATCATATTTTGGAAATGGTTGCAACATAATAGTTTCATCGTGGTTTCCAGTAATTATTTTAACTTCTTGCCAAATTTTTTCTGTAATGAAAGGAATAATTGGATGCGCTAATCGTAGTAATGATTCTAGTAATGTAATTAATGTATAACGTGTTCCCCGTAGTTCCAGAGTGTTTCCGTGATAAAGTGTTGATTTAGTAAATTCTATGTACCAATCACAAAATTGATGCCAAATAAACTCATGTAAAATATTTGCTATTTTATCGAAACGATAAATTTCTAAATTTTTATGGAAATTCTGAATTGTTTGATGAAATTTTGTAATGATCCAACGATCTGCTAATGAAAATAACTTTTCTGTAGCAGAAGATATGCTGCAATCTTGATTTTTAGTGTGTATTAGAACAAAGCGACTAGCATGCCATAATTTATTACAAAAATTACGATAACCTGTTAGCCGTTTCATATCCCAATGTATATCTCGTCCAGATGATGCTAGTGCTACTAAAGTAAATCTTAAAGCATCGGTTCCATGGGATTTAATTCCGTTAGGAAATTGTTTTTTAGTACATTTTATGATTTCATCAGCTAATTGTGGTTGTAGCATGTCTTTTGTACGTTTTTTTAATAAATTTTCTATAGAAATTCCATCTATTATATCTATTGGATCAATGATATTACCTTTGGATTTTGACATTTTTTGCCCAGACTCGTCACGTATAAGACCAGTAATGTATGCAGTTTTAAATGGAATTTGAGATACTCCATTATTATCTTTTATAAAATGCATGGTTAACATAATCATTCGTGCAATCCAAAAAAAAATGATATCAAATCCACTTATTACAATACTAGTAGGATGAAAAATACTTAATAAACTAGTATCCCTAGGCCAACCTAAACTGGAAAATGTCCACAGACTTGAAGAAAACCATGTATCTAGTACATCATTATCTTTGCGTAATATTATATCACTATCTAATTTATTTTGTATTCTGATATCTTTTTCGCAATGTCCTACATATATTTTATTATTAGTATCATCATACCAAGCAGGGATTCCATGTCCCCACCATATTTGCCGAGAAATACACCAATCTTGTATGTTATTCATCCAACTAAAATACATATTTTTATATTGTTTTGGCACAAAATCAATCATGTCCAATTTTACTGCATTTACTGCTTGTTGGGCTAAAATTTTAGTACGTATATACCATTGATTAGTTAACATGGGTTCAATTATAGTTCCAGTACGATCGCTGTATGGAATTATTGAATTATAGGGTTTTATATCATGTAATAAGTTAAGTTTGGTGCATTCAGAAATTATTTTTTTTCGTGCATGATAACTGTCAAGATTATGAAATATTTGTGGGATATTATAGAATAATTGATCGTTAGGCTGCCCATAATTATCAAATATTTCTGGGTGTTTAAGAATTCTTCCATTCAGTGAAAAAATGTTTATCATTGGTAGTTTATGTCGTTTCCCTATTATATAGTCGTTGAAATCATGAGCAGGGGTTATTTTAACGCAACCAGTTCCTTTAAACATATCTACACGTTCATCAAAAATGATAGGAATACGTTTGTTAGTTATTGGTGTAATTACGTATTTTCCAACTAAATTTTTATAACGAGAATCTTCTGGATGTATTGCGACAGCGGTATCTCCTAATATAGTTTCTGGACGTGTTGTTGCGACAATTAAATAGTTCGGATCGAAGGCAGAATGATCTGTAGCAATAGTAGAGTTATCTAATTTATAGTATAGATACCACATGGATCCTTTTGTTGGTTTATTGATAACTTCTAAATCAGAAATTGCACTTTGTAATGTGAAATCCCAATTTACTAATCTTTTTCCTCTATAAATTAAATTATCTTGATATAAACGAATAAAAGCTTCTTTTACTGCATAAGACATTTCTGTATCCATGGTGAAACATTCTCGTTTCCAATTGACAGAATTTCCTAATCGTTTCATTTGGTAAGTAATAAGTCTTTCAGATTGTTTTTTCCATTTCCAAATTTTTTTTATTAAATCATCGCGTGTATAATTATGTCTAGTTTTGCCTGTATCATGATAAATTTTGTTTTCTATCAGAATTTGTGTAGCAATACCAGCATGATCTGTGCCCGTTTGCCATAAAGTATTCCTTCCCTGCATTCTTTGATAACGTACTAAAACGTCCATAATGGTTTGTTGAAATGCGTGACCGAGATGCAATTGCCCTGTAATATTAGGAGGAGGCATCATAATGCAATAACTTTTATGAGATGTATCTCCATGAGGATTAAAGTAACCTCCTTGTTCCCAAAATTTATAAATTGGTTCTTCTATATTTTTAGGATTATATATTTTTTCCACGACATGTTTACTCATGAAATTGGGATGTTAATAACATTCAATTTAAATCCATTTTTTTTGTAAGATTGGTATCTATGTCTTGCACATTTTTTTAGAATGTCAGTTACAGGTACAAAGTCTATTATTTCGTTAAAATTAAAAAAGAAATCCATATTTTGTTTCATAAGATTAATTAATAGATCTTTTGGATTATTGTTATAACAGCATTGACGCCAGTATATAACTACTGGAGCAGTGTGAATAGTTTTTCCAAATAAATTATGAGGTAAAAATGTATTTTGATCAAATGTCCACAATATTTCATCTATTTTTATAGCTTGATGTTCATTTTCGCAAGCTACTAAGATGTTTTTACCAGATCTCCATTGTATACTTATTAAAGTACAAATAAATTTTTCTATATAACTGAATTCGGTTTGTTGCTTAAATTCCTGAGGTATTAAATAAAAAGTGCCATGCTTCATATATTATTAATTTCTATTAAGTTTTACAATTAAAATAGTCTTTGTTTATTTTTTATATGGATGTGATTTATTAATCAAATATTGTGATAAAAGCGCTACGGGCCGGCCCGTAGCGCTTTTATCATGACAATTAGATATCCATGCTGTTCCAGCAATATCTAAATGTGCCCAACTATATTTATACGCAAATTTTTGAAGAAAACAACCAGCTGTAATAGCCCCTCCAGATTTACCTCCAACATTTGTCATATCTGCGCATGTAGATTTCAATTGTTTTTGGAATACATCATTTAGCGGTAATCTCCAAACGTAATCTCTAGATTGTTTTGAAGCTATAATTAAATCATTGATTAAATCTTCATTATTAGACATTAAACCGCTAAAATGATGCCCTAATGCAACGACACAAGCTCCGGTTAATGTGGCTATATCAATTACAACATCAGGCTTATACCGCTCTGCATATGTCAATGCATCACATAATACTAAACGACCTTCAGCATCAGTATTTAGTACTTCTACTGTTTGTCCTGATAAAGTAGTTAAGATATCACCTGGACGGAAGGAAGTATGATTTATCATGTTTTCACCAATAGCAAGTATCCCGATAATATTTAGTGGTAAATTAAGTTCTATAGCTATACACATAACTGCATATACTGCAGCAGCTCCGCACATATCATATTTCATTTCATCCATTTTGTTTGATTCTTTAATAGAAATACCACCAGAATCAAAAGTTAATCCTTTTCCTATAAATATAATAGGAGGAACGTTAGATCCTTCAGGGTGTCCCTCATATTTAATTATAGGCATTTTAGGAGTATAACTGGATCCAAGGCTTACTGCTAAATAAGCATTCATACCTAATTTTTTCATTTCTAAAGCATCAATTATATTGATTGTGATATTATCATAACTGGATAATTTATTCACTTGATCAATTAGATAATCAGGAGTACAAAAATTAGGAGGCATATTTCCTAAATCTTTAGCTATTTTTATTCCATGAACGATCGATAATCCATCTTTAATAGATTGTTCGCAATATGTAAGTTCGTTTGTGTTGGGTATATGTAAAATTATTTCTTGTAGCGATTGGTTAAATTCATTCTTATTGTTTTTAAACTTATTAAATACATATAATTCTTCTTCAACAATTTCTATTGTCTGTCTTATTTTCCAGTAATTATCATATCCTTTGATCTTTAATTCGCTTAAAAAAAACAGTATTTTAACTATGGGGATTTCTTTACATAAGAGCATTATTTTATGAATTAATTTCCTATAACAATATTCATCAAAATTATACTTTTTACCACAACCAATTAATAAAATTTGTCTATTATATAATTGAGGAATATCATATAATAAGAGTGTTTGCTCCATTTTTCCTTGAAATGCTCCACGCTGTAATAATGAACTGATGTATCCTCCGCTTATGTTATCAATCTTTTTTGTTGAAGGAAATAAATGCGATTCTTCAAATATACCAGTAATTATACAACTATCAGGATATAATTCTAGATGACTATCAGTAACCCTAAATTTTATCATAAACTTTCCTGTATAAGGTATTCTAAATAATATGTTGAGATTAAATTAATCACAATATGTGTGATTATATATCATATGTAACAATAAGGTATATTGTTTATACGATCTGAATTAATATTTTATCATTGGTAAATTTTGTTTGCGTTATAAATAAATTAAGTATGCATTTTTTAACATCATAATTTTATTATTGGTACGATACTGATTTTGATGTAAAACAAGTTTTTTAGGTAAAATAATGATATTTACGAAGTATATATTAAAAGAAATATTTAGAAATCAATTAATTATTTTAACATTATTATTTTTAGTTTGTTTTTGTCAAAAATTGATCAAAATGTTAGGACTGGTAATAGATGGCAATATTTCAATGTATTTATTTTTTCTATATCTTGGTTTAAATATACCAGAAGCAGGAAAATTACTTATTCCTTTTAGTGCATTTTTAAGCGTATTGGTGACTTTTTATCGCTTACATATTCATAATGAAATTATAGCTATGTATTCTTGTGCTGTAGGTAAATACATTATTATAAGGAGTATATTTTTATTTAGTGGAATCATCGCAATGTTTGCGATGATTAATATAGGATGGTTATCTCCTTATTGTTCAAATTATCAAAGTAAATTATCGTATGAAATCAAAGAAAACATTAATTTAACTGTTTTGTCAGAAAAGAAATTTCAACCATTATCTACTAAATCTTTAATTTTATTTGCAGATAGTATTCGGGGAACAAAATTAAACCATGTTTTTTTAGTGCAAACAAATCAAAATAAAAATAATAGTATGTTTACAATTGTTACGTCAGAACAAGGTAATGTTGATCGAAATCCTGATGGTTCTCGATTAATTATTTTAGAGAAAGGTACGTATTATGAAATTTATAATAAATGTGAATTATGTGAAGATATATTTATAACTGATTTTTCTAAGTATAGAATGTTGATCAATAGTACGTTTAAAACATTTTTAAAAAAAAATAAGCCCATTGATCATATGTCTATATACCAATTATGGTGTTCTGTCGCTCCAGAGGCGCGTGTGGAATTGCATTGGCGTTTAACTTTGTTAATGTCTATTTTTATTATGCCAATGATTACAACATTATTAATTATTACTATTTCATATAACTATTTATCAAATTTTTTATTAACAATTTTTTTGTATACTATTTTTTTTGTTTTGCATACTTTATTGCGTTCTCATATCATTTTAGAAAAAACAAATCCTATGGCATGGATGTGGATTATAAATAGCATTTATTTATTAATAGCTTTATTACTTAATACATGGGATACTTCTTGTATGAAAAAATTAGTTTTAGTAGTATTTAATCGTAATTAAGTAACAAGATAGTCTATATGTACAATATTTTAAACCATTATATTAGAAAAGTAATTATATCAAGCACAATAGTGGTTTTTTTAGTATTAATATCCTTATCTAGTATAATTAGATTAGTTGATGAACTACGTAAGATAGAAGAAGGGAATTATTCTATTTTTGAAGTTATTATTTATATTGTTTTAAGTTTACCAAAAGATTTTGAATTATTTTTCCCTATAGCTACTTTATTAGGCGGTCTTTTAGGTCTAAGTGTACTTGAAGTACATAATGAATTTATAGCGATGCAGGTTTCTGGATTTAGTAGATTACAAATTGCTTTGTCAGTTATAAAAGCTTCTGTTCCCGTATTACTGTGTAGTATAATTTCTAATGAATGGGTAGTTCCTAATAGTGAAAAAATAATACATACATATCGTGATAAATCACAATATGACACTTGTTTGTTATCTGTAAAGTTTAAAAATTTGTGGTTTATAGATAACAATGATTTTGTTTATGTTGAGCGTGTAGTTTCATGTAGTGAGTTATTGGGAGTAAAGTTGTATAATTTCGATGAAAAAAAAAAATTAAAAAAGATATTTTATGTTAATCGAGCAGTATTTATTAGCAAAGTATGGCATTTAATTGATGTGAATGAATTAGATATTTCTGATGAAATGTGTATTGTTAATAAAAAAATATCACATTCTGAATGGCATGCTGCATTAACTCCATATAAATTATCAATGCTGATTACTCATCCGAATGTTTTATCTATTTCTAAATTATATCATTGTACGAAATATTTTAATAAGGTTGGTCAAAGTTCAAAGTATTATCAGATGATATTTTGGAATAAGATATCATCTCCTATATCTGGATCAGCTATGACCATAATGGCATTAGCATGTACTTTTGGTCCATTATATAAAAAAAAGACAGGATTCAGATTATTTATAGGAAGTATAGTTGGATTTTTATTCTATATTTTAAATCAAATATTTGGAACATTAGGTATAATATATAATATTCCACCAATAGTTGGATCAATATCGCCTAGTATAATATTTTTGGTAATTAGCACAATTATCATATGGATATATTCATAAATTTATTAAATTAGGAATCTTTAAAAAGTTTTCATATTTATTTTATTTTAGTTAAAAACATGTCTTTGGTAAATTCTCGTAACCATTTGTGAGCAGGGGAATGATTGTGTTTAGAATGCCATGCTTGGATGATATTTCTTTTTCCTAAGTTAAAATCAGTATGAAAATATGTTATTGGCATATTTAATTTTTGTGCAATTGTTAACACAAATTCTGGGATTATAGCCAACGCGTCTGAATTAATGATAGCATTTACAGTAGTAATGTATTCAGGAGTAATACCAATTAGATTTCGTTCTGACCAAAAATATTTGTTATGTTCGTCAAAATTGGTTAAGTATTCATTTTTAGTTTGAATAAATTGATATTTTAATAAATTATCCATATTTTTATTTTTGGATAAAATGGGATGATGATTTCGGCATATTAAACAACACTTAGATACATAGATAGTTCTAATGGTTATTTCAGGGTTAAGAGAACGTATTTCTCCTATATATAGGTCTATGGTATGATTGCGCAAAAAATCATCGTCATAGTCTGAATCATTTACTAAATTAATAAATACGTTGGGAGCGCTATTTTGAATCTCTTGGAATAAGATAGTATTGAGAATAAAAAAAATAGCATGATTTGATGCGATAGTAAATGATACCGTAGTACTTTTAGGTTCAAATGCTATGTTACTATTGAATACTGATTCAATACGATTAACTAGTTCTTTAATATTTTCTTTCAGAGACATTGCTTTAGGCGTTGGAATTAATTTAGTTCCACTACGAACTAAAATTTGATCATTAAATAAAACGCGTATTTTATTTAGAGATTTACTAATAGCTGGAGCAGTGACATTTAGTTTTTTTGCCGCTAAATTTACACTATTATCTTCTAGTAGCGCATTAAGAACTACTAGTAAATTAAAATCGAAATTGTTCATATAATAAAATTTCATATAGTATTTATGTACCAGGTATTATAATGTATAAATATACAAGAGTAAAATATATTAATGTAATCAATTATGATATTCTTGTCGATAATAGGTATATTAAAGATAAATACGACATTTACATTTTGCATAAAATAAGAATTATAAGTGATAGACATAGTTGAGAGAAATAAAAATGTATGATATATATTACTACTACGAGTAGTAATATATATTTGATTATCGTTTCATATTGATTAAGGTATTTTTTTAAGAAATAAAAATATGATTTTGTATGTTTAATAATTAAATGAAATAAATATGCATAAATCAATTTTTTATGTGATAAAATCATATTTTATGTACTATACGTATAGTTTGATTATTAAATATTGATTTTAGAGAATGCTTTTAAAGTATGTTTGTTTGCCGAAGTGGCGAAATAGGTAGACGCAATTGACTCAAAATCAATCACTTTTTATAAGTATGCCGGTTCGATCCCGGCCTTCGGCAGAGTTTATATAAGAAAGGTTGTTGCGACAGAAAAATCTAAAATGTCTATATATTTTAAAATTTTTTGTTTGAGATTTATAGGTATTAAGTTAAGGTGAACTAAATATATTTTATAATAGCACTGAATGAGCATAATTTATTTTTTAAATTAGCATGTTTCTATGTACTAGTTACAGTTAGAGGAATTGGGATTAATATTTGATAAGAATTCAAGTTGCAATTAAAAGTATCGGGAAATTTATTAGGAGGTGGGAAAGAAAGGTGAAGAAGTAAGAGTTGTATGAAAGTTGAATTAGATTAGGGGGTTTTTTATTAAAAGATGTTATGTTATAACATCACTTAAATTATTAAGAGAGTTGCATGTCATCATTTTATTCTAAACAACGGTTATCTATTGGAATGAGACTGTTTATTACTTCAGGATTAGTTCGTATGCTCATAGTATTAGTGATATTAATGTGTTTGTGGGCTGCTATTCTTTGGTCGTCTTTGTTACCCTAATAATACAAGGTTAAATCCATGATGACATTATATAATGTAATAGCAGGTTATTATGGTCGTAATGTTAGTCCATCCGTGAGCGGTCGTATTAAGTATGGCAGTATGATTGCAATTGTAGGACCTAATGGAATAGGAAAATCTACTTTATTAAAAACATTAGCTGGATTATTACCCCCGATATCTGGTACATTAAAATTTGGAAAAAGAGGTAAACCTCGTGTAAGTTATTTACCTCAGGATAAAACTATAGACTATCATTTTCCATTAACTGTTTTTGATGTAGTATCTATGGGTTGTTGGCCTAGAATAAATTTGTTAAAAAGACTAAATCAACGTCAAAAAATTGTGATTTGTCGTTCTTTAGAACAAGTAAATTTATTGGATTTATTAAATCAATATATAGAAAATTTATCAGGTGGACAGATTAGACGCATGCTGTTTGCTAGAATATTAACGCAGGAAGCATCGTTAATTTTACTTGATGAGCCGTTTCAGGGTGTTGATGCAAATACTTGTAAAATAATGATACATTCCGTAAATCTGCTTTGTAGGAGAGGATGTACTGTAATTGCTGCATTGCATAATGACGAATTAGTAACTGAATATTTTCCTAATATATTATCATTAACTCATTCTTGTAGCATTTGGAATCCTTCTGTATAAATGTGATAATTTAATTTTATGTAATTTCATATATTTTATACATGAAATTATTGATATATATTATGTTTATTTTGGTAAAAATATGGTTATTCATATGTTGTTTGATCCTTTTATTAATTGTGGTTATATGCGTAGAGCTATAGTTGCATGTTGTATATTATCTATTAGTATGACGCCAATTGGCAATTTCTTAATGTTAAAACGTATGAGTCTAGTGGGAGATGTATTGTCTCATGCCATATTACCAGGAGTAGCTATAGGATATTTTTTTTCAGGTATGTCATTTGTTATGATGAGTATAGGAGGATTTATTTCTGGTTTAGTTGTTGCAATATTATCCAATTGGATTAGTGAAAAAACATTGTTGCAAAAAGATGCTAGTTTTTCTGGATTTTATCTTGGATCTTTAGCATTTGGAGTTATATTAATGTCATTACATGGTCCTAATATAGATTTATTAGATTTATTGTTTGGATCTGTTTTATCTGTAAATTTATTGCATTTAGAATGTATTGGAGTAATTGGAACAATAACTTTGCTTATTGTTGCCTTACTTTATAGAGCTTTGATTATTGAAACGTTTGATCCAGATTTTTTAAGAGGAAATGGTGTTAAGGCGTCTAAATTTATTCAAATAGTTTTTTTATCAATAGTTATGTTGAATTTAATAGCAAGCTTTCAAGTGACAGGCACTTTAATGTCTGTTGGGTTAATGATGTTACCTGGGTTATCAGCTCGGTATTGGGTTAAGAGTTTAATGAATATGCTTTTGTTGTCAGTATTAATTGCTTTATTGTGTTCATGGATAGGATTGCTTGGAGCATTTTATATGCTTTTTCCAGCAGGTCCTGCTATCGTAGCATGTGGTAGTGTGGTATTTTTAGTTTCAGTATTTTTTGGAAGAAATAAAGGTATTTTATTTTTTATGTATTATAAAAAATAAAATTTTTTTGCATTACTTATTTAATTAATCATTTATTATGTTAAGAAGAAATTAAGTGTGTTTGTTTAAAACACTATTTTTTGTAAACATGAACATATAGTAATTGAATATTTATATGATTAATTTTAATTTTTTATATGAAATTATATTTAGCAATATTGCTTGTATCTACTTGCATGTAGAAATATTAAGTTTTAATAGTATTAAAAATTTCTATTATTAATTTTTTTAGTATTACTAATAAAATTAGGTATAATTTTCATTTAAATTAGATATCTTTGACTGCAATTAGAAACTAATAAATAATGATTTTGATAGTCATTATTATTGTTGTTGTTTTTAGCAGATAAAAATGTGATACTGTATGATTTATAATATATATCAACAAAAATTAATGTATCTATAACATTTGTTATGATATCAATAACAATGGTATTTTTCAGTTAAGCTTATATTATAAAAAATAAGGAAATTAAAAAATTGAATTTTTTGAAAAAGATGTAGAATAGTAATCTTAAGTGGGAAAAAATAAATCCTTCGTGCTTTTAGGAAAAAAATATATGACATCCCATATATGTTACTTTTTGGTCCTTTATAAGGAGCAGTATTATTTAATGTCATGTTATATGAAATATGACTGTAAGTAATAATCACTTCAAACTGGTGTTTATGTTTACTAGATACTATAATTGCAATTTACTATCATACGGTTGCCTAAAATTATTCTCGTTACTTAATGAGATTTTGTGTTTTATAAGATAGCACATAAAATATACGTAATTTTATAATTAAACTATGTTCATAAACTAATATTTATTTTGATTTAAATTGTTTATTTCGGTAGCATAGATTAGCTTTAATAGTATTTAGTATGTGCTGTAATTATTAGAAATTATTAATTTTTAGTTTGTGCGCGTCAATCATGGTTTATGGTAAAATTATAATTTAATTGTATCTCCTAAATATACTTGTTGTACATTTTTGTTATTCAAAATTTCATTAGGAGATCCATGAGCAATTAATTTTCCTTGATTAATGATATATGATCGCTTACATATACGTAATGTTTCTCTTACATTATGATCGGTTATTAACACTCCAAGTCTACGGGCTTGGAGTTGTTTAATGGTTTTTTGTATATCTATTATCGCGATTGGATCAACTCCAGAAAAAGGTTCATCAAGCAATATAAATTTAGGATTAGCAGCCAATGCTCGCGCGATTTCTACGCGTTTTCGTTCTCCTCCAGATAGTGTTTGACCAATATTGTTTCGTAGATGATTGATATGGAAGTTATTCATTAATTCTACAATAAGTTTATTGCGTTTTTTTGTATTAAGATTACGTTGGGTTTGCAATATAGCCATTAAATTATCAAATACCGTCAATCGACGAAAAATTGAACTTTCTTGAGGCAAATAACCTATTCCTAACCGAGCTCTAAGATAGATTGGAAATATACTAATATCTTTTTTACCAAGGAAAATATGCCCGGCATTATGTTGAACAATTCCTAATATCATATAGAATGTTGTAGTTTTTCCTGAACCATTTGGGCCTAATAATCCAACAATTTCTCCAGAAGAAATATATAAACTTATGTCATTAACTACATAACGTCCTTTGTAGATTTTGGATAAATTTCTTATAGTAAGTGTTGTCATGCTATCGAATTAGAATTAATTATATAGTATATATTAAACATATTTTTTAGATTGATTGGCTAATAAAGTTGTTATAACTTTATTACCTTTATTAGAAATAGCTTTCATTTGTTTTTTTTTTATTGAGTATATGATTTTATCACTTTTTATAGAACTTCCTGATTGCTCTATATAAGCATTACCAATAAAAGTAACGGTATCATCGTTAGTGCTATAATATATTATCAACGATTGAGCAAATATTGAATTCTTTATGTCTTCTTGTGTTTGATTTAAAATAGCAGGTTTTCCATGCGCTTCTATTACAGATAAATGATGTATATCTTTTGCATGAGAGATGAGTATTTTATCTGCATGAAGATTGATATTTTTATATTTAAGAGTAACTTGATTTGTAAAAATTATTGTATTAGTTAGCATATCAATTGACTGGCATTGAGAACAAATTTGAATTATTTGTGTTTTTTTGTGTGTTATAGCATGGGAACATGTAAACATAAAAAATATGTTAATGCAAATAAGGATCGTTCTGTTTTTACCGTATATGTTGAATTTCATAATAAGTTTGTGTACTATCAATTAATTTGATTGTTTGTGTATGCAGATTAGCATGCATTTTCATCCCGACAGAATAAAAATAACGACCATGTATAATTACTTTTTTATCTGCAATAATATCTTGGGTTATTAAATTAATTATAGCTTGGTTTGTTTTAATGGATTGAAAATATGCACTATCTATTAAATTATTCATATGGACGTGTCCATGTAAATGTAATATTTTTCCATGATCTAATCTAGCTTGATTTGCTGTAATTTTCCATATTGGAGTATTTTTTTCATTAAAAGCAGTTACGTCAGGATGCTTAAACCAAGTAATTTTTTGATTTGAAAAATGTTGAATACAATACGCTGTTAATTTAAATTTAAGTTGCCCTGTCGTATAATATGTGTTAATCACTACATTGTTACCTTGATGAGTATAAATCTCTTTATTGACCAATGAATTTAGTGATGTATTCAACATGATTAGTGATTTTTTTACAAAAATAGACAAAAAAATTATTATTAATATTAATAAAATTAAAATAAAAATATATTTTTTGTTTTTGTTTAATAATCTAGATAGATAAAACATCGTGTTATCTCATTATTGAATGGTTATAATTTAATATTATTAATTGGTGTAAATAATAAAAAATATTATCAGGAGTTGATATAAATCAAATATTGCTTGGACCGTGAATTTTAGTGTTATTTTGGTGTGAAGAAGGCTACGTATAAAATAATGTATGTCATAAAATAATACGATTGAAACAGTTATCTATAACAACATAAAATGTAGTGTACAGACATAACAATATATTCATTAACTTAACGTGATATATAATGAAATTAATTTCAAAATATTAATTTTTAGTTTAGTTGCTAATTTTGAAATTAATGTTAATAACATATAGTATTATATGTTTTATTTAAGCGTTACGTATTTCTGATAGATTTAGGTGTCTTTAATTTTAGTTTGTGATAATATTTTTATGATTAAGTTGTATTGTATTAGATAATATAAGTAATATATATTGTGTGTAAGTAATATATTTATATATGTAATTTTTAAGTTTGTTTTTTATTAAAAGTATAATTTTTATATGTAAGATGAATATTGTTTATATTCAGTAATAAAATTTTAATTTATATAAAATATATTATCGTTAATTTTTCTAAAATAGAAAACAATTATTATCTTTAATAAGATAATCGAATTTACTTTTATAGATTTATTAATTGAACATAATTTTTTATACATTATATACACAACATAAAGATATTTAATATCATAAGCGTATGAGTACGGGATAAATCTCTACAGGATTTTATCACTATATGATTATTTAGGTTAAATATTCTTATGTTGTAGTACGTATGCGTAAATTATATATTGTAAATTTGTATTATACGAAGTCACTTTAGATAAATTTGTATATATTCTTTGTTACATGTGCATTATAGTCAAATAGTGCGTATGTAACAAAATAGATTATTAATAATTAAATTAGAAATATAATAATATTTGTTATTTATGTAATAAAGCGTATTTTTTAATTTATTTTTAATATTGATGGAAAATTTATTCTTAATGCATTTGTAATAAAAATTATAAGTTGTATGAGAATTATTATCATTTTGGTAATGTTATTAGTAATTATAAATACATATATCCATCCCAAAAATAGTTGGAAATAATGTTATAAATTATAATAAAGATTGTTTAAGCTTATCAACTACACTTGAGTAGTTGATATAGTCGGTGGTGTGTTTATTGATGTAATTTAAAGCGTTACTTTAATAAAAATTTATTTTTAGTAATGTTTAATATTAATTTTTAATTATAAACATATAGATATAAAATTTATTAAAATATGGTTGATATATTATAAATTTTAATAATATCTGGATGAGTGAAATAATTAATTTATAAATATAATGTTATTTTTACATTATTCAGTGTCTTATAGGTTCTATAAATAATAAAATTTTTTATTTTTATAGTTAGGTTAATAACTATTATGAGAAAATTATAATAATTAACCTAATAATATAAAAATAATATTTTTAAAAAATATGATGTAAGTATATATAAAAAATATATTTGATGTACTATCAATATTTTCATAGGTATATATTATCAATATTGGTTTAATTATGATAAATATGGTATCTAAGATTTTTAGATAAAAAAGATATTGTTGTGTATACTATAGTATTTTATAGATACAAAGAGTTTTGTAGATATATAATATACAAAAATTTTAGATTTTATCTTTTAATGTATTCTCATTGAAAGATAAAGATAGTAATGATTATTGTTAGATATTGACTAAAAATAAAACCAAAAATTAGTTATTTAAGATTAAGATTAAATATAAATTTCAGAATATTTTAATTTAAAAATAACAGCCTAAAATAATTTTTAAATAAAACATGATTAAGATAATTATTTGTTCTATTATTAATTGTATTTTTTAAATGGATTTGAAGCTTATGAATGGGAATGAAGTTAAAGGTATTTTATTAAAAAATTTATTATTAGATGAAGTGTATGTTTCTTTCTATGAAAATAGTTGTCAAATTATAGCTATAGGTCATATATTTTATAATATGAATGAATTAGAGCGGCATAAAATGATATATGCTCCTCTTATGCGGCATATATTAAATAATGAAATTCATTCTGTATCTATTCAAGCATTTAATCCTGAAGAATGGAATAAAAAACGTATGTCATATAATATATGAATCAGGTTTTTAATTACTATAGTAATAGTATGTAATTAACGTTAAATTATGATAATGGATAGATTTTACATTTATGGTCCTACTCCTTTAAATGGTGAAGTGAGGATATCAGGAGCTAAAAATTCTGCATTACCAATTTTGTTTGCTACGTTATTAACTGAGGAACCAGTAGAAATTTTCAATGTTCCCAAACTGAAAGATATTGACGTTACTGTAAAACTTTTAAAAAAACTGGGAGCAAAAGTGGAACATTGTGATGTGGTTTTTGCAGATACTAGCAGTGTTAATACATGTTGTGCTCCTTACGATTTAGTTAAATCTATGCGTGCTTCTATTTGGGCATTAGGACCATTAGTGGCGCGGTTTGGAGAGGGAAAAATTTGGTTACCTGGTGGATGCTCGATTGGTAAAAGGTTAGTAGATTTGCATGTTAATGGGTTAAAAAAATTGGGCGCAACAATTATGTTAGAGAAGGAATATGTTATAGCTTCTGTGAATGGACGATTGCATGGCGCTCATATTATAATGGATAAAGTTAGTGTTGGAGCTACAGTCACTATTATGAGCGCTGCTGCATTAGCAGAGGGAACTACTATAATTGACAATGCTGCTCGTGAACCAGAAGTTGTTGATACTGCTAATTTTCTTATTATGTTAGGAACAAATATTAATGGAGCTGGAAGTAATAGAATTATTATTGAAGGAGTTCGAAAACTAGGTGGCGGAAAGTATTGTATTATACCGGATCGTATTGAAACTGGAACTTTTTTAGTTGCTGCCGCTATTTCACGTGCAAATGTGGTTTGTTTAGGATCACGTCCAGATACTTTACGTTTTGTTTTAAAAAAATTACGTGAATCTGGAGCTGAGATCAAAACTGGTAAAGATTGGATTAGTTTAAATATGAATGGAAAACGACCAAAAGCTATTACTATATGTACTAAACCATATCCAGGATTTCCTACCGATATGCAAGCGCAATTTACTTTATTGAATGTAGTATCTGAAGGTACGGGGAAAATTATAGAAACTATATTTGAAAATAGGTTTATGCACGTTCCAGAACTTATTCGTATGGGAGCTCGTGTTAAAAAATCAAAAAACATGATTGTTTGTCATGGAGTTAATTCATTAGTTGGGGCACAAGTCATGGCAACAGATTTGCGAGCATCTGCAAGTTTAGTATTAGCTGGTTGTATTGCTGAGGGATTAACGGTAGTTGATTGCGTATATCATATTGATCGGGGATATGATCGTATTGAAAAAAAATTAAAGAACATGGGAGCTTGTATTGAACGAGTCACTAATAAATAGCTTATGTTAGATATATAATTATTTTTATTTAATTGATTTTGTAATCTTTTATATTTGATTTATTTTTTTAAATAAATCAAATATAAAAGATTACAAAATCAATGCAAAAATTTAACGTAGTAATAGAAATATATTTGCATCTCCGCGGACAATGTTAAGTGCAATAATAGATGGTTTTTCGTTTAAAATTTTGCGTAATTGAGATAGGTTATGTACTTTCGTACGATTTAATCCAATGATTATATCTCCTTTTTGTAAACCAATAGCATAAGCTGGAGAATCTTTGGCCACTTCTTCAACTTGTACTCCTTTTGTTCCATCTTTTAAATATCCATTACTTAAAGAAGCTCCTTGTAATGCAGGAGTTAATACCTCTTCACTGGTGCTAACAGAGGTGCTGTCATCTAGTAAAACTGATATTGTTTGTATTTTTCCATCTCGTAACAACCCTAGTTTTATAATTTTACCTGGGGTGGTAGTACCAATTTTGACTCTTAATTCTGCAAAATTTTTTATTGGTTTTCCTTCTATAGATACAATAATATCCCCTGCTTTTATATTTGCTTTAGCAGCTGCAGTTCCTGGTAAAACTTCGCTAACAAATGCGCCACGTTGTGCGTCAATATTCAGCGCCTTAGCAATATCAGCAGTTAATTCCGTTCCTTTAATTCCTAATTGCCCGCGTTTCACTTCTCCAAATTCGATTAGTTGTTGACTTAAATTTTTTACAATATTGCTAGGAATAGCGAAACCAATACCAATATTTCCTCCACCAGGTGTTAAAATGGCAGTGTTAATTCCAATTAATTCTCCATGTAAGTTTACTAAAGCCCCTCCAGAATTTCCTCTATTTATAGAGGCATCAGTTTGTATAAAATTTTCTAGTCCTTCAAGGTTTAAACCACTTCTGCCTAGTGCTGATACAATGCCAGAAGTTGCTGTTTGACCTAATCCAAAAGGGTTTCCTATCGCAACAGCAAAATCACCAACTTTTAAGATATCGGAATCAGCCATTTTTATTTCAGAAAGATTTTTAAATTTTGATAATTGAAGTAATGCTAGATCAGTTTGTTCATCATGTCCTATTAATTTCGCATCAAATTCTCGACCATCGTTGAGTTGTACTTTAATTTTATCCGCGCCATTTACAACATGATTATTAGTAATAATATAACCCTTATTGGCATTAATAATCACTCCTGATCCCAATCCTTCAAATGGTCTAGACCCGAAATTTCCTCCGGGTATATCTGGTCCAAAAAAATATTTGAATTCTTTAGGTAAGGTAAGTTTTCTTGCTGGTTGAATACCCTCCACATGTACACTTACTACTGCTGGAAGCACTGTATCTAACATGGGAGCTAAACTTGGTAGGAATCCTGATTTTTCCGTAGAAAATGTTGTATGATTGATAGAAGATTGAGAGCATGAAATGCTTAATGCGAATAATATACTCAATATGTTAAGTAAATGTGTTGTTTTCATAAATAATTAATTTAGTTAGTTATATTCTTAGGTAAGAATAATATTTATACTAAAATGTTTATAAAATTTTAGTGACTAAATTACATATATTGAGGCCTATAATTAATTTTAATTGTCCGCAAGCTGTGGTGTTGAAGACAACACTTCATACATGAAAATATAATATAGGGTATAATGAAATTTATATAAATGATGCTAGCTTTATTTGTTATCATGATTTTTTAGAGTATTTTCCGTATTATTAGAATAATCTAGTGGTGCTTCTATCGGTAGTTGTTCGTTTTGTATCTTTGCTTCTTTAGTGTTAAACATGCACATTATATCTTGAATATGTGCGTTTGGTAGAAAAAAATTAGCGCTTTTTTTTACATTATGATATAGATGACGATAATCAACTATCATTTTGTTTAATAACTCTATGGTGCATAAAAAGTGTTTACTTAGTTCTCTTTGGTATTCATTTAGCTTAATTTTGTTTTCTTGTAATTCGTCGTATAAATTTTTTTGATTATGTAGCAAATAACGAGTTCTGTAGTACATTATAATTGCCCCTGTTGTAATACCAATTATTAAGCTTGCAAGTATATACATACATATCATGGTAATAACTCCTAAAATTTATTTTGTTTAATACACTTTGTTTTGTATATTAATTAAGTGGCATAAGTACTTTGGCTAAATATTTAGGTGATTAAAAATAATCTTTAAAAATTGTTTAGGAATATTAATTATCGATTTTATTAATTGATAATATACAATGAATTTATTCATTGTAAAATATAATGTGATTATATTTCTTAATTATTTAAATTTTAGTTAATCTATAGACATATAGATGTGAGATATTTTATGTGTTGAGTATTAATACATATCTGTTTTAAATGTTAAATAACATTGGAGAAATTTTATTTTTGAATGACGCTATTATAGTATAGAATTTATTGTGTTATAATGATTTTCATATTAAAAACCTATTTTTAATTAGAATAGGTAGATTTTTATGTTGAGTTGAACTTTATTTTCATGAAAACTTTTATGGCAAAATCAAATACGATTAGACGAAAATGGCATGTTATTGATGCTAAAAATAAAATACTTGGTCGTTTATCTACTGTGATTTCTAGATATTTAATTGGCAAACATAAAGTGGAATATGCTCCCCATATTGATATTGGAGATTATGTTATTGTGTTAAACGCAAAAGAAGTATCTGTAAGTGGTCGTAAGCGTGATAATAAGATTTATTATCATCATACTGGGTATGTTGGAGGTATTAAACAATCTAATTTTAAGAGAATGATTGATAGGTATCCTGAAAAAGTAGTTGAAATTGCAGTTAAAGGTATGTTACCTAAAGGTCCTTTAGGTCGTATTATGTATTGCAGATTAAAAGTATATTCGGGAGATACACATATACATTCTGCTCAAGCACCTCAATTAATAGATTGTTGATGAATAAAATACAATGGAAAATAGAGTATGATCTATAATCAATATTATGGTACCGGGCGAAGAAAAAGTGCATCAGCTCGGGTATTCATTAAACTAGACGCGACGAGTAATGGAAAAATTATTATAAACAAACGTAAATTAAATCAATATTTTCCTAAAAATAGTATGCAGTGTATTGTTACCAGGCCTTTGAAAATTACTAATTTATTAAATAATAAGTTAGATATATATATTACTGTGAAAGGTGGAGGTACATCTGGGCAGGCTGGTGCTATATGTCATGGAATAACACGTGCATTATTGCAGTATGATGAAAAATTACGTGATGTATTGCGTTCAGTTGGATTAGTTACTAGAGATTCAAGAGAAGTAGAAAGAAAAAAGGTAGGATTACGTAAGGCACGAAGGAGCCCTCAATTTTCTAAACGTTGATATTTTTGACGCATTTTGTGTATAAATAAGTATAAGGATGTAATGGTTTTATCTTTTAAATGAGATTGAAAATTAAATATGAAATCATTTTTAATGATAAACATTGAGGTAAAGGTTCAGCATACTGTAAGTGTTTTGGTTAATAAAAATTAGAGATAGTATTATTTAAAATAACATTGATCCCTATGGGATGGTGTATGCATATACATGTCGTATTAGTGGTATGGTAGATGTGTTATTGGTTTGATGATTAGGTTTATTTATATTGTGTTATATAAAACGAAATTGATATGATCGTGCGTTTTATTTTTTAAAAATTATATATTTTAATATTCACGGAATTATAATTGATTCAATAATCGTAGGGATGTCTTTGTTGTAAGAGAATGAAGATTTATAATCATGTAGGGTTTATTTGTAATAAATATTGTTAACTTTCAAGCCATAGAATTTTAAAAAGTTCAATAATGTTCATTATGCGTATAAATTAAAAAATTTTATAATTTAAACCTAAAGTATATTTTTGATAAAAATAAAAATAGAATCTTCATTGAAGATAGAGTATATACAGAGTGATTGATTATTATTAAAATAATTAGATATATAGATAAGTATATTGTATACAAATGGTTATTTTAAGTATTTTTATTATTACTTCCTATGTTAGTAAACATATATGCATATAAATGATGATTTATAGATAAGGTGATGATGTACTATATCTATTTTTATTAAAGATTCACGCATTATATTCAATATTTCTTATTAATTTAAATGAAATAATTTATTTGGTTTTACATATGGTATATATAAACTAAAATTTAGTGTTAAAGTGTGTGTTTTTATAGTATTTGTATATGTTTAAAATGATGTTGATTTATGAATATATTGTATTGACAAATAGATTGATTAATTTCTTCATATTCAAAGTTATATCCTAATGTGGAAATAGGAAGTGTTTTATTATTTTTGTTAAAAATTCTATGTTATTTGTAGATAGAATTAATTAGAAATTTGCTAATTTGGTATATTTATGAATATAAATAAAAAAGCATTAATTAATGATAACTAGCCTTTTATGATGATAAAAGTTAGTAAATAAATTACATCATAAATGATGTGTATGGATATATTTTTACTCTATTTTCTCAAGTATTATCTGTAATTTAAACTTATACAAATAATTTTTATAAAGTATAATAAACAAACTTATTGAAGAAAAGATTTATATTTCTGATCTGTAACTACTGCATTTCCCTTATGCATAGGAAAATGCAGTAGTTACATTTTTTACCCCATTTGTTGTGTTTGCTATTTTTTCAGCATATTTACCTTCTGCATAAGTAACTTGACCCAAAAGAAATACCTCTTTATTTTCTGTAATTATTTTAATACTAGAAGCATGTATATCTCTTTTAAGCAAAAGGTTTAAACGTATTTGATTAGTAATCAAAGTATCTGTGAAAATAGATTGCAAACATATTGGCGTACCTTGTCGAATTGCATTATAAATATTTTTTGTTCCATTAATTTTAGTTACTATTTTTATGGCTTCTTTGATAAAAGAAATAGAGGGAGCCTGTCCAGTTAATAATACGTTACCCTGATATACAGTGTTTTTTATACGTGCGTATTTTTTAATGTGTTGATTTTTGTTAAAAGCGTAAGCAATATGAGTTTCTAAAATGTGATCATCCAGTTGAGTACCTATAGTACGAGGATCATGCCATGCTGTAGTAATAAATGCAGCAGTTCCGATAGCTAACATACTTGAACAACAAGCTTGCAATACCAATACAGAAAACAAAATTAATAATAATTGAACTATATGATATCTAATGTTCATTTATATGTATTCACAAATTCAGATATTAAAAATGGATATTAATACTAGTTCACTTATTATATTTTTTGTAAGTAAATTAATCGCAACTAACCATTTTGATTACACAAATGTATCAATAATAATTGTAAATAATATGAAAATACTCATTTTACTGCGAGTATAGTATACTTTTAAAAAATTTACATAAGATTATTATATTTTTGTTAAGTATTTTTAATAATTTCATTATGTTTATCATTTGTTTTTAAAGTAACCATTTTGACAAGAAGTAATTTTTAAAATGAATTATATTTCAACTAGTAAATTTTAATTATTCAATGTTGAAGTATTAGTTAAAAACATGTTTTAGTTAAATACATATTTAAAATGCGCTTAAATTTTTAAAAAATAATAAAAATAATGTACTAATTAATTTTTATATTATTTAATTATTCCTATATTGGTGAGTCTTAATGTATGAGACACTAATTTAGTATGTTGGTATTAACAATAAAAATGCACCGTATTTTATAGTTTTTATTAAAATAATTCCTATTAAAATAAGATATTAATATATGAAGAAAACATCATCATCAATAACTAATTGTGTATCTGCTTTGTATATAGTTCCAACTCCTATTGGAAATTTAGAAGATATTACATGCCGAGCGTTATCAGTGTTGCGCCAAGTAGATTGTATTGCTGCAGAAGATACACGCCGTACTCGCATATTATTAAATTTTTTTTCTATTCGTACATCTTTGTGTGTATTACATCAACATAATGAATATAAAACAATACCAATATTAATTTCAAAATTACAGGCAGGATTAAGTGTTGCTGTAGTTTCTGACGCAGGTACTCCATTAATTAACGATCCAGGATATCGTTTAGTACAATGTTGCCAGAAATTAAAAATTAAGGTTATTCCGCTTCCTGGCCCATGTGCTGCTATTACCGCATTATGTGGATCTGGATTGCCGACGGATCGGTTTTGTTTTGAAGGATTTCTACCGCATAAACATAGTTTACGAATAGGTCGTTTACAAGCCTTATTGGAAGAACCACGCACATTAATTTTTTATGATGTAAAATACCGCATAATGGATACTTTAAAAGATATGATTAGTATTTTTGGATTAGAACGTTATGTTGTATTAGCTCGGGAATTAACTAAAATATGGGAATCTATTTATGGAGCCCCTGTCGGCCAATTATTATCTTGGATACAAAAAGATAATTCTCGAATTCAAGGAGAAATGGTTTTGGTGGTAGCAGGAAATTGTCTAAAAAATAATGAATTATCGCCAAAAATACTTCATGTCATGAACTTGTTGGCATCGGAGTTATCTATAAAAAAAGCTGCAACTTTAGTAGAATATATATATGGAGTAAGAAAAAATGTGCTTTATAAAAAGTATTTGAGTAAACAATTAAATAAAATTTCAGATCAAAATATTAATTGATTAATGACATCATTTAAAATAATGGTTATAATGCTTTAGGGAGTTAGTCAAACAATCGCTGCTTCTTGTATTTGTAGTAATGAAGATGAAATTGGTATAATTACAAGTGAAGGGGAGGAAAGTCCGGGCTCCATAGGGCAGAGTGCCAGGTAACACCTGGGAGATGTGAATCTACGACAAGTGCAACAGAAAGAAAACCGCCAATAATTATTTATTATCACGAATAATGATAAATAATATAGGTAAGGGTGAAAAGGTGTGGTAAGAGCGCACCATATGGGCTGGTAACAGTTTGTATCATGTAAACTCCACTCGGAGCAAGGCTGAATAGAAGTTCTATAGTATGGTCCGTACTGAACTTGGGTAAGCCGCTTAAGCTGGCATGAGAATACCAGTGTAGATGAATGATTGTTTAAAACAGAACCCGGCTTAATGACTAGCTCCTTGTTAAAATAAATATAGAGTAAGAAGAATAAAATAAAAAATAATATAGTAAGTGTTTAGTTTTATAGTCAGTAATGTGTCTTTAAATCGTTAATTATAGAAAAATTATACTATTTATGATAGACAATGAAAATTTTATTTGATACTTATAACATCCATATCACATACTGTTGTTTATTATCATAAGTATTTTTATGTGGTATCGTTAAATTAATTTGTAATGTTATCAACAAATAAAATATGTAAATTAAAATTTAATCAGTATTTACTTACAACATATCATTGCATTATTTAACGTAAATAGATATATAGTTACATTAATACATTTTATACAAAAGTTTTAAAGAATTTAACATTTCTACAAAAATATTTCAGAATTTATAATTATAGTGATTAAATAAATATTATTTCTAATTATTTGTTGGCAGCATTATGTAGAGGGGTTAAAGGAATAGTAGATTTGTATTTTTTGTTGAAAAGTGATGGACTAAAATAGGGATATGCAAAAAATATAGATTTGTTTTAAATTGATTAAATATTCTTATATGTATGCAATTCAGTGAGTCATGGATATTTTAAAAGAATTACTAAATATAATATGGCAGAATAATCTTACGTTATTTCCTAATTTAAGGTTAGCATTAGCTATTTATTCGTTAGTATTTATTATTCTTTTTTTAGAGAATGCTATTCTTCCGGCATTTTTTTTGCCAGGAGACAGTTTATTAATTGTATTAGGAATATTAATTGCGAAAGGTATTTTAAATTTTACTGCAACTTTAGGAATTTTAACAGTAGCTGCAAGCTTAGGTAGTTGGATGAGTTATTTGCAAGGTAAATTTTTAGAAAATAACAAAACAATAAAAAGCTGGTTATCTTTTATACCTAATAAATCCTATCAAAGAGCAAATCGTATGATCCACAAACATGGACTATCTGCTCTTTTTGTTGGTCGTTTTATAGTGTTCGTGCGAACAGTGTTACCTACTATTGCAGGGGTGTCTGGATTAAGCTCCTTTCGTTTCCAATTGTTTAATTGGATCAGTTCATTTGTATGGGTGTTTATACTTATTGTTTTGGGTTTTTTTTTGGAACGATTAGAATTTTTTTATCTATTATAATAGATAATGTAGTCAAAATTACTCATTGATAATGATATTAATGCTATTAGATCATGGGGTTTTTAAAAAATGATTTGTAAACGCTTAATGAGATAATGTAAAAATTATTTTTAGTAAAAATATTATGACCCCTGCTGGATTTGAACCAGCGACCAAGCGATTATGAGTCGCCTGCTCTAACCAATCTGAGCTAAGGGGCCTTGATTTTAATTTAAATTACCTGCAATATGAAAAATTTTTTATTTAATATTAAATAAATCATTATAATCGAAGTCTTCTATATGTTATCAAGTTATATTGATGTTCTACTATATAATTTTATTTATTGATATTCTACGTCGTAGTGTATAGCATACTTTATGCAATTTTGCAAAAATTGTTATGTTTTATATTTGTATATTGAATATATATATTGTAAATTAATATGTGATATCATAATTATACCAATTGGTAATTATTTTTTAAAATTTTTATATTTATTTAATCATCTAAAAAGCTGCGTAATATTTCAGAGCGGCTAGGATGACGTAATTTTCTTAAAGCTTTTGCTTCTATTTGACGGATACGTTCCCGTGTTACATCAAACTGTTTTCCCACTTCTTCTAAAGTATGATCAGTGTTCATATCAATACCAAACCGCATACGTAGTACTTTAGCTTCTCTTGGAGTTAATCCAGAAAGTACATCATGAGTGGCAGTACGTAAATTATCTGAAGTTGCTGAATCTAAAGGTAAGTCAAGATTCGTATCTTCAATAAAATCACCAAGATGAGAATCTTCATCTTCTCCTATAGGAGTTTCCATGGAAATAGGTTCTTTCGCTATTTTTAATACTTTTCTAACTTTATCTTCTGACATAAGCATGCGCTCTGCTAATTCTTCTGGTGTTGGCTCATGTCCAATTTCTTGTAGCATTTGCCGAGAAACTCTGTTAAGCTTATTGATGGTTTCTATCATATGAACAGGAATTCTAATAGTACGTGCTTGGTCTGCTATTGATCTAGTAATTGCCTGGCGAATCCACCAAGTAGCGTAAGTAGAAAATTTATAACCACGACGATACTCAAATTTATCTACAGCTTTCATCAAACCAATATTACCTTCTTGTATCAAATCTAAAAATTGTAACCCTCTATTTGTATATTTTTTAGCAATAGATATGACTAAGCGAAGATTAGCTTCAACCATTTCTTTTTTAGCTCTGCGAGCTTTAGCTTCCCCAATCGACATACGACGATTAATATCTTTCACTTGTTCTATTGTTAGTCCTGTTTCTTTTTCAATTTGGTGTAGTTTTGATAAACTATGTTGTACATCTTCATCAACTTTATGTAATGTTTCCGACCATGACGTGTTGTGCATAGATAAAGCCGTATTAAACCAAGCTTTATTAGTTTCATTTCCTGAAAATAACTCTATGAAATTTTTTTTAGGCATTTTACTAATTTCAACACATAATTTCATAATCAAACGTTCTTGTATGCGTACTCGTTCCATCATAGAGCGCATGTTATTAACTAAGTTGTCAAATTGTTTCGGAACTAATCTAAATTGTTTAAATACTTCAGAAAGCTTTAAGATTTCTTTTGATGATTGAACATGATTTCGTCCATTACATTTTATTGATTTTCGCGTTATTTCATATTGATTACGTAGCGCTATAAATTTTTTACGAGCTACGTCTGGATCAATGTTATTTTCATCATTATTTTCTTCTTCATCGTCGTCAGATATTGTTTCAGAAACAGTTTCAGGAGTTATATTCTGAGTTATATTTGTGCGTGCTGATATATTTTCTTCATCTGCGTTAGGATCTACAAAACCTGTAATTAAATCTGAAAGGCGTGTTTCTCCGGTTTCTACACGTTTATATTGATCTAATAGATAAGTAATTGCTTCTGGGTATTCAGCAACTGAGCATTGCACTTGATTTATCCCATCTTCGATTCTTTTAGCAATATCTATTTCGCCTTCTCGTGTTAATAACTCTACAGTACCCATTTCTCGCATATACATTCGTACTGGATCAGTTGTTCTACCTAACAACTCTGAGTCAACATTAGCTAATGCCTGTACTGCTGCTTCTGTTGCGTCTTCTTCGTCGTTAGTAGAACTAGTATGCTCAATTAACAAAAACTCATCGGAACTAGGCGCTTCTTCCATGACTTGAATACCCATATCATTCATCATTTGAATTATATTTTCGATTTGACTTGGATCCACAATATCTTCTGGTAAATGATCGTTGACCTCAGAAAAAGTTAAATATCCTTGTTCCTTCCCAAGTGTGACGAGTAACTTAAATTGTGATTGTGGGTTATGTTCCATAAAAAAGACTCCCACGTTTGCAGTGATATTTAAAAGTTTAATAGATGGTGTAGTGCCCATCTATCGATAATATGTAAATAAAATTATTAACAGTAATTTATTCAGGAGGTATTTTTATGATTATTTTCATTAGTAATATTGAACCTAAAAAGTGTATAATTTTATATTAACGTTTTGATAATGTTTGAGTTAATAACCACAATTCTTGACGTTCTTGTGTTGTTAATCCAGATATTCGATCACGCGCGATCAGTATTTCTTGACGTTGTTCAAGAGTGAAATTATATAATTTAGTTAATGCATCAATAAAAGCGGTTTCTATCATATCATTTGTAATCAAGTGGTTCCAATATGCTAGTGTTTCAAGTTTTGAAAAAAATTTATTCTCACGGTAGTACTCTAACAATTGTGCAGGAGTTGGTGTTGGATATGTCTTACATATTTTAACTAAATCAGTAAAAATCAACATCATGATATCGTTTTTTTTAAATTGTTTTAATTCTTGTATGTTTGGTACTAATTTAGAAAGTTGTGGATTTTGTATTAGCAATCCTATTAATATGTGTTCTACGCTATAATTTATACAATATTTTTTTATTTTATTAGTAGATAAAACAGGTTTGTTTATAAGCAATTGATTTAGTTTATTTTCATCTAAAATTCCTATTTTATTACCTAATTGTTGTAGTAAACATAATTTTAATGTTTTTCCAGGAATTTTATTAAGCATAGGTAATATTAGGTTGCTTAATTTAACCCGACCCCCCAATGTTTGTAAATTTATTTTTTGTGATAGTGTTTTGAAAAGAAAATTTGATAAATCTTGTGTTTGTGTTAATGTTTTTAAAAAATTATCTTTTCCTATTTTACGTATTAATGTATCTGGATCTTCTCCATGAGGTAAAAATATAAAATTTATTTGGCGATCGTCAGTAAGATATGGTAAAACGATGTTTAATGTACGCCAAGCAGCTTTTTTACCAGCATGATCACCATCATAACAACAAATAATTTGATTGGTGATATTATATAATAATCTAATATGATTAGCAGTGGTAGTTCCTAAAGAAGCGACTGCATAATTGATTCCAAATTGTGTTAATGTAATAACGTCTATATACCCTTCTACTAAAAGTATATAAGAGGGATTCTTACATTGTATGCGTGCTTCATATAAACCATATAAATGTTGATTTTTTTTAAAAATTTCGGTATCTGGTGAATTTAAATATTTGGGCATTTTTTTATGTGTGATGACACGCCCTCCAAATGCTACGATTCTTCCTGCTATATCTCGTATGGGGAACATAAGACGATTACGAAATCGATCATATTTATATTTTCTGTTATTACTAATTAACATACCTGATTGGTCAAGTAGTATTTGATCATATGATGTAAAACGAAATTTTCGTATTATATTATTCCATCCAGGTGGAGCAAATCCAATGTTGAAGTCAGTAATAGTTTTAGCGGTTAGTCCACGATTTTGCAAATATTTATAAGCATATAAATATTTTTTTTGAATCAATATATTTTGATAGTATTGACTTAATTTGTTCATTAGTTGATACAAATTGGGTTTTTGACAATTATTTTTTTTTAAAATGTCTACATTTAGCTCTAATGATATCCCATTTATAACTGATAGTTCCTTAATAGATTCGATAAATGTAAGTCGGTCATAATTCATCAGAAAATCTATCGCATTCCCATGTGATCCACAACTAAAACAATAATAGAATTGTTTCTCGATATTAACAGTAAATGATGGGTGGTTTTCGACATGAAATGGACAACGAGCCAGAAAATTTTTTCCTTGTTTTTTTAAAGATATACGTCGACCAATTAAATCAACAATATTAGTACGCGATATCAACTCATTGATTACTGTATTTGGAATACGGGTAATTATATCTCCTTAGTTTGTGTTATTGAATAACAAATAACACTAACGTTATTATAAGTTATGATTAAATGTTATGTTTATAAATATAGGTGACTTAGTTGTACTCATCATAAAAATAATGTTTTTCATTTATTTTTTGTATATTAAAAAATTATATGAGTGAGAATAACTTAATATAATCGAACACGTCTTAAATTTTCTCGGGCTAATTTTTTTGCATGACGCTTAATTGCTGATGCTTTTGCTCGTTTACGTTCTGTAGTTGGTTTTTCATAAAATTCTCTACGACGTACCTCAGATAAAATTCCTGATTTTTCACAAGATCTTTTAAAACGGCGTAACGCTACGTCAAATGATTCGTTTTCACGTACTTTAATTATTGGCATATATTTTTCTCTATTATTATTTATTTTTTCATCTTCTTGTTGAAGATCATGATATTAACATGATTAAAATAACTATATTTTTACTATTTTGTAATATAACATTAAATATTATGACATGAAATATAAAACTAATGTGAAGTATTTTATAATTATTAATTAAATATGGAAATATGTATGCGAGTTTTAGGTATTGAAACTTCATGTGATGAAACCAGCGTAGCTATTTATGATCAATATCAAGGGTTATTAGTTAATAAAGTATACAGTCAGGATTCGTTACATGCTGACTATGGAGGAATTGTGCCTGAATTAGCTGCTCGTGATCATGTACGAAAAATAGTTCCTTTAATTTTGTCTACATTAAGGCAAGTTTATTTAAAACCTGAAGATATTAATGGAATAGCGTATACTGCTGGACCTGGTTTGATAGGTGCTTTATTAGTTGGAGCGACTATTGCTAGAACACTTGCTTATGCTTGTAAAATACCTGCTATCGATATTCATCATATGGAAGCTCATTTGTTAGCGCCGATGTTAGAAAAAAAAGCTCCTACATTTCCGTTTGTAGCATTATTAGTATCTGGCGGACATACTCAACTGGTATTTGCAAGTGATATAGGAAAATATAAAATATTAGGCGAATCTGTTGATGATGCTGTTGGAGAAGTATTTGATAAAATTGCTATATTGTTAGGATTAAAATATCCTGGTGGCGCCTTGTTATCGCAAATGGCTCGACAGGGTATTGCGGATCGTTATATATTTCCTCGTCCCATGATTGATCGACCAGGTTTAAATCTTAGTTTCTCCGGATTAAAAACTTTTGCGGTAAATACTATTATGTCAAGCGCTCATGATGTTCAAACTCGTGCTGATATTGCACGTGCATTTGAAGATGCCGTTATTGAAACATTAGCAATTAAATGTCGTCGTGCATTGGATCAAACTGGATTAAATTGTTTAGTAGTATCTGGAGGTGTTAGCGCTAATCATGCATTAAGATCGTATCTTTCAAAAATGATGCGTATCTTAAAAGGAAAATTATTTTTTCCTAGTCCAGAATTTTGTACAGATAACGGAGCAATGGTTGCGTATACTGGATTTATTAGACTTAAGGCTGGATTATTTAGTGATTTACCAATTTTAGTAAGACCACGTTGGTCTTTAGAATCCCTTCCGAGAATAAAATAATTGCCATAATTATTATTAGCAATATTTTATATTAATTACGCCAAATACGTTTTTCTTGATGATTCCATAGTCGTTTAATATTGACAATATGCTTGATTAAAACTAAAGAAGATATTATTATCGTTGGAAGTGAATATTGGGGTTGAAAGTACCAAGTATAGCAAGGCACGATTAATGCAGAAATAACAGCACCTAATGAAGAATATCCAAAAGATAGTACAGTTAATAACCAGGTACTTATCATGATGATGGAAAGATTAACGTTTATTGTAGTAAGTGCTCCAAATGCGGTAGCCACGCCTTTTCCTCCATAAAATTTGAAAAATATGGGGTACATGTGTCCTAAACATGAAAAAATAGCTGTAATTCCCAAGGAATTAGATGAAATTTCCAGATAATAGCCTAACCATATTGGAATTGCACCTTTTAATACGTCGAATAATATTACTAGAATTGCGATTTTATAGCCTGCAATACGAAAAATATTAGTAGCACCGGGGTTTTTAGAACCAAAATATCTTGGGTCTGGGATATCTAATATTTTGCATATTAAAATAGCGCTAGATATTGATCCTAACAAATAAGCAGATATTATTATTAAAATAGAAATAAGAGTCATAAGTCATTCTTTTTCGATGTGTAGTGAGTGATTATTATATAAGATTAATATATAGTGTATTTTTTACATCGTTAGTATTATTTTAATAAATAATTTATTTACATAAATTGAATATCATAACATATAAATGAACATTCTATTTATAGAACAACTAACAGTGATGGCATATATAGGTATATATGATTGGGAAAAAAAATCTTTACAAAGGTTAATTTTTGATTTGCAATTGTCATATGATACTGCAGTTTTCTTAGGTGGAGCAAGTAAAACATCCTATGTAGATTACACTCATGTAAGTCAAACAATACTTGATTTAGTAAGTAAAAAATATTTCTATTTAATAGAAGATGTTGCTAATTTAACAGTAAACACGTTAGTAAAAAAGTTTTGCGTTTATTGGATTCGTGTAAAAGTGAGTAAGCCTGGAGCAATTCGCGGTGCTTCTAATGTTGGTGTATGCATCGAACGAAAAGTGGATATTTATTAAATCCTTAAAATAAGATTAGTTGCTTAAGCAAGCGTATGTGTATCTATTTTAGATCAAATAAATTTTTTAAATAAATACAATTTTATTCTATATGTTGAAAACAATGCGGCAGTTTATCTTTTCAATTATTTATATTAAATTAAATGTTATAATTATGTTGTTTATTTTGGATTATTAATGTTAGACGTACGTAAATTAATTATTTCATTGATTCTGGGGGTCGTGGAGGGTTTAACAGAATTTCTTCCTATTTCTTCAACAGGCCATATGATGCTAGTGGAGAGTATTTTTCATTATATGGAAGATTCAGAAAAAACTTTTACTGTGATTATTCAGCTAGGTGCTATTTTATCTATAACAATAATGTTTTGGAATAGATTACATAGTATGAGTGTAGTTTGTATGAAAAAAATGTTTGTTAAACAACATTATGGCAATAATCATTTATGTATTCGACATATATTATTAGGGACGTTTCCTGGGGTGATGTTGGGTTTAATTTTTTACAAAGAAATTAAATTGATTTTCGGGTTAACATATATTATGTATGGATTAATAATTGGTGGAATATTTTTATTAATTGGGGAATTATGTTTACTAAAAGGACCGCGTGTATCAGAAATTGATAATATAACGTATGTGCAATCTTTTTTAATTGGATGTTTCCAATGTTTAGCGTTTTGGCCAGGATTTTCTCGTGCTGGAGCTACTATCGGAGGGGGTTTATTGGTTGGATTAAATAGGCGTATATCATTAGAATTTTCATTTTTTTTAGCAGTTCCTATTATATTTGGTTCTGTAGTATTAACTTTATACCATTGTGGATCTTCTATTAGTACAACGGATGCTTTGTTATTAATTGGCAGTAGTATAGTGGCATTTGTTATAGCTTCACTTATTGTGAGATGTTTTTTAAAAATAGTTCAAAATATTTCTTTAATTCCTTTTGCTATATATCGATTTTTGTTAGCTGGAGGAATTTATTGGGGATTAATAACATAATTAACGTTGATGTTTTTAAAATAGTTGTTAATAGATTACATAGGAGTTAAGAATGAATTTATATATTTCGGATCTCACATAATAAGACTAGCGTTACATATACAATAATTTATATATCTATATGAAAATTTTTTAGATAATTTTGGTTATGCTAAAATCAGATGTTGTGCATATCTAATAATTGTTTTTTAGTTTGGATTGTGTATTTCAAGTTATTTTACTATTTGTAGTTTTTACAATTTTTATATTTAAATATTATTTGTTTTTATTTTTCCAAATGTTTAACGCATGCAATCGTCTAGCCTGTAATTCTTTACTTATATTGATTCCAGTAAATCCGTCTTCAATAATATCTGCAATGCAAATTTTTTTAGTAATAGAAAAGGCTGTGTGCAAAAAATTTGTTTGATTGTATAAATAATCGTTGTGATTTGTATATCTTAACGTATTAGATTGACTAATTAAAATGATTTGTTCTAGTCTCTTGGGGCGTCGCCAACAATCAAAAACATTAAATAATTTCATTAACATTTTTGGTGTTAATGTTTCAATATTATATAAATAATCATGATATTCAGAAACAATTTTTGCAAAATTACAAATTTCATGTGGTATTTTTAATCTATTACATAAATTGTTAATTAAAGGAACTCCTGATTTTCTGTAATCATGATGTTTAATGCGTTTTTTTTTATTATTAAGAAGAGTTGGTTTTCCTAAGTCACGACATAAAATAGAGAAGCGCACATTGATATCATCTGTTAGACAAGCAATCTTAGTAAGCATCATCATAGTAAGATTCTCAGTGTTTATTGGTGTATTCTGCTGTACTAAATCAGGTGTATCAAATAGTGTGTTGAATTCAGGAAACAAGATTTTTAATGCTCCGCAATGATGCAAAACTATAAAATATATTTGTGGATTATTTGTAATTAAAGCTTTTTTTGTTTCAATCCACACACGTTCTGGAGATAGAAATAACAATTCATGAATCATTTGTTGCATTAGCATTAGTGTTTCTGGAGCTATAGTAAAATTCATATGCGCGAACCGCGCAGCAAATCGAGCAACTCTTAATACTCGTAGAGGGTCTTCGTTAAATGTATGAGAAACGTGCCGTAATAATCGTAATTGTATATCTCGTCGTCCATGATATGGATCCACAAGATTGCCATGTGTATCATAGGCCATAGCATTAATAGTTAAATCTCTACGATATAGATCTTCTTCAATAGTGACCGACGGATCTGTATGACAAGTAAAACCAGTATAGCCTCTACCGGATTTTCGTTCAGTACGTGCCAATGCATATTCTTCGTGATTTTCTGGATGTAAGAATACTGGAAAATCTTTTCCAACTTGCTCATAACCATTGCTTAACATTTCTTGAGGACTAGATCCTACTACTACCCAATCTTTTTCTTTAATTGGTAGTTTTAACAATGTGTCTCGTACGGCGCCACCTACTAAATATTTTTCCATTGTGCAATTTTTTAATTAAATGATCTATATTTTGATATAGGAGATATATAAATTATACATATATTTTATGTGATGTTGATAAATTAGAAAATAAAATTATTTCATATGTCATATGATTTTTTATATAAAATATAATGGATTTGGTTTTGTTGTTATTAATTGTCTTACATAATAAATTAGTCAAATAATTATTCTAATAATAATAATAATAAAATTAGTTCGGATATATAAAATTGTATGTGGTATAAATAATTTTAAATATAAGAACATTAATACCTGCTTTTTAATTTAATATAAAATTCTTATCTGCAAACTTTTTTGGGAGATATACGATTCATTGTAATTTAAACACAATGCCATAAAACACTAGGAATTATTTATATTTGTAGATTTTAATTATTTACTAAATAATTTAATATATTATTTTTGTTATTAACTTAATGTAAAATTAATCATGTTTTTATTTATTTAATCAGAATATATTTTAAGTAAATTATGACTGTTATTTTTCCAAATTTTTCTAAATCTAGTGTGTTAATTGTAGGAGATGTTATGTTAGACCGATATTGGTATGGGTCTACCGATAAAATTTCTCCAGAAGCACCTGTTCCGATTGTTAAGATTAATAAAATTATAGATAGACCGGGCGGAGCTGCCAATGTTGCTATGAATATTGCTGCTTTAGGTGCTCAACCAAGATTATTAGGATTAACTGGGGTTGATGAAGCGGCCAACATTTTAAAAAAACAACTTGATAAATCAAATGTAAAATGGAATTTTATTCCGATTAATACATGTCCTACTATAATTAAATTACGAGTCATGTCACGTAATCAACAAATTATTAGATTAGATTTTGAACGATATTTCCATAATGTTGATACTACAAAATTGCTTAAACAAGTTGAATTTTATTTACCCAAATATAAAGTATTAGTATTATCTGATTACGATAAAGGCTCTTTAAATAGTATAGAAGAAATTATTAAATTAGCACGTTATATTAATATACCAATTATAATAGATCCTAAAGGTATGCAGTTCTCTCGTTATAAAGGTGCTACTTTATTAACTCCTAATATATCAGAATTTGAATCTATAGTAGGATTTTGTCGCAATGAAAAGACTTTAATAAATCGTGCTCAGGAGATTATAATTGATTATAATTTATCAGCTTTATTGATTACACGTTCTGAACAGGGTATGACTTTATGTACACGGAATGCAGCTCCGTTACATTTTCCAACTCAAACAAAAGAAGTACATGATGTAATTGGCGCTGGAGATACAGTAATTGGTGTGTTATCAGCGGCATTATCTTCTGGTAATAGTCTAAAGAAAGCATGTCTTTTAGCTAATTTAGCTGCTAGTGTGGTAATAAAGAAATCTGGTACTTCTACTACTAATTTAAATGAAATAAAAAGTATTATAAATAGCCATGCGTACACCAATTTGCCTTGTGGCATATTAGATGAAAAGACGTTAAAACAAATAATATCTTTAGTTCATAATAAAGGTGAAAAAATAGTGATGACTAATGGTGTATTTGATATACTACATCCTGGGCATATAAGTTATCTAACCAATGCTAAAAAACTTGGAGATAGATTAGTTGTAGCTGTAAATAGTGATGATTCAACAAAACGATTAAAAGGCGAAACAAGGCCTATAAATACTTTAGAGAAACGTATGCTTGTATTAGCTGCTTTATCAGTAGTAGATTGGGTAGTTCCTTTTCATGAGGATACGCCTGCAAGATTGATTGAAAATTTGTCTCCAGATTTTTTAGTAAAAGGGGGTGACTATCACGTTTGTGACATTGAAGGAAGTAAAGAGGTATTCAAAAATGGAGGAAAAGTACATGTATTAAATTTTAAAACTGGTTGCTCTAGTAGTAATATTATTAATGCTATTAGGCGGAAAAATTAAAATAATATAAATTAATTACGAACGATGCATTTTTATCATGATGGTAGAGCAGAATACAGTAAATGTTTGGGTAATGAAATGTGGGTATTGCAACTGATGTGTAAGCCTCAAATATAATACAAAAAATATATTAAAATGATAGAGACCCTTACCATGAGTGGGCAGTATTTATAATTATGTAGTTATGCTAGGATTTATTTTTTAGTTTTATTTATTATCAAAAATTTTTTGTTATTTTAATTTTATTAAAGTTCATATTTACGTTAGCCGTAATGTTTTAATAATTTATTTTGTTATATATCTTGAACAAAATTCATAGTTGTAAATCAATTTTTCATTGATTTATATAATATATATTAATTACCTAAAGATATAGTAATTATTGAGTTTTGCTCTTTAAATTATATGTAAAATATTAAATAATTTTAGAGTAAATTCATGGGAATAGTATAATAAATCATTAATTTTTAAATATTTAAAATAATTAGTGTTTTTAGTTATTTTTTGATCACTTAAACATTAAATTTAGTAGCTGGTATTTTAATATAAATTTAAGCGCATATGGTGAGTGTTATGTAACATGTTTTATGAACATAGTGTTTTAGTTTATTTTATAAATCCGATATAATTTTAGGCTAAGATGATTTATTACATACATAAATTGTATTGTTATTATATTATATGTATAATGTGTAGTACTGTTGGTATAGTTTTTAAATAGTGTTTTAATGTGATTTTGATATTTATAACGATAGTATAACCAAGGTCACTGTTCGTGATAAATTTTAATTTATAAATATTTGGTTTTACTGAATTATAGTTTTGGTTTATATCTAATTTTTCCCTTGTTGCATAAATAATGGTATTAATTAGGATTAAATTATCATGCGTCGGCAGAGTTTTTTATCTGAATTTGGTACTCCTATGGAGCGCGTCCAAAATGCATTAGAAGCATTGCGTAATGGTCGTGGTATTTTAGTAATGGATGATGAAAATCGTGAGAATGAAGGTGATATGATATTTGCTGCAGAAAATATGACAGTTGAACAAATGGCATTAGCTATTCGTTATGGCAGCGGAATAGTTTGTTTATGTTTGACAGAAGATCGATGTAATCAGTTGAATTTACCAATGATGGTAGAAAATAATAGCAATCGTTATGGTACTGCTTTTACTGTTACTATAGAAGCAGCAGAAGGTATAACTACTGGAGTTTCAGCTGCAGATAGATTAACTACAATTAAGGCTTCTATAGAAGATAATGCAAAACCTTCCGATTTGAATCGTCCTGGCCATGTTTTTCCTTTACGCGCCCAAAATGGTGGGGTTCTGGCTCGTATTGGACATACAGAAGCGGCTATAGATTTAACTTCATTAGCTGGATTGAGACCATTTGGAGTATTGTGTGAAGTAACAAATAAGGATGGAAGTATGGCGCGTATATTAGAAATTGTCACATTTGCAAATAAATATACGATGCCAGTTCTCACTATTTCAGATTTAATAACTTATCGCATCAATATAACTTAATATATGTAAAGCTAACTTTAGCCGTTTATGGACTTGGAAATATTTTAATATATTAATAATGAGTAATTATTGTTAAATACAATGAATGATAATATATTTAGTTCAATTCATTTTTAGTATATTTAATAGTATTATTTATATAGTAAATATTTTATATTCTATAAATAGAATATCTATATGTTACGGACGAGGTTGGTGTTTTTATTAAAAATTTATATTCTGATACTTTCAGAGAGAGAAAATGCTTGCTATTATACGTATTGTTTTAGTTTTGATATTGTCAGTTATTATTTGTGTATTCGGTATCGTTTATTGTTTATTGAGACCACAGCAGTCATACCACTCTGATTTTTTTGGTCGTTTATTTGGGAGCATGGCTCCTATTTTTGGTATTACAGTTAAGATACGAAATTTTTCAAATAATCCATTACCTAAGAATTGTATATATATTGCAAACCATCAAAGTAATTATGATATGGTTACAGTAGCTCGTGTTGTACAGCCGCGTACAATAATAGTCGGTAAAAAGAGTTTACTATGGATTCCATTATTTGGTCAATTATATTGGTTATGTGGCAATATATTAATTAATCGGAATCAAAGTTCTAAATCTCATAATATTTTAATAAAAATAGCTAAATCTATTAGAACACGCGATATCTCTATTTGGGTGTTTCCAGAAGGTACGCGTAGTTTTGGAAAGGGATTATTACCGTTTAAAATAGGAGCTTTTCATGCCGCAATTTCTGCTAGAGTGCCTATTATACCTGTTTGTGTTTCTAATACTGCTAACAAAATAAAACTAAATCGTTGGTCTAATGGTTTAGTAATTGTTGAAATTATGACACCTATCGCAACTCAACAATATGAACCTAATAGAATACGTGGTATGACTAAATATTGTTATGAAGTTATGAAAACAAAAATAGATGCGTTGAATCAAGAAGTAGTTGAATTTGAAACACAGGTACTCGGTCATTAAACCAGCGTTGTACAAAATAACTTGCAAATTGTATTACAGATAATTCTCAGCAGAGAAGTCAGCCGTATTGATTATTTTATGGTTAACAGAATATTATATATGTAATGTAATAGCCGTACAGTAATGTACAAACTTATATTTTATGTGATCATAATCATTTTTATGGTAATGAAAGCAAAAGATTTATATAGCATTTATGATATTACAAATTAATACGACTAAAACCATCTGATAAATCATGAATCAGATCATTAGGATGTTCTAATCCTATATGCACCCGAATCAATGTTCCTGTAAAATCTAACGTTCCGGCTGGACGTATGCAGCGCAGTTCTTCTACTTGATTTACTAAAATTAAAGATTCAAATCCGCCCCAGGAATATGCAAGTTTAAAATACTTAAGGTTGTCAATAAAACTAGATAATTGTAAATTGTTTAAACGTTTCTTCAGAATAAATGAAAATAATCCACTGGATCCGCTAAAATCTCTTATGAAATATTCATGTCCTTTACATGTAGCTAAAGCGGGGTGATTTACTCGTTCCACTGCTGGATGTTTGGCTAACCAATGAGCAACATGAAGTCCATTTTCTTCATGTTGCTTTAATCTAACATATAAAGTACGTAGTCCTCGTGCTGCCATATAAGCAGTATCAGCATCAACCATTTGACCCATTAAATAAGATTGTTCTTGTAATTGGTCCCAACAACGTGCATTAGAAACTGCAGTTCCTATCATGGCATCAGAATGACCTGTAATATATTTGGTACCAGATTGCAAGGAAATATCCACTCCTATATCTAGTGCTTTTAAAAAAACTCCTGCTGACCAAGTATTGTCTAATAATATAATGATATCTGATTTTTTTTCACGCACTGTTTTAACAATATCGGGGACATTTTGTACCTCCATAGTTATTGAGCCTGGCGATTCTAATAAAATCAAACGGGTGTTATGTTGAATGAAATTATAAATATCACTTCCAATTAATGGGTCAAACCAAGTAGTACACACGTCCATTTTTTTTAAGACATGTTGACAGAATTTTTGAGTTGGTTCATATGCTGATCCTGTCATCAATATATGGTCTCCTGGCTTTATAAAAGAAAGTATTGCATGAGTAATTGCCGCTGTACCGCATGGGTATAACATACAACCAACGCCATTTTCTAATTCAGTCATGGATTGACGTAAAGAAAAATGAGTGATAGTCCCATATCTACCGTAGAATAATGTATCAGTTGTATTATAATTCTTAATAGCTTGTTTTTTTTGTTGAATAGAATTAAACACTACCGAAGATGTTCGTTGAATGATAGGGTTAACTGCTCCGTGTGTATATTGCTTGTCTCTTCCAGAGGTAACTAGTTTGGTTTCAAATTTTACCATAATTACTGCATTACATTGATTCACTCTAAAGCTTGTGATCAGCTTTTGTTATATATTATATTTCTACTATGATTATTCTTTTTTATTAGATAGAAAATTAAAATTCTGTATAAATTACTCATTAAATCCATATATGTTTAAGTTATTTAACTGAATTGTAGCATAATAACTGTATATTGTTATAATTTCAATGGATGTATGTATATTATGTCTAGTACTATATTTTTATAGTGTAACATATAGCACGATTTATGTTAAAGAGAAGACTACTTTTAATTGAATGATTTATATAAAGTAAATAATCAGTAAATTATATTAAATATATATTTTCATATGTTAATTGTTTATATAGTTTGTTATATAAGTTTTGTTTTTAATTTTTATGCATTTTATGATTGAATGTAATTATTCCATTATTTAGGAAATGATGTTTATCATAAGTTTATAAGTGTATATTTGAATTGAATCGTTGCATTATTTATACGATATATAGAATTTAATAAAGTAGATAAGTAAATATTATGTCATGGTAGTAATATATTATTTGTATGACCGAAATAAATATATGATGACTACTATCATAGTAGTAAATAATTAATTATTTTTATAAAATAGAAATTTTTTGAGTTATATCTTTATAAAAGTAAATAGCATTGAGTAAAAATTTTGATATTATTGGATGATATAGCTGGTATTAGTTATAATTGATAAAATTGATCAAACCAACTATAAGTTTTTTGCGAAACTATCCACTGAATATAGTTATAAAGTTTGATTTTTTAATATAAAAATACTAGTTATTTATTTTTTAAATATATATGTATAAGCACATACTATTTTTTCATAACTCTTGATTAATTTATTTAATCGAGACAAATACGTTGTATATCAGCGTAGTAGTCTACAATTTGCTGTATTTATGTTTGTGAGTAGTTTATTGCATTATAAATATACACTACTTTAATTAAATACTATTAACTCATTTAATTTTTAGAAGCACTAATCGTTAGATCAGGAAATGTAGTTTATGTTGTTTAAATATAGTATGACCTAAATAAGGTTATAAATCATTTTCAAAATTATTCTATTTTATATAGATATACTATCTACTGCTATATTTTTACATTAAGATATGGTAAATGGATACATTTTTGTTTTTATTTTTATTCTAAAAATCATGGGTTTTGTTAAAATCAAACATAATTTATAACGGTTACTTCAATATCTATCGGTTTCAATATAAGACATGATGTTTTATTCATACTGGATACTGCTAGGTTTTAGTTACTAATAATTGTAACAAATTTTTTAATATTTCAATTTATAAATTAGTTGATTTTTAAAATATGCCCGGACTTGGAATTGAACCAAGGACACGAGGATCTTCAGTCCTCTGCTCTACCGACTGAGCTATCCGGGCTTTTTAATTTTTATTAATATTTTTAGTAAAAAAACCTAGTTGTATTATCTTTATTCTATTCATTTCGTCAATATATTTTATTTATTAACGGAAAACTATTATTTAAATATTTCAAAATAACAAATAATTCTATATTTCATATTAGTTCATATCAGTAATATTATTTGAATAAAACAGTATACATCGCAATAAACAGATATTGTTATCTGTTTTTATCAGAATATGTATTCATTTCGCTATTTGAAATAGTGATTTTTATTTTTTATTAATTTCTTAAATAAAACAATTTTAAAAAAATTTTAGAATACAAAGTTCGATTTCTCAAAATCTATTATTAGAGTAAGTATACTAGGATTTTGTTGCATAATTAATCACTATGTAGTAGTATATATATTATATAAACTATTAGCGTTATAGTAATGTCGATCGCATCCACGATAGGTAGCTTGGCTCTCCATCTATAATAGGTAATACTAATAATTCTGGAACTGTATAAGGATGGAATTTTTTAATTGTTGTAAACACTGAATCTTTTAAAAAACTTTGTGTTTTAATTAATAATTGTAGTTCAGTGTGATCTTTCAGGGTAGTTCCCCAATAATAAAATGAGCGTACTTCGTGTAATAAATTTATACATGCTGCTAGTTTATTACTTAATAATGTTTTTGTAATATTTAAAACAACAGACATATCGTTTGGCGTAGTACACAAGATTATTATCATGTTTCTCTCTTTAAACAATCAAGTTATGTATTCACTGATATAACATAGATAGTGAAATATTTGTACTCTATTTTTAACAAAAGTCAATTATTTTAGCATATATCGATTTTTTATATTGTGTTTATATTGCTTTGTATCATTATATTACATGGTATTTTTGTAAATGTAATGTCAATTACAACAAAAATTAACTGCTATTAATGATCGATAGACTACTTATTTATGAGGATACAAATATTTATATATGTAAAAAATTTTTAATCCCCCCTTGAAGCAATCCTGAATGCCCCCATTTTAAGTATTGTCCTGAAGTGGTGAATATTAATAAAATTTGCATCTGATGTTCAATGTAAGACTATTAACATGATATGCAAATAGTTAGCTAATACAATTAGGGAGCGTTAAATGAAAATTCGTCCATTGCATGATCGTGTAATTGTTAAACGTAAAGAGGTTGAATCAAAATCTGCAGGAGGTATCGTATTGACTGGATCCGCAGCAGGAAAATCTACACGTGGGGAGGTATTGGCTGTTGGTCATGGCCGTGTTTTGGAAAACGGGGAGGTAAAAGCTTTAGATGTTCGTATTGGAGATACCGTGATTTTCAATGACGGGTATGGTGTAAAAGTGGAGAAAATTGATAATGAAGAAGTATTAATTATGTCAGAAAGCGATATCCTTGCTATCGTTGAGAAATAATTCGCGACTAACTTATTAATTGAACTAAAAATTTTTAAGGAAAATGAAATGGCAGCTAAAGATGTAAAATTTGGTAATGATGCTCGTGTCAAAATGCTGCGCGGTGTGAATGTGTTAGCCGACGCGGTAAAAGTTACTCTTGGCCCTAAGGGTAGAAATGTAGTGTTAGATAAATCTTTTGGAGCTCCAGTTATAACTAAGGATGGTGTATCTGTAGCTCGGGAAATTGAACTAGAAGATAAATTTGAAAATATGGGCGCTCAAATGGTGAAAGAGGTTGCTTCTAAGGCAAATGATTCTGCAGGTGATGGAACTACGACTGCCACTGTTTTAGCTCAGTCTATAGTTAATGAAGGATTAAAAGCTGTAGCTGCTGGAATGAACCCTATGGATTTGAAACGTGGAATTGATAAGGCAGTGGTTGCTGCAGTAGAAGAGCTAAAAAAATTGTCTGTTCCTTGTTCAGATCCTAAAGCTATCGCTCAAGTAGGTACTATTTCTGCAAATTCTGATGAAACTGTTGGTAAACTAATTGCGCAGGCAATGGATAAAGTAGGAAAAGAGGGTGTGATTACCGTAGAAGAAGGATCTGGTTTGCAGGATGAATTAGATGTAGTTGAGGGTATGCAATTCGATCGTGGTTATCTCTCTCCTTATTTTGTCAATAAACCTGAAAGTGGTACAGTAGAATTAGAGCATCCTTTTATTCTGTTGGCAGATAAAAAGATTTCTAATATTAGAGAAATGTTACCTATATTAGAATCTGTTGCGAAAGCAGGAAAGCCATTACTTATTATTGCTGAAGACGTTGAAGGAGAAGCTTTAGCTACTTTAGTAGTAAATAATATGCGTGGTATTGTAAAGGTAACTGCTGTAAAGGCTCCAGGATTTGGTGATCGACGTAAAGCTATGTTACAAGATATAGCTATTTTGACTGCAGGAACTGTGATTTCTGAAGAAATTGGGTTAGATTTAGAAAAAGCAACATTAGAGGATATGGGACAAGCCAAACGTGTAGTTATTACTAAGGATGCTACTACTATTATTGATGGAGTAGGTAATAAGTCTGCTATAAATAGCCGTGTGGCTCAAATTAATCAACAACGTGATGAAGCTACTTCTGATTATGATCGTGAGAAACTTCAAGAACGTGTTGCTAAATTAGCTGGTGGAGTTGCGGTAATTAAAGTTGGAGCAGCTACTGAAGTAGAAATGAAGGAAAAGAAGGCGCGCGTAGAGGACGCATTACATGCAACTCGTGCTGCTGTAGAAGAAGGTGTGGTTGCAGGTGGTGGTGTGGCTTTAATTCGTGTGGCAAATGCTATTAGAAATTTGTGCGGTGATAATGAAGACCAAAATGTAGGAATTAAAGTAGCCCGTCGCGCAATGGAAGCTCCGTTGCGGCAAATTATGGCTAATGCTGGAGAAGAACCATCGGTAATAGCTAATAATGTTAGATCTGGAGAGGGAAATACCGGATATAATGCTGCTACTGAAAAATATGGTAATATGATAGAGTTAGGAATTTTAGATCCTACCAAAGTAACTCGTTCTGCTTTACAATATGCTGCATCTATTGCAGGTTTAATGATTACTACTGAATGCATGGTTACTGAATTACCTAAAGAAGATAAACCAGATTTAGGAAATGCAGGAGCTGGTGGTAATATGGGCGGCATGATGTAATTTTTAATTAAATAATATAATCACCACCGAACTAAACAACCCTAATCTTATTCCTGATTTTAGATTAGGGTTGTTTAGTTCGGTGGTGAAGTCGTACTTATTTTTAGAACTAATTTGTTTATGGTACTGTATAGTATTAATGAACTTAAAACTGGGCTTAAGATTATTCAAAATGATGAGCCATGTGTTATCATCAGTAATGAGTCTATAAAACCTGGTAAAGGGCAATCCTTTAGTCGTGTGCGATTTAGACAAATAATATCTGGAAAAATTTTAGAAAAGACGTTTAAGTCTGGAGATTTGTTAAGATCAGCTGATCTGTATGATATCAGTTTAATTTATGTGTATCATGATAGTGAGTTTTGGTATTTTATGGATGAAAAAAATTTTGAAGAGATTGCTGTTGCTTCAAAAATAATAGGCGACAATTTTAAATGGATTACTACTCAACTACATTATTTAGTAACTTTATGGAACAATGTTCCAATTCTTGTAACTCCTCCTAATTGTATAGAACTAAAAGTAATAAAAACTACTTCAATAAAAAAGAATAATTCTGGATCGTCTGAAACAAAATTAGCTACTGTAAATACTGGAGCTATGATTAAGGTTCCACTTTTTATTCAATTAGGGGAATTAATTAAAATAAATACTCGTTCAGGAACATATGTCTCTCGAGCAAAGTAAATCTATATCAGATAATAGTATCTATTTTGTTGCGTAATGATTTGCATTAGGATAATTAGAGTCAAAATTATTAATAAATAGTTGATTGTTATAAGCATATATTGGTATATATGGTAGTTTTAGTCCGTTATTTTGGTAATATTCTATGATCAACATATGTATTTGATGACATAAAGGCATACGAAGCTTTATATCTGATATATGCATTCGTATTTCAAACACAGGCAGTCCCTGTTGCAAATCTACTAAATATACTTCTGGAGGAGGAGTATTTAAGGCAAGGGAGGATTTTTTTACTATTTGTAGTAAGATTTGCACTATTTTTTTGGCATCTGTTTGTAACGGAGCTGGCACGCGTAGTACTACGCGTGTTAACGTATCCGATAAAGACCAATTGATAAATTGTTTTGTAATAAATTCTTTGTTTGGAACAATAATTTCTTTGTGATTCCAATCAGTAATGATAGTTGCACGAGTATTAATACGAGTGATATTACCAGTAAGATTGCTAATAGTTACAGTATCGCCAATACGAATTGGTTTTTCAAATAGTATTATTAATCCAGAGATGAAGTTAGCAAAAATTTCCTGTAATCCAAAACCTAATCCTACACCTAATGCTGCTACTAACCATTGTATTTTAGTCCATTCTATACCTATCAATGAACATCCTATTATCCCCCCGAGACACATCAATATATATTTAGTTAATGTAGTAATAGCATATCCTGTGCCTGGCGTAAGATCTAAATGTTGTAAAAAAGTGAGCTCTAGAAATGCTGGCAAATTTCTCACTGTTTTTGTAGTAATAACAATTACTAAAACAGAAATAATAAATGAATTTAACGTTATAGGTTGGATATTATCTACGCCTTTTATAGTAGAAGTAACATCCCATAATGTAATATTTTCCAAAAAAGAGAATGCTGAATATAATTCAGACCATAGTAAAGTTGTTAACAATAAAGCAATGAGAGTGATAATAGATCGTATTAGCTGCAATGACTGCGTACTGATGGTGTCTAAATCTAAAATCTTTTTATTGCTTTTATCATTAGATTCCAATTTGTTAGTCTGTAATTGATAAGCATTTGATTCATTATTATATGCTCTTAGATTTAATTGAGTAACTCGTCTTTGTTTAGCTCGCTCAAAAGCAATACGACGTCGCTGAATGGATGTCCATCTACGAATAATATGGTATACGATTAATAATACAATCCAAATAAATAATGATGTTTCCAATCGCGCTAATAATGCTTGAGCAGCGAATAAATAACCTAAAATACAAGAAATCGCTGCGATTATTGGTGCACATATCATAATATTCCATAAAGAACGATTGATGATATTATCAGAAGAATCATATTTATTTAAATATAAAGGTAATCCAGAACATTTTAGATTGTTAGTAATGAATGTTAAATAAATACATAGCAAAATAAAGCATAATCGCCCTAAAGTATTAGAAAACTCTCTATCATTATAGTTATTAAATATGGTTAACATCATTATTAAAAATACAACTGTTGCAACAGCCCAGACATAATGGTGCGAAAAAACTTGTTGAACTCTTTTTTTTGGCCAACCAAAATGGATAATGAACAATCCTTTTGGGGACGCAAAATAAATACCTACTATGCATATCCACAATATAAATGTTGTAGCATTAATTTCATCACTAATTTCTACAGAAATGGGGTATAACCAAACGTGATTTAAACTATGTCCTATAACTACCCATAAAATTGGAATCGGTAATGCTATTAACATTGAGTACCATATATTATACAAAGTAAGCGAAAAATTATCTTGATTTACTTTGCCTATTTTTTTACTAGATCGTTTTAAAAATTCTTGATAATGACGCTGTGCAGTAAAATGAAATCCAATCGATGCAATAAAACTTAATATTATTAGAATCAGGGTTTTATGATTAGAAAAAATCATTTTTAAAACATATATTATTTGATGATCAAATTTATTTGCAGTTAATAATCTGTATAAATCATGATAAATATCTAATGGATAGGATATAGTAATTGGATGTACATCAGCTACCCAAAATAAATGACGATGCGTAGCTTTTTGCACATCTTGTAATGCTTCTTTAAGCTGTTCATAAGAAACTTTTAATTTTGTTAATTCAAGGATTTGTGTATCATAATTATTTAATAATGAAGTAATAAGATTGCGTTGTATAGTTAGTTTTTTTTCAAGAATATGTTTTTGCGGTGATGTTAATGATGATCCATCGTCTTGTTTGCTTTGTGATGATATTAACATTAATTTATTTAGTTGATTTTCACATTGAAGACGCTTAGCTCTTAATTGCGCCATATCATGATCTAGTTGCTGAGATTTAGGCATTTTTGGTAACTTTGAAACTTGAGAACGTAGTGTTTCTCCAAGAGCCGGAGATTTATCTAACCACTGTGCTTGTTCAAGCAAATTAGCAAAAGTTTGACGTACTTGTAATGTATGTGATGTAACTTCTTGTTGTTTAGATGTAATACTGTGTATATAATGCGCTTGTTGATTTAAAATAACTGAAAGATCACGATTAGTTTGTATCTGTTTTGTAATGGATTTTGGTAATGTATTGTTCTGTTCTGGCAATATTTTTTCGCTATGTTCAATAGGTTGTTTTGTTTCTTTTTGACATAAACAGCTTAATTTATTTCTTAATATTTGTAGTTCATTCTCTACATATTTATATTTTTTTTTTAACAATATTGCCCGAAGTTGGGATAATTCTTTGCGATTATTGGCGCTTAACTGAGCAAGTTCGAGTTCGGCTACTTTTAATTGTCTAGCTGTTTGTTCTGCTTGTAATGCAGTAAATTTGGCTTGTTCTATCGGAGTATTTATATTGGTAATAGTTAACATTTTTTGTTGTGTTAAATTATTTAATATATTTTTAGCCGCAGCTTGTTGTTTTGGTAACAACATTAATGATTCATTAATTGAAGATGTATAATCTTGTTCTTGTTTTAATTGTTTTGACAAATCTGTTAACTGATTATTAATTTGGAATAATTTCAGTTTCACTTCATGAGCAGAAAGATCCTTATCAATATTAATACTTTTATTAGATATATTGCTGTATTCTTTATGTAATTGAAGAGTTGTACATGGAAAATCATCTATTATTTTTTGATATTCTTTAATTTTAAAATTAGAAAATTTTCTTTCAGAAATAAAATATAAAGTGGATTGTAGATTTTCTATAATAGATTTTTGATAAATGTCACAATGTTCTTGTTGTTGTGCATATTGTAAATATTTTTTTATCTCGTTTTCTTCTGAAAAATCATAAGAAAAAATTATCAGTGGATACAAACATCCTACAATGAAGATCAACGAAGAAAAATATTCAAAAAATATGGTTCTTTTTTGAAAAAAGATCATATTGTATACAATATTATTGCATGATTTTAGATAATGCATAATATGTGTGATTATTTTTCTTGATTACATCCTTGCGCTAAAGGCATTCCGATACGAGCAATATCATATGGTTGTAATAGATTGTTTAAAATAACCTTTTTGTTATCAAATAAATTAATAACAGTAGATCCTAATTTAAATGATCCCATTTCATCTCCTTTTTGTAATGTAATTGCATCTTCAATATCTGAAGTATTCGGATAACGCCAATGTTTAACAATACCTTCTCGTGGTGGGGTAATTGCACCTAACCATGTAGTTTCAATACTTCCTACTATTATAGTTCCAACTAAAATTTGAGCCATATAACCAAAATTTGTTTCAAATAGACAGATAACTCTTTCGTTGCGAGAAAATATATTAGGTATATTTTTTGTAATTTTTGGATGCACTGAAAATAAATCACCGGGTATATATAACACTTCACGCAGTGTGCCCGTACAAGGCATGTAGACGCGATGACAATTTTGTGGAGGTATATAAATGATAACGAAGCTTCCATCATTAAAATAGTCAATGATGTTATCATGGCCTGCTAGTAATCCGTCTAGATGATAAGGAATTCCTTTTACTTGGAATGTATTATTTTTTTGGTTTATTTTCCCTATTTGAGTAATGATTCCATCAGCTGGAATAACTAATGTAGATAGATTGGTGTCTATAGGCCGAGAATTATTACGCAATTTTCGAGTAAAAAATTCATTAAACGTTGTATAACTGGATGGATTGGGGTTATCGAATTCTTTCATGTCTATTTTATAGATACGAATAAATAATTGAATAGCATAACGTGTTATCCATCCACCTTTCCATGAGGCCGCTAGTCCTAATAAATAAGTAATCCAATATTTTGGTAATAAGTACTGCAGTAGAACTTGTATTTTTTCTAACATAATATGTACCTAATTTTTAGATCATTAATTTTTTAGTTAAGTGATTATAGTGATTATGCATTTCGCTATTAACTTTTTGTGAATTCATATTATTCTTAAATATCAATATAACATATAATATGATTGTATATTGTATAAAAGTGCGCAAAAGTATGTTAAACTTTTACTTGAAAAATAAAGTTAAGTTTATTGCTAAGAAGAAGTTACAACACAGTAATAATTCGATATAAGAATTTTGTTTAAATGATATAGTGATTCATATTTACAATTTGATATGTATTTATATTATAATAATTACGTATACACATGTATATAATATGTTTCATATATTTTATTCAATTTAAATCAGCATAATGTTAAAAAATAAAAGTGCTTATGGATAATATTTATGTGCTTCTATTAAATATTAAGTAAACGTAGACGTATAGGGTAAAGTTGAATGCATGATAAGAACTTAATATGGATTGATTTAGAGATGACTGGATTGAATCCAGAGCAAGACCGTATTTTGGAAATAGCTACTATAATTACTGATAGTGAATTAAATATTTTATCGGAAGGTCCTGTTATAGCGATACATCAATCTGAGTCTCAATTATTGCTAATGAATGATTGGAATGTACGTGTTCATAGTTTTACCGGATTATTAGAAAAAGTTAGATCTAGTAAAGTAGATGAGATAGATGCATCTAGTTTAACAGTAAAGTTTTTAAAAGATTGGGTGCCTTTTAAAAAATCACCGATATGTGGGAATAGTATAGCTCAGGATCGACGATTCTTATTTCGATACATGCCAGAATTGGAATCATATTTTAATCATCACTACTTGGATGTTAGTACTATTAAAGAATTAGCAATTCGTTGGAGACCAGATTTAATATCTGGATTGAAATTACATAAAACTCATCGTGCATTGGAAGATATTCGTGAATCTATTATAGAATTGATGTATTATCGAAAATATTTTATGAAATTATAAGATAATATATAGTTGATAATATAAGTGTTATCTGGTCAATTTTTAATTGATGGGGCATTAAAACTATACAATAATTAATTAGTATAAAAATTTGGTTATTGGCATAGGCCACATGCATATTAATGAATGATGATTATGGGTTTTGATTTTTATCTTAAATAAGCGGGAATAGCTCAGTTGGAAGAGTACAACCTTGCCAAGGTTGGGGTCGCGAGTTCAAATCTCGTTTCCCGCTTTATTTAATTTATTTTCAACGCTCTATTTATTGATTATGTTATATATTTGCATCAACGTTAGTAAATTTTTGGGGAGGAGTGTAAATATTTATGTATTTAATATAGTAAATTATAAATTGTTATTTGGTTTTTTAAATAATTGAATGATTGTTATATTTATGGAAATAAAGATCGTTTATACTTAGGAATAAGGACGCGTAATAGATTATTACGTGCTAATTCTCGTGAAAAAATCAGTAATGTACATCTTATTGTGTCAATACATTTAACGCTTATTATTGTAATAATATGACTTGGTTTTTTATACATCGTCATATTTATATATAATATGTTGGAATAATAAGAAATTATATTAAATTTTTGTATTGTTTTATATATAAAATATTTTGTCGAATAAGATCTTAAATTATATTGAAGATGAAAAGATATGTATTGACGTTGTCTGATGAATCAAAAACCTTATTATTAGGTGCTACATTGGCTTCTGTTTGTACGCGAAGCTGTGTAGTTTATTTAAATGGTTATGTGGGATCAGGAAAATCTGTTTTTTGTAAAGGATTTTTACATGCATTAGGACATGTCGGGCATATAAACAGTCCGACTTACACTTTGATTGAATCTTATATTTTAACGCATTGGCGTGTGTATCATTTTGATTTTTATCGGTTAACTTCTTCAGAAGAACTTGAATACATGGGAATTAGAGATTATTTTGATGGCTATGCTGTATTTTTGATAGAATGGCCAAAAAAAGGGATGGGATTTTTACCAACAGAAGATATTGCAGTAACAATGAACTATCATGACTGTACAGAATCCAGAAAAGTAGTTATAGAATCTTTTAGTAATTTAGGCCATAGAATGCTAGATGATTTATTAGCATATTGGAAATTGCATATATGAAGTTGAAATACGAAATAATTTTTGTAATGATGATCTTATCAAAATATTTATGCATTGAACCAATAATGGCGTCAACTCTTAGCGCAATCTCTGTTACAAATAATAAAAATCAATCTACGATAATGCTAGATTGTTCTGTTATTCCTCTTTATATGATATTTTCTTTGGGCAATCCAGAAAGAATTGTAATAGATCTTCTAACAGCATCCAAAGTTGAAAAAGATATATTTCCAATAAATTTCAATGGTTCTAATTTAGTTAGATGCATTCGAACAAACACATCCATTAATCGTCAAAATATACGTATAGTATTAGATTTAACTTGTCCCTCAAACATAGGAACAGTAACACAAAAGCAAATAAAAGAAAATTATCGTCTTATATTAACAATTTTTAAAAAGAAAACACTTACCGTAGCTGATAATATAAATCTTCATGAGATTCCGCCTATTATGGTTCGTAAAACTCGTGTGCATGTAAATAAAGTGATAAATCATCAAAAAAAAATAATAGATACGCAATTTAAAAAAAACCAAGATTATAAACAGGTATTATCTCCAATTATTGTGGCAATCGATGCCGGACATGGAGGCCAAGACCCAGGAGCGATGGGGCGTCATGGTGGGATATATGAAAAAAATATTACGATTAATATAGCTAAAAAGCTAAAAATGTTGTTGGATTTAGATCCGAGTTTTAAAGCCGTAATGATTCGTGATGGAGACTATTTTTTATCGGTTATGGAACGTTCTAATTTGGCGCGGAAAAGAGGAGCAAATGTTTTAATTTCTATTCATGCAGATTCTGCGTTAAACACTAATGTTAGAGGAGCGTCGGTTTGGGTATTATCTGATCGTCGCGCTAAAAGCGAAATGATACATTTGTTACAATGCAGTGAAAAACATTCAGAGCTATTAGGAGGATTAGGAGATATACTAACTAGTTATTGCAATGATCCATATTTTAGCCATTTAGTTTTAGATTTACAGTTTGGTTATGCTAAACGAGTAGGATATGACATTGCGGTGCATGTGTTACATCAATTAAAGAATATTACTCCTTTACATAAGAATACACCCGAGTATTCTAGTTTTGCTGTATTGCGATCTCCCGATATTCCATCTATTTTAGTAGAAACTGGGTTTATTAGTAATATAAAAGAAGAGTATCTACTTGTTAGTAATCTTTATCAAGAAAAAATAGCTAATGCTTTGTACAAAGGTTTATGTTCTTATTTTATAAAATCACAAAAAAAACCGTTAGATTCTGCGCAAGTAAAAAAAACATATGTTGCCGCAAGTTAATGAATAATCAGTATTACTACATTGATACTGTTATTACAAAGATTTCATTTTTTAAAAATTATTATTAATATTTATTGTATACTCTTGTGTACAAGAGTTAATATTTTCGTTGAAATAATTGAAGTATTTTCATAATATTATGTTACTTACATAACCTATCAAAATAACACTTTTATATCGTATAAGTTAAGGAAGCAGAATATTAAACGTCAACCATTAGTTATATTTTTAATGGGTCCTACGGCTTCTGGAAAAACAAGTGTAGCTGTAGCTTTAAAGAAAAGAAAAATAAAAATAGATATCATTAGTGTTGATTCAGCTTTGGTATATCGTGGCATGAACATTGGTACAGCTAAACCTGTTCCTGAAGAATTAAAGCTTGCTCCTCATAAATTGATAGATATTCGTGATCCAGTTGAATGTTACTCAACAGCAGATTTTTGTCATGATGCAAATAATGAAATAGAAAAAATTATAAGATCTGGGAATACGCCTTTTCTAGTTGGAGGGACAATGTTATATTTTAAGAATCTACTAGAGGGTTTGTTTTTTTTACCAAAAACTAATCAGAAAGTTCGTGATGATCTAGAATATGAAGCTAAAAAAATAGGATGGGTAAACATGTATAATCTATTTAAACATGTTGATCCTGTTGCTGCTAATAAAATTCATTTAAATGATCATAAAAGAATAATTAGAGCATTAGAAATTTTTTTTATTTCTGGCAAAACATGGACAGAGTTGAAATTAACTGTTAGCCTCAAATTGAAATATCAAGCATACCAATTTGCTATTGTTCCATCAAGTCGTGATATTTTAAATAAAAGAATTGAACAACGGTTTTATAAAATGTTAGAAATCGGATTTGAAGATGAGGTTAGTGAATTATTTAATCGCCCTGATTTACATAGAAAAGAAGTAAGATCGTCTATTTCTTGTGTTGGTTATCGCCAAATGTGGGAATATTTATCTGGTGAGATTAACTACAATCAGATGATAATTAAGGGCATTTGTGCTACTCGACAACTTGCAAAACGGCAACTTACATGGTTACGTAAATGGCCAAATTTACGTTGGTTATGTAGTGATAATTTATCTGCTGCAATTGACAGTATTGCAGAAATATTAACTAAAAACTAATTTTTAGTGTATGAAATTTTAAAAAATAAACTTGAAGTTATATAATTTTTGAGATCATTTAAAATGATAAAAAATAAATTTTAAGGAAATTGAAAAATGAACAAAGGTCAATCATTACAAGATCCATTTTTGAATGCATTACGTCGAGAACGTATTCCAGTTTTTATTTATCTAATAAATGGTATTAAATTACAAGGAGAAATTGAGTCTTTTGATAAATTTGTAATACTTTTAAGAAATACAGTGAATCAAATGATTTATAAACATGCTATATCTACCATTGTACCCTCCCGACTCGTCCCATATTACATAAGTCGTCATAGTTAAAAACTTATTTCTAATTATTTATTTCAGAGATGTTCATGTCTTTTTGTATGTGATTATATATTAAACTTGATTAATTACTATCAAATATTATTAAGTGTAGTATACTGCGAAGTGTTTAATTAATTTTATTATATGTGATTATATATATTAAATTTACTTGGAGTAGTTATTGTTGTATGATTTAAATTTTTTTAATAAACAAGCTATATTAGTTCATACGATTTTTTCCAAAAAAAAAGAAGATGAAAATTTTAATTTAAAAGAATTTTTATCTTTAGCTTCTACAGCAAGAATACGAATTCAAAGTATTCTTACTAGTAATTGTAAAACTTGCAATAATAAATATTTTATTGGGACTGGAAAAGTATTAGAGCTTGAACAAATGGTTAAAAATAATCCCGCATCTGTTATATTATTCAATTGTATTTTATCTCCTCATCAAGAACGTAATCTTATGCATTTATTACAATGCAAAATAATTGATAGAAATCAATTAATTCTTAATATTTTTGCGCAACGTGCACGTACGTATGAAGGTAAATTACAGGTAAAATTAGCCCAATTACGTCATTTAAATTCTCGTTTAGTACATGAATGGAGTCATCTTGAACGTCAAAAAGGAGGTATTGGTTTACGAGGTGGATCAGGGGAGATGCAATTAGAAAGTGATCGTCGTTTATTGCGTAAAGAAATTACTCAAATCTTATTGCGTCTAAAAAAAATAGAAAATCAAAGAGAACAAAATAGAAGACATCGGTTTAGAATTGGAGTACCTACTGTTTCTTTAGTAGGATATACAAATGCTGGAAAATCTACTTTATTTAATATAATGACTGAATCACATGTTTACACAGCAGGAAAATTATTTGCTACTCTCGATCCTACATGTAGACGCATTGTATATAAAGGAGGGTCTAATATTATATTATCAGATACGGTAGGTTTTATTCAAAATTTACCACAAGGCTTGATATCTTCTTTTAAGGCAACTTTACAAGAAACAATACAAGCAACATTATTATTACATGTTGTAGATGTCTCTAATGAAAGATTTGAACAAAATATCAACACAGTACATTATATTTTAAATGGTATGAATATCCATAATACTCCCATACTTTTAGTGATGAACAAAATAGATCGATTAAAAAAACTAGTACCACGTATTGATCGGGATTATGATAACCGTCCAATACGAGTATGGATATCTGCTCAAGATAATTTAGGTATTTCTTTATTAATACAAGCCCTTAATGAGTTGTTATTAAATAATATGATTTCTTATGAATTGCGAATGCCTATAAATAATGATTTATGCCAAAAATTATATAGACTGCAAGTTGTTAAACAATATTGGGTTGAAGATAATAATTATGTTAGATTAAAAATATATTTATCTTCTATAGATTGGTGTCGTTTGTTAAAAAATAATAAATTATTAACAGATTATATTATTTAATATTTTTAAAATAAAGAAGAATAATGTAAATTACTCATATAATATGTGAGGCTAAATATGATTTTTAATTTTTTTAATAACTATAAGTATATTCATGATCCATGGGGAGATCATGATAAAAATGATGTAAATAGTTCTTCTTCCAAAAATAAATCTAAATTTAACATATTAGATCCGGATAAATGCTTAAATAAAATAAATGACAAACTAAATATATTTAGCAATAAAAATAAAGACATAGAAAAATTTTCTAAAAATAAAAATTTTTTTATAATTTTAATATTGATTATTATTGTTTTTGTATGGATTTTTAGTGGTTTATATACTATTAAAGAAGCAGAGCGTGGAGTAATTTTAAGATTTGGAAAATATCATCATTTAGTACAACCAGGATTAAATTGGAAGCCTACTTTTTTTGATGTTGTAATTCCAGTAAATGTAGAATCGGTACGTGAATTAGCAGCGTCTGGTATGATGTTGACTTCAGATGAAAATGTAGTTCGAGTAGAGATGAACGTGCAATATCGTGTAACTGAGCCTAAAAATTATTTGTTTAACGTTATTGATGCTGATGACAGTTTGCGTCAAGCTACTGACAGCGCATTGCGAGGAGTTATTGGTAAATATAATATGGATCGTATTTTAACTGAAGGGCGTACAGTGGTTCGTAGTGATACTCGAAGAGTTTTAGAGAAAACGATACATCCTTATAATATGGGTATTACTTTATTAGATGTAAACTTTCAAACAGCTCGTCCACCAGAAGAAGTAAAAGCAGCGTTTGATGACGCTATTGCCGCTAGGGAAAATGAACAACAGTATATTCGTGAAGCTGAAGCTTATGCTAATGAAGTACAACCACGTGCCAATGGACAAGCACAACGTATCTTAGAAGAAGGTCGTGCATATAAAGCGCGCACTATTTTAGAAGCGCAAGGAGAAGTACAAAGATTTTCAAAAATTTTGCCAGAATATAAAGCAGCTCCTGAAATTACTCGCGAACGACTATATATAAATTCTATGGAGCGTGTGTTGAGTAATACTAGAAAAATATTTATAAACCTAAAAAATACCCAGAATGTATTATTATTACCTTCAGGTCAAGTAAAGAAAATTAAAAATAATAACGACAAAGTTGAATATTCTGATAGCATTGATAACACTGATGATACTTTTAATTTTAAAAAAGTATGTGCTACTAATGATTCTGATACCGACCATTCACAATTAATATCAAAAAGTAATCAACTGTCTTGTCATGCAAATACTATAGCTGAAAAAAAAGTTTTAGATCAAAGACAAGCTAATACACAACGTGTTAATGTTGTGCGTAAAGGGAGAGAGTCATAAATGATACGAAATGTTTTTTCATTTGTTATATGTATAATAGTAGTAGTGTTGTTTTTTTCTTTATTTACAATAGAAGAGGGGCATAAAGGCATTATATTACGTTTCGGTAAAGTATTACGCGATATGGATAACAATCCATTAATCTATAATCCTGGATTACATATAAAAATTCCATTTATTGAGACAATAAAAATTTTAGATTCACGTATTCAAACTATGGATAATCAAGCAGATCGCTTTGTTACTATGGAAAAAAAAGATTTAATTATTGATTCTTATATTAAATGGCGTATCAGTGATTTAAGTCGATATTATTTAGCAACAGGAGGGGGTGATATTTCCCAAGCAGAGGTATTAATAAAACGAAAATTTTCTGATAGATTGCGATCGGAATTAGGCAGATTAAATGTTCAAGGTATTGTAACAGATTCACGAAATAGATTAATGACTGATGTACGCGCATCATTAAATCATGGCACATCAGGAGAAGAAGCGCTGACATCACACTCTAACAATATTAAAAATTTTAATTTTAATTCAGAAAAATATGATATCTCAGAACATAAACAATACCGTGTTTCCAATGTAGTCAATCCAAATAGCATGGCTGCATTGGGTATTGAGATAGTAGATGTGCGGATTAAGCAAATTAATTTGCCAACAGAAGTATCTGATGCAATTTATCAGCGTATGAGAGCAGAACGTGATGCTGTTGCTAGACGCCATAGATCCCAGGGACGAGAAGAGGCAGAAAAACTACGTGCTACTGCAGATTATGAGGTAACACGTACTTTAGCAGAAGCTAAACGTCAGTCTTTAATTATTAGGGGAGAAGCTGATGCAGAAACTGCTAAATTATATGCCACTACTTTCAATGAAGATCCATCATTTTACGCGTTAATACGTACCCTGCGTGCATATGAAAATAGTTTTAAGAAAAATAATAATGATCTCATGGTATTAAGCACAGAAACTGATTTTTTACGTTTTATGCAATCACCCCAAGTTCTGCCAAGTGTTAACAATTAAAATCTTATGAATAATAAATACCCCATATCATATATTATAAACAGATATTATTTGTTATTTTTTATATACCTAATCGTTATAGGAAATAATTATTTAAATTAATAGGTGATTTGAAAAAATGGTTAGAAGTGTTGTTATATTAGGAGCTCAATGGGGCGATGAAGGTAAAGGAAAAATAGTTGATTTGTTAACTTCACAAGTGCAATACGTAGTGCGTTATCAAGGAGGGCATAATGCTGGTCATACTATTGTAGTAGGCCAAAAAAAAATTACTTTGCATTTGGTTCCTTCTGGTATTTTACATAATCATGTAACTACTGTTATTGCTAGTGGGGTTGTAATATCGCCGGTATCTTTAATAAAAGAAATAGAAATGCTGAAAAAATCAGATATATCAACGTGTAAACGTATATTTATTTCTGCATCCTGTCCTTTGATATTGTCTTATCATGTAGCAATGGATTTAGCTAGAGAAAATTGTCAAGCTTCTGAAACTATTGGTACTACAGGGTGTGGTATTGGGCCAGCTTATGAAGATAAAATAGCGCGACGTGCGTTACGAGTGGGTGATTTATATAATATAGAAAATCTTAAAAATAAACTACAAGATATAATCAATTATTATAATTTTCAATTAGTTCATTATTATAAAGTGAAACCTATTGATTATCATGTGGTTTTAGATGAAGTGATATCAACATCTGATATATTAATTGATATGATTGTTGATGTTCCAGAATTATTAGATGATGCTATAAAACGAGGAAATGCAGTTATATTTGAAGGAGCTCAGGGTAGTTTACTAGATGTTGATCATGGAACATATCCTTATGTTACATCCACGCATACTATTGCTGGAAGCGCAAGTGTTGGTGTAGGGATTGGGATCGGGTGTATTGATTATATTTTAGGTGTTGTAAAAGCGTATTCTACTCGTGTTGGATTTGGCCCTTTTCCTACAGAGCTATCGAATGATATAGGTAACTGGTTATGTATGAAGGGAAATGAAATTGGATCCACTACTGGGCGTCGTCGTCGTACTGGTTGGTTTGATGCAGTAGCGGTACGATATTCTGTAAAAATTAATTCTTTTTTTTCGTGTTGTTTAACAAAACTTGATGTTTTAGATGGTTTGGAAGAAATAAAAATCTGTATTGCGTATCGTAAGAAAAATGGAGAAGTGATATATAATTTTCCATGCTCTTTAGAAGAATTAGAAAATTTAGAGCCGATATATGAAACGTTACCCGGATGGCAGAAAAGTACAGTAGGTATTACGGCATTTCACCAACTGCCTAAAGAGGCGCAATATTATATTAGACGTATAGAAGAAATTATTGGAATTCCTATAAATATTATTTCTACTGGTTCAGAACGTTCAGCAATAATAGTATTATGCAATCCGTTTAATTCTTAATTAACATACAAGGAACTGATATTTTATTTAAATAAGATAATTATTTGTTTGATAATTATATATTGAATCTATATTAACACGCAGTTTTAATAAGCGAAATATTTAGGTTTCATTGCTCAATTATCACTTTAAATTAATGTTTTTATAATTTTTAGAGGTGACAAATAGAGTATAAAATAAAATCAAAGGTGTTATCTTGTGTTTATGTCTTTAAGAATTTGAAAAATTAATTCAATGTTACATACTGAAATAGAGTTATTTTAGAAAATATGATGATCGAATTAGTGTACGGTATACATGCTGTAAAATCTGTTTTAGATAATAATTCAAAACAGATTTTATCTGTGTATATTATACAGAAATCTAGAGATTTGCGTTTAAAATCATTAATTGATCAATTAAAACAATGTAAAATTAATATTAAAAAATGTGATCGTCAGAAATTAGATATTAAATCGCAAGGAGGATTACATCAAGGCATTGTTGCTGAAATAGTTCAAAAGTATTGTATGAAAGAAAATGATTTGTCTAGTTTTTTAATAAAATGTAAAACTATGCCATTATTAGTGATATTAGATGGCATTACTGACCCACGTAATTTGGGTGCATGTTTACGATCTGCAGATGCAGCCGGAGCGCATATAGTTATTGCGCCCCGTAATCGATCAGCTCGTTTAAATGGGACAGTTAGAAAAGTAGCTAGTGGTTCTGTAGAGAATATACCTTTTATGCAAGTAACTAATTTGATTAGGACATTGCAATTACTTCAAGAGAATAATATTTGGATTGTTGGTACTATAATGCAATCTAAACGTCTTATTTTTAATACTGAATTAATTAAACCATTAGCTTTCGTAATGGGTTCTGAAGGAAAAGGTATTCGTCGTTTGACTCAAAAATATTGCGATGAATTAATTACTATTCCAATGTTAGGAGCTGCTACATCATTGAATGTTTCAGTGGCTACAGGAATATGTTTGTTTGAAGCGTTAAGACAACGCGGGAAGTATAAATAGTAATGGTTTAATATATATGTGTTTTAACTATATAATTATCATATGGATATATATTATTATTTAAGATATGTGGTTTTAATCATAAAAGGTTAACAATTTATATATAATTTTTGTTTATATAAAATTGCATAGAATAAAATATAACTGTCCTATTATTTTTTAAGAATGTTATTAATTAAATGAATAAAAATATTTTAGAATGGAAGGAATAAAGCATGCGTCATTATGAAATAGTTTTTATGGTTAATCCTGACTGCAGTGAACAAATATCTAGTATAATTAATAATTATACAGAAATAATTATAAATTCTAAAGGAAAAATTAATCGTATTGAAAACTGGGGACGTCGTCAATTAGCTTATCCAATTAATAAATTTAGTAAAGCTTATTATATATTACTGAATATAGAGGTATCGCAAAATATTATGAAAGAATTAAATAATGCTTTTCGTTTTAATAATCTTATCATACGCAGTATGATCATGCGAACTAAATGTGCAATATCTGATCCCTCTCCTATGATGAAGAGGAAAGAAGAAAATCAAGAGCGCCGTGTTAGTAACACGTAGTAAAGTATTAAAATATATATTTTAATACAAAAAATAAGTTAAACGTTTTATTTAAAAATATGTTAAAAATTATATTTATTTAATAAAATGTTCATGAATTTTTAGTAATCAATAACAATTAAAACTATAGAAACACGTTATTATATACTGCATTGGATAAATATAATGTTATATTAATTTAATTAAATATAGAAGAATGTATAATTAAATATGGAGTTAATTATGGGGCGATTTGTACGTCATCGTAAGTTTTGTAGGTTTACGGCAGAAAAGTGTATTAGTATTGATTATAAAGATCTTGTTACAATACAACATTCTATTATAGAAAGCGGAAAGATTATTCCAAGCAGAATTACTGGAACGAGAGCAAAATACCAAAGACAATTAGCTCGTGCCATCAAGAGAGCACGTTATTTGTCTTTGTTACCGTATACTGATCATCATTAATCATTCAGAATTCATGTAGATTAATGTGATTTTGGTATCAAAAAATTGGGATAACAATGAAAATTATTTTGATTGATGATGTTGATAAGCTTGGAACTATGGGATCAGAAATTACAGTGAAATCGGGTTATGCTCGTAATTTTTTGATACCAAAATATAAAGCAATGCCGGCTACAAAAGATAATATCGCAATATTTAAAGCAAAACAACTTGAGTTGAAAAATAAAGCAATAGAAATGCAGACTAAAGCTGAACTTTGTGCAGAAACCATTAACAAATTAAAGAGTATTACTATTACAGCTAGATCAGGGGTGGAAGGAAAATTATTTGGTTCTATAGGTTCTCGCGACATTGCTGACGCAATTACAACAGCTTCTGGGTTAAAAGTTTTTAAATCTCAGATTAGGTTGCCTAATCATAATGTATTGAGAAGTACTGGCACGTATAATATAAATATACATATTTATAATGATGTTTTTGCTAGAATAGACGTTGTTATTGTCAGTCAGATTACAAAGAATAAGTGATTATGAATGATGCAAACAAATTTTGTTATATATATATTTATTCTAAAAATATATATAACAAAATTTGTGTATCTTTTATTTTGATTAAAAATTGTTGTATGTGTAATTATTCATGATTAAACGTAGTTTCTTTCTATAAATAGATTATTAATATGTATTTATGATTTATATTATGGCGTGTATAAAAGGTTATCAGGAAATGTATTATGCTATTTCATTATGGAATGATTGAAAAAGTAAGTTATATTGCTCGTGCAGCTGGAGCAGAAATCATGAAGATTTATAATGGGAATTCAAAGTTAGATGCGTACAAAAAGTTAGATAAATCCCCTGTAACTAATGCTGATTTGCTCTCTCATAAGATTATCATGTGTTCATTACGAAGTTTGACACCTGAAATTCCAGTGTTATCTGAAGAGGATATTACTGAATGGCAAGCATGTAGAGATGGAAGTTGTTTTTGGTTGATAGATCCTTTAGATGGAACAAAAGAGTTTTTATTACGAAACGGTGCATTCACTGTGAATATAGCCTTCATAGAATACGGTCAACCTATTATGGGAGTAGTGTATGTCCCCGCGTATGATCTGCTATACGCAGCAGATAATGGAAAGGTATGGAAGATTAATTATAGAAGAGAACGTATAAATATTGCAGTTCGCACATCTAGTTATCCAATGATAGTGATGAGTCGTAATGATGTCAATTATGATCAACATCATTTATATAATTATTTAAAAAAATTTAAAAATTATAAAATTATTAATATTGGCTCATCGTTTAAATTTTGTTTAATAGCAGAAGGTAGCGTACATTTCTATCCGAGGTTTTCTTGTACTAAAATTTGGGATACAGCTGCTGGGCATGTTATCGCTAAAGCAGCTGGTGCTATAATTAATGATTGGGAAGGAAATTCTTTACATTATAGAAATATAAATCGATCTTTTTTAAATCCAGGTTTTCAAGTTTCATCATATTAATTTGTATTGTATGTCTGTATTTTTACTGTCTATATAAATTGATATAGATATATATAATGTTTGTTAGTATTTAAATTTTAATTTTTGATATTATTTAGAAGAGTTATTACTATAAAATAATAGTGATTTTCTAAGAAGAACGGAATACTGAGTTTTGCGTATTAATTATCAGCAATAATCATATGTTATAGAAAAAATAAATGAATATATATGTATGTATACTTAATAGATATAAAATGAAATAAGGTGTTTTACAAGGGTGTTTCATAAATAAAAATTATATTTGTTAACATAATATTTTATTGTTTCATCTAGAAATTTAATATATTCCAGGATTTAATACATGCTCAAGGAACTTAAAAAATATATGATGCTGAGATCATGTTTGATAGTTTATTTTTTTATACCATTGATATGTAATAGTGATATTAATATAATAATAGAAGGGCTAGATGGTGAATTAAATTACAATGTACGTAAGAAATTATCTGGTATTAATACTGACTGCAAGTATGTAGATATAGATTTTAAAAAAAAATAGACAACGCAGTTAGAGCTGGGTTACGTCCATTAGGTTATTATAATCCAACGTTGATTTTTTCTTCATTTAAATCTTACAATAAACAATCTGATCTACTAGTCATTAAAATTGAACCTGGGTCTCCAATTATGATTACTGAGGTAAATATTGTTATACATGGAGATGGTAGAAAAGATCATGATTATCAGCAAATGATAAAAGATAGCAAATCTTTTATTGGAACAAGATTAAAACATAGTGACTATGAACAATTGAAAAATAAACTTTATAATTTAGCTTTATTTAAAGGATATTTTGATGCTACATTCCAAAATAGTCAACTTATTGTTATACCTTCACTTTATCGAAGTATTTGGAACATAGATTTTTATAGTGGACAACGTTATTTTGTCGAAAAAATTAAATTTCATGGGAGTCAGATTAAAGAAGATTATTTAAAAAATATATCTAATATACATTCAGGAGAATATTATAATGCAGCGTCTGTTATGGAATTAAATCGCCGATTCTCTTCTACTAATTGGTTTGAATCAGTATCGATTTCTTCAGATTATATACGTTGTCAACAAAAAAAAAAATTAATATTAGATGTTTTGTTTTATCCTTGCTCTAAAAACAGTTTTGAAACTGGATCTGGTTACAGTATGGAAACAGGTCCACGCACTAAAATAATTTGGAAAAAACCGTGGATTAATTCATATGGACACAGTTTAGAAAATAATTTTAGTTTGTCTACTTCAGAACAAGTTATTGATTTAAGTTATAAGATTCCACTTCTTCGTAACCCATTGGAACAATATTATTTATTACAGGGAGGGTTAATACATGAAGATACACATAATATTCAGTCTAGCATTATAACTATAAATATGGCTCGTTATTGGAATTGTTCCCACAAGTGGCAACGCGCAATTAATATACATTGGTATCTTAATCATCATAATAATAATCATATTACTAAAGATATAATGTTAATTTATCCAGGAATAAGTATACATCGTATTCGTAAGCGCGGGGAAGTAATGCCGTATTGGGGGGATAGTCAGCGTTATTCAATCAATATATCTAATAATTGTTGGAAATCAGATATTAATTTTGTTGCTGTGCAGGCTCAAAATATTTGGATTCGAACAGTATTAAAAAAACATCGCATTTTAGTTCGTGGGAATCTAAGTTGGATAGATACTAATAATTTCTTATTTATTAATTCAATGTTACGTTTTTTTTCTAGTACAGATAGTGGCATTCGTGGATATAAATATTTAGATCCTTATGATAACTCTAAATGTTATACAAATGTTGCTGCTAAATTGATTACTACTACATTTGAATATCAATATAATTTGATTAGTAAATGGTGGGGAGTTATTTTTATGGATGTAGGAGAGATTACTAATAATATTAAATGGAATAATTTCAGATCTGGTATGGGTATTGGAGTACGTTGGCAATTTCCGGTAGGTCTTATAAAATTAGATCTGGCAACTCCATTAATACATAGAGGGAAAATAAATCATCAGTTTTTATATTTATATGTTAATTTAGGACCAGATTTATGATTTTTATAAAGAAAATCTATTTGATTTTCTTATTATGGATAGCAACAATATGTGGAGTTTTTATGTTTTTGTTAGGTACTAATACTGGAACATATCTAACTCTTACAGGAATTTCCTATTATATCCCCGGGTTAACATTTGATTCTGTTTCTGGTACTTGGGGTAATTTTAATATAACCCATATAGTCTATAAAACGTCGATAGGTATAATTGATATTGATCAATGTAATATTTTATTAAATCTAAAATATATATGGAATAAGCAGATATATATTGATCATCTTTTTTTGAAAAATGTTTTTATAAAAATAAAAAAAGCAGATACTGACAACCAAGAAAATGAGAGATATAAAAAAATAAAAATAGAAAATATTTTTTCTTTTCCGTTTCCTATAATACTAAAAAAAATGGTATTGAATAATATTCATATTATTTCAAATAATATTATATTTAAATTAAAAACATTGGATACTGGGTTAACATTTCAAGATAATTTATTAACGGTTTTACCCGTATGTATCAAAGGAGCAGTTTTAAATGTTTCTAATGTAAATATGTCAAATATAAAAACTAATATAATAAACATATATAAATATAGTAGCCAATTGGATGTAAAGTGTTTACTTAAATCATTATCTAGTAAATTATTAATGGAATTGTCTTCTTTTAAGATTCCTGTAAATTTAATTCTAAAAGATGTAGAAGGAGAGAATGTTTATATTTTCGATAATTATCGTAATTATTATACTATTAATCATTTTTATTTTCGGACATATTTACATGATCAGGCGGCAAATTTAAAATTAAATATTAAATTACCATATGGGTATTTTAATGCGATAGGAAATGTAATATTTAAGGAATATTATCCAATAAATATTACGGCCAATTATATTGTGTATGATGCTTCCAGCGCCAATAACTCTTCTGATAAGATAAAAAATCAGAATATAAATAAAATAAAATTAATTCTCACTGGAGAATTATACAATGACATATGTCTTCGTTGTGATTTTTTAGGTGTTGTTTCTACAGTACACGTATTATTAAAAATTAATATGATGCAATTTGGTATACCTATAGGCATATCTATAGTTGGTAGAAAAATACCGCTTTCTTTTTTAGGAATAGATGATTATTTAATAGAAGATATTAATTTATGTTTAAACGGTAAAATACAAAGTTATTGTATTCAAATAACATTACAATTAAGTAGTATCAAATTTTCAGCAGCACATATCATCATGAACGCTCGAGGAAATATTAACAGTTGTACTATTTCTAAATTAAAAGCAACAATGTCAGACGGATATTTTAATATGCAAGGAGTTATTAATTGGACTAATATGATTAGTTGGAATAGTGTATTTTTATTAAATAAAGTTAGTTTTTTTCAAAAATGGTTTAAAAATCCAATCAAATTGTCAGGAAATATCGTTACTCAAGGACGTTTACATTCCAATGCTTGGGATATTAGAGTATCTGATTTAAATCTTAAAGGAAGTATAGCAGATAGTAATATCTCATGTACAGGTGCGTTCTATAGTAACTCATTTGGTGAATGGAAAATCCCGGCATTATTAATAAAATGGGGACCTAATTCGTTAGAAATACAGGGAGACTTAAAAAAAGATTCTGTTTTAAATGCTACACTTGCAGCACCAGATTGCAATGTAGTTGCGCTTGGATTAAGTGGTAGTGTATATGGAAAATTTAAATTATATGGACCTATTAAATATCTTAGATTATTATCAAATATTGATATATTTTCTTTGAATTGGAGAGAGAAGAATCTTAATATTAATAAGATAATGATCAAGAGCGATATTTATCGTGATAATATGATGCAAAGTAAATTTTTTTTACAAACAGATAAAATGCGGTGTGGATTTTTGTCGTTACGTCAAATAATAATGCAAGGACAAGGAAATATTAAACAACATTATTTACATTTAACAGCCTGTGATGATAAGTTGTCTGGAGAAATAAAATTTTGTGGGAATCTGGATTTTTTAAATAAAACTTGGTATAGCAGAATTAATAAAACTAGCATTATGACTACAATAGGAACATGGAAATTAATGCAAGATATCGTTCTCACTTATCAACATTCAACACAAAAAATTATTTTTGATTCGCATTATTGGGAAATTATTAATTATACAATTCCTATTTCTAATGTTTTAAAAACAAATATTTTAAATAAAATAGATGGTTTGCTTAAAAGTTTTAATGTAGTTTCTTTAAAAATTTTATTGCCAGAATTAATAAATATACATACTGTTCGTATATATCTATCGAACTGTTCTTGGATAGTAGGAGAACGATTGCCTAAGGGTACAATTTTGTTTTCAGGAAAACAATGCAATATTAAATCTTCTATTGAAGATAGAGAAATAAATTCAATTAAAATAAATAAAGTCACCGTAAGAATTATATTAATGCCAGTTACTTCATATTGTACATGGTTCATAAATTTTGGTAATTACGATCAAAATTATGGATCGTTTAAAATAACCGAATTGCATAATACATCTAAAATAACGGGCAATATACAGATTAAAAATACCTCATTATTTCCTTTTTGTCGTTCATTAATTTCATTAAGGGAACCTATAGATGGATTGTTGAATTTAAATATTAATTTTTATGGATTCGCACGTCACCTAAAAATTTACGGTTCTGCTCAACTACAAAATTTTAATATTAATAAACCTGATACACCGTTTTTTGTAAAAAATGGTCAATTATTTATAAGATTTTTTGGGGATTATGCTACAGTAAATGGAACAATGAATACAGATAATGGAAGTAAGTTAAACTTAAATGGCGATATTGCTAATTTTAATTTTATTCGTAATATCCGTGCATTTTTCAGAATATGGGGAAACCAAATTAATTTTTGCATTTCTCCAAAAATAAAGATGAAAATCTCTCCTAATATTACTTGTATGATGACTACGGAAAAAATTCATTTGAGAGGAAATATAGAAATTCCTTGGGCTCATATTGAAGTTAAAGAACCCTCAAGAAATATAGTTAGAGCGTCTGCAGAAGAAATTTTATTAGATAATAATTTTGAACCTATTTTAGATAAATCTAAAAATTTATGTATTTCTATTTATTCTAATATTACTGTGTCTCTTGGTAATGATGTGAATTTTAATGGATTGGGCTTATGCACTAAATTAAAAGGTAACTTAGAAATTGGATGTAATAGAAATAATTTACTTTTAACAGGGCGTATTGATATGCTGTCTGGTTATTTTCAAGCATATGGACAAAATTTGATGATAAAAAAAGGGCACCTACTATTTTCTGGATCAATAAATCAACCATATCTTGATATTGAAGCAATCTGTAATTCATCTAATATTAGCAATAGAAATATAGTTGGTATACGAATTACTGGTATTTTTGATCAACCAAAATTAGAAGTTTTCTCTACTTCTTCGTTATTTCCTCCACAAGAAATAGTATCTTATTTATTGGGTGATAATAGAAATTTTATACTTTTTAATACGGATGCAAGTATAATAACATCTTTTTTAATTGGAGCAAGTGTCAAAAATAGTGAGCAGTTTTTTAACAAAATAGGAAAAATATTTGGTGTACAAGATTTAGCATTAAATACTCAAGATATCATTGGAACCACGCCGTTAGTTGCGATAAGTGGATATATAGCTCCTGGTTTACAAATTAAATATGGAATAAGTATTTTTGATTTATTGACGACAATAACCGTACGTTATTGTTTATGTTCACAATTGTATTTAGAAGCAGCATCTGGAAGCAATCAAGCGCTTGACTTATTATATAAATTTGATTTTTGATGATTTTAACTTATATATCCTCAAGATTTAATTAAAAATTGCATGATAGAAATATAAAAATTATGTGATCTTTTTAAAACGTTCAAAAGCCTTTAAAATTTCTGTTTTAGCAGCATTGTTGTTTTCCCAGTTTTTTATTTTAACCCATTTTCCAGAGTCTAAATCTTTGTAATTTTTGAAAAAATGATTTATTTGATTACGCAGTAAACTTGGTAAATCATTTATATCTTGTATTAATGAATACTGTTCTGATATTTTACTACGAGGTACTGCAATTATTTTAGCGTCGTTACCAGATTCATCTATCATGTTGAGCATACCTATAGGTCGGCAATGTATTACGCAACCTGATTGTAAAGGATATGGAGTAGGAACCAACACATCTACTGGATCGCCATCTAATGATAAAGTCTGATTGATGTAGCCATAATTACAAGGGTAAAACATAGGTGTTAATAAAAAACGATCAACGAATATTGTTCCTGTTTTTTTATCAATTTCATATTTAATTGGATAAGAATTAGCCGGGATTTCAATAATAACATATATATCTTCTGGAATATTTTTTCCAGCTGGGATTTGGTTTAAATACATGTACGGTTGCCTTATATCTGCAAGTGATTAATTTTAGTAAATAACAATATGTATTGTTATTTATGTTTTATTTTTAATATGTTCACCAATATTATATTGTTTTACTTATCGTAGTGATAATCATATATCATATGTTATTAAAAAACAGTATTTCACATTACTTTTGGAGAATAATTATCACTTAATATTCTTATATATCTAATTCTTGAATATTAATTATATTTGTTATTCTAAAAATAATAACTAATGAATCCGTTGAATTATATAAGTAGCTAAACTTGCTAATGCTTTTCGATAAGGAGAAATGGGTAAAATATTAAGACAAGAAATGGCTTTTTTAATTTCTATTTCAGCACATTTTCGAGTGTATTCTAATGATCCGTATTGACGCATTGTATCTAGAATTATACCTAATAAATGACGATTATTGCCTTGTTTAATGGCATGACATATAAGCGATGCTTGTTTTGGGGTACTATGATGGATAGCATGTAGTAGAGGAAGAGTAGGTTTTCCTTCATTTAAATCATTTCCAATATTTTTTCCAAATATTGTTTCTGGAGCAGAATAATCTAATAAATCATCAATTAATTGAAAAGCAGTGCCTACATATCGTCCGTAATTACGCAATGCTTTTTCTTGATAAATATCAGCATTAGCTAAAATGGCAGATGATTGAGAAGCTACTTCAAATAAACGAGCAGTTTTACTATAAACAATTTTCATATAACTATCTATGGTAATACTTGGATCATTACAATTTGTTAATTGTAATATTTCTCCTTTTGCAATTATATTAACAGCGTCTGCCATCAATGACAATATTCGTAAAGATTCTAATTCTGTCATCATTTGGAATGCTCGTGTATATATAAAATCACCTACTAACACGCTAGCAGCATTTCCAAAAATCACATTAGTAGTAATTTTACCGCGTCTCATATGTGATTTATCTACTACATCATCATGTAATAAAGTGGCAGTATGAATAAATTCTATTAATGTAGCAATAATGACATGTTGTGTTTTATTATAGTGTAAGGCTCTTGCAGTTAACAAGGTAATCATTGGTCGAATTCGTTTTCCCCCACTATTAATAATATATTGAATAAGTTCGTTGATTAAAGTAATTTCAGATGCTAATCGCACGCGAATTTCTGCATTTACATCTATCATATCTTGTTCAGTCAATTTGGATATTTGAGTGATATTCATTGATATTATTGTAACTATTAAGTGTCAAGTAATATGTATATATATATGAAGTTAACGGGTATCATATATAGATATTCCATAAATAATACATATGGTAATTTTTTATTATTATTATTAATTATTATTAATAATAATTATTTACTATTGTGGTTGAGAAACATTCTTTTTTAATGTATAAGAACATACATAGAAATAATATCAGATTATAAACGAGAGATGGATCATTATTTATGTATGCGGTTTTTCAAATTGGTAGTAAACAGTATCGTGTTACTGCAGGTCAAATAATTAATGTAGAAAAGATTGATGTTAATGTTGGTAATCAAGTTGAATTTAATCAAATATTGCTTATTAAATGTAATGATTGCCTTCAAATAGGGTATCCTTTCGTAAAAGAAGGAAAAGTGATAGCGGAAATTGTAGAGCAAAATATCGATCGAAAGATAGAGATTATTAAATTTCGTCGTCGTAAACATTTTCGTAAATTCCAAGGACATCGTCAGTGTTTTACAAAAATAAAAATAACAAGCATAAACAGTGATAATTTAAATAATCAAGAAATAAGGAATAAAAATGGCACATAAAAAAGCTGGGGGCTCTACTCGTAATGGTCGGGATTCACATAGTAAGCGTTTAGGAATTAAACGTTTTGGAGGAGAATTTGTGTCTTCAGGTACTATTATTGTACGCCAACGTGGTAATACGTTTCATCCAGGAAAACATGTAGGCTGCGGAAGAGATTATACTCTCTTTGCTTTAAAGACTGGGAAAGTTTTGTTTGAAAAAAAGGGAGTGTCTAGTCGTAGGTTTATTAGTATTATTGCTAACGAATAAAGTAGTGTGATTTTAGTGATGTTATATTTGTATTAAATTTTAATTTGATCTAAATAAATTAGTTTAGCATGAAGTTTTAGTTATATTTTATAGCTAAAGTCACAGTTGTATTAGCGCTGATGTCTCTGTAATACAGACTTTTAGATAGATTAAAATTAAAAATAATCCTAAATATAGGCATAAATTTTTATAGAAAAGTAATAATATACCATGGTATACATGATAGATATGGTGAATATTAAAATCTGTGATGTTGAATAATTTATAGTTTATAAGATTAATTAAAAATAAATTTACGTTAATATTTGATTTGGTTGTACATATATTATCGATTATATTTATTAGGATTATAGTAATTTTTGATACTTTCAGACTGTCTGTAGTGATAATTTTATTACATTGTAAAAATGGTGCATTTGCAACATATAAAATGGAAAATACTGGAAATATGATTTAACAATATGAAATAGAATTAATTATTTTATAAATTTATATTAAATTTATTGAATGAGAGGTTATATCTACATGCTTCCTAAGATTTAGGCGATATGTATAGAGGTATATTATGAGATTTATTGATATGACTGACATTACAGTTGTTGCTGGAAATGGAGGACGTGGTTGCGTTAGTTTTAAAAAAACAAGAAAGGGAGGCTCTTTTTTAAAAAAACCTAATGGTAGTAATGGAGGAGACGGAGGTAATGTTTGGTTATTAGCAGATCCTAATATAAACACTTTAAATTATTTTCATTTTCATCATATTTTTAAAGCTGGGAATGGACAATGTGGCCGTAGTCGAGGTTGTACTGGTAAAAGAGGCAAAGATATTTTTATAAAAGTTCCATGCGGAACTAGAGTGAGTGATAAAAAAACAAATAAATTATTAGGAGAAATTGACAGTCATAAAAAATGTTTAATGGTAGCTAAGGGAGGCCGTCATGGCTTTGGGAATGGACATTTTAAGTATTTTCTACGACACAAAAAACTTTGTAGCACACATGGGGAGACGGGAGAATTTCAACACTTGAATTTAGAATTACTTCTGATAGCGGACGTCGGAATACTTGGATTACCTAATTCCGGAAAATCTAGTTTTATACGTGTAGTATCATCAGCGAAACCAAAAGTAGCAGATTATCCATTTACTACATTAGTACCGTATTTAGGCGTAGTACAGATTAATGATTATGATAGATTTGTTATTGCAGATATTCCTGGTATTATTAAAGGAGCTTCTAATGGTTCAGGATTAGGAATGAGGTTTTTAAAGCATCTAGAACATTGCCAAATATTATTGCATTTTATTGATATTGCGCCTTTGGATAATTCTGATCCGTTAGAAAATATTATTACTATTAGACATGAGTTAAATAACTACAATAAAAAATTGATTTGCAAACCGTGTTGGCTAATATTTAATAAAATAGATTTATTAGAGCAATATGTAGTAGAAAAAAAGATTAAATATATCATTAGTTCTTTACAGTGGAAAGGCCGTTATTATTCTATATCTTCGACACATAATACGAATATATCATTGTTGTGCGATAGCATCATGAAGTTTATTATTTATCACGGTAAAAATTAAGAATAAATTTCTATAATATATATGTAAGATAATGCAATAAAGTAGTCGGATTAATGTGATTTTGTTTATATTTTAAAATAATAAACTGAATATACTATTGGATGTAAAATGTTTATACCATAGTATTTTATCTGTATGATGTTTCGTTATAGAGAGTGATGTTCTTTATAATATTAAATATCTGTATTAGAGAATACATTTTAATTAAATTGTATTATATGATTTATAATGTAAACATTATATACAGATAAGAATTTATTTTTTGAAAACATATGTAATATGATGAAGGTAAGCCATGAAGTATGTACCGATGACTTTACGTGGAGCTGAAAGATTGAGAAAAGAATTGGATTATTTAAAAAATATTCGTCGTCCAGAAATTATAAGAAATATTTCTGAAGCACGTGAGCATGGTGATTTAAAAGAAAATTCTGAATATAATGCTGCCCGTGAGCAACAGGGTTTTTGTGAAGGGCGCATTCAAGAAATAGAATCTAAGCTTTCTCATGCGCATATTATAGATGTCACAAAATTAATTACTAACAATAAAATAGTTTTTGGAGCTACAGTTAATATTGAAAATTTAGATACAGCACATAGACGAACATATAGTATTGTAGGGGATGATGAAGCAAACCTTAAAGAAAATACGGTTTCTATTAATTCTCCTATTGCTAGAGGTTTAATCGGTCATAAAGCAGGAGATGTTATTGAGATTGATACTCCAACAGGGAAGATAAAATACAAAATAATTCAGATTAAATATTATTGAAATAATATGCTGTAAAAATTACGTTTTTTCTAAAAAATTTTACAAAATAGTGATTTTATAATTGAAAAGTTTAAATTTTATTTATTATATAATTTATATTAATTAATATTATAGTTAAAGTATATGATGTAGTGATGTTATTGATAAGATTTATTGTTTTTAGTTTTTGTATTCTTTGGGGTATTTATTAATTTATATTTCAAGATTTATTTTGATCTGTATATTTTTGTAATGTTTAACACGGTATTTAGATTAGATATATAGTTAAAAGATTAATTAATTTTTATATAAAAATTTTAATTTTCATTTAAGTAAGATTAAAAAATATTAGTTATCCTTATTTTATCAATATTATTTATGCAAAATATTTAAGAAATAACCTAATATGGTAAATAAAAAACGTTCTGTATATTCTTCAAGGTGGTTACAAAAATATTGTAAGGATCGATATGTGATAGAAGCACGAAAACTAAAACTGCGATCACGGTCTTGGTTTAAATTAGATGCAATAAATCATATGGATATGTTAATTGCTTCCGGAATGACAGTAATAGATTTAGGGTCAGCGCCTGGCGGATGGGCGACGTATGTAAAAAATAAAATAGGTAATACAGGACGCGTTATAGCGTGTGATGTATTACCTATGCGTAAAATTTCTGGGGTAGATTTTTTACAAGGAGATTGCTCTGATCCTAATGTTTTTAAAATATTGCGTGAATGGATAGGACAGAAAAAGGTTCATGTTGTTCTATCTGATATGTCTCCCAATATAACCGGTATCTCAATAATTGATGTGAACCAATCTATATATCTTGGAAATGTAGCATTAAATATATGTCGTGATATCTTAATGTATGGAGGAGATTTTTTAGTGAAAGTTTTTCAGGGCAAGGGGTGGGATAAATACATGTATGATGTGCGCTCTTTATTTAACATAGTGAAAATCCGTAAACCAGATGCTTCTAGGTCTCATTCTCGTGAAGTCTATATTGTAGCGAAAAAACGTAAAATATAATTGACATATTATGTAACATGTCAAAACTATTCAAATTTTGTTGTAATGCAATGCGAGGTTAATCTTTTGAGTGATATGGCTAAAAACCTAGGTCTCTGGTTGGTTATTGCGATAGTTTTTATGTCTTTGTTCCAGAGTTTCGGGCCTAGCGACTCGGGTAGTCGTAAATTGGATTATTCTACTTTTATGTACGATTTAAACCAAGATCAAGTTAAAGAAGCTCGTATTAACGGTCGTGAAATTGTTGTTATAAAAAAGGATAGTAATCGCTATACCACTTATATCCCAGTAAATGATCCAAAATTGCTTGATATTCTTTTAACCAAAAAAGTAAAAGTTGTTGGAGAACCTCCAGAAGAACCTAGTTTAATTACATCTATTTTTATTTCTTGGTTTCCAATGCTATTATTAATTGGGGTATGGGTTTTCTTTATGCGTCAAATGCAAGGAGGTGGCAAGGGCGCAATGTCTTTTGGAAAAAGTAAAGCACGTATGTTAACTGAGGATCAAATTAAGACTACCTTTGCGGATGTAGCAGGATGTGATGAGGCAAAAGAAGAGGTAAAAGAATTAGTAGATTATTTGCGTGAACCTAGTAGATTTCAAAAATTAGGCGGAAAAATTCCAAAAGGAGTATTAATGGTAGGCCCTCCTGGTACTGGGAAAACGCTTTTAGCAAAAGCAATTGCTGGAGAAGCAAAAGTTCCATTTTTCACTATTTCAGGTTCTGATTTTGTAGAAATGTTTGTTGGTGTTGGAGCATCTCGTGTGCGGGACATGTTTGAACAAGCCAAGAAAGCTGCACCATGCATTATCTTCATCGATGAAATTGATGCAGTTGGTCGTCAAAGAGGAGCAGGATTAGGGGGAGGACATGATGAACGAGAACAAACTTTAAATCAGATGTTAGTAGAGATGGATGGATTTGAAGGAAATGAAGGAATTATTGTCATAGCTGCCACTAATCGTCCAGATGTACTGGACCCAGCCTTATTGAGGCCGGGTCGATTTGATCGTCAAGTAGTCGTGGGATTACCAGACATTAGAGGTAGAGAGCAAATATTAAAAGTACACATTAATCACGTACCATTATCATCGGATGTAGACATATTAGTAATTGCTAGGGGAACACCTGGATTTTCAGGGGCTGATTTAGCTAATCTTGTGAATGAAGCAGCATTATTTGCAGCTCGTGAAAATAAGAATATGGTATCAATGGCGGAATTTGAAAAAGCTAAAGACAAGATTGTAATGGGTGCTGAGCGTCGTTCTATGGTGATGACAGAAGCTCAAAAAGAATCCACAGCTTATCATGAGGCTGGCCATGCTATAATCGGCAGATTGGTTCCAGAGCATGATCCAGTGCATAAAGTTACTATAATTCCTAGGGGGCGCGCTTTAGGTGTAACATTTTTTTTACCAGAGGGTGATGCAATTAGTACAAGTCGACAAAAATTAGAGAGTCAAATTTCTACGTTATATGGAGGTAGACTTGCAGAAGAGATAATTTATGGTCCAAATAAAATATCTACTGGCGCATCTAATGATATTAAGGTCGCCACTTCTATCGCTCGGAACATGGTAACTCAATGGGGATTTTCTGAAAAACTTGGTCCGTTATTGTATGCAGAGGAAGAGGGAGAGATATTTCTTGGACGTTCAGTAGCTAAAGCAAAGCATATGTCTGATGAAACTGCTCGCATTATTGATCAGGAAATTAAATTTTTGATTGAAAAAAATTATGTTCGTGCTCACAATCTTTTAATTGAAAATGTAGACATCCTTCATTCTATGAAAGATGCATTAATAAAATATGAAACAATCAATGCGTCTCAGATAAATGATTTGATGAATAGAAAATCAATTGAACCTCCATCTGGATGGGAACATGGTTCGTCTGATACAAGTAACGATAAGAATGATTCTTCTTGTATTTCTTCAGTAAAAGTACCAAAATCAGTAAACAGAGAATCTTATAATGATAATTCTGATACTGCATTATAATAATATTGTGGTAATTTACATGAAAAAATAAATATCCGCCATTTTATAAAAAAATATTTTCTATTTTATAGAAACAAAATAATATATAGATTAATTTAAAACAATATATTAGGGATGTATGTGAATTTATGAATTTGGCTGTGAATAAATATAATTTAAATTTTTCTGAAGTTCAAATTATGGGTATTTTGAATGTTACTCCTGATTCCTTTTTTGATGGAGGAAATTATTATACTCTTTCTAAAGCGATTGATCATGCATTTCATATGATTTCTAATGGTGCCACTTTAATTGATGTGGGCGGAGAATCAACACGACCTGGAGCCGATATTATAAGTGACGAAGAAGAAGCAGAACGTGTTATACCTGTAGTACGCGCTATAGCACAACGTTTTGATACTTGTATTTCGATAAATACATCATCAGCATTAATAATACGTGAAAGTGCGGCTATTGGTGCTCATTTAATTAATGATGTACGTTCTCTCACTACCAAAGGATCTATGCAAGCTGCAGTACATTGTAAGCTATCAGTATGTTTAATGCATATGCAAGGCAAACCTAGGACAATGCAAAATTTTCCGAAATATTCTAATATCTTAGCCGAAGTAAGTGAATATTTTTCTCAACAAATATCTCGCTTTGAATCGGCTGGTATTACCAGAGATAAAATATTACTCGATCCTGGTTTTGGTTTTGGAAAGAATTTAGTACATAATTATCAACTCTTAGCTAATTTGAAATATTTTCATCGTTTTGGTTTACCTTTATTAGTTGGTATATCACGTAAATCGATGCTTAGCCTTAGTGACAATCAACGTAATCCTAAAAACAGGTTAATAGGTAGTATTGCCTGTGCAGTAATTTCAGCTATACAAGGCGCACGAATTATTCGTGTACATGATGTCAAAAAAACGGCAGAAGCATTACAAGTAGTTAAAACTATGTTTCAACATGCAAAAAAGTAAGGAAGCCTAATATGAAGCGCCTCAAATACTTTGGTACCGATGGTATTAGAGGTAGAGTTGGGAGTGCTCCAATCACTCCAAATTTTGTTTTGAAGCTTGGTTGGGCTGCAGGCAAGGTATTGAGTCGTTATAGTAAAAGTAGATCTAATCAAATTATTATTGGAAAAGATACTCGTATTTCTGGGTATATGTTAGAATCAGCATTAGAATCTGGACTAGCTGCTGCTGGTTTGTCTGCAGCATTAACTGGTCCTATGCCTACTCCAGCAATTGCATATTTAACTCGCGCTTTTAGGGCTGAGGCTGGTATTGTAATTTCTGCTTCGCATAATCCTTTTTATGATAATGGTATTAAGTTTTTTTCTATTAAGGGTACCAAATTAGATAGCGAAGTAGAGCGTTCTATAGAGATAGAATTAAATAAATCTTTAACATGCGTTGATCCAAAAGAACTAGGAAAAGCTAATCGTATTGTTGACGCAGCTGGTCGTTATATAGAATTTTGTAAAGGAACTTTTCCAGCTCATCTTAGTTTGAGAAAATTAAAAATAGTTGTAGATTGTGCTAATGGAGCTACTTACCAAATAGCTCCAAGTGTATTTCGTGAGTTAGGCGCGAAAGTGGTTACTATTGCGTGTCGTCCAAATGGAGTAAATATTAATAAAGAATGTGGTGCTACAAATATTCAGCAACTACGTGCTCAGGTATTGGCAAAAAAGGCAGATTTAGGCATCGCTTATGATGGAGATGGCGATAGAGTAATTATGGTTGATCACTTTGGAAATAAAGTAGATGGTGATCAAATGTTATATATTATCGCCCGAGAAAAATTGTATCGTAATAAGCAACTAACAGGAGGTATAGTAGGCACTCTTATGAGTAATATGGGACTCGTTTCGGCATTAAAACAGTTAAATATTCCTTTTATACGTGCTGGTATCGGTGATCGTTGTGTGCTTGCAATGTTAAAAAAAAAAGGTTGGCATATAGGAGGGGAGAATTCAGGACATATTGTACTCTTAGATAAAACTACTACAGGAGATGGTATTATTGTTGCTCTTCAAATATTGTCTGCAATGGTAAATAATTGCGTAAGTTTATATGAATTATGCAATGACATGTGTTTGTTCCCCCAAATTTTAGTTAATGTATATTGTTCTGGTACTGATAGCCCTTTAGAATCTGATTTAGTTAAAAAAGAGGCTAAAGCAGTAGCAGAGGAATTATCTGAACAAGGACGTGTGTTATTACGTAAGTCCGGCACTGAACCATATATTCGTATTATGGTGGAAGGAAAACGTTATGATAAAATATTGTATTTAGCTAATAGAATTGCCTCTGTAATAAGATCGCAAATGAAATAAATACGATGACAGTTAAATTTAACATTTGTGCTATATATCATGTACTATTAATTGTAGTAAGTTGTTTAACTTATACTACTTTATATGAAGGAAATTAATATAAGTATAAAATTAAGAGCATAGCTATTATTTAATTGTGATAATTTATGTTTATGTAAGGATAATATAACGTTATGTATCAAACTTTTTTAGTTATATTTGTAATAATAGCGGTAGCTTTAATCGTATTGATTATGTTTCAACAAAATAAAGGTAACGATTCTGGAGGAATGTTTAGTAATCGATCTTTAAATGATATGCTAAGTTCAGGAGGTTTTAGTGATGGCATAACTCGTTTAATAGTAATTTTAGCTATATTGTTTTTTGTACTTAGTTTGTTATTAGGAAACATGAATAGCAAACAAAATCAAAAACATATTCAAAATAGTGCACGAAATAGTCAATTCTAATATTAAATTAAAATTTATTTAAACATTAGTTTCATGGAAAACGCAATATATCGTAATATATCAGACAAATGTATTTATTCATGTATGGTAAAAACAAGTATATATGTAGACATGTATAATTAGTAATCAATGTAAATAATAGTGATATTAATATATTATTTTGATGATGATATTTGCATCAATACCGAGGTGGTGAAACAGGTAGACACGCTACTTTGAGGTGGTAGTTTCTCTTTTTTGAGATTGCGGGTTCGAATCCCGTCCTCGGTATTGCTTTGTAATATAAATAATTTGATTTTTTAGAGTTGTATGGTGTATAATTATATCGTTTTGGTATTGACGCGGGGTGGAGCAGTATGGTAGCTCGTCGGGCTCATAACCCGAAGGTCGTTGGTTCAAATCCGACCCCCGCAACCTCATTAAATACAGTATGCGATTCGATATAAGTATTGTATTAAAAAATAAAAAATAATGAAAATATGTTCATGTTTTTATTTAAAAGCCATCAATTGTTTAATTGGTTTGTCAGTAACCAATTAACATCTAGAAAGTCTTGATGGATTTATTCCGATACTAGTAATATTTAGTATCTAACAAGTAGATTGCTAATTATTTTATATGAAAATTTGTCAAGATTCATTAGTTTCATAATATTAAACAGAATTTTGTTATACGTGCTATAAGGTTGTCTGATATACAGCAGGAGGCTGGATTGGCGCTTGTCTACTTAATCATGATTGTTATAAAAATTTAAGTTGGTAACCGAGGTAATTTTGTGTTTTGAATAAAAATGACTAAAAGATTTTTATATTTAAAAAATTTACTTAAATCAAGTGATAACTTAGTAGTTATTAAGAATAGATTTTTGAGATAACTAAGATGAATAAAGAGATTTTGGCTGTAGTAGAAGCAGTTTCTAATGAAAAGGCTGTACCTCAGGAAAAAATTTTTGAAGCGTTAGAGATTGCATTAGCCGCTGCTACAAGAAAAAAATATGAACAAGATATTGAAGTGCGCGTTGTGATTGATCGTAAGTCAGGTCAGATAAACACGTTTAGGAGATGGGTTGTAGTAGAACAAGTTACTCAACCCACTAGGGAAATTACATTAGATGCTGCTCGGTTTGAAAATCCAAAAATTAAAATTTATGATTATATTGAAGATGTTATTGAATCTGTTAGTTTTGATCGTATTACAACACAAACTGCAAAACAGGTTATTGTCCAAAAAGTACGTGAAGCTGAACGAGCAATTATTATAGAACAGTTTTTAAGTCGTCAAGGTGACATTGTGACGGGCATAGTAAAAAAAATTAATAGAGATAGCATTAATATAGATTTAGGAAATAATGCTGAAGGAATTATTAATAAAGAAGAGATGCTGCCGCGTGAAAATTTTAGATTAGGAGATAGAATTCGTGGTATTCTGTACTTAGTAAGACCAGATTTTAAGGGTCCTCAATTGTTTATAAGTCGAACCAGAACTGAAATGTTGGTTGAATTGTTTCGCATTGAAGTACCTGAAATTGGAGAAGAATTAATTACGATTAAAACTGCCGCTCGAGATCCTGGTTCACGAGCAAAAATTGCTGTCAAAACAAATGATAAGCGTATTGATCCAATAGGCGCTTGTGTGGGTATGAGGGGAGCACGTGTTCAGGCTATTTCTAGTGAATTAGGAGGAGAACGCGTAGATGTCGTATTATGGGATGATAACCCTGTGCAGTTTGTTATTAATGCTATGTCCCCTGCTGACGTCGCATCCATTGTTATAGATGAAGATAAGCATACAATGGATATTTCAGTAGAAGAATCTAATTTAGCTCAAGCTATCGGACGAAATGGACAAAATATTCGTCTAGTATCTCAATTAAGTGGTTGGGAATTAAATATTATGACTGTAGATGAGTTAGAGAAAAAGCGTCAGATTGAAATATGTGCTGTTACCAATATTTTTGTGAACACCTTAAATATTAGTGAACAATCTGCTAAAATTTTAATTGATTCAGGATTTTCTTCACTTGAAGAATTAGCGTATGTACCTATAACAGAACTGTTATCGATAAAAAAAATTGATACTAAAACAGTGGAGGCAATTAGGAACCGTGCGAAAAATGCTTTAAAAAATTTTTCTATTACACATAACCAAGACGTTAAAGACAATAATAATACTGTTATTATTAATCCTATTATGGAATTGTTGAGATTGTCTAATATTGAATATGAATTGGCATTAAAATTAATCAAACGTGGTATCTCTACATTAGAAGATTTAGCTGAACAAGACATATCGATTCTGTCCGGCATCGAAGGGGTAACCAAAGAAAAAGTTGGAGAATTAATTATGGAAGCTCGCAATATTTGTTGGTTTAATAATGATAGTAAACATTAATGTTATTAATGTAATAATTAAGGAACGCCATGATAAATAGCACCATACAATCATTTGCTATGGAAATGAAGACGTCGGTAAATCAATTAATACAATGGTTTTCATATTTTGGCATTTTTAAAACAGAAAAAGATATTATAACTCAAATAGAAAAAGAAATTTTGTTTAAATATATGAATGATAATAAAAAAGGATTATCTAATAAATTAACATTGAAACGAAAAACACGTAGCACTTTGAGTGTATCTGGTATTGGCGGTAAAAGTAAACAAGTGCACATAGAGATACGCAAGAAACTTACATACATACAATATACTACTTTACAAGAACCAGAGTGTATTGACTTAAAAAATAAAATGGTATCTAATGTTACTCATGAGTTGGCTGATGTAACTAAAGAAAATAAATTAGTAAATAAAAAAGTAGATAATACTATAAATCCGTTTTTTTTAACGCAAAATTCTAAAAAAAATCATCGTTATTCTGAATCAGTAAGATGTAAAGAAAAAGTGATAGGAAAAGTGTATTCTCGTAAAGTTGAAGGAAAATATTTACAAGAAAAAAATACAACACAATTAATTAAAAATAAATCTGAAGATAATTGGAATGTTGAAAATGAAAAAGTAATTTGTCCTAATTTAGAAAATAATCATAACAGTGGCAAATTGTATTGTATGCCTTCATTAATAGAAAAGAATAACAATCAAAAATTAGAAAATGAACGACGTAATCGCTCTCGTACGCGTACGCGGAATCGAAGTGGAGGAAAATTAACTAAACAACAGCAACATAAAAGAAGCAACAATCATCATCTATATGCGATTATGTCTGATGAATTTGGTAAAGAAGAAGAGTTGTATGTTTCAAATCGAATAAGTAAAAATAAGCGCAAACAAAGTGTATTACTACAGAGTTTCAATAAGCCTGTTCAAGTAATTAATCGTGATATTATTATTGGAGAAACTATAAGTGTAGCTGAATTAGCTAACAAAATGTCAATAAAAAGCTCGTGTGTTATTAAAGTGATGATGCAATTGGGAATCATGGCAACTATTAACCAAATTCTTGATCAAGAAACGGCTCAATTAGTAGCGGAAGAGATGGGACATAAAGTCATTTTGCGCCATGACAACGAACTAGAAGAGTTAATTATGAATGATCGTATTAATAGTTGTGCTATGACCGAAAATAGGGCTCCGATAGTTACTGTTATGGGCCATGTAGATCATGGAAAAACTTCTCTTCTTGATTATATTCGTTCGACTAAGATAGCATCTTCTGAAATAGGAGGTATTACTCAAACTATAGGCGCATATAATGTAAATACTGATAATGGAATGATTACTTTCATCGATACTCCTGGGCATGCGGCGTTTACAGCTATGCGTGCTCGTGGCATTCAGTTAACGGACATTGTAGTTTTAGTAGTAGCTGCTGATGATGGGGTTATGCCTCAAACTATTGAAGCAATACAGCATATTCAAGCTGCTAACGTTCCCGTAGTAGTAGCAATAAATAAAATTGATAAATCAGAAGCAAATCCTGAACGAATAAAAAATGATCTAAATAATCATGGTCTTATTCCAGAAGATTGGGGGGGCGATACGCAGTTTATAAATGTTTCTGCTGTTTCAGGTGATGGAGTAGATAGTTTGTTGGATGCTATTTTATTACAGGCAGAGATATTAGAATTAAAAGCAATGCGCTGCGGTATGGCAAGTGCTACGGTTATTGAGTCTTTTTTAGATAAAGGACGTGGTCCTGTAGTTTCCGTTTTAGTTCGTGAAGGTACACTAAAATGTGGTGATATAATTTTATGTGGAACAGAGTATGGGCGTGTGCGTGCTATGCGCAACGAATTTGGTTCTGATATTACTTCAGCAGGACCATCCACCCCGGTTGAATTATTGGGTTTGTCAGGAATACCTGATGCTGGAGAAATGGTTATTGTGGTTCGGGATGAAAAAAAAGCACGAGAAGTAGCGATATATCGTCAAAGCAAATCTCGAGAAATAAAATTGGCTCGTCAAAAAGAACCTAATATAGCAAATATCTTTGCTAATATTAAGAGTACTACCAGCGGTAGTACTCCTGAATTGAATTTAATCATCAAATCTGATACACAAGGTTCTTCTGAGGCGATTCGTGAATCTGTAGCAAATTTATCAACTAATAATATAATAGTAAAGATTTTATCTTCGTCTATCGGTGGTATTACTGAAACTGATATCGCATTAGCAGTAGCTTATAATGCAGTTGTTTTGGGGTTTAATGTTAGAGCAGATCTTTCTGCAAAACGTATAATTGAATTAGATCAAATAGATGTACGTTATTATTCAGTGATTTATGATTTAATAAATGAAGTAAAACAAATGATGCACGGTATGCTGGTTCCACGATACAAACATGAGAGTATTGGTTTAGCAAAGGTACAGAATGTGTTTCGTTCTCCAAAATATGGGAATATTGCCGGTTGTATAGTTGTTGAGGGGATGATAAAATGCCACAAAAAGATTAGGATTATACGGGATAACATAGTTACTTATGAAGGCGAATTGGAGTCATTACGTCGTTTTAAAGATGACGTTCATGAAGTACGAAGTGGGGTAGAATGTGGTATTAGTATAAAAAATTATAATGATATTCATTCTGGAGATATGATTGAAGTATTTGATACTATAAAGATGCCTCATATATAACCTTAAATAGGATATACTTGATTATTGAACCCTTATTTAATTCAGAGTAAGGGGAGACTTATATTTTAACGTTAAGTGTAGTTATTTTATAAAAGGTAAAGGAAATGTATATTCAGCATCAAAATAGCTACTACCGCACTCAGCGTGTTTCTCAAGAAATACATAAAAATGTTTCTATTATTTTGCAACATAAAATCAATGATATCCGTATAGGTAGACCTACTGTTTCAGGAGTGCAAGTATCTAGAGATTTAAAAAACGCTAATATTTTCGTTACTTTTATTGATAAAGATAGTCTAGAAGAAATAAATTCTGCTATTGTAATATTACAACGTGCCTCACGTTTTATTCGTTTTTTACTGGCTAATACTATGTGTTTACGTATCACTCCCATTTTGTTATTTAAATATGATTCTTCATTAAGTGAAGGAGCAAGGGTATATGATTTAATTACTACCGTTACAAAAAAGATGGAAGTAAAGAAATTAAGTTAAATATATTAGGGTTATTAGTGAATAGATACAATAACAGATTAATTAGAGATATTAATGGTGTTCTATTGTTAGATAAGCCTAAGGGGATATCTTCTAGTTCGTTATTAAACAAAATCAATAAATTCTTTTGTGCAAATAAAATAGGACATGCTGGAACTTTAGACCCTTTGGCTACAGGAATGCTTCCTGTCTGTTTTGGAAAGGCAACTAAATTTGCTAAATATTTGTTGAATTGTGACAAAAGATATAAAGTAATAGCTCAATTGGGAGCAAGTACCAATACTTTTGATTCAGATGGAATAATTGTTCGTGTTGCATCTGTACAACTAAATAATACTAAACTAAAACAATGTTTAGAATCTTTTAAAGGAGTAAAAAATCAGATTCCTCCTATGTTTTCATCATTAAAATATCGTGGACTGCCTTTATATAAATATGCTAGAAAGGGAATAACTGTTCCTAGAAAACCTAGGATAGTGCATATATATAATCTAAGTCTTCTTAAAAAGACAGAAAATATTATCGAGTTAGATGTTAGTTGCTCTAAAGGAACTTACATTAGGAGTATGATAAATGATATTGGGGAAGCCTTAGGTTGTGGAGCACACGTCGTAGCATTGCGTCGTTTATCAGTTGGAAAATATATCTCCTCTTCTATGATAAATATAAAAACCCTGGAAACTATTTTTTATAATGATTCTTTTGACGATTTAGAAGCTTTTTGTAAGTTAGATGAATTATTAATACCAATGCATTCGATTGCGCTTGAACGCACTAAATATAGTTAATAATAAGTGAAATTATAGAGTATACGTTATTACTAAATTAAATTAAGAATACAATATGTAGAATATAATTTTAATTATTATTCCATTAGATAATACACATATAAATATTACTGTATTACTTGTACTGTGTATAAAGAAGCGGATCAGAATAATAATTTAAATCCGTAATAGTTATGTATTATGCACAAGAAGTTGTGTTTTGCTGTTATTTAATTTATTTATTTTTTAATGAGATGGGCGGTTAAAATAGAACATTGAATATTAATTCAAAGTTTTATTTGACTTCAGTTTAAAATATAATTTATCTTTATACATAGGTTTCTAAAAATAGAAGGTGTTTTGCATGTCTTGGAGTGCTAAAAGGAAAATAGAAATAATTTCTACATTTGGTCATGATCTGAAAGATACTGGTTCTACTGAGGTACAAGTTGCCTTATTAACTAAACGTATTGATTATTTGAAGAATCATTTTTTAAAACATAAGAAAGATCATCATAGTCGCCGTGGATTACTTAAAATGGTTGCTCATCGACGGAGATTGTTGAAATATTTAAAGGAAAATCACGTATTACGTTATACCAATTTAATAAAAAATTTAGGATTACGTCATTAGCATAAATTTACAAATTAAATTAACATCATAATGTATTTATATACTTACTATTTTAAAGTTAAAAAGTCAAATGAAGAGTATTTGTTAATAAATCATAGATGATTAATTCGATACATAAAAAATTATATTTTAAATATAAGGGATATTGTTTTGTTAAATCCGATTATTCATAAATTTAGATATGGAAAACATACTGTAATTTTAGACATTGGAACTGTAGCTCGTCAGGCTAATGCTGCAGTCATGGTTAGTATGAGTGATACTACAGTACTTGTTACTGTAGTTAGTTCTAATCAAGTAAAATTAGAACAAGATTTTTTTCCTCTTGTTGTAAATTATCAAGAACGCACATATGCTGCTGGAAAATTTCCAGGAGGCTTCTTTCGCAGGGAAGGCCGCCCAAGTGAAAATGAAACGTTAACATCTCGTTTGATCGATCGTCCTATTCGGCCATTATTTCCCAAAGGATTTACTAATGATGTACAAGTAGTTGCTACAGTTATGTCAGTGAATCCGCAGGTGGATCCAGATATCGTAGCCATAATAGGAGCCTCTGCTGCGTTAAGTTTATCTGATATTCCATTTTTGGGACCAATTGGAGCAGCTAGAGTTGGTTATATTAAAAATAAATACGTACTAAACCCAACAACGACGGAGTTATCTAATAGTAAGTTGGATTTGGTTATTTCAGGTACTAAATCTAATATTTTGATGGTGGAATCGGAATCATGTTTACTAAGTGAAAAAGAAATATTAGATGCTATTATATTTGGACACGAACAACAACAAACAGTGATTTACAATATTAATAAATTAGTTCAAAAATCTGGAAAATCTAAATTTTCTTGGAAAGAAAAAGAAATTAACATGCCTTTAAAAACATATGTATCTGAATTATACGAGTCTCGTTCTAAAGATATATATTGTTTTTTTGATAAACAGGAGCGTCATGCTCAAGTTGATAGCATAAAGAAAGATATAATAAAGACTGTTCTTAATAGTAGTTATAATAGTAATGTCGTTATAGATGAAAAGGAAATAATGTATCTTTTGAATTACCTAGAAACACAATCGATTCGTTATCGTATTCTGTCAAATAAATTGCGTGTGGATGGACGTTCAAAAGATGTAATTCGTGAAATAGATATAAAAACGGGTATACTACCTCGTACTCATGGATCAGCATTATTTACTAGAGGCGACACTCAAGCATTAGTAACTGTTACACTTGGTACAGAACGTGATGCACAGAATATTGATGGACTAATTGGAGCTCGTATTGATAGATTTTTATTGCATTATAATTTTCCGCCATATTGTGTTGGAGAAATAGGAATTATGAGCGCCCCAAAAAGAAGAGAAATTGGGCATGGACGATTAGCAAAGCGTGGAATGTTAGCGGTTATGCCTAATTCTAACGAATTTCCTTATACAATACGTGTAGTGTCGGAAATTACTGAATCTAATGGATCATCTTCCATGGCGTCTATTTGCGGAACATCTCTGGCATTAATGGATGCCGGAGTGCCGATTAAAGAATCAGTTGCCGGTGTTGCTATGGGATTAATTAAAGAAGGAAACGATTTTGTGGTATTATCCGATATTGTAAGTGATGAAGATCATATTGGAGACATGGATTTTAAAATATCTGGTAGTCGTCAGGGCATTACGGCATTGCAAATGGACATTAAAACAGATGGAATTACTTATGATATTATAAATATTGCATTAGAAAAAGCAAAACATGCGAGATTTCAAATACTAGATCTTATGGATAAAATTATTAAGGTTCCTAAAAAAGAAATTTCAAAATTTGCACCAAGAATATATAGTATCAAAGTTAATCCAGGTAAGATTAAAGATGTTATAGGGAAAGGAGGATCTGTTATTCGTTCATTGACTGAAGAAACTAATACTATTATTGATATTGAAGATGATGGAACCATCAGAATAGTTTCTTTAGATTATGATAAAGCAAAACAAGCTATTCGAAGAATTAACGATATTACTGCAAATGTTGAAATAGGAGCGATTTATACTGGAAAAGTTACGCATATTGTTGAATTTGGAGCGTTCGTAACGATTTTATCTGGAAAAGAAGGATTAGTACATATTTCTCAGATTTCTGAAAGAAGAATAAATAAAGTGACTGATTGTTTAAAATTAGGACAAGAAGTATTAGTAAAAGTATTAGAAATAGATCGTCAAGGGCGAATTCGTTTAAGTATGAAGGGAATAACAGCAGTGTAAATTCTCATTATAGTACAATGAGAATTGTTATTTGGTTATTGTACAATATGTATATATATTAATATGTGGTTTATAGTGATCTACGTAGATTGACGATTATTTATTTATCTGAAGCGTGTTGTATTGTGATTTATAGTAATGTAATTATATTTGAAATTGTTTGATATAAATAAAGAAATATATAGTGTAATAACATATTTATAGGAACAAAATTTATAATTATTATCAGTAAATAGAGATTCACAAATGAATAGGTACACAATGGAGAGATTTGTGCGCTACAAAGATAAATATATACATTCAAAAAAGTAAATAAAATTTGAATCCTATTAGGCTAGATTAACATACAATAATAATCTATACATTATTATTGTATGTAGGTGGTTATTTAATAATTTTTTAAGAATCGATATTTTTTCATTAAGGTAGGTTTGTATTCGTTTAATGTAGTTTTCATAAATATTATGCGGGTTTTTAATTGTAATTTGCTGAAATTCATATATATGACACAATAATATTATTCTTTGAACGATTTTAATCCATATGTACGAGTATTTCTACATTAAGAAATATTATTTTTTAAAAATTTTTATATTAAACTTATATAGTTCATTGGTTTGTTAAATGTGGAGTAATTACAGATGTCAAAAACAGCAGATTCTTTTATGGATTTAGGATTAAATCATCATATAATTAATGTCTTACATGATATTGGGTATAAAAAACCTTTACCTATTCAAACTCAGTGTATTCCATATTTATTGGCTGGATATGATGTATTAGGAATGGCGCATACAGGTAGCGGAAAAACCGCGGCATTTGTGTTGCCATTGCTACATAATATCGATATCAATGATTCTTTTTCTCAAGGATTGATTGTGACACCTACTCGAGAATTGGCAATTCAGATTGGAAGAGTGTGTTCTGATTTTACAAGATATATGAATAAAATAAATATCGTGACTTTATACGGAGGACAAAGCTATGACATTCAATTACGTGCTTTGAATAAGAAGCCTCATATTATTGTCAGTACTCCAGGTAGGTTAATAGATCATTTAAACCGTGGTACTGCTGATTTATCTAAATTAAAAACTTTAGTGATAGATGAGGCTGATGAGATGCTACGTATGGGGTTTATTGAAGATGTTGAGCGTATTATTAAAAATGTTCCGATTAAACGACAAACAGCGCTATTTTCTGCTACTTTGCCTATGGGTATTCGCCGCATAAGTTATAGATTTATGCATAACCCAAAAGAAGTGTATATTCATACTAATACAAATATGTGCGCTGATATTAAACAAAGTTATTGGTTAGTGCGTGGAATAGCTAAACATGAAGCATTAATGCGATTTTTAGAAACAGAAGATTTTGAAGCAGCCATTGTTTTTGTTCGTACTAAATGTGCAACATTGGAAATTTCTGAAATTTTAGAAAAATTTGGTTATAATAGCGCGGCTTTAAACGGAGATATGAATCAAGCAATACGACATCAAACGTTAGATCGATTAAGACACGGAAGTTTGGAAATTCTTATAGCTACTGATGTTGCTGCACGCGGATTAGATGTTCATCGTATTAGTTTAGTAATAAATTATGATATACCAATCAATTCTGATGCTTACATACATCGTATAGGAAGAACTGGTAGAGCGGGACGCGTCGGGAAATCTTTATTGTTTGTAGAATATAAAGAATATCGTCTATTACGTAATATTGAACGTAAAATAAATTTAAATATTACAGAAGTTCGACATCCTACTATTAAAGATTTACTTGCTTGCCGTTTGGCTAAATTTGCTAATAAAATAGAATGTCAATTAAATACTAATAATGATTTAGATATATATCGATCATTATTACCGCAAATAAGACCTAAGCAAGGTTTAACAATAGAAAATTTAGCAGCTGTTTTATTGAAAATAGCACAGGGAAATCGTCCGTTAGTATTACCTCCAGATCCAATTATTAAAAATAAATCAAACTATAAAATATACATAAAAAATAATTATAAAAATAACTGTCGTATTAATAATAGAGCTTTGAAAACTAGGTTAAAACCTAGGAAAATATCTTCTGAAAATATGGATATTTATCATATATCAGTAGGACGTAACGATGGAGTGAAAATCCGTCATATAATTGGAATGCTTTCAAATAAAATTGATAACATTCGTTATTATGAAATAGGTAATATTAAATTATTTCCTTTTTATTCTATTATTGAACTAAATAAAGGACTGTCTAATAATAAGATATTAACTCAGTTATCTCATGCACGAATTTTAAATAAACCAATAAATATGAAATTATTAGGAAGCACGTCTTTGCGTAATAGTACGTATCATAATCAAAATTTTTCTGAAAATGTATATGTATCCGATAAGGTGATATAAAAAATTAAATTAGTTAAATATATAATTACTGTTTTAGCGCTAATTATTTATATTAGTTATATTGATACTACTACATTTAGTATGAGTGAGTATGTGGATTAACAACGAAGATAGACAAAATAATTTTATTCTACAGCAATTAGGTATTACACTGTGGAAATTACGATATCCCGTAGTTTTAAATAATAATAATCAGATTAAATTATGCAAATGTCTTCGTTTATTATTAATATCATCAGATTCTCCAATATCATTGAATGACCTTTTTATTAAAGATGTTATACGTGCTACGCAGTTTAATCCTAAAGAAGTATATGCATTAACTAATAGTCAAATTAATCACTTGATTATTCCGTCAGGATTTTCTTGTCACTGTTGGTGGATCGGTACTGAAGTATCAAAAAATTTCCATGGCATGTGTTTAAATACTCCATCATTGCCAATATTAAAATCTAATGTTAAAGCTAAGCGTGATTTGTGGCGACAAATTAGTTGCATTAAATTTAATATTTAAATTGTTTAGAAATATTAAATTATAAACAAAAAGGAATGAATTGTATTATTATAATAATAAATATTTCTTTATATTTTGAATTTTTGAAAACGTATTTATAAATACTCTATACATTTATTTGAAGCTATTAATATAGAAATTAATTCATAACATATGAGTCAATGTAATTTATATAGACAGATAAAAGTTTATCGAACGATTGAAGCTAATTCCGAAAGGAGTGAGAAATTATTTTTAGTAGTATATCAATAGTAATTATTTAATTAATTAAATCGATATTTAATGATATAAATTATAAAATTTCAATATTTCATTTTTTGAAGTATATATAAGATTATTTATAAATATATTAGTACTTAATAAATTTTTAATCTTTACTAATTTTATTTTTTATTTTATTGACATTCATATAATAATATGAACGTCTCTCAAAATTATTTTTTAAATATAACAATATATTTTATGTTAATAAACAATATTATTTTTGTTATTGTTTTATTAGAAGATATTATTTTATCCCATATTTAATATGATAAATATTCAAGTATATGAATATATAAACATTACTCAATTTGAGTCTATTTTATAAATAATACATCTTTGATGAATATATGTATATTTATAATGGTGAAGCTATTTGTGTATATAGATTTAAAATATACATTTTAATTTTTAATTAAAACAAATCCTTTGATTTTTAGCAATGTTTATTATGCCTAAATAATAATCGGTTATTTTATCACAAAGTTTTATTATAGATAGTATTTATATTAAGTGATATAATGATATAATTGATTATAATGTGTGCTTATTCTAATTTTTAACTATTTATTATAATGATTATCCATAAAAATACGGTAAATAATATGAACAAATATTCAGGGATTTTTCATATTTAATTTTTATTAATAAAGGTTCGAGATATTAGAAATCATATTTAGGAGACAAAACATGCGAGTATTGAAATTTGGTGGAACTTCGCTTTCTAATGCAAATCAATTTATTCATGTCGCCAATATTATTGAAAAAAATGCTCAAGAAGAACAAATAGCAGTAGTATTATCAGCACCTGCAATGATTACTAATCATCTAGTATCCATTATCGATCACACATTAAATGGTAGTTCTATTTTAGAATATATTCACAATATAGAAATTATTTTTAATACTTTATTAAAAGATATAAATCAAATTCAACCAGGATTTAGTCATATAGCTCTACATGCTATATTAGAAAAAGAGTTCGTTCATTTAAAAAATTTATTACATGGAATTTCATTATTAAAATTTTGTCCAGACAATGTAAATGCTAGTATTATTTGTTTAGGAGAAAAATTATCTATTATCTTAATGGAAGGTTTATTAATAGCAAGAAAGCTCCAAATAACTGTTATTAATCCAGTGGATAATCTTGTAGCACAAGGAAGAGGATATCTTGCTTCTATGGTCAATATTGAAGAATCTGCACGACGTATTCAAAACATACCTATTTCTCATTCAAATATTATATTAATGGCTGGATTTACTGCAGGTAATGATCAAGGAGAATTAGTTGCTTTAGGTCGGAATGGTTCTGATTATTCAGCTGCAATTTTAGCGGCTTGCTTAGGAGCCAATCGTTGTGAAATTTGGACAGATGTAGATGGCATTTATACATGTGATCCGCATCAAGTACCAAATGCAAAATTATTACATTCATTATCTTATCAAGAGGCCATGGAGCTTTCTTATTTTGGGGCTAAAATTTTACATCCCCGCACTATCGTTCCAATTGCTCAATTCCATATACCTTGTTTAATAAAAAATGTTTTTAAGCCTAATGCTCCTGGAACATTAATTGGGGCAATTAATAATGATTCAACTAATATGGTCAAAGGCATTACATATCTAAATGATATGGTAATGTTAAATGTTTCTGGGCCAGGAATGAAAGGTATGATTGGTATGGCTGCTCGTGTATTTTCAGCAATGTCTAAAGCCATATGTTCAGTAGTATTAATTACTCAATCATCCTCTGAATATAGCATAAGTTTTTGTGTACCTTATCAAGAATTATCAAAAGCTTGTACTTCATTGAATGACGAGTTTAATTTGGAGTTAAAAAATGGCCTTTTAGAACCAATAGATGTAATACAAGATCTTGCGATTATTTCAGTTGTCGGCGATGGCATGCGTACTCAATTAGGTTTATCTAACAAATTATTTGGTGCATTAGCTCGTGCTAATATTAATATTATTGCAATTGCCCAAGGGTCTTCAGAGCGTTCTATTTCGGTAGTTGTAAAAAATAAGGTTACTGCTATTGGAATTAGGGTGGCTCATCAAATGTTGTTTAGTATTGATCAATTAATAGAAGTATTTATTATTGGATCTGGAGGTGTTGGTACTGCTTTAATAGAACAAATCAGACGTCAGAGACATTGGTTAAAAAATAAACACATTGATTTACGAGTATGTGGAATTACTAATTCACGAGTGATGTATATCAACATAAATGGAATTGATTTAAATCATTGGAAATTATCACTTAAAAAAGCACATGAATCTTGTGATTTGAGTAAATTAATAGATGTTATAAAAGAAAATCATTTGTTAAATCCAGTTATTGTTGATTGTACTAGCAGTGTTGATGTTGCTGATCATTATGTAAATTTTTTGTTAAATGGTTGTCATGTAATTGCTCCAAATAAGAAAGCTAATACTGGATCTATGAAACGTTATAGAACGCTGAGAAAGGCTATGATAACATCACGAAGAAAATTTTTGTACGATACTAATGTAGGGGCTGGATTACCAGTTATAGAAAATTTGCAAAAATTATTGAATGCTGGAGATGAACTAATAAGCTTTTCAGGTATTCTATCCGGATCTTTATCTTTTATTTTTGGAAAATTAGATGAGGGACTATCGTTATCTTCTGCAACTTTGTTAGCTAAGAAGAAAGGTTATACTGAACCAGATCCTAGAGATGATCTTTCTGGTATAGATGTTGCTAGAAAATTATTAATTTTAGCTCGAGAAGTTGGATATGAATTAGAGTTAGAGGATGTTCAAATTGATCCAGTAATACCACATGATTTCATGAGCGAACATAATACGGATAGTTTTTTTGAAAAATTATATTTGTTAGATGATATTTTTTTGAGCAAATCTAAGAAAGCATATGAATTAGGACATGTATTACGTTATGTTGGAAATATACAAAAAGGACAATGTCGTGTACAAATTGAGTCTATTGACAATAATCATCCATTATTTAAAGTAAAAGATGGAGAAAATGCTCTTGCATTCTTTACACGGTATTATCAACCGTTGCCATTGGTATTACGCGGGTATGGCGCAGGAAATGATGTTACGGCAGCAGGAGTATTTGCAGATTTATTACGTACTTTATCATAAAAATAGTAAGGGACATGTAGATATGGTTAGAGTTTATGCTCCAGCATCTATCGGTAATATTGGGGTAGGGTTCGATACGTTAGGTATGGCAATTACTCCGATAAATGATAGTTTATTTGGAGATTGTGTAAGTATTGAGGATTCTAATATTTTTAGTTTAAAAAATACAGGATGTTTTCATAATCAATTACCAACACAATTGGAAGAAAATATTATATTTCAATGTTGGGAGAGATTTTGTAAAACTTTAGGAGAAACATATCCTTTAAGTATTAAGTTAGAAAAAAATATTCCCGTTTCTTCTGGTTTGGGTTCTAGCGCTTGTTCTATAGTAGCTGTGTTAGTAGCAATGAATTATCATTACGGATCTCCACTTAATAAAGATCAGTTGCTTGAATTAATGGGGGAAATGGAAGGAAAAATTTCTGGTTCAATTCATTTTGATAATGTATCGCCTTGTTTTTTGGGAGGTATGCGTTTAATTTTAAAAAATTGTAACATTGTTAACCAAGAAGTTCCTAGTTTTAGTAATTGGTTATGGGTTTTAGCATATCCAGGGGTGAAAATATCCACTGCGATATCTCGATCAATATTACCAAATAAATATAATCGCGAAGATTGCGTTAATCACAGTCAGTATTTGTCTGGGTTTGTTCATGCTTGTCATACTCAACAAGAATCTTTAGCAATTGGATGCATGAAAGATATTATCGCAGAACCTTATCGATCGAGATTATTTCCAGTAAAGTTATCTTATATACGTCATAATATTATGAAAAAAGGTGCTATATCTTGTGGTATTTCAGGATCTGGTCCAACAATTTTTGTATTATGTAATACTTACGATGTAATAGAAGATATTTCTGATTGGCTATCACGGTTTTATTTGCAAAACGATTCAGGTTTTGTTCGAATTTGTTCCCTCGATAAGCGCGGAGCACGGATTATGGTAGAATAGCTAATGAAATTATATAACATTAAACAACATGACGAACAAGTCACATTTTGTCAAGCTCTTATACAAGGACTAGGAAAAGATCAAGGATTGTTTTTTCCGATAGATCTTCCAAAGTTTTCCGTACTTGAAATTAATTCTATGTTAGAAATGAATTTCATAGAACGTAGTGCGCATATTTTATCTACGTACATTGGCTCTGAGTTATCAAAAAATACTATATTAAGTTGTGTTCAGAATGCTTTTAATTTTCCAGTACCATTAGTATTTGTAAAAAACAACATTGCTATTTTAGAACTTTTTCATGGACCAACTTTAGCTTTTAAAGATTTTGGAAGTCGATTGATGGCACAAATGTTAAATAAAGTTAATCATAGATTCAATAAGCCTATGGTTATTCTTACAGCCACGTCTGGAGATACAGGAGCAGCTGTAGCTCATGCTTTTGTTAATTTGAGTAATATACACGTCATTATTTTATATCCTAAAGGGAAAATTAGTGTATTGCAAGAAAGATTATTTTGTACTTTAGGAGGTAATATTTATACTATATCAGTAGATGGAGATTTTGATTCATGTCAATTTTTAGTAAAAAAAGCTTTTGAAGATAATATATTACGACAGATTTTAGATTTAAATTCTGCTAATTCTATTAATATTAGTCGTTTATTAGCTCAACTTTGTTATTATTTTGAAGGAATATCGCAATTACCATATCAAATGCACAATAAATTAGTTATTGCAGTTCCTAGTGGGAACTTTGGAAATTTGACTGCAGGTCTATTAGCGCAATCTTGTGGGTTACCAGTGAAAAAGTTTATTGCTGCTACTAATGTTAATGATACTGTGCCCAGATTTTTGCAAAATGGTAATTGGGAGCCTCATCCTACTGTTTCAACGTTTTCTAATGCAATGGATGTAAGTTGCCCAAATAATTGGCCTAGAATAGAAGAATTATTTCGTCGAGAAAATAGATCTATTAAAGAATTAAAATATGGTTGTGTCAATGATATACTTACCGAAAAAACGGTTCAAGAAATTTCAGATTTAGGATATCTTTCTGAACCCCATACTGCTGTAGCGTATCGATTGTTGTCTGATCAATTAGATTCTGATGAATTTGGGATTTGTCTTGGTACTGCTCATCCTGTTAAATTTAAAGAGTTAGTAGAATGTTTTTTGAGAAAAAAAATACAAGTGGTATTACCTGTTTCATTAAAAGAACGTATGAGATTACCTATTTTATCATATGAAATACCTAAATGTTTTTCTTCGTTACGCAATCTAATTTTAAAAATAGTATCTTAAGTGTTAAATGTAAACTATATTTATCGTTATTAAAAATTTTTAATATATTTATATGTGCATACATTCAATTGGTGTATTCAATAACAAATACTGAATCAATTTAAGTTGAAATTATATAAATATATTTTTTATTATAGACGTATAATATATATAGATACGTAACAAGATGAAAATTTTATGAAAATAATGGATATAAATTAAATACTATTATAATAATAGTCTATATTCTGTTATTAGAATAGGTGTATTTTTGCGATTTTGTTAGTAATACATTTATAAAATAATAATTAAATTAGAATTTGTATGATGTTTTTGAAAAGTTTTGAAAACAAACTTATTTTAAGGTTGAAAAGTACAGTTTTGACCGCATATCAGGTGCATAGTGTGATTGAATTGATTTTCAGTGGAGGCATTTAGATGGGAAAAATTATTGGTATAGACTTAGGCACGACCAATTCTTGTGTTGCAATTATTGAAGGAAATAAGCCTCGTGTATTAGAAAATAGCGAAGGTGATCGTACAACTCCCTCTATTATTGCTTATACACAAGATAATGAGATTTTAGTTGGTCAGCCGGCTAAACGTCAGTCTGTTACTAATCCTAAAAATACTTTGTTTGCTATTAAGCGACTGATTGGTCGTAGATTTCAGGATAAAGAAGTTCAGCGTGATGTTAACATCATGCCGTATAAAATAATTTCTGCTGATAACGGAGATGCTTGGTTAGATGTTAAAGGGCAAAAAATGGCTCCTCCTCAGGTTTCCGCTGAAATTTTGAAAAAGATGAAAAAAACTGCAGAAGATTATCTCGGAGAGCAAATTTCAGAGGCGGTTATTACAGTACCGGCCTATTTTAATGATGCTCAACGCCAAGCTACTAAAGATGCTGGACGTATTGCTGGTCTAGAAGTTAAACGAATCATAAATGAACCAACTGCTGCGGCATTAGCTTATGGTTTAGATAAAGACACTAAGGGTAATCGTACTATTGCTGTATATGATTTAGGAGGGGGAACTTTTGATATTTCGATTATTGAAATTGACGATGTTGATGGAGAAAAAACTTTTGAAGTATTATCTACTAACGGAGATACTCATTTAGGTGGTGAAGATTTTGATAGCCTTTTAATAAATTATTTAGTAAACGAATTTAAAAAAGATCAACATATTAATTTATATAGTGATCCTTTAGCAATGCAGCGCTTAAAAGAAGCAGCAGAAAAAGCAAAAATAGAATTATCTACTTCACATCAAACTGATGTAAACTTACCGTATATTACAGCAGATAATACTGGTCCGAAGCATATGAATTTTAGAGTAACTCGTGCTAAATTAGAATCTCTTGTAGAGGATTTAGTAAATCGTACTATGGAGCCACTTAAAGTGGCGCTAAAGGATGCTAATTTATCTGTTACTAAAATAAATGATGTTATTTTAGTAGGTGGACAAACTCGTATGCCTCTTGTGCAAAAAAAGGTTTCTGAATTTTTTCAAAAAGAACCACGCAGGGACGTTAATCCTGATGAAGCAGTTGCTATTGGAGCAGCCGTACAAGGGGGAGTATTATCAGGAGACGTAAAAGATGTATTGTTGTTGGATGTAACACCATTATCTTTAGGGATTGAAACTATGGGTGGAGTCATGACTTCATTAATTTCTAAAAATACCACTATCCCTACTAAGCACAGTCAAGTTTTTTCTACAGCTGAAGATAATCAATCTGCTGTTACTATTCATGTGTTACAAGGTGAAAGAAAAAGAGCAAGTGATAATAAATCATTGGGACAGTTTAATTTAGATGGCATAGCACCGGCAATGCGCGGAACACCTCAGATTGAAGTAACATTTGATATTGATGCTGATGGTATTTTGCATGTATCTGCGAAAGATAAAAATAGTGGACGTGAACAAAAAATAACTATTAAAGCTTCTTCTGGTTTAAATGAAGAAGAAATTAAAAAGATGGTTGAAGAAGCAGAAGTTAATGCTGAATCAGACCGTAAATTTGAAGAATTGATACAAATTCGCAATCAAGCTGATCATTTGTTACATAGTACAAAAAAACAGTTAAAAGAAGTGAGTGACAGTATATCATTGGATGATAAATCTTCTATAGAAGGCGCATTAAGAGAGTTGGAATCAGTCATAAAAAATGAAGATAAAAGTGAAATTGAATCTAAAATTCAATCTTTAATTAAAGTTTCTGGAAAATTATTAGAAGCAAGTCAAAAACATCAAGAACAATCTAAATCTCAAACTTCCAATAGTACTGCTGATCCAACTGGAGAAGTAGTGGACGCAGAATTTGAAGAAATAAAAAATAAGAAGTAATTTTTGAAGATTAAATTTAGAATAGGAGAAATAATATTAAAATTATCACTCAAAAAATATTACAAAAACAAATATGTTACATACCTAATGAATAGGTATATTGAGGGACATAAAGAAAACCATGGCTAAATCAGACTATTATGAGATTTTAGGCGTTTCCAAAAATGCGGATGAGCGTGAAATCAAAAAGTCCTATAAACGCCTGGCAATGAAATTTCATCCAGACCGTAATCCAGGAAATACTGCAGCTGAAACAAAGTTTAAAGAAATTAAAGAAGCGTACGAAATATTGAGTAATGTAGAAAAACGTGCTGCTTATGATCAATATGGTCATACGGCGTTTGAACAAGGAAATATGGGGTCAGCAGCTAATTCAGGAAAAGCATCAGATTTTAGTGATATTTTTGGTGATGTGTTTGGAGATATATTTGGAGGAAGTAGACGAAGTCGTTCAGGTAGAGGTTCAGATTTACGGTATAATATAGAATTAAATTTAGAAGATGCAGTACGTGGGGTTATTAAAGAAATCCGTATACCCACTTTGTCAACGTGCGAAAAATGTCATGGTAGCGGAGCGAGGTCTAATACAGCAATAGTCACTTGTATGACGTGTCATGGTCAAGGACAAATTCAAATACGCCAGGGTTTCTTTTCTGTACAACAATCGTGTCCTGCATGTCATGGACACGGGAAAATTATTAAAGAAATATGTAATAGATGCCATGGAAATGGACGGGTAGAGCGACCCAAAACTCTTTCTGTTAAGATTCCTGCAGGTGTAAATACAGGAGATCGTATACGCTTATCAGGTGAAGGTGAATCTGGAATCAATGGTGCGCCTGCAGGAGATTTATATGTTCAAGTACAAGTTAGAAAGCATCCAATTTTTGATAGAGAAGAAAAAAATCTTTATTGTGAAGTGCCAATTAGTTTTTCTATGGCAGCTTTAGGAGGTGAAATTGAAGTACCTACTTTAGATGGTAGAGTTAAATTAAAAATTCCTCCTGAAACGCAAACTGGGAAATTGTTTCGCATGAGAGGAAAAGGTGTGAAATCAGTGCGTAGTAGTGGTAGTAATGGTGATTTATTATGCAGGGTAGTGGTAGAAACTCCAGTTAGATTAAACAATACCCAAAAACAACTGCTACAAGATTTGTCAGATAGTTTTGAAGGGCCTAATGGTAATAGAAACAGTCCCAGATCTAAAAGCTTTTTTGATGGCGTAAAAAAATTTTTCGATGATCTTACTCGTTGATTTAATTAAAATTGGAGTTATCATGATTCTAAAAAATAATGTTTTTAACTTTTATCTTATTCTGATGAACAATGCGTCATCGACTTAATACGTGCATATATTCTCGATTTATGTCTAGCAGCTTTGTTCTTATGAATAAGACCTTTACAAGCCTGCCGATCTATTATTTTTTGCATGGATAAAAATGCGGCCATAGCAGCATTTTTATTTTTAGTTGCAATTGCCATATAAACTTTTTTTATAAAAGTACGTAACATAGATCGATGACTTATGTTATGCATACGTCGGTTCCTTGATTTTATAATATTTTTTCTAGCTGATTTAGTATTAGCCAACACATTACTCCTAATAATTGCAATATGAAATATAACAATATAATATATTCATATTATATTGTTATATTTCATATTGCAATTATTATTTATGGTTTAAATATAATCGTTTTATGATTATAAGTATGCGTTTTACTTCTTAATTCTATCTTAAAAATTAAATTATTTTTAATTAATTAAATTATAGAATAATATAAATATTTTCTAATAATTTATTTAAATTTTGACATGGAATTTATTAGAGGATTACATAACATAAAATCTCATCATAAAGGCTGTATACTTACTATTGGTAATTTTGATGGATTTCATCGTGGACATCGAGCATTAATTTCAAAATTACAAAAAGAAAGAAATAATTTAAAATTACCTGTTATGGTTATGATTTTTGAACCACAACCCAGAGAATATTTATCTAATATAATAGAAATACGATTAACTAGGTTACGAGATAAAATTAATTATTTATATACTGCAGGTGTAGATGTTATTCTATGTATCACTTTTAACAAAAAATTTGCTTCAATAAAAGCATATAATTTCGTTAAGAATATATTAATCTATAAACTAGGAGTACAATTTGTCTATATCGGAGATGATTTTAGGTTCGGAGCTTTTAGGAAAGGAGATTTTTTTTTGTTGAAAAAAATAAGTAAGCATGAAGGTTTTAAAGTAATACGTACTGCTGCTTATCTTGATTCAAATGGAAAAAGAATAAGCAGCACTGCAATACGTGAAGCTTTAATAGAAAATAGAATTTTAGATGCTGAATTATTACTGGGACATTCTTATTGTATTTCTGGTAGAGTAGTACATGGAGATAGCTTAGGACGTAGGCTTGGGTTTCCTACGGCTAATGTAGCATTACAGGGTAAAAGATTACCTGTACATGGTGTATATGCAGTAGAAGTATATGGTATTTCTACTCTTCCATTACCAGGTGTAGCTAATATAGGAGTACGTCCTACAGTCACTGGTAAAAATCAACAACAATTAGAAGTACATTTGTTAAATATATCTACAAATCTATATACTTATCACATTAAAGTAGTTTTTTTAGCTAAAATACGTGATGAACAACATTTCACTTCTATGAAAACATTACAACATCAAATTAAAAAAGATATAATAAATGTACGTAGTTATTTTAATAAAAAATAATATCAACAAAATTTATAAAAATGGAATAACTTATAAATGATGAACTATAAAAATACTTTAAATTTACCACATACATCGTTTCCGATGCGTGCTAATTTGGCTATATGTGAACCTGCCATATTAAAACGTTGGTATAAAGATAATTTATATGAAGCAATTCGTCTTAAAAAAAATAAAAAAAAATTATTTTTGTTACATGATGGCCCGCCTTATGTAAACGGTAGTATTCATTTAGGGCATGCAGTCAACAAGGTACTTAAAGATATTATTCTTAAATATAAAGGTTTTATGGGATACAATGCTCCCTATATCCCAGGTTGGGATTGCCATGGATTACCTATCGAACTGCAAGTAGAACGATTAATAGGACACCCGGGGATTGACATTAGCCCAAACGAATTTCGCAATATCTGTCGTAATTACGTTTTGGATCAAATAAAAATACAAAAAAAGGATTTCATGAGGTTAGGTATTTTAGGAGACTGGGCTAGACCTTATTTAACAATGGACTTTAAAACTGAAGCGAACATTATTCGCACTTTAAGTAAAGTGATATCTTGTGGTCATTTTTACAAAGGCATTAAACCAATACATTGGTGTTTTCAATGTCATTCTGTATTAGCTGAATCAGAGGTAGAATATAATAATCATTTATCTTCTGCTATTGATGTTACTTTTTCTGCAGTAGATAGTATTCGTGTGTCTGAAATATTTAATATTAATTTGTATAAACATACCATTGAATTAGTTATTTGGACTACTACCCCTTGGACATTACCTGCTAATCAAGCTATTTCTGTACATCCTGACTATAGTTATCAATTAATTTTGATAAATGACAATAGATATATAATTATTGCAGCCAATTTGGTAGATATTGTAATGAAACGTATACAATGTTTATCTTGGAAGATTTTAGGCGAAACTTTGGGTAATTCTTTAGAATCGCTGAGATTTCATCATCCATTTATGTCTTTTGATGTTCCTATTGTATTAAGTTGTCATGTAACATTAGATGCTGGAACAGGAGCGATACATATAGCTCCAAATCATGGCATTGATGACTATATTATAGCTCAAAAATATAATTTAAAAAGAATCAATAATATAATAAACGATAAGGGATATTATATATCTGACATACATCCTACGTTAAATGGAGTGCACATTTTTCAATCAAATAATATAATAATAAATTTACTGAATCAGTCGGGTACTTTATTACATGTAAATCACAATCATAAGCACAGTTATCCATATTGTTGGCGTCATGAAATTCCTGTTATATATAAAACTACTTCACAGTGGTTCTTAAGTATAGATAAATATGACTTAAGGGATAAATTATTAAAAGCAATACATGAAGTACGCTGGATTCCAGAGAAAAGTAAATCTAGTATTGAAACAATGATTATTAATAGACCCGATTGGTGTCTTTCAAGGCAGCGTGTTTGGGGCGTACCAATACCTTTGTTCATTCATAAACAAACAGATATTTTACATCCACATACATTTGAATTAATGGAAATAGTTGCGCAACGTGTAGAACAATGCGGAATACAAGCGTGGTGGGATCTAAAAGTTGAAGATATTCTGGAAAAAGAATCGGATCAATATAAAAAAGTATTAGATACTCTTGATGTTTGGTTTGACTCTGGTTCTACTTGTGATTCAGTAATACCAGAAAGATTAAAATATCATAAACATTTACCAGATTTATATTTAGAAGGCTCAGATCAGTATCGAGGTTGGTTTATGTCGTCTTTAATTATATCAACTGTCATTAAAGGAAAAGCCCCTTATAGAGAAGTATTAAGTCATGGGTTTGCTGTAGATTCTCAAGGGCGTAAAATGTCTAAATCTCTTGGAAATGTTATTAGCCCACAGGAAATAATAAAGAATTTTGGAGCAGATATTTTGAGGCTATGGATAGCTTCTTCTGATTATTCTAAAGATATGACGATTTCTGATGCTATTTTAAAACGTACAATTGATATATACCGGCGCATTCGTAATACCGCTCGATTTTGTTTAGCTAACATTAATGATTTTAATCCAGAACAAGACTGTGTGCATCCAGAAAATATGATTGCAATAGATTGTTGGGCAATAAATTGCGCTTTGTCCGTGCAATTAGAAATAATATCAGATTATAAAAAATATAATTTTCATAATGTAATACAGCGGGTTATGCAATTTTGTTCAATAGAAATGGGTTCGTTTTATTTAGATATTATTAAAGATCGACAGTATACTACAAAAAAAAATAGTACGGCACGCCGTAGTTCTCAGACTGCATTATACCATATTATTGAATCTATGGTACGTTGGATAGCTCCAATTTTATCTTTTACTGCTGATGAAATTTGGAGATATATTCCAGGAAATCGATCAGAATATGTGTTTACTGAAGAATGGTATGATGGATTATTTAGTATAAATTCAACACAAGTCATGAGTAATAATCATTGGAATACTTTTTTAAATGTTCGAAACGAAGTAAACAAAACAGTTGAACAAGCACGTCTTAACGGAATTATTGGAGGATCCTTAGATGCTAGTGTAATTTTATATGCTATTCCAGAGTTAGCAAATAAATTGCGTATGTTAGATAATGAACTGTCTTTTGGATTGATAACATCTTCTGCTATAGTTTTAGATTATTACGAAAAATTTAATAGAATTATACATAAACAAGAAGGAATACCAGGATTGCATATCTTTTTAGAAAAAGCTAAAGGAAAGAAGTGTTTGCGTTGTTGGCATTATGGATTAGACGTTGATCAAAATAAAAATTATTCAAATATTTGCGCGCGTTGTGTTTCTAATATAGCTGGGCCAGGAGAAAATCGTAGGTTCTTTTAAATGCAGCATAAAAAGTATAATCATAAAAATTTAAAATGGTTATGGTTATCTATACTATTAATGTTATTAGATATAGAAACTAAATATTTGATAAAAACTCATTTTTTGGTTGGAGAGATATTATCAGTACTACCTGGTATTAATTTTTATTATATTCATAACTCAGGATTAGCTTTTGGGATATTTGCTAATGTTGATTTATATTATCGTTGGACATTTATATGGATCACAATATTAATCATTATAGCATTTGTTATAACTTTATATAAAATGATTGGATATTCTAAGTATTATAGTGTATCTTGTTCTATGATTATTGGAGGAGCTTTAGGAAATCTATTAGATCGAGTATTATATGGAACAGTAGTTGATTTTATTGATATATATATTAAAAGTTGGCATTGGCCAACTTTTAATATTGCAGATATGGCAATTTGTATAGGAACTATTGTTTTAATAATAAAACACTATTATGATTGTTAAGAAATTTTAATTTGAGATATTCGTATATCTTGATAAAAATATACGATGATGTCGTATTACCATATTTTGTATATAAAGGGGTGTAGATATTAAAGTTGTATTGGCTAATCCGCGTGGATTCTGTGCAGGAGTAAATCGAGCAATTAATATTGTAGAGAAAGCTATTCAAGTATATGGTACTCCGATTTATGTAAAACATGAATTAGTGCATAATGATTATGTAGTGAACCGATTATCAAAAAAAGGTATTGTTTTTATTGAACAAATAAATGATGTACCCAATGGGGCAGTTCTAATTTTTTCTGCGCATGGGGTGTCAAAAAAAATACGGAAAGAAGCGAAAATTAAAAATTTAGTAATACTCGATGCTACTTGTCCGTTAGTTACGAAAGTACATATGGAAGTTGCACGCGCTAATCGTAATGATATGGAAGTTATTTTAATAGGACATGCTGGTCATCCAGAAGTAGAAGGAACGATGGGGCAATATATTTCTAATAATTCTGGAAGAAAAATATATTTAGTTGAGTCTAGATCAGACGCTTGGTTTCTTAAGGTAAATTATCCAAATAATTTATTTCTTGTAACTCAAACAACTTTGTCAATAGATGATACCGCAGAAATTGTTACGATTTTACACAAAAGATTTCCTAATATTCTAAGTCCTAGAAAAAATGATATTTGTTATGCTACATTTAATAGGCAGAATGCCCTTAAAAATTTAGCTTTAACAGTAGATATAATATTTGTTGTAGGATCAAGGATGTCATCTAATTCTATGAGATTAATTGAACTAGCACATCGGATTGGAAAAATTGTATATTTAATTAGCCATGCTAATGATATTCAAAAAGATTGGTTGCGTGGAATGAATAATGTTGGCATTACTGCTGGAGCATCAGCTCCGGATATTTTAGTATACCAAGTCCTGGATAAGTTACGTACATTAAGTAAAGATCATCTTGTTGTTGAAGAAATGATTGGACAAGAAGAGAATATGTTTTTTAGTATACCTAAAATTTAGTATATTTAAGCAATAATGTGTTTATTAATTTAGTGCAATAGTAAAATTATAAGCTTTAAGTAAAGTACAACAGCATAAAAACTGTATGATGGTATATGTTATTTATTATATTTTAATAATTAAAATATAATAAATAATTACTGAAATTTATTGAAAATTTATATTTTATTATTTTCATATCAAGTTATAAAAATAAATTATAATTGTACATTCTTCTGTATATTATAAGTACTATTATAGGGTATATAAAATCATGAATGATGCGCTTCTTCGTATTGCCGTTACGGGAATAACCGGACGTATGGGCAAAAAAATAATACAATGTATTGTTAAGGGAGAAAAAAAATTTAGTCAAAAAATTATTTTAGGGGCCGCTATAACACGTTCAAATGCTAGTATTTGTGGTATGGATGTTGGAAAGTTAATAAAAACCAATACTTTAGGTATAACAGTGACTGATAGTCTCGAGTTAGTTAAAAATGACTTCGATGTTTTAGTAGACTTTACTGCTCCTAGTATATCTATGGAATATTTAAAATTTTGTGTTCATAATAATAAAAATATAGTTATTGGTACGACTGGGTTTAATAAGACTCATGAACATTTTATTATGAATGCATCTCGAAAAATAGGAATTGTTTTCTCTTCTAATTTTAGTATAGGTATAGCATTAATATCAAGATTGTTACATAAGATTACACATACTATAGGTGATAATTCAGACATCAGTATCGTTGAAACGCATCATAATAAAAAAAGTGATATTCCGTCTGGAACTGCTTTAATGATGCAAAACACTATTGTAAATGCATTAAGATCTACACGATCTAACAAAATTATGGATCGCAATGTTGATTATACAACATATTCATCAGAATCATCTTCTAATCGTGATATCTTAATTCATTCGATACGTGCTGGGAACATTATTGGAGAACATACTATTCTATTTATAGGACCAGAAGAACGTTTAGAAATCACACATAAAGCGTCAGATCGTACAATTTTTGCTCGTGGGGCATTACATTCTGCTATTTGGTTAGGATATGATAAAATAGGATTATTTGATATAGGAGATACTTTAGGAATAAATGCGTTATTATGATCACTTGAGATAGAGACAATAATAGTATCGTTTTGTATATTATATTGAATATTAAGAAATTTAAAAATTGACAATAAAATAAAACATGTGTAAATAATATTTACACATGTTTTATTTTATTGTACTATAATATTAATTATAATTTAATATATAACTCATCAATTTCCTTTAATAAATTAAATATAAATTATATATTTAATGATTAATTTATTCGACAAATATAGAGGTATTTTGATGAAACCAGCGTTATTGGTACTAGAAGATGGTAATCGATTTTATGGATACGCAATAGGAATTGAGGGAGAAACAGTAGGAGAGGTGGTATTTAATACATCAATGACTGGATATCAAGAAATAATTACTGATCCTTCTTATGCATATCAAATAGTAATTTTAACTTACCCTCATATTGGAAATGTTGGAACCAATGAACTTGATAATGAATCTTCTTGTATTCAGGTAAGAGGACTTATTATTCATAATTTAGCAACTACTGTTAGTAATTTTCGTCATACGTTAACTCTTTCAGATTATTTAATACAACAGAATGTTGTTGGTATTGCTGGGGTAGACACTCGTAAATTAACTCGACTAATACGAGAAAAAGGAATGCAACATGGATGCATTATTGCTCATGACGTTCCTAATGCTAATGTAGCATTACGTAGAGCTCGCGAATTTCCTGGATTACACGGGCTTAATCTTGCTCATAAAGTAAGTACTTCTCAACAATATATATGGAATCAAGGTACTTGGGATATCAAATCTGGAGTATTTGCTACTCCATTACGTTTACCTTATCGTGTAGTAGTATATGATTTCGGTATTAAACGAAACATCATGCGTATATTAGTAGATTATGGTTGTTTATTAACTGTAGTCCCAGCACATACCACAGCGCGTGAAATAATTAATATGAAACCAGATGGAATTTTTTTAGCTAATGGACCTGGAGATCCAAATGCATATGGATATGCAATTGATTCTATTCAAATTTTTTTAAATACCACTAAAATACCGTTGTTTGGAATTTGTTTAGGCCATCAATTACTAGCACTAGCTAATGGAGCAAAAATAATAAAAATGAAATTTGGTCATCATGGATCTAATCATCCAGTAAAAGATATGGAAACAAATAAGGTTATAATAACTGCTCAAAATCATAATTTTGTAGTAGATAAAAAAACTTTACCTAATACTTTAAAAATAACACATATTTCATTATTCGATGGAACATTACAAGGTATTCACCATATTAATAAACCTGCTTTTAGTTTCCAAGGTCATCCAGAAGCTAGTCCTGGGCCTCACGATGCTACATCATCATTATTCAGTCATTTTATCAAATTAATTAAAAATTACCGTAATCAATAATGTTTGGAGAATACAAACGTGCCAAAAAGAACCGATATACAAAGCATTTTGCTATTGGGGGCTGGTCCAATTATTATCGGGCAAGCCTGTGAATTTGATTACTCTGGAGCACAAGCTTGCAAAGCATTACGTGAAGAGGGATATCGTCTTATTTTAGTAAACTCTAATCCTGCTACAATTATGACAGATCCTGATATGGCTGACGCAACTTATATTGAAGCAATTCAATGGGAGATAATATCTAAAATTATTGAAAAAGAACGTCCAGATGCGCTACTTCCAACTATGGGAGGACAAACTGCTTTGAATTGCGCTTTAGATTTAGAACACCACGGAATTTTAAGAAAATTTAATATCATAACTATTGGGGCAACGATAGACTCGATTTATAAAGCAGAAGATCGCCAAAAATTTCGAGAATCTATGAAAAAAATTGGTTTAGATACAGCTCAATCTGAAATTGCGCGTGATATAAGTGAAGCTATGATAACTTTAGAAAAAATTGGACTACCTTGTGTTATTCGTCCTTCTTTTACTTTAGGAGGGAACGGGGGAGGTGTTGCTTATACTGAAGAAGAATTTAAAAAGCTTTGCAGATATGGATTAAGTTTATCTCCCAATCATGAACTTTTAATCGATGAATCTTTAATCGGTTGGAAAGAATATGAAATGGAAGTAATTCGTGATATTAAAGACAATTGTATAATCGTATGCTCCATAGAAAACGTTGATCCCATGGGTATTCATACTGGTGATTCTATTACTGTAGCGCCAGCTCAAACTTTAACTGATAAAGAATATCAGGTTATGAGAAATGCTTCAATAATGGTATTACGTGAAATTGGAGTAGAGACTGGTGGAGCTAACGTACAATTTGCAGTGAATCCAAATAATGGAAGACTTGTTGTCGTTGAAATGAATCCGAGAGTATCACGGTCATCAGCATTAGCTTCAAAAGCAACTGGATTTCCTATAGCCAAAATAGCTACTAAACTAGCAGTAGGATATACTCTAGATGAACTGTCAAATGATATTACAAATGGATGCATTCCTGCATCTTTTGAGCCATCTATAGATTATGTAGTAACTAAAATTCCACGTTTTGATTTTGAAAAATTTCCAGGGAAACGCAATAATAGATTGACAACTCAAATGAAATCAATAGGCGAAGTTATGGCGATTGGCCGTAGTCAACAAGAATCTTTACAAAAAGCAATTCGTGGACTAGAAATAGGAGTAACAGGACTGGATTCCAAAATTAATTTAGATCATCCTAAAGCATTTAATATTATTAAATATGAATTAAGAAATGCTAGTAGTAACAGAATATGGTACATTGCTGATGCTTTCCGATATGGAATATCTTTAGAACAAATTTTTTATTTAACTAATATCGATCGTTGGTTTTTAGCTCAAATTGAAGAATTAATACAATTAGAAAATGATGTAATATCTACTGGCATATCATACCTTAACAGAAATCGTTTATATTTTCTTAAGAAGAAAGGATTTTCTGACGCAAGATTAGGGAAATTGATAGGTGTATCAGAAAATAAAATTCGCGCACTAAGATTTATATATGATATACATCCTGTATATAAACATGTAGATGCTTGTGCGGCAGAATTTTCTACTGATACTTCTTATATGTATTCTACTTATGATGGTGAGTGTGAATTCCAATTCAATCAAAGTAATAAAACTATCATGATATTAGGAGGCGGGCCCAATCGTATTGGGCAAGGTATTGAATTTGATTACTGCTGTGTTCATGCAGCATTAGCATTGCGTGAAAGCGGATATAACGTAATCATGGTAAATTGTAATCCCGAGACTGTTTCTACTGACTATGATATATCAGATATGCTTTATTTTGAACCAATTACTTTAGAAGACATTTTAGAAATAGTACGCATTACTAAACCAACAGGTGTAATTGTTCAATACGGAGGACAAACTCCATTAAAATTAGCTAAAGCAATGGAGGCAGCTGGGGTATCTATTATAGGTACTAGTCCAGATGCAATTGATCAAGCAGAAAATAGAGAACGATTTCAGCGTTCAATAAAATGTTTAGAACTACAACAACCTAAAAATGTTACCGTTACATCATTAGAATCAGCTTTAAAAAATGCTAAAATTATAGGGTATCCTATGGTAGTTAGACCTTCTTATGTTTTAGGAGGTAGAGCTATGGAAATAGTATATAACAAAAAAGAATTATTATGCTATTTTAAAAATGCTGTTAAAGTATCTAATAATGCTCCAGTTTTATTAGATCATTTTTTAGAAAATGCAATTGAAGTAGATGTAGATGCTATTTGTGATGGACAACAGGTGTTTATTGGAGGAATTATGGAACATATTGAATACGCAGGAGTACATTCTGGAGATTCAGCATGTTCTTTACCAGCTTATACATTAAGTAAAAATATTCAAGATAAGATACGGCATCAAGTAAAAAAGTTAGCATTTAAATTTAATGTAAAAGGTTTAGTTAATATACAATTTGCAATACAAAAAAATGAAATTTATATAATTGAAATTAATCCAAGAGCGTCGCGCACAGTTCCTTTCGTATCTAAAGCTACTGGTATAGCATTAGCAAAAATCGGGACTCGAGTGATGATTGGTCAATCTTTATTTGATCAAGGTATTATAAAAGAAGTGATTCCTCCTTATTTCTCAGTAAAAGAAGTAGTGTTGCCGTTTAATAAATTTATTGACATAAATCCAAAATTAGGACCAGAGATGAGATCTACAGGGGAAGTAATGGGCATTGGGCGTACTTTTGAGGAAGCATTTGCCAAAGCAACGGTAAGCAGTCGATCTTATATTAAAAAACATGGTGATATATTATTATCATTAACTGAAAAAGATACAGATAAAGCGATAGATTTAGTTACTAAATTTATTAAAAATGGTTTTATGTTAGATGTTTCATATGAAACAGCAAAGATGTTAGAAAGTGTTGGCATTATTTCTCAAATGATTAGGCCAGTGCATATAGCTAATACATATATTCATAAAAAAATTAAGAATGGTGAATATAGTTATATTGTAGATACTACTGCAACAAATGGAGTTAACGGTAATCATGCTGCATCGCTATGTCGTATCGCACTGCAAAATAATATTCATTATGGTACTACAATAAATGGAAGTTTTGCCGCAGCTATATCATTAGCTGTTGATACTACGGAACACGTTATATCAATTCAAGATATGCATTCTGAAATAGAACATTAGTTATAATTAATCACATATAAATAGATGTAATTGTAAAATGACGTATATCATACTTAATGAAGTATGCTGCTGGCATGATTAGATGAGTGTTGCTTAAAAATATTTTGTTTAATTTAATACACATTAAAATTTTTCTTATATATGATTATTAGCTTAATTGTTGCATTGACCACTAATCATGTAATTGGAAAGCAAAATGTTATTCCCTGGTGTTTTCCTATAGATATTAAGTGGTTTAAGTATCATACTTTGCATAAGCCAATTATTATGGGACGTAAAACATTTGAATCCATAGGAAAAAAACCACTGCTAAATAGATTGAACATTGTTTTAAGTCGCAATGCAATAAATAATTGCAATGATGTTTTTATGGTAAATAATCCAGGTTGTGCTTTATCTTTGGTAAAGGATACACACGAAGTTATGGTGATTGGAGGAAGCACAATATACAATATTTTTTTACCTTATGCGCAACGTTTATATTTAACATATGTTAACAGTATTATCGATATTGATGGTGATGCTTGGTTTCCCGATTATGATATAAAAGAATGGAAATCTGTTTTCAATAGTTTTTATAAAGTAAACGATGATTTTTTCTATTGTTTAAATTTTAAAATTTTAGAACGTCTTTAATAAAACTATTATGGCTAATTATAAAAGCATTTTGTGTTGATAGAATCAATTATATATTTGAGCTTAATAAGTTCTCTTTTTTAAAGAGAACGACGGATCGAACAGAATTGTTAATCTATTTTAGTTTATATGAAATATTTATAATAAAATTTTCAAAATTTTAATTCTTATTTTTAAGCATTAAGCAGGTGGATTACAAGGTATACATATAGTTTCTTTGTTTTCCCATCGCAATAAGGTAAGTGCACCACCCCAACAACAGCCGGAATCTAAGCCATAAATTCCAGAGGGAATTTGTATGTTTTTTAATGCTGCCCAATGGCCGAAAATTATGTTATATGTAGGATCGATCAATTTTTTTAAAGAAAACCATGGATAAATATTCTTTGGAGCATTCTTGGGTATTCCTTTATATTTAAGATCCAATTGCCCGTTTAAATAAACATAACGCATTCGGGTAAATACATTAATATATTCTTGTATCTGTTCTAATTTTTTTTTATTTATCTGAATCTGATGTAAATCAGCAGATACATCTTTATATATATTTTTGAAAATTAAATAAGGATAGTCGCTCACTAGGATTTTTTCTATTTCTTGGGCATTTTTTTTAGCAGCACAAATATTCCAATTAGGACTAATGCCCGCATGTGTCATTATTATTTTCTTATTTTCATCTATGTATAGAATAGGTTGATGGCGCAGCCAATACATTAATTCTTCTAAATCGGGAGCATTTAATATTTTATTGAAGTAATCTTTATGATTTTTATGATCCATTCCAAAATATGTTTTTAATAAATGTAACTCATGATTACCTAATACTAGGCGAGCACTTGAATTAAAATTGTGGATTAGACGTAACACCTCTAATGAACTAGGACCCCTTGCTATTATATCTCCAGTTAAATGTAAAGTATCAACATTAGGATCAAAACACACTCGATCCAACATAGTTCTTAAGTTTTTATAACATCCATGTACATCTCCAATGAAATAAGTAGACATTTTTGATTATAAATTTTTTTATTAAAAAATCGTTAATATATATATTATTATAAGTTTTATACTTTATATGAAGATACGAATCTTCTTAAGAAAAATATTTAATTTACAAGATGAATTTATTAATAAAAATAATAAAAACATATTTTCTTGTTAAAGAAGCCATTAATTATAAGGTGACTATCTTTATGTGAGCCATTTAGTTACTGAGATCTTCTGCTAAAAGATCTCAGTAACTAAAATATAATCAACATAAATAAAATTATATCACTCGATTAGCTAAAACACAATCATTCATGATTGTGTTTTAGCTAATCGAGTGATATAATTTTAGATTAAGTTTATTTGTTATTTAGTATAGTTGCCAATATACAATATTGGTTAATGGTGATATTTTCTGCTCGTAATGTTGGATTAATTCCTTGTCGTATTATTTCTGTTTGGTTAAAAAATATAGATAAGCTGTTACGCAGAGTTTTGCGTCTTTGTCTAAACGCTAGCTCAGTAAGTAAAGATAGTTTTTTTATGTCAACTATAGGATAAGGAGTATTCGTATGTGGAATGAAGCGTATCATTAAAGATTCTACTTTTGGAATAGGAATAAAAGAAGTTGCCGGTATTTTAAATAATGGAATAATTTTGTAATGATACTGTGTTATTATACTTAATCTTCCGTATTCCTTATTATTAGGGTCGGCGCAAATTCGTCTGCCTACTTCTTTTTGAAACATAAAATGCATATCATCAATTACATTAACATACTTGAATAAATATATGATTAATTTTGTAGCTATATTATAAGGTAAATTTCCTATTAATCGTAGTTTTTGTCCTATTTGGTTAGATAAATCAAAAAAATTTATTGTCATTACATCTTGATTAAAAATCTTTATTTTTTTATTAAATATTTGAATTAATCGATTAACTAAATTGGGATCGCGTTCTATTAATATCAAGAAATCAATATCTATAGTATTTAAAATTTGTTTGGTTAATGCGCCTAATCCAGGTCCAATTTCTACTATTTTTTGATATTTTTTAGGATTAATAGATTTAACAATAGCATTAATAATGTTTTGATCACTAAGAAAGATTTGACTCCATTTTTTTTGTATAAAATGATTTTTATAGTATATTTTTTTCATGAAGCTTATTTGCCATACTGATCGCAACTGTAATAGCCATAATCATACTATTGGGGAACGCTGATCCTGTACCAGATAGCTCAAGAGCAGTTCCGTGATCTACAGAAGTTCTAATAAAAGGTAATCCAAAAGTAATGTTTACTGATTGACCAAATCCAGAATACTTTAATACAGGTAATCCTTGATCATGATACATAGCTAATATTACGTCTGCATGTTGTATATATTTTGATTGAAATATTGTATCAGCTGATAAAGGTCCTATTATTTCACAATTGGTGTTTTTTTTTAAAATATTTAGAGCAGGTATAATAGTTTCAATTTCTTCTTGTCCCATATACCCAGATTCTCCAGCATGAGGATTTAAACCACATACATAAATCTTAGGACATAAAATACCAAAGTATTGGTTTAATCCTTCAGAGAGAATAGTGATGGTATCACAAAGAGATTTTTGAGTAATTACTTTTGGAACAGATAATATAGGTATGTGAGTAGTTGCCAATGCAATACGTAATTTACTATTACTTAACATCATGACAGTTTTTTTACATTTGTTTATGTGAGATAAAAATTCAGTATGCCCACAAAATGCTATATTTCCTTTATTCAGGATAGCTTTATGTACAGGACCAGTAACTAATGCTGAAAATTCTTTACTTAAACATCCTTGTGATGCTCTTTTTAAAGTATTAATAACATAATCGTTATTATCAACATCTAATTGACCAGGCACAGATTTTTTTGGAAGTAATATTTTTAATATAGATAATTCTCCAGGCATACAAGGAGACGCTGTCTTTTTAGCATGATAAGCACGTAATTTTAAAGGCAAATTTATTTGATTTGCTCTATCTAATAGCAAATGAGGATCTGCACATACAACTAACTCTACAGGCCATTTTTTTTGTGCACTCATGATTATTATATCAGGACCGATCCCAGCGGGTTCTCCGGTAGTAATGATAATTCGTTGGAATTGTTTGTTTGTTTTGATCATTTTAATTAAGGATCTTAATGTATGATGAAGATCGTAATTCTTGAATCCAATATTTCATAATTTCATTGAATTTTTTACTTAACAAATATAAATAAGCACGTTCATGTATTATCGCGGTGTAATCTAATATGGAAAAATCCATTAACTGAACCAAATACCATCCATCATAAATATGCATTGGCATACTGATTTCATTATTTTTTAAAGTAATTAAAGCTCTTCGTATGGATGGTTCAAAATCATCTAAATCTTTATATATTATATTTTCTTCATAATTATCGAAACCCATACTTTTTAATTTTTCTTTAGTAATTATATCAAATGTAGTATTGTTTTTTTCAATAAGTTCTTTAATCTGTAACAGTTGTTTTACTATATTTACATTTTTACATGAATCTTTTACACCAAATATTTTTGCTTTAATTTTAGTAATAGGCAACATCAGTTGTTTATAACGTATATCTTGTACTTCTGCAATATGTATTCCATCATGAGATAAAATGGGACCAATAAGATCACCCTTTTTTATTTTTTTCAAATGTTGATCAAAAATAATTGGCATATCCTTCCACGAAACCCATTCTGTTTCTTGTACTTTAATTATTTGCAGAATATATTTATTAGAATAAAGACGTATTAACTTTTTAATACTATTGTTTTTATTAAATTCTTTTTTTTTAATTAACAATCTTGCAAAACATTCTATTGTGTTTATTTGGTTTTGCGTTGGTTGTATTGGCAACGAAAATGTGATATGTCTTAGCTTAAATTGCTTATTAAAATCAATCATTTCTAATTTATTAACAACTTTATTTATTTCATTAGTGAGTATACTAGCACGATGATAAGTGACACGGTCACATATGTTGATTTTAAGCATATCTTGATATTGTTGTGTACAATATTTTTCATAGTTTAGACCAGTATTGTATAAGTATGCACGAAACTGGTCTAGTGTCATATCATATAGATTTGAAATACGACAAATCACCTGATTGAGTTGAGTATAATTATTTGTAATCTCTTGTTGAGTAGCTGCCTGAAAAATGAGTTTATCTGTAATTAATTGATCTAATATTTGTTGATAATATACTACATGTTGTAACGCATTGTTATCAACATTAAAAATATTATCTAGAATCATATACATACTGTTTCGAACATCGCTATCTAGTATAATATGATGATTTACTAATGCTACAATTTTATCTGTTGTTTTTATTTCTCCAAAAACAATGCTTGTGTTTATTATAAATATTAAAATTAACGTTTTCCAAAATTTCATAAATAATTTAATAATATTGTGAGTATAAATTCTAAATCCCTCCGGGATACCCAAGATTAGGAGATATATTGATATGGTAAAATACCGATATTTAACATCTTATGAAGATGTTGTTGAAAATCTGATACAGAATTATATATTTTAATATCTAATCGTATTTTACTATCGTATATATGATGATTCGATTGATTGATCCAATCAATAATTTTTCGTTCATAAGATATATTAACCCCCCAACATGGAGTATGATATTGTATCCCTATTGTTTGATCAATAAGTTGATTAGTTTTTATGTTATGGTAATGCGAACAACTTATTCTCCAATTATTAAATAATGGATAACAAGTAAGAATACCTAATTGAGAAATCGTTTTATAATAAGTTGATTCATTAATCTTTGGTAATGTTTTTTCAAGATATTGTTCGTTGACATATCGATAATGTGTTTGTAGCACTTGATTGTCTTTTCCTATATATTCCAATATCATAGTTCCAAAAGATAAGGTATGGTTCCGCATATCATATTGTATTTCAGTGCTTGTGTTCCAATAATTATTAATATTCCAACGACTTGTTCCCGAAAATAATTTGATATTGGGAAGATGATATCTATATTTGGTTGTTTTTGGATATTTAGTATTAAATTGTGCCAAATTTAATATTTGGCCTATAGACGCATAAAAAAATTCGTTTTTTTTCTTAAAACATCGTATTGCTATATCTCCAGTAATTTGATTAGCAGGAAAAATACGATCTAATCCACTGTAGATAGAATCATGAAATAAATTTTTATGATCTATATGAATCATATTGGTATCATATATACCAATGTTTTCTTGAAAACGATACGGTATATATAAATATTGAAGTTTTGACTCCAAGAAATGTCTATATTTGTTAGAAACATATGTTTTTTTTTTAAGAATCATTTTTCCATTGATTTTAAATTGTGGGATAAGGCGATTGACTGTATTTTGCAAAGAATACTTCATACATTGTGTTTTGTTATAGTAATTAATATTTTTTTGCCGATAATTCGTAATTCTCAATTTTGCTTCAGTATTAAATCTGCCCCAACAGTTATGTATTGGTAAGCTTAAAGTTGGTTCTATATGTATTCTGATCGTTTTGGGTAAATTATAATTTACAGGTATAAATTGAGTTAATTGACTGAATAATTTTAAATTAAATGGTTTATCTTTGATATTACTATAGTAGGTATTTAATTCTAATTGAGGAGCTGCGCTATAGTTATAATTATTTTGGCTAATCTTTGTTTTAATATTTGTAGTACCAAAGTAAGCGAAACTAGTATTCCAATTTTTATCACTATAATTGCATAAAATTTTTTGATTTATACAATCATTATTAGAGTATATACATGCCGGTACATTAGTATTATCAATATAATTATTAAAACCTGTAGTCAAGACATAATCAGAATAAAAATGCCATTTTTTATTCATGATACCATTATGTTTCCAATATAGTTGCCAATTACTATTACAATAATCGTTATAAAATTTTTCATTATATATTTTATCATTTTCTATGATATCTAAAATTAATAATCCAGTTCCTGGTTTAACTAAATAACGTATTTCTGTTTCTAATTTTGCCCCTAAGTTAGATGTGTAACATGGAGCAATACTTCCTGAATAATATTTTGAGCAATTAATAGGACAAGGTATCTTAAATTCTAATCCTTGTTTATTACTGTATTTAATACTAGGTATATAGTGTCCTAAAGTATTATTTTGTCGTAAAGATAATGATAAATAAGGGATATAAAACATTGGTATTTTTTTAATTTTAAGACATGCATTCCAAATATCTATATTGTGTTTATGATGATCATATATCATTTCTGATCCTGTTATATTCCAATAATTCTTACTTAACATGCAAGAAGTACACTTTCCCTGTTTAACAATAGTGTAACGATTTTTGCCTCGTTGCATAATAGAATTTGCTATGCCATAAATATGTGGTTCTGATATATAATATGTGCCCTTATGAACGTCTATATCTTTATTATAAAAATTCATCCAAGCATGAGTTCCTGTTAACTTAACATAATTGCTGTAATACTTTACATGACCATAAGCGTATAAAGTATTATGTACTAATTCATTTTTCTCATCACGTGAGATCACTAATTTATCAGACATTAAAATATGATTATCTTGTTTAATATTAACATGTCCAGAAAAGAGAATTTTTTTAGGATAATAGACATCTAATTCGTCAGATTGAATATAGATAGGCTGATCAACAGAGAAAAAACTTCTGATCATAGGAATTTGTATACAATCAGACGCATGAGTTGAAAAATAAAATTGAGTATAGAATATAAAAACAATAAAATTAACGAAAATGTTTTTTAAAAAAAACCTAATTCTATCGATCAAGCTATTTTGATGCATGTTTTATCAAAAAAGACAAAAATTTCGATTGAGTCAAAAAATTTATATGTATTACTTAGCTATTATTAGATACACACTTCGTATTAATTTCATAACTTTATGGAAATATTTTATTACAAATTTGACGAGTAATATATACTATATATAATAATTCTTAAATTTAAAACCATAATGTTTATTTACATATTCAAATATTACTTTTATGTTTCATATTCTATAAAAATGTATTGTCTTTTTTCATATAACAAAAAATATTAACACGTGTCTATCAGGATAACACGAAATTATAGTAGTTATTTTTAAGTTTTTTGATTATGTATATTAAATAACGTGTTTTCAATCCTGTTTATTTTCAATAATAGATCCATCATGTCTGCTATATATTCAGATAAATTAATTATTAATTAGACAATATATAAAATAAATAAATCATAATAATCGAGGATTATATATTTTAGATGGTTTTTAACTTTTTATTTCCATTTTAAATTTATATAAACAAATGCTATATAATGTATTTTATATTTTTAAGGTGTTTATTTTAAATATTCTGGCTGATTGTCTTCATATTTCTTAATAGCAGCGTCATACTGTAAAGTTAAGTTAATATCATCTATATTATTAAGCATACAATTTCTATAAAAATCATTTATTTTAAATAAATATCTTTTTTTATTATCATATGTATAAATAATTTGTTCATATAAATTTACAGTTAAGGACATACCTTTTTTTTGTATTGAAATTTCTTTAAATAAATCGTTTACTTGTAGTTCTGGTAAAGTTACGAGTAATAAGCGGTTGTTAAAACTATTTTTATGAAAGATATCTGCAAAACTTGGCGCTATGATGACTCTAAATCCATAATCTATAAGCGCCCATACTGCATGTTCACGAGATGATCCACATCCAAAATTTCTTTGACTTAATAAAATGCTAGCATTTTTATAATATGGTTTATTTAGTATAAAACTTGGGTTCAAAATTTCAGGTGTATTTCCAAGAAAGCGCCAATTAAAGAATAAGTACAATCCAAAATTGACACGAGTAATAGTTTGTAAAAATTGTTTTGGAATTATATTGTCAGTGTCGACATCGGCAATGTCTAGCGGTAAAACTACACCAGTATGCTGAATAAACTGAGACATATATACATATCCTTATATTGTTTTATTTTCGGATATCTACAAAATGCCCGGCAATGGCTGCAGCTGCAGCCATTGCCGGGCTTACTAAATGAGTGCGACTCCCACGACCTTGACGACCTTCAAAATTACGGTTACTGGTAGAAGCACAACGCTCACCTGCATTAAGCCTATCATTATTCATAGCCAAACACATAGAACAACCAGGTAACCGCCACTCAAATCCTGCTTGTATAAAGATCTTATCCAATCCTTCTTCTTCCGCCTGTTTTTTCACGAATTTAGACCCAGGTACTACTATTGCTTGTGTACCATTGGAAATGCGACGTCCCTCAACGATTTGCGCTGCTGCACGCAAATCTTCAATACGTGAATTAGTGCATGATCCTATAAATACTTTATCAATATAAATATCTGTTAAATAAGTATTCGGTTGGAGTTTCATGTAAGTTAAGGCTCGTTCAGCAGAATTGCGTTCTATAGGATTTACAAAAGATTCTAAAGACGGAATCGGTTGATCAATAGAGATTACTTGACTAGGATTGGTTCCCCAAGTTATTTGCGGTTTAACACTAGATACATCAAAATTAAATGTTTTATCAAAATGGGCATCATGATCGGAATATAATGTTTTCCAATGTAACAATGCTTGTTCCCAGTTTTTCCCAGTTGGCGAGAATTTACGATTTCTTAAATAATCATAAGTAATTTTATCTGGTGCTATTAAAGCAGAAGTTGCACCCATTTCTATGGCCATATTGCAAAGAGTCATACGTTCTTCCATGCTTAAATAACTGATAACAGATCCACAAAATTCTACTACATGACCGGATCCTCCCCCATGTCCGATTTTCCCAATAATTGCTAGAATTATATCTTTAGCTGCAACCTGAGGAGCAATAACACCCAATAAGTTCACTTGCATAGATTTGTATCGAATTTGTTTTAAAGTTTGCGTCGCTAATACATGTTCTATTTCTGAGGTTCCTATTCCAAATGCTAAAGCACCAAAAGCTCCATGAGTAGCAGTATGCGAATCTCCACATACAATAGTCATACCAGGTAATGTAATGCCTTGCTCTGGGGCTAATACATGAACTATTCCTTGATAAGGATGATCCAAATCAAATAATTGAATTCCAAAATCTTTGCAGTTTTTAGTTAATCTGTCTAATTGTGCTTTAGCCATATTTCCAGAAATATTGATATTTGTTGTTGTAGTAGGAACATTATGATCCATAGTAGCAAATGTTTTATTTGGTTGTCTAACTGTACGTTTTTTTAAACGCAATGCTTCAAAAGCTTGTGGAGATGTGACTTCATGTAATAAATGCCGATCAATATATAATACTGGAATGTCATCTTTATTTTCATATACGACATGCATATCATATATTTTTTGGTATAAGGATTTTCCCATATTATTTTTCTCTTTTATTTTGAATTAAAGAAGCTATGATATCGCCCATTTCATTAGTGCTTATACTTTTGTCGCATCCTGATGCTATATCAAACGTTCGATATCCCAATGTTAGTGCTTGAGACACTGCTTTTTCGATTGCAATTGCGATATGAGTTAGTTTTAAACTATATCTGAATAATAATGCAGCGGAAAGAATATGCGCAATAGGATTGGCAATATTTTTACCTGCAATATCTGGAGCAGATCCTCCAGCGGGTTCATATAAACCAAAGTCACATTCATTAATACTAGCAGAAGGTAGTGTACCAATCGATCCACTTATCATAGCGCATTCATCAGACAAAATATCACCAAATAAATTTGAACATAGAATAATATCAAACTTAGATGGATTTTTGATTAATTGCATACTAGCGTTATCGACATATAAATGTTCTAATTCAACATCCGGATAATTTTTTGCAACCTGTGATACCACTTCTCTCCATAGTACAGAAGTATAGAGCACATTCGCTTTATCTACAGAAGACACATGCTTACGTCTTATTTGAGCTAATTTAAAAGCAATATTAGCAATGCGTTCTATTTCAAATCGATGATAAATGGCAGTATCAAAAGCATATTCATGTGAACCTACACCTGAACGTCCTTGCGGTTTTCCAAAATAAATACCCCCAATTAATTCACGTACACATATAATATCAATTCCATCTGGAATTATTTTTATATTTAAAGGAGATAACTCCTTTAATGTGTCAGAAAGATATATAGGTCTTAAATTGGCAAATAAATTAAAATGTTTTCGTAAAGCTAATAAAGCGCCTTGTTCTGGTCTATTTGGTCCTTTCAAATGAGCCCACTGTGGCCCTCCTACCGCTCCTAGCAGGATAGCATCTGATTGTTCACAATGTTTTAAAGTGCTATTAGGTAAGGGGGTGCCTTCACTATCAATTGCATCTCCTCCTACTTTGTGTTCTGTAGTAATAATATTGATTTTAAATTTTTTCCTTATTACATTTAAAACCTTATAAACTTGTTTTGTGATTTCTGGCCCAATACCATCCCCTGGCAACATTGCAATTCGATAACTAATGTTCATAAATATTTAGGTTTTTCAACTTATTAGTGATTATCTTTTTGTAAGTATTTTCGTTGGATTATTACTTGTTTTGCGCGCCAAATGTTATTTAAAACATGGATCATAGCCTTAACTGAAGATTCTATTACATCTGTATCTAATCCAACTCCATGAAAATTACGACCTTCATATGACACAACAATATCTACTTGCCCCAATGCATTGCGACCATGCCCTTTTGCATTAAGTTGGTATTTTTCTAAATTTATAGACAATTTTGTAATATGTGTTAATGCTTCATAAATAGCATCTATCGGGCCATTTCCAGTTGCCGAATAAGCGCAGATGTTTTCTCCACAATATAATTTGACTAAAGCAGTAGCGATTCCAGAAGAACTAGAATGTACATTAAAACACTTTAACCTAAAGAATTCTGATTGTTCTTGTTGATTATTAATAAATGCTAAAGCTTCTAGATCATAATCAAACACCTGTCCCTTCTTATCTGCAAGTTCTAAAAAAACATCATATAACTTATCCATGTCATAATCACTTTCTTGATAACCCATTGCTTGCATATGATATTTTACTGCCGCTCTCCCAGATCGAGATGTAAGATTTAATTTAATATCTTTTAAACCAATACTTTCTGGAGTCATAATTTCATAATTTCTTCTATTTTTTAATATACCGTCCTGATGAATACCTGAAGAATGAGAAAAAGCATTTGATCCAACTATTGCTTTATTGGCTGGAATAGGCATATTGCATAATTGACTAATTACTTGACTAGTTCTATAAATTTCTTGACTACGAATATTAGTGTGCACATTTAATAAATCCTCTCGTACTTTGATAGCCATAATTACTTCTTCTAGTGCAGTATTTCCTGCTCGTTCACCAATACCATTTATAGTACCTTCAATTTGCCTAGCTCCGGCTTGTATGGCTGAAATGGCATTACCTACTGCCATACCTAGATCATCATGACAATGCACTGAAATAATAGCTTTATCAATGATAGGAACACGATTATATAGAGAAGCAATAATTTGGCCAAATTGACTTGGAGTGGTATAACCTACTGTGTCAGGAATATTAATTGTATTTGCTCCGGATTGAATCGCAATTTCAACAATACGACACAAATTGTCTATAGTAGTACGTCCGGCATCTTCGCAAGAAAATTCTATATCATCAGTGTATTTTCTTGCGTAATGTATTGCATGAACGGTCATTTCTATAATTTGATTAAAGTTTTTATTCAATTTAGATTGAATATGTACAGATGAGGTAGGTAAAAATATATGAATCCGAAAGTTTTTAGCAACTCTTAATGCTTCTGCCGCAATATCAATATCTTTGTCAACACATCTAGCTAAAGCACATACTAAACTATTTTTTATTTGTTTTGCTATTGCGCGTACTGACTCAAAATCTCCCGGAGAAGATATCGGGAATCCAACCTCCATAATATCTACTCCTAATCGTTCTAAAGCAAAAGCAATTTGTAACTTTTCCTTTACGTTCAAACTTGCCTGTAAAGATTGTTCACCATCGCGTAAAGTTGTATCAAAAATAATGACTTGTTGACTCATAGATTATCCATGTCTCATGAATGTTAAAAACAAATATATACATAATGTTTTATAATCATGTATAAACGATAATTAACAACATCAGATTCAAATAATAATTTATTACATTAAACTTATTTTAAATCTATTAAATATTACTTGTCAACCACTAATACTATGGAAGTAGAGTATTATAATAGTAACATTATAGTGTTTTAGAGTTAATTTTCGTATTGTTTTATTTATTATAATAATAACGTGTTCTGCGCATTTTAAAATAATTATAATATATACTTATACCTTAATGTACGGATATAAGTATATATTATAATTATTAAATATTTTTATAGACACTAAATATAATGCAGCATAGAATATTATATATTTGATAGTTTATTATGATCAGATACTTTATATTTATTAAAAATTTGAATATACGTGTGTGACGTGTTTATACTTTGATTGTTATGTGCATATTTTATACCAACTGCGATCATACGAGTGTCTTGTTGGAAGAGGCAATACAAGCATTGAATATTAATTCAGCAGGAGTATATGTTGATGGAACATTTGGTGCAGGAGGACATTCTAAGTTAATTTTATCTAAATTAACTCAACAAGGCCGTCTACTAGCAATTGATAGAGATTGGTTAGCTATAAAAATTGGGAAAATAATAGCTGAACAAGATAGTAGATTCACAATCATACACAGTACATTTTCTAAAATAAACAAACATATTAAAAGTATGGGCCTTACTGGGTCAGTAGATGGTATTCTATTGGATTTAGGAGTGAGTGCATTTCAATTGAATGATGATAATAGAGGATTTTCGTTTATGAGAGACGGTCCTTTAGATATGCGTATGGATATTAGCGGTGGACAATCTGCTGCTGAGTGGTTATCGAAAGCTTCATTGGAAAACATTGCTTGGGTATTGAAAACTTTCGGAGAAGAAAGGTTCGCTAAAATTATTGCTAAAGTTGTTGTATCTACAAGACGATATAAACCTATTACACGTTCTACTGTTTTGTCTAAATTAATTTGCGATATTGTTCCTTATCGTAACAAGCATAAGCATCCTGCTACTAAAAGTTTTTTAGCAATGAGAATGTATATTAATAATGAATTAGAAGAAATAATACAGGTATTAGAAGATTCATTGGTGATGTTATCTCCACTAGGAAGATTAGTAGTAATCAGTTTTAATTCTTTAGAAGATCGCTTAGTAAAACATTTTATTCGTAATCATAGTTGTGTCTTACCTATACCTCCTAAAATTCCATTAACAGATTGTCAAATATTCAGTAAATATAAAAGTAAATATAAGCTAAAAGATATGGGAAAATTAATGCCTTCAAAACAAGAAATTAAAAGGAATACATGTGCTCGTAGCGCAATATTACGTTGTGCTGAAAAATTAATTATTTAAGTATGATGAAAAAAAAACAATATAATCTTATTAATATTATTTATAATGATCTATTTTTTTATGGTAAACAGCAATTACTTTTATTGTTGTTAGTGTTAATGTCAGCAATGCTAGTGATTTTAGTAACTTATCATACTAGATCCATGATTATGGATCGCGAAAAACTTTTTTTAGAAAGAGATACTTTGGATACTGAATGGAGAAATTTGATCCTTGAAGAAAAAATATTATCTGATCATAGTCGTATTGAACGTATCGCTGTAAATAAATTACAAATGCATTATGTAGATCCAACCCAAAATAAAATGTTCCACTGACTTAATAAATGTATGTTGATATATAAAAATTACTATTCAACATCATATATCATCATACGACGACCTAATATATGTTGTATGAAGTTTAAACCTTATAATTTCCAAATAATTTTAAGCAACAAGCGTTTTAACTTATTATATAGTTGTATTTTTTTTATATTAGTTATTTTGCTATTAAGATTGACTTATTTACAAGTTATTTATTCTAATAAGTTAATTAATGAAGGCAACATGCGTTCGTTACGTGTGCAACATATCTCATTTCCTCGGGGTATTATTACTGATAGATTGGGTCAATTGCTAGCAATTAGTATACCGGCTGATTCTGTTTGGATAGATCCTTATAAAATTAATAGAAATGGTGGCATTTCCTCTGAGATTTGTCGTTGGAGAGCGTTATCTAAAATATTAAATATACCATTCGATAAATTATCATCTCTTGTTAGTAATCACGCTACAGGGCGATTTATTTATTTAGCGCGACAAATAAATCCTTCTGTTTCTCAGAGTATTAGTCAACTTAAATTACCGGGAGTATATTTACAACAAGAATCAAAACGGTATTATCCTGCTGGGCGTACAACTGCTCATTTAATAGGAATAACAGATATAGATAGTCAAGGTATCGAAGGTATAGAAAAAAGCTTCAATACTTGGTTATCTGGTCAACGCGGAACAAAAGTGATACGAAAAGATAGATTTGGTAGAACAATTGAGGAAACTACTGTAGAAGATGGACAATCTTCTCAAAATATTGTTTTAAGTATTGATGAACGTCTACAATATTTAGCATATCATGAATTAAATAATGCTGTACGTATAAATAAGGCAGAATCCGGTAGCATAGTGTTAATAGATATTAATACCGGAGAAATTTTGGCTATGACTAATTATCCATCATATAATCCAAATAATTTATCTATTACTAACAAATCTGTCATGCGTAATCGCGCTATTACTGATGCATTTGAGCCAGGGTCAACAGTGAAACCTATTGTGATTATGGCTGCATTAAAACACAACATAATAACAACAGGTACTATTGTAAATACATCTCCTTATACGATTGATGGACATCAAATCAAGGATGTAATTTATCGTGACAAATTAACTGTTGGAGAAATATTGAAAAAATCTAGTAATGTTGGTGTTTCTAAATTAGCGCTATCCATGCCTGCAACAACTCTAGTAAATACATATTTAAATTTTGGAATGGGTAAGGCGACTAATATAGGATTAATAGGAGAAAGTAGCGGAATATACCCATACGATAAATGTTGGTCGGATATAGAACGAGCCACATTTTCTTATGGATATGGTTTAATGATTACCCCATTACAATTGGCTAAAGTTTATGCTACCATCGGTGGAATGGGAGTATCTAAACCACTTTCTATTATACGAGTTGAATCTCCTTTAACATCAGGACATCGAGTTTTTCCAAGACCATTAGTACGTGCTGTTTTAGATATGATGGAAAGCGTATCGTTATCGGGTAGTAATTATCAGGAAACGATTAAAGGATATCGGATTGCAGTCAAAACTGGTACTGTCAAGACAGTAGGATCACATGGAAAATATATTAATAAGTATATTGCATGTGCTGCTGGAGTAGCCCCAGCGAGTAATCCTAGATTAGCTTTAGCAGTAGTCATAAATGATCCTAAAAATGGTCATTATTATGGAAGTATGGTATCTGCGCCAGTGTTTCGTACAGTTATGGGTAATACGTTAAAAATAATGAATATTGTGCCAGATTTTTTACAATAATTAAAAAATACTATAATCTTTTTAATAAAAAATTACATGCATGAATTACATAATTTATATAAATTTCTTCTACCATGTGTTGCTAATAATTCTGCTTGCCCTATATTAACAGGGTTACAATTGGATAGTCGAGATGTTGTATTAGGAAATTTGTTTATAGCAGTCAAAGGTTGTAGGACTGACGGAAGACTATATATCAATTATGCAATTAAAAAAGGAGCTGCTGCAGTTCTGTCAGAATCTTGGAATAATACAACAATATTTAAAAAATACAGTTATAATACAAATGAAATACCTGTAGTTTGTATAAATCATTTATCACAGCATTTATCTGATATAGCAGGGATCTTTTATAATCATCCATCTCGTTTTTTGAACTTAATTGGTGTAACTGGAACTAATGGGAAAACTACTGTTACACATTTATTAGCTAGTTGGGTTCAATTGTTAGGAGAAAAAAGTGCTGTGATGGGTACATTAGGTAACGGGATGTTAGATAATTTGTACGTATCTGACAATACAACTTGTTCTGCTATTGATACTCAAAAAATATTAGATCAATTTATTAAAGATAAAATCGTATTTGTTGCTATGGAAATATCATCACATGGATTATCTCAATATCGTGTAGATGCCTTACATTTTAAAGTTGCTGTATTTACTAATTTAAGTCACGACCATTTAGATTATCACGGCAGTATGGAACAATATTTAATGTCTAAATGGCGATTATTTAATGAATTACATGTAGAGAAATATGTTATAAATGCTGATGATCTTATTGGTTATCGATGGTTGTATTATTTACCACAAGCAGTTGCAGTAACCATAACAGGAAATTTACCGATTTTTTGGAAAGGTAAATGGATATCTGTGATTAAAGTAAATTATTACTTACACTGTACAGACATTTTTTTTGATTCAAGTTGGGGAGGTGGGGTAATTCACAGTCAATTATTAGGAGAATTTAATGTTAATAATTTATTATTAGCTTTAGGTACATTATTGGTATTGGGATATCCTTTGTCGTTATTAGTTCATACATCATCTCAATTACGACCTATAATTGGAAGAATGGAGGTATTTAGTTACTATGGGCGGCCTACAATTATCGTAGATTATGCACATACTCCTGATGCATTAAAAAAAGTGCTGATTTCAATTAGGCGGCATTGTTATGGCCAATTGTGGTGTGTTTTTGGTTGCGGAGGCGATAGAGATCCAAGTAAACGTGCTTTAATGGGTTATATTGCAAAACAATATGCTGATCAGATTATCATTACTAATGATAATCCACGTACTGAAGAACCACAATCAATTGTAAATGATATTATGTATGGTATAGGCCTAAAAAATTTAAAAAAAAATATTAAAATTATTAAAAATCGTTATAGTGCAATACAAACTGTTATTTCCCAAGCGTGTTCAGAAGATATCATATTAATTTCTGGAAAAGGTCATGAAAAATACCAAATTATAGGAAATAATTGCATATGTCATTCTGATCAAAACGTAATAAAAAAAATTTTAAAAAACGATTTATCATGATTCCGTTTAGTCTTCATGAAATAGCGCCAATTTTAAACGCAAAACATATTGGCATAGATTTGATTATTGATTCAATTACTATTAATTCGAATACTATTTATAAACAATGTATGTTCGTAGCATTGATAGGTAAATGTTTTGATGGTCATGATTTTGCTGCCCAAGCAATTGCTTCTGGCGCTAAAGCATTATTAGTAAATAATTATATGTTTTTAGATGTTCCTCAATTAATTGTACCTAATACTCGTTATGCTTTACTAATGTTAGCGCGTTGGGTACGCCAACAAGTATCAGCAAAGGTTGTTGCTATAACTGGGTCCAGTGGTAAAACATCAGTAAAAGAAATGACCGCGTCTATACTAAAGAATTGTGGGGATACAGTAGCAACACAAGGTAACTTTAATAATACAGTTGGGGTTCCAATTACTTTATTACGTTTAACTAAACGAAACAATTTTGCAATTATTGAATTAGGCTCGAGTCGTCCAGGAGAACTGATGCAATTAAGCAAGATCGTTTCTGCTAATTCAGCTTTAGTAAATAATATTTACCCATCACATTTATTAGGGTTTGGATCGTTAACTAAAATAAAAAAAGAGAAAGGGAAGATTTTTTTTGAATTAGATTCACATGGAAAAGGTATTATAAATGCAGATAGTCATGCTTTGCATTTGTGGCGCAAAATATTGCGAGGAAAATCTATATGGAATTTTTCTTTGTATACTAGTGTTGGTGTAGATTTTTTTGCAAGTAATATTATTTTTGAAAAAAAGGGAATGCGGTTTTTTTTGCATAGCCCATATGGAACCTCTCCAGTATTCCTACCAATGTTGGGTAGGCATAATGTATCTAATGCTTTAGCTGCTAGCGCTCTTGCATTTTCTGTAGGAGCAGGGTTATCGGAAGTAATTACTGGACTGGAAAACGTAAAACCGTTACCTGGCAGGTTATTTCCAATTATTTTAGGTAAAAGCAAGTTATTATTAGATGATACTTATAATTCTAATGTTGGTTCTATGATATCTGCAATTCACGTATTGAGCACAATGCCAGGTTATCGCATATTGGTAGTTAGTGATATGTCAGAATTAGGAAAATATAAAGAAATCAAATATCATTCTTATATTGGTAAATTAATCGCAACAACAAATATCAATAAAATTCTTACTATAGGCAGCGCCAGTTATTTTATTTCCAAAATGTGTAGGAGGGGAGAACATTTTAGAAATCAACGTAAATTAATTATTTATATCAAACAAATTCTATCCAGTTATACATCAGTTAGCATGTTAGTAAAAGGATCTCGTGTTTTTGAAATGGAAAAAATAATTAATGCTATCAAGGATGAAAAAAAATGTTCTTTTGGTTAATAAAGCATATATTAGTATTATATTCATCTAATTCTAATATTATTTGTCATTTAACTTTTAGGGTTATTGCTAGTTTTTTGTTAGCATTATTTGTTTCTTTAGGGATAGGTTCTTATATAATTAAACGATTTCATAATTTACGTTTTTTTCAAATAGTACGTGAGGATGGGCCAGAAGTACATATTCAAAAACAAGATACGCCTACTATGGGTGGAATTATAATACTTCTATCTATTTTTATATCGGTAATGATGTGGGCTGATTTATCTAATTTATATGTATGGTATGTATCATTTATATTAATAACATATGGAATATTAGGATTAATTGATGATCTTTTAAAAATAAAAAGAAAAAATACTGCTGGTTTAAGTGCATTACACAAATATTTTTGGCAATCATTAATTGCATTAACGTTGATTATTACTATGTTTGCTTTAGATCACAATATTGTATCTACACAATTAGTAGTACCATTTTTTAAAAATTTTATGCCACAATTAGGTGTTTGGTACATTTTATTAGCGTATTTTGTCGTTGTTGGAACAAGTAATTCAGTTAATTTATCTGATGGATTAGATGGATTAGCTATCATGCCTGTAGTATTAATTGCGGCTGGGTTAGCTTTAGTCGCGTCTATAACTAGTGATATATATTTTTCTTATTGTTTACATATTCCTTACCTTAATCTTTCTGGAGAATTAATAATTATATGCGCTGCCATTATTGGGGCTGGTATTGGATTTTTGTGGTTCAATGCGTACCCAGCTCAAATATTTATGGGTGATGTAGGTTCTTTATCACTTGGAGGTGCGCTTGGAATAATTGCAGTATTATTACGTCAAGAGTGTTTATTATTAATTATGGGCGGTGTATTTGTAATAGAAACTATATCTGTGATCTTGCAAATAAGTTATTTTAAATTGTTTGGAAAACGAATATTCAAAATGACACCGATTCATCATCATTTTGAATTAAAAGGTTGTCCAGAACCTCGGCTTATTGTGCGATTTTGGATTATATCATTAATATTGGTTTTATTTGGGTTAATTACTTTGAAGATACGGCAATAAAAAATATGAGTAATTATCGAGGATCACAAGTTGTGATTATCGGTTTAGGAATTACGGGTTTATCTTGTGTTAATTTTTTTTTAGCTCGCGGTGTAATACCAAAGGTAATAGATACTCGTACACATCCTCCAGGAATAAATCAATTACCACATATTGTAAAGTATTATTTAGGTTCGTTTAACGATACATGGTTATTAAGTGCTACGTTAATCGTAGTTAGTCCTGGAGTACGATTAGATCATCCTATTTTAATTGAAGCGTTAAAATCAGGAATAGAAATTATTGGTGATATTGAATTATTTGCTCGAGAAGTAACTGCTCCGATAATAGCTATTACTGGATCTAACGGGAAAAGCACAGTAACCCAACTGATTTATAGGATAGCTAAAAGTGTTGGTTGGTATGTTGGTGTTGCAGGAAACATAGGTGTACCTGTTCTTTCTTTATTAAATAAATCATATCAATTGTATATATTGGAGATTTCAAGTTTTCAATTAGATACAACTTATAGTTTATGCGCTAAAGCGGCGATAATTTTGAACATTAGCGAAGACCACATGGATCGTTATCCTGGTGGATTAAGGCAATATTATCTCTCTAAGCAAAGGATTTATAAAAATGCTACAGTTTGCGTAATGAATGCTTTAGATCCTTTAACAGAACCCATATACGATGGTTATGATCATTGTGTGAGTTTCGGTATAAATGAAGATTCTGCAAATTATCATTTGAAATATTATAAAGGACATAACTGGATCGTTGCATATAACGAATATGTGCTTAATTGTTCCTTAATGAAAATTAATAGTCGCATTCATTATATCAATGCATTATCTGTTTTAGCATTATCAGATATTTTCAATATTCCTCGTTCTATTTCTTTAAAGGTATTGTGTCAATTTTCTGGATTAACGCATCGTTGTCAATTGATTTATAAAAATCATGGAGTTAGTTGGATTAATGATTCTAAAGCTACTAATGTTAATGCAACTATGGAAGCTATTAATAACTTAACATTATCTGGGACACTACATTTGATGCTGGGAGGTGATGGTAAATTAGCTAATTTTTCTGCGTTGAAACATTTAATTAAACAATATGAAATACACCTTTATTGCTTCGGAAAAGATGGATTATTATTGACAGAATTAGGCTTTAGCAATGTTATTCTCACAAATACAATGATACAAGCAATGCGAATTATTAGTCGTTGTACAAAAGAAAAAGACATAGTTTTATTATCTCCGGCTTGCTCTAGTTTAGATCAATTTAAATCATTTGAAACGCGTGGACATATGTTTGCCTATTTTGCACGAGAATTTGGATAATGAGAGTATTAAGAGCAAAAATTACTAATCACCTATTAAAATCACATAAAAAAAAATCATCACATATTGACGTGTTATATGATCGTTTGTTCTTTTGGTCTGTATTAGGATTAATTTGTATTGGTTTTATTATCATTAGTTCAGGATCAATTCCTATTGGAATACGATTGATGAATGATCCATACTATTTTATAAAGCGTGTAATTATTTATTATAGTATCACGTTCTTATTATCTGTGGTTACTTTAAGAATACCAATAAGAATTTGGCAGAATTATAATTTCATAATGTTGTTGTATAGTTGTACAACATTAATAATAGCATTAATATTAAATAATTCCACTAATGGAGCGTCACGTTGGATAATGTTGGGTTCGTTATGTATTCAACCTGCAGAATTATCAAAGTTATTTTTTATTTGCTATCTTTCTAATTATTTGACACGTAAATCAAAAGAAATACGTACTCATTTTTGGGATATATCTAAACCCATAATAATAATGATACTATTAGCTATATTATTATTAGCGCAACCTGATTTTGGTAGCATTATTATTCTATTTATTACTACTTTGTCTATATTATTTCTTTTTGGAGCTAAATTATGGCAGTTAACATTGATTTTTGTGTCCAATATATTTTTAATTGCATTATTGATTGTAATTAAACCGTATCGTATACAACGTATACTTACCTTTTGGGATCCATGGAAAGATCCGTTTGGCAATGGTTATCAATTAACTCAATCATTGATGGCGTTTGGTCGAGGGAAATGTTTTGGAGAAGGATTGGGAAATTCTATACTTAAATTAGAATATTTACCTGAAGCTCACACTGACTTTATTTTTTCTATCCTTGCAGAAGAATTAGGATATTTTGGAGCAATTTTAGTATTGTTTATGTTGTTTATAATTGTGTTCCGCGCCATGACTATTGGCTATAGTGCTTTGAATATTAATCATAGATTTTCTGGTATTTTAGCTTGTTCTATCAGTATTTGGTTTGGATCACAAATATTTATCAATATAGGAACTGTTAGCGGAATATTGCCCACTAAAGGGTTAACATTACCGTTTATTAGCTATGGAGGGTCTAGTTTTTTAGCTACAGTAATAGCAAGCATGCTGTTATTAAGAATAGATTTTGAAACACGTTTATCTAAAGATCAAGCTTTTTTGAAGAGCACGAAAAAATGAATCAAAAAAAAAGAATTTTGATAGTAGCAGGTGGTAGCGGAGGACATGTATTTCCAGGATTGTCAGTAGCTCATTACTTGATTGATAATGGATATCAAGTTGTTTGGTTGGGTACTGCAGATCGTATTGAAGCTAAACTAGTTCCCAAATATGGTATTGATATTAAATTTATTCATATTAAAAGATGGCACGGCGAAAAATTATACATCAAGTGTATAATGCCATTGTATATTTGCTTAGCAGTATATCAAGCACGGAAAATTATAAAATATTGGAAACCTGACATAGTCTTAGGAATGGGTGGATATGTCTCTGGACCTAGTGGATTAGCAGCATGGACGTGTGGCATTCCGTTAATAATACACGAACAAAATAGAATTATTGGTCTAACTAATCGGTATTTATCAATGTTTGCTGCAAAAGTATTACAAGGATTTCCTAATACCTTTCCTAATGCTAAAATAGTAGGAAACCCAATACGACGAACAATATTAGCAATTCCAAATCCAGTTAAACGATGGCAAGGCCGTGTTGGCCCTATTCGTGTTTTAGTTATTGGAGGGAGTCAAGGAGCTCATATATTAAATAAAATTATTCCAAATATGGCAGAAAAATTATCTAATAAACTGATCATATGGCATCAAGTTGGAGAACAAGATTTTAAAAAAGTAAAATGGGCTTACCAAAAAATAAAGCAAAGCTGTCATAAAATCGTAAAGTTTATTGATGATATAGCTCAAGCATATTCTTGGGCAGATATATTGATTTCTCGTGCTGGGGCGCTAACAGTAAGCGAAGTGTCGGTCGTAGGATTGCCGGCAATATTTGTACCTTTTATACATCATAAAGATCGTCAACAATATTGGAATGCTATGTCTTTAGTACAAGTAGGAGCAGCAAAAATTATTGAACAGCAAAACTTTACAAGTGATTACGTTAGTACAGTGCTAGAATCTTGGGATAGAAAAACGTTATGTAGTATGGCTCAACGTGCTAGAGATGTGGCTATGCCTAATGCAACTCAACAAGTTTCGCAAATAATAATTGAATATCTAAAAAAATAAATATACTAATAATTTAAATTTTTGATATATAGAAAATATTGAAAATATATTGAATAGATACGCTTATAATACCATTCTTTAAATCAAGAGATATTATGTTAATGATGAATCATGTCAAAAAAATACACTTTGTTGGCATAGGTGGAACTGGTATGTGCGGCATCGCGGAAGTATTAATGTGTGAAGGTTATGATATTACTGGTTCTGATATTGTACATAATAATGCAACCCATCACTTACTTGAGATAGGAGTAAAAATTTATCTTGGTCATAAATATAGTAATATAAATAATGCTAATGTTGTCGTCATATCTAGCGCTATTACCCCAAATAATCCGGAGATTTTAGCTGCTAAGCAAGCTCGCATTCCTATTATTAAACGTACAGAAATGTTATCTGAACTCATGAGGTTTAAATATGGAATAGCTGTCTCTGGAACACATGGGAAAACTACTACTACAACAATGATAGCTAATATTTATACTGAATCAGGGTTGAATCCAACTTTTATAAACGGGGGTCTAATAAAATCAGAAGGTGTACATGCTCGCCTTGGATGTGGTCGTTATTTAATCGCAGAGGCAGACGAAAGTGATGGTTCATTTTTGCATTTACATCCCATAGTAGAAGTAATTACTAATATTGATACTGACCATATAAATGCATATCAAGGGAATATTAAATGTCTTAAAAGAGCATTTATTAGTTTTTTACATAATCTACCATTTTATGGACATGCTGTAGTCTGCATTGATGATCCCATAATTTGTGAGATCTTACCCAAGATTAATAGAAAAGTTATTACTTATGGTTTTAATAAAAATGCTGATTTACATATTTTTGATTATCATCAAAATATAGAAAAAAGCAGTTTTACTGTATTACGTCCAAACAAATCAAAATTAAAGGTAACTTTAAATGCTCCCGGTTGTCATAATGCACTCAACGCTACGGCTGCTATTGCTGTAGCAACTGAAGAAGGAATTAGTGATGAATATATTCTTAAAACTATGTTCCATTTCCAAGGAACACAACGACGTTTTGAAAATCTAGGTCATTATCCTTTAAATAAAATAAATAGTCAAACAGGAGAATTTATATTAATAGATGATTATGGACATCATCCTGCTGAGTTATATGCTACTATTACAACGGCTCGAATTGGATGGCCTGGCAGGCGATTAATTATGGTATTTCAACCTCATAGATATACACGTATAAAAGAATTATATAATGATTTTGTTAATGTACTTTCTAGTGTAGATATTCTTTTAATACTAGATGTTTATTCTGCTGGCGAAGCACCTATTTTAGGAGCAGATAGTCAATCTCTGTGTCGTACCATTCGTAAACATGGTAAAATTAATCCAATATTTATATCAAATACGAAGATATTATCAGATATACTAGCTCAATTCTTGAAAAATAATGATTTGCTCTTAATTCAAGGAGCAGGTACAGTTAGTGAGATTGTGCGAAAATTAATCATTAAAAAATAACAATATACATATAAAATTATCATGACAAACAGTATAAAGTATAAAATATAAGTATGTATAGAATAACAATAAATTTTTATAACAATAAAATCATGAAAATAAATAGATTACCAAAACACTTTAGGCAGTGTTGAACGCACGTAAAAACACAATAATTAAATATGGTCTGAAACCAATCAAGTATTATCAATTCCGTCATCCATTATCAGATTGGATAGTATTATTTATCGCTGTAATTGGTGTTGTCTGGATTTTTTATTGTATAAAAACATGGATTTATAATTTTTGTTGTTATCCTCTGTCTTATATAATAGTGACTGGGAATCGTTATTATACTACTAACACAGATATTAATCAGACAATAATAAAATTAGGTGCATTGGGTACATTTATAACACAAGATATTAATATTATTCAAAAAGAAATTGAATGTTTACCATGGATTCAGCAAGTGAGTATAAGGAAACAATGGCCAGATACATTAAAGCTCCACATAATAGAGCATGTTCCATTAGCGTATTGGAATAATTCGCAGATCATCAGTGTAACAGGAACTATTTTTAGTATACCTGAAGAATACCAAAATCAAGATAACGACGCAAAAATCCCATATTTATATGGACCAAAAGGCAGTGAAAAAGCAGTACTAACTAATTATCACATATTTAATGCAATACTAAAATCTAACAAATTTCAAATAAAATCAATAAAAATGGATATACGTTATTCATGGCAATTGACTTTACAAGATAATGTTCATCTAAAATTAGGTAGAAATAATATAATTGAACGATTATATTGTTTCATTAAAATTTATCCTATTCTTCTTCAAGAAATTAAAAAAAATAATAAATATATTGATTATATAGATTTACGTTATCAATCAGGATTTGCTGTAAGATGGATTTCTAGTTCGATTACTCCCGTACTTTATAACAAATAAAGAAAAAATAAATAAAGGCAAATACAAACATGATCAAAACTTCAGATAAAAAATTATTAGTAGGATTAGAAATTGGCACAGCTAAGGTTGCCACGATGATAGGTGAAGTTTTGCCCGATGGAATAATAAATATTGTTGGATTGGGGTATTGTCCGTCGCGTGGTATGGATAAAGGAGGAGTAAATAATTTAGAATCAGTAATAAAATGTGTACAATATTCTATTAATCAAGCAGAATTAATGGCAGGCTGTCAAATTTCATCTGTTTATCTTTCTTTATCTGGAAAACATATTAGTTGTAAAAATGAAATAGGTATGGTCCCTATTTCAGAAGAAGAAGTAACGCAATCAGATGTAGATAATGTAGTACATATAGCTAAATCAGTTAAAATACGTGATGAACATCGAATATTACACGTCATTCCACAGAATTATGCTATTGATTATCAAGAAGGGATAAAAAATCCAGTTGGATTATCTGGGGTTAGAATGCAAGCTAAAGTCCATTTGATTACTTGCCATAATGATATGGCTAAGAACATTGTTAAAGCAGTAGAACAATGTGGATTACAGGTAGACCAACTGATATTTTCTGGATTGGCATCTAGTTATGCTGTGTTAACAGAAGATGAGCGTGAGTTAGGTGTCTGTGTTGTAGATCTTGGTGGTGGTACAATGGATGTAGCAATATATACTGCTGGAGCTTTACGTCATACTAAGGTTATTCCATATGCTGGAAATGTAGTTACTAGTGATATTGCCTATGCTTTTGGAACGCCGTTGTCTGATGCAGAAGTAATTAAGATACGGTATGGTTGTGCTTTAGAATCTTTAATTAGTAAAGGAGAAAATATAGAAGTTCCAAGTGTTGGAGGTAGACCTCCTCGTATTTTACAACGTCATATGTTAGCAGAAATAATCGAACCTCGATATATTGAGTTGATGATGTTGGTTAACCAAGAAATATTACAATTACAATTACAACTTCGCCAAATCAATATTAAACATCATCTTGCAGCAGGTGTTGTATTAACTGGTGGAGCATCTCTTATAGATGGGTTGTCAGCCTGTGCTCAAAAAGTATTTCATACCCAAGTTCGCATTGCGTCTTCCATAAATACGAGTGGAATAATAGATGATGTCAAAAATCCACAGTACTCTACTGTTATTGGATTATTACATTATGGAAAAGAATCTCATTTGAATAATGAGATAGACATAGAAAAAGGAATAACAATTAAAGGTTGGATAAAAAAAATGAATAATTGGTTAAAAAAAGAATTTTAAAATTTTTATAAATATAAAATATGCTAAATCCGTTAAAAAATTTATTTTTAAAATAACTGAAGTAATATGGAGAAAACTATGTTTGAACCAATGGAATTAACTAGTGATGCAGTAATTAAAGTTGTAGGTATTGGCGGAGGCGGCAGTAATGCAGTTGAGCATATGTTGCGTGAACGTATTGAAGGCGTAGATTTTTTTGCTGTTAATACTGATGCTCAAGCCTTAAGAAAAATGACAATAGGCCAAACCATTCAAATTGGTAGTTCTATTACTAAAGGATTAGGGGCAGGTGCTAATCCAGAAATTGGTCGTAACTCTGCAGAAGAAGATCGTGATGTATTAAAAGCCACTATAGAAGGCGCAGACATGGTTTTTATCGCCGCAGGGATGGGTGGAGGAACGGGAACAGGAGCGGCTCCGATAGTAGCCGAAGTAGCTAAAGATTTAGGGATTTTAACTGTAGCTGTAGTTACTAAACCTTTTAATTTTGAAGGAAAAAAACGTATGGTGTTTGCTGAACAAGGAATTTCTGAGCTATCTAAATATGTTGATTCACTAATAACGATTCCAAACGATAAATTATTAAAAGTTTTAGGACGAGGCATATCATTATTAGATGCGTTTAGCGCCGCCAATGATGTATTAAAGGGAGCAGTTCAAGGTATTGCGGAATTAATTACTCGACCAGGTTTAATGAATGTAGATTTTGCAGATGTGCGCACAGTAATGTCAGAAATGGGATACGCCATGATGGGGGCTGGAGTAGGATGTGGAGACGATAGAGCAGAAGAAGCATCTGAATTAGCTATTGCTAGTCCTTTATTAGAAGATATTGATTTGTCTGGCGCTCGCGGTGTTTTAGTAAATATTACTTCTGGTTTAGATCTACGGCTAGATGAATTTGAAACTGTGGGTAATACTATACGTTCTTTTGCTTCTGATAATGCAACAGTAGTAATAGGTACTGCTTTAGATCCAGATATAAATAACGAATTACGCGTTACTGTGGTTGCAACAGGAATCGGTATTGATAAGCGTTCAGATGCCATCCGATCAAATATTAAAGAAGAAAAAAAAATAGTACGAGATAATCATTATCATAATCGTTCTTCTCAAAGAGTATCTACCTTTTTCAAGGAATCTAGACATACATCATCTGCTACAGTTAATCAGCAGAATACAACCCTGGATAAAGATACAGATTATTTAGATATTCCTGCTTTTCTAAGAAAACAAGAAGACTAAATTAAAGATAATATCGATAAAAAATTCTCACGAAAATGCAAATATGTGTCTATATAATTTTTTGATGTAGTGATAGTAATAAAAATTGCATGAGATAATATCATGATAAAACAACGAACATTAAAGCGCGTTGTACAAGTCACTGGAGTAGGGTTGCATACTGGTAAAAAAGTTACATTAACTCTGCGTCCTAATAAAGCAAATACTGGTATCATTTATCGTCGTACTGATTTATATCCTCCTGTAGATTTTCAAGTTAATATTAAATCAGTAGGAAGCACTGCATTGTGTACATGTTTGATTAATGAATACGGTGCGCAAATTTTTACTGTTGAACATTTAAGTGCTGCTCAAGCAGGATTAGGTATTGATAATATTATTATAGAATTGAATGCCCCTGAAGTGCCAATAATGGATGGCAGTGCTAATCCTTTTGTACGTTTATTATTAGATGCTGGCATAGAAGAACTTAATAGTGCCAAAAAATTTATCCGATTAAAACAAACTGTACGTGTTGAAGATGGTGATAAATGGGCTGAACTAAGACCATTTGATGGGTTTACGCTTGATTTTACTATTGATTTTGATCATCCAGCTATTAACGTTAATACGCAGCATTGTTTTTTTAATTTTTCTTCAGAATCTTTTGTTCATAACATTAGTCGAGCACGTACTTTCGGTTTTATGCGCGATATAAAAGATTTACAATCTCGTGGATTTGCTTTAGGAGGAAGCTTTAATTCGGCTATAATAATTGATGATAACCGTGTGCTCAATGAAGATGGATTGCGTTTTGACGATGAATTTGTTCGACACAAAATGCTTGATGCGATTGGTGATCTATTTATGTGCGGACACAATCTTATCGGTTCTTTTATTGCTTTTAAATCTGGGCATACCCTAAATAATAAATTGTTAAAAGCCGTTTTATCATGCCAAGAATCATGGGAAATCGCTACCTTTTCTAAGGAATCTGATTTACCTTTAGTATTTTAGATATCCATTTATATTTTTAGATATGAAGTATAACAATATCATCATAGATTTTAATATATAAATTTATCTAACTTATTTAAGATAATTCCGTTATTATTGTTTAATTCTATAAAAATTTCACATATTACTATATGTGCAGCTATGCTAACTGCCATATGTTTCTAATTTTATAAATAAAAAGCGCAAAAAAATTAATTAAAATTTGTCTATAATAAACGTTTTTATCTTATAAAACAGACAATATATACATCTGAGCATGGCATATTTAACTTATAAATTCATTTCATTATGAAAATCAGAGATAAACAAATATTTTTTGATATTTTATTTATTCTTATTCCTATATATATGAACTTTTCATATTATCAAATTAATATATATTTCTATATATAAAATGTATTTTCATATTCGTATATGATAAATTTGATAGTTATTAGTAACTATTTGAAAAATTTTTAAACTTTATTTAAATAGCTTCACATTCAGAATATCAAATATATTAATCAAAATCATTACTCATATGTCGCGCTATATAATATGTTTAGAATGTATACACAACACATAAATTTATGTAAATAAAAACTTATATGCTTATTCATGTACTTTTACTGTTTAAATATTTTTATAGAAAATATTTATTTTAATCAACATGATTCATAGCCTTGTACATACATTTTATTCAATTTATTCACATCTATTTTAATAGATTGTAAAATAATATAAATTAATCACTGTTATTAGGACGGCTAAATATATATGTATATACAACATATATCTTCAATAAGAATATATATTGTCACGTTATTATTTGTATAATACGCCGTTATTGTAATGAGACATAAATTATTATGATAACACCATTTAAATTACTTACCAAAATTTTTAAAAATAGAAATGAGCGCACACTACATCGTATGAAAAAAGTGGTGGATATTATAAATTGTATGGAAAAAGACATAGAAAAGTTAAATGATAAGCAACTTGCATCTAAAACTAATGAATTTCGTATATCTATTAAGTCAGGTGTAAAATGTGAAGAATTATTACCACAAACATTTGCTGTAGTGCGTGAAGCTATCAAGAGGATATTTAATATACGTCTTTTTGATTCCCAATTATTAGGCGGAATAGTTTTAAACAATCGTTGTATCGCAGAAATGAAAACCGGAGAGGGAAAAACTCTAACCGCTACTTTGCCCGCTTACTTAAACGCATTAAGCGGCAAAGGAGTACATATCGTTACAGTTAATAATTATTTAGCACATAGAGATGCAGTAAATAATAGACCATTATTTGAGTTTTTAGGATTAACTGTTGGAGTTAATTTACCGGAACAATCAGCATCTGTGAAACGTGCTGCGTATGCAGCAGATATTACTTATGGAACAAATAATGAATATGGCTTTGATTATTTGCGTGATAATATGGTTTTTGTTCCAGAAGAACGGGTACAACGAGGATTATATTATGCATTAGTAGATGAAGTAGATTCTATTTTGATTGATGAGGCTCGTACTCCGTTGGTCATTTCTGGTCCATCAGATGATACTTCTTTATTGTATTTAAAAATAAACGAATTAGTCTTTAGTATAATTCAACAAAATACAAAAAATATAAATGATTTACAAAAAGAAGAATATTTCACAGTTGATGAAAAATCTAGACAAGTTATATTAACTGAACAAGGATTAGTACTCATCGAACAATTGTTAACTAAATCTGGTATCATGAGTCAAGGTGAGTCATTATATTCATCAGATAATATTATATTGATGCACCATGTTAATGCAGCGTTTCGTGCACATATTTTATTTACGTGCGAAGTGGATTATCTTGTTAAAAATGGTGAAATACTGATTATCGATGAACATACAGGACGTGTTATGCCTGGTCGTCGATGGTCAGATGGGTTACACCAAGCGATAGAAGCTAAAGAACGAGTAACGGTTCAAAATGAGAATCAAACACTAGCTTCAATTACATTTCAAAATTATTTTCGTTTATATGAAAAGTTATCTGGTATGACTGGGACTGCTCATACTGAAGCATTTGAATTTCAATCTATCTATAAATTAGATACTATTATTATACCGACTAATCGTCCTATGATTCGTAACGATTTACCAGATGTAATTTATATGACGGAACACGAAAAAATTAATGCTATTATTAATGATGTTAAAGATTGTGTTAAACGTAACCAGCCAGTTTTAGTAGGAACCATATCGATTGATAAATCTGAAATTATTTCTCGTGCTTTAAAGCAAGCTGGAATTATTCATAAAGTTTTAAATGCTAAATTTCATTCCGCAGAAGCAGATATTATAGCTCAAGCAGGATACCCTGGCGCAGTAACTATTGCTACAAATATGGCTGGCCGTGGAACTGACATTATGTTAGGAGGAAATTACCGCGCAGAAATTGCTGCATTAAATACAACAAATGTATGTAAAATTTCAAAAATTAAATCCGCTTGGAAAAAACGTCATGATATAGTATTAAAATCTGGAGGGTTACATGTCATTGGTACTGAACGACATGAATCTCGTCGTATTGATAATCAACTGCGCGGACGATCCGGACGACAAGGAGATATAGGTTCTTCTAGATTTTACTTATCAATGGAAGATTCGTTAATACGAATTTTTGCTTCTGATAGACTAGTAAATATGATGAAAAAATTAGGTATGAAATCTGGAGAAGCAATTGAACATCCATGGATCACTAAAGCTATTGCTCATGCTCAAAAAAAAGTAGAAAATCGCAATTTTGATATTAGAAAACAATTGTTAGAATATGATGATGTAGCCAACGATCAACGTCGAGTTATTTATGAGCAACGCGATAAATTATTAGACATGTCAAATATTGACGACATTATAAGTAATATTCGTTGCGATGTTATCAACAAATTATTTAATATTTATATTCCTTTACAAATCATAGAGGATAAAAGTGATTTAATCAAATTAGAGGAATGTTTGAGAACTGATTTTTATCTAACATTACCTCTTGTAGAATGGATAGATCTAGATCCTTCATTATATGAAGAAAAAGAAAAATTACGTCAGCGTATATTGGACAGTATGATGCAACAATATGAGCACGCTAAGAAAATAATAGGAGTGAATGTTGTACGTTCTTTTGAAAAAGGAGTTATGTTAAGAACATTTGATATCTTATGGAAAGAACACTTATCATCAATGGATTACTTACGTCAAGGAATTCATTTAAGGGGGTATGCACAAAGAGATCCTAAACAAGAATATAAAAGAGAATCATTTGCCATGTTTATTAAAATGCTGGATCATTTAAAATATGAAGTGATAAGCGAAATTAGTAAACTAGTGATGGAATCTTTTAATAAAAAAGAACCTATTTTTTCAGAAAATAACAAATATAATGAGATATACTCCATTAATTCACAAGCAATTAATAGTAAATTATTGTCTATAAATTATTTTTTAAATATGAATATACCAATTAACAATAAAGTGATAGGTCGTAATGATTCTTGTCCTTGTGGATCTAATAAGAAATTTAAAGAATGTCATGGAAAAATTACGTGTAAATATCATTAATATAAATAAACTATTTGAAATTATTTTAAGTTAATTACCGCAACAGACAATGAAGTTCGATGTTTTATCTAAAAATAAAAGGTAATATTTATAAATTATAAATAATGAATGTTCATAATTATATATAAAATATAAAATAATTGCTTTATCTTTAATTTGTTTCTATCAAGTTAGATAAATTAATATTTTTAGATATTCACGATTTTTATCGTCGTGTCATGATGCTAATTAATCTGAGATTATTTATTTTTGAATTTTAATAATGGGTGGTTTTATTGTTTATGTGTATGCAGTGCAGGTATGAAAATAATTATAAAGTTTATAAAAGCAATTAATGCAAATTTTTTATTATAATAGTAAAATTTGCTATACCGTAATATAATGAACAAAACATAATTTTGAAATTTTTATTAATAAAAATAGTAGTTTTAGTGATTATTTTTTTTTATATTCATATAATATTCATGTAAGATTGAGATATCTGCAGAGATTTTATCTGAATTATTGTTGTTTTCAATAATATCATCGGCAAATTCGAGTCTGCGTTGACGAGATACTTGCGAAAATAAAATATTCTTAGCGTATTGTTGACTAATCTTGTCTCTGTTAATGATCCGGTTTAATTGAATATCGGCACGAACATCTACTACTAATATTCGATCAGCAAATTTTTGTAAGTTATTTTCTATTAATAATGGGACGACCCATAATACATAATACGATCTATTAAGTAATAGATTTATAGTTTTTTGAGTTTCTTTTCTGATAATTGGATATAATAATTTTTCAAGCCATACTTTATCTTTAAGATTAAAAAAAATTATTTTTTTTAACATGGATCTATTTAATGAACCGTTGGGAAATAACACACCTGATCCAAAATATTTAGTTATCATATGTAAAGCAATACTTCCAGGTTGTGTGACTTTTCTAGCAATAAAATCCGAATCTATTACAGCTACTTTTTCTGATAAATCAGAAAATTTTTTAGCAACAACACTTTTACCAGAACAAATCCCCCCGGTCAACGCAATAATATAAGACATAACGTATTTTTCATTAAATTAAAATTTTGTTTCTATAAAAGTATACTTTTTAAAAATTATTATCATAATTTTCTTGTGCAAATATCTAATGTATTATATACAATTTTTTAAACAGTTGTATATACTTATTGCTGCCATCATAAGCAACAATAAGTATATACAAACCAATTATAATATTTTATTAAAATATTATAATTGGTTTGTATATATGTTGATGTGATTCTATAATCATGCGTGCGTTTTAAAAGTAATGAAGTGTCATAATAAGACAAAAAGATCATTTAATAAAGTCTATTATATTTTATTAAATGAAATATTATTTCATTTAATTTTTTTATTCGTTATATGTTTGTAATATTAGTAAATGTTATTTAAATAATTAAATTTTATAGCATATTGATGTGAGTGTATTTATATATAAAATCAGGAGTAAATATATGCCGATAAAGTCATCAAACCATAGTAACAAGCATTCTTCTTTAAATGTATTAATAATTGCTGGGGTGACACCATACCAACGCAGGCCTAATGAAGAATATATGAGTTATAATCAATTATTACATTTTAAACGTATTCTTGAAACGTGGAGAAATCAACTTAAATATGATTTAGGGCATGCTACATTATGCGTACAAAATCAAGAATCTGTCAATTTTCCAGATCCAGTAGATAGAGCTGCACAAGAAGAAGAGTTTAATATTAAATTACGTAATCGAGATAGAGAACGTAAACTTATTAAAAAAATTGAAAAAACTTTAAAAAAAATAGATACAAATGAATTTGGATTTTGTGCCTCATGTGATGTAGAAATCGGAATTCGAAGATTGGAAGCTCGACCAACAGCTGATTTATGTATTGATTGCAAAACTTTAGAAGAAATTAAAGAGAAACAAATGACTGGATAAATTATCATAGTAACAATCAATCTTTATTAGTATCATATTATTACATGAAGATATCATTAGAAATTAATTTTTTAATGATTAATATATAATTTTATTATAATAATTAATTCAATAAATATTTTTGATTGTATTTTACATACAGAAATGTATTTATATAAAAATTTTATGTAATATTTGAATATTGATGATATTTAAATTTTTTATAAAAATAAAAAGATTGACGATTTTATAGTCAATCAGGATATATAATTAAATGGAACGTGTCTGGATAGGATTAGGCAGCAATATGTCAAATCCCAAAAAACAAGCTGATGAAGCTGTGTGGTCTCTTTCTAAACTCCCAATGACTAAACTTATAGCTTTTTCATCTTATTATCGTAGTCGACCATTAGGGCAGAAAAATCAGCCTGATTTTCTGAATGCAATAATAATATTAGATACCAATCTTTCCCCTAAATCATTGTTAAGTCACATTCAATATATTGAAAAAAAACAAGGTCGTGTCCGACTACAAAATTCTCTTTTATGGCAGTCACGCACGTTAGATTTAGATATTTTATTATTTGGAAAGCATAATATATATACCTCTGAATTAACAATACCGCATTATGATATATGTAATCGAGAATTTATAATTTATCCATTAATTGAATTAGATAATTATTTAATTTTTCCTAATGGAAAAATTATAACAGATATTGCTAAAACTGTTCCTAAAAATAGTTTAGATTTTTGGAAAAAATAAAATTTTTAGATTATTGTTATCTGCAATAACTTTATAGTATAGAGGATTACTATGTGTTCTAAAAAATAAATTGCACGTACATATATAACTATTGTCTACAGTAAAATTAAAAATATTGATGTATATTTGATTATTTATTTAATATTATAAATATATTGGCCTAAACCATCAAAAAATTTTGTCTATAATAAATTCTCTATTATTTTATTTTTTATTATCTTAATTAAAATTATATACCAAAATTATTCTGTTGTATTTAATAATTATTTAATAGTTGTTATAATTTGTAACGATTTCTACAAATGAAATAAATTTCAGATACTGTTGTTCTCAAAAAAATTAATAAAGATTTGTAATTAAAGATGCAAACAATGAATTAATATTATTAATAACACGGATTCATCACATCTATATAGAAATATTTACACATTTCTATATAGATGTGATGACATATTTTTTATTTATTAAGATATTTATTTTTATTGTAACAAATATAATGGTATATCCCGATATATATAAAACAAGGGGTATTATTAATTTATGCAGTAAATATCTTTCCTAAATATTTTATTTATAACTATAAAATAGATCTTAAATATAGTTAATATTTATATTGCATTGAAAATACATTTAATTATTCTAAATTAGATGGAGTGACTAAAACATATATGAAATTTAGATCTGTAAAATTCTTTAATTTATTTCTCCCATAATAGGAGATTGGCAGTATTTTTGGCGTTTTTGTTATTATTAAAAGTTTTTTATGTATATACAAAACAATTTTTTTAGATTAATTTTTTAATTACATACTTATAATCACATCACCGGGCTTTATATTAGAATATAAATTCTTATTTTTATTGTTTAAAATATTTAATTTTTAATTCTAATTAATTAATAGTCACAAATTAATCATATCCTAAATAATTAATGATACATTTTAATATAAATACACTTAACATTAATAACGACTGTAATTATGTATTAGTATATATACTACTAGCCTTATACACTTCGCAAATCAACATAAACTATAAAATCAATGTATAGCATTATCTTGTAAATTAATTTATTAAAAGTTTTATAGCTATATAAAATTTATTGTTTTCGTATTTTTATATTAGGCAAATCAGTAACCGATCCATCATAAATAGATGCTGCTAATGCAATTGATTCATACAAAGTTGGATGAGCATGAATAGTTAAAATAATATCTTCCGCATCACATCCCATTTCAATAGCTAACGCAACCTCCCCCAATATTTCACTAGCGTGCGTACCTAAAATCGATCCTCCAATAATTCTGTTTGTTTTTTTATCAAAAATCAATTTAGTCATACCTTCTTTGCAATCTTCAGTAATTGCTCGGCCTGACGCTATCCAAGGAAAAATAGTGACTTTATAATCTATATTTTTTGCTCGAGCATCTTTTTCAGTATAACCAACCCATGCTATTTCTGGATCAGTATATATAATAGACGGAATTATTATTGGATCAAAATAACGTTTCTTACCAGCAATAACTTCTGCTGCTACACGTCCTTCATGAATACTTTTGTGCGCTAACATTGGATGTCCGATAATATCGCCAATAGCAAAAATATGTTTTATATTAGTACGCATTTGTTGATCTACAGGAATAAAACCATATTTATCTACATTTACCCCTGCGTTTTCAATGTGCAATGTATTGCCATTTGGAGCACGCCCAACTGCTACTAACAATACATCATAACGTTTAACATTTTTTAATGAAGTTTGGTTATCTTCCATAGTAACATAAATACCATCTTTTTTAGCTTCTATTATTTTTACTGTAGTATTTAAAATCAAATTAATATTCTTGCTTATTATTTTAGAAAAAAGATTCATAATATCTTCATCCAAAATCGGTACAATTTGATTGTATACTTCTACTATATCAATTTCTGATCCAAACGCATGATATATTGTTGCCATTTCTAATCCTATAGCCCCAGAACCTATGATTAGTAAACGCTTAGGTATTGATTTTAAAGATAAAGCATCAGTTGAGTTCCAAATACGATTATCATTAGGAACAAATGGCAAGGATATAGCATGAGACCCTGCTGCTATAATAGCATAATTAAATGTTATTTCTAAAGTTATTTGATTGTTTTCAACTTGAATAGTATTCTTGTCAAGAAATTTACCAATTCCATTAATTACTTTGACATTTCGTGCTTTTGCCATAGCACTTAAGTTGCTTGATAGCTGAGTGATGATTTTATTTTTCCAAGAACGTGTTTTTTCAATGTCAATATCTGTTTCTGCTGACGCAAGAATACCATATTTATCTAAATGTTTTTTTGTTTCAATTAACTTAGCAATATGTAACAACGTTTTAGAAGGAATACAACCAACATTAAGACAGACTCCGCCTAAAATGGGGTAACGTTCTACTATAGTAGTATCCATTCCTAAATCAGCGCTGCGAAAAGCCGCAGAATAACCTCCTGGCCCTGCGCCCAAAACAAGAGTTTGAGTTTTTAGTTGCATATGCATAGATCTCTTCTTTTACCCCTCAGATTTTAATTAAAATTATAAACTAGTATATCTAATTTAATTAGATATACATTTATTTATTATGTTAATTTATATCTGACAATAATATATACGCTCACATTTTTATGTGACAATATTGTCGTAATTTATATCATCATCAATTTACATAGATAATAATCGAATATCAGAAATTATTCTATTAATAAGTGTTATAAATCGAGCACTATCTGCGCCATTAATAACACGATGATCATATGATAATGATAAGGGCAAAATTAAACGTGGAATGAACTTTTTACCACCCCAAACTGGTTTTATAAAAGATTTAGACATACCTAAAATAGCTACTTCTGGAACATTAATAATAGGAGTAAAAGTTGTACCTCCTATACCTCCTAAGTTAGATATAGTAAAACTTCCTCCCTGCATATCAGCAGGAATCAATTGATTTTCAGAACGCGCTCTCCTTGAGAGTTCTGCTAACTCTTGTGATAATGAAATAATACCTTTTTTATTTACATCACGCAAAACAGGTACTAACAATCCTTTAGAAGTATCTACTGCTATACCAATATGAATATATTTTTTTAAAATTAGCGACTGATTGTCTTGAGATAAAGAACTATTAAATTGTGGTAATTCCTCCAATGCTTTTGAAACTGCTTTCATAACAAAAACTAGCAGTGTAATTTTACAATTTATTTTTTTCTTTTCAATTTCAAGATTTTGTTGCTTTCGAAAATTCTCTAAATCAGTAATATCAACTTCATCGAATTGTGTTACATGAGGAACCGTTATCCAATTTCTTTGTAAATTTGCACCAGAAATTTTCTGTATTTTACTTAATGCTACAGTTAACGTATTGCCAAATTTATTGAAATCTATTTTTGGCCAAGATGGTATAGATAATAATTGATTAGATTGCATAGATGGTATACAGTTTATATGATGCACTGATATATTGTTCATATAATCTTGAATATCTTCCTTTAAGATACGTCCTTTACGGCCACTACCCTTTATTTTTGATAAATCTATGCCGCACATACGAGCTATATGACGTACTAATGGAGTAGCATGTATTGTGATATTGAATTTAGAACAGATACTTCGATTTGTCGTATTACTGTGTATAACTCTTTTTTTTGTATCATTAGTTTCTGAAAAACAAGAAGAAGAGCTAATATTTTTTTGATCATTAAAAGACGATGCATTAGTATCATTTTGTGTATCAAGTAATAAAATTAAAGATCCTGTATGTACTTTATCTCCAACACGGGTATGAATTATAGTAACAATACCAGAACAAGGAGCTGGTATTTCCATAGAAGATTTGTCGCTTTCTATTATAATAAGGGGTTGGTTAATATTAATTTTGTCTCCAATTTTGACCATTACTTCTGTAACTTCTAATTTATCATCACCAATATTTGGTACACTAACTTCAACTGCCGTCATGCTACCTCCTATATTAGACGTGGATTAATTTTATCAGGATCAATATCAAATATTTTGATAGCATTTAAAACAACGTTGGCATGAATACGACCGTTTTTTACTAATTGGGCTAATGCGGCTGTAACTACATAACCTGTATCTACTTCAAAATGATGTCTTAAATTTTCTCGACTATCAGAACGACCGAACCCATCTGTACCTAAAACAAAAAAATGATTACTTGGAACAAAACATCGAATTTGTTCTGCAAATAACTTCATATAATCAGTAGCTGCTATAGTAGGAAAATCATTTAACACGGTAGTAATATATGGTATTTTGGGTATAGCCATGGGATGCAACATATTCCAGCGTTCACAATCTTGTCCATCTCGCGCTAATTCAGTAAAAGAAGTAACGCTGTATACATCAGAGCTTACATTATATTCTTGAGACAAAATTTGAGCTGCTTCACGAACAAGACGTAAGATAGCACCAGATCCCATTAATTGAATTTTTCCATTTTCTCCAGATAAGGATTCTAATTTATAAATTCCTTTTCGAATACCTTCTTCAACCCCTGTTGGCATTGCTGGCATATGATATTTTTCATTTAATGTAGTGATATAATAATATATATTTTCTGGATTATTTCCATACATGCGCGTCAAACCATCTTGTATGATCACAGCAATTTCGTACGCATATGCTGGATCATAAGAAATACAATTAGGAATTGTTAATGACTGAATATGACTATGGCCGTCAGCATGCTGTAGTCCTTCGCCGTTTAAGGTAGTACGACCAGATGTGCCCCCAATTAAAAATCCTCGCGCTTGTTGATCAGCAGCGGCCCAGAAAAAATCTCCAATTCTTTGAAAACCAAACATTGAATAATAAATATAAAATGGCACCATAGGAAAATCATTAGTACTATATGAAGTAGCAGCAGCTAACCAAGAGGCTGCCGCACCCAATTCGTTAATACCCTCTTGTAAAATTTGCCCTTGTTTATCTTCACGATAGTAAGCAAGTACATCATGGTCTTGAGGGGTATATTGTTGCCCCATAGAACTATAAATACCGATTTGGCGAAATAATCCTTCCATCCCAAAGGTTCGAGCCTCATCAGCAATAATAGGTACTAACCTATGTTTAATTGGTGTATATTGTAATAGTATATTGAAAACACGCACAAATGCAAGAGTGGTAGAAATATCTCTGTTTTGTTGTGTTAATAAAGGGTAAAAATGTTTTAATGTCGGCAGTTCTAATGAATAAGTAGAATGTTGTAATCTGTTTGGAACATATCCAAATAATTTTTTGCGTTGTTCATGTAAGTATATGTATTCCTTAGAGCCCTCTTTAAATGTTAAATAAGGCAAAGATTCAATTTGATCATCTTTGATAAAATTAAGGTTAAATTTATCTCTAAAATGACGTATTCCTTTTATATTAATTTTTTTAATTTGATGTGCAATATTCATTCCTTCAGCACTGGAACCCATTCCATAACCTTTAATAGTATGCGCTAATATTACGACAGGTTTTCCAAAGCTATTCTTAGCTTTTTCTAAAGCAGCAAATACTTTTTTAGGATCATGCCCACCGCGATCTAATGCCCAAATTTCAGAATCACTCATATCATTTACCAATGCATTAGTTTCCGGATATCTACCAAAAAAATGTTTACGTACATATGCACCATCTTTGGATTTAAATGTTTGATAGTCTCCATCAACAGTTTCATTCATAAGTTTAATGAGCTTACCACTAGTATCCTTATGTAATAAAGTATCCCATTTACTTCCCCAAATAACTTTAATTACCTCCCAACCTGATCCTTTAAATATATTTTCTAAATCATTGATAATTTTTCCATTTCCTACTACTGGACCATCTAATCGCTGTAAATTGCAATTAATAATAAAAATCAAATTATCTAATTTTTCTCTAGCGGCAATATTAAGAACTCCTTTAGATTCAGGCTCATCCATTTCTCCATCCCCTAAAAAAGCATATACTGTTTGTAAAGTAGTATCTTTTAAATTTCTATTTTTTAAGTATTTTAAGAATTTTGCTTGATAGATTGCGCTAATTGGAGCAAGACCCATAGAGACTGTAGGAAATTGCCAAAATTCTGGCATTAATTTTGGATGGGGATACGAAGGAAGCCCCAGGTTTTTTACTTCTTGACGAAAATTATTTATTTGATCCTCATGTAATCGTCCTTCAAGAAAAGCACGAGCATATATCCCAGGTGAAATATGACCTTGAAAATATACTAAATCACCCCCATCATGCTTATTACGCCCACGAAAAAAATGATTAAAACACACTTCGTACAATGTAGCTGAAGATTGAAACGAGGCAATATGCCCCCCTAAATCTAAGTTTTTTTTTGATGCATGCAATACCATCATAATAGCATTCCAACGAATAACAGCGCATATATGTTGTTCTATTTCTAAATTTCCAGGATATTTTGGCTCATCTTGAACTGGAATAGTGTTTATATAATCATTTGTTATTATTTCATTACTAGAAGTAATAACACCATTGCTACGGGCTGCATGTACAATTTGATTTATTAAAAACTGAGCTCGTTTAACACCTTCTTTTTGAATAACTGAAGAAATAGATTGTAACCAATCTTGTGTTTCTATTGGATCCACATCATTAGATAAACATTCTAACATTATAGCGTTTCCTTAATGTGTTGAAATATGTGTATATTGCTTATGTTAATAATTATAAATATTTTACATGATATAAATATAAATTATTTATATACGATTATGTTCATGATGAACAAAATTATTTTTAAAATATATTAATTTCATTGTTGTAAAAATAAAATTTTTGGCACAAACCGATAATTCAGTAACTCAGGTGATTACAGAATATCTTAGCAATATTCTGTAATCACCTCATTAAGAGCAACAAATAATAAATCAGATAAGTAACTATAATATATAAAATATTATTTATTGCTTTTTTAGTACTAATTCTTATAATATATCATTTATTTCAATAATTATGATAAGATCTATAATAGATTTATTTTTATACTAATTCTCAGAATTATGTGCATATTTTGTATATGAAAAAATAATGTTTTTATTAGATAATTTTATGACTATTTCATCATAAAATTAAATTATATTTCATATTTTTTATAATGATAAACTAAAATAAATATTAATTTTTCATCTTATTATTTGTTAATCGTAATATAATTTATATATCAAAGCAATTTGTTGTTTATGAAATTTATATATAACAAAAGATTGATTTAATACTTAAATATTTTCTAATGCTAAATTAGATTTTACAAAATTATTATATTTATATTGATGTTTAATTTTTACATAATGTCAAATTAACAATAAGAGAATGGATCTACTTTCATATCATGAATTTGTATTATTTAAAACTATATAATTATTATATAATATTTTTTATTTAGTATTTGACTGTACTCAAATTATTATTATAAGTACAGCATATATTCAATAATATAGAAAATAAATTAAAATATAAGTATAAATATTTTTAAATTTTATATGTAAAACTGAATATTTATATATAGAAAAAATATGGATTGAAATTATTTTCAATATTAACCAAAATGTGGATATGTAAAGTCATAAGTTTCTTATGAATATAAGAAATAATCCAAAAATATATTTATATTAGTATATTTACATTACACATAAATTGTGTATTTATGTATATAAAACTTCATCAGGTTTATAATTATGAAAAATTTATAATTCTAAACACTAAATTTACTTAATAATTAAGGTGAGTTAATTGTATAAATCTATATAAAATTTAATTATTTAAATAAATAGTATATTAAAAATAGTAACTTTACATGTAACTATAATAAAAATATTTAAATATTTTTCCAAAAATTAAATATAAACATAAATAACTTTCATATTTTTATGATAATTTACTTTATTTTATTTTTTAATAAAAAATATTATTTAATTATATTACATATAAAATCTAATCTAATATCCAATTTAATCGAAATATTTGAATTAATGTTTAAATTTCATTCATCCCTAACACATGTATCAGATCTATTTTAGTTTATTAAAGATATTTATCTATATATTTTATTCCATAGAAATATAAAAACAATTATATTATTTAAAAATTATTTAATATTTTTGATTAAAAGCTTTTCACCATACAAAATACACGGAGTATATTTACATTTAAAAAAATTAATTGATGATTATACTAGGACATAAATAATATTTATATATTAAATTTATAAATACTACATAGTTTCAATTTATTGCAGTATAAATACAATTATCATTATATCTGTTTTAGTATATTTAAATCTTATTGAAACTGATTTAATTAAAATTATTTATAATTTATCAGAGATGTATCTATGTACAAAAATATAATTTTAAAAATTATTGTATAAATATAAATTAAAATTATAACAATATTATTATTATTTGGATTTTTAAAACATTCAAGAATTAATTATTATTTCATATAACCTGTTTATAGTTATCATGTTACGTTCCATATGGCTATTTCTATTCATTAATTACTAAAAATTAATAATCAAATACACAAATTTTTATTTAAAAGATATGTAAATTACTGTAAATTAATTATATTATTTTAAATGCTGTTACTTAAACATAGTAGTATATATAAATATTATATGATGATTATCATATATAATAACAAAGAAGTATCAAAACGATCATTGATGATTAATTTACCTGAGTATCATAATGTGTATTAAGAACTACAATTTTTATGGATCAATTACCATATAAGTGTCATTTAATCATTGTGCAACGAACTTTACATTTTTTATACATCATAATATGCATTTGTGTGATTATTATCATCCTGATTGCAGGATATGGAACATTTTTAGATAAGACAATTCAAAGTCGGATTAACGGAAAAGTCTGGAAATTACCTACTGTTATTTATAGTCGTATGATCAATGTAGAACCCAATATGTCATACAATAAAAATGATATAATTCATTTGTTGGAATCACTACAATACCGTCAAGTATCTAAAATTACTCATTCAGGCGAATTTGTCGTACATAATAATGAAATTGAGTTATTTCGCAGACCTTTTAACTTTCCAAGCGGAGAAGAAAGAGAAATACATGCATCCTTTTTTTTTAATCAAGAAAAATTATTACGCATTTATAATCAAGACACAAAAAATAATTTTGGATTATTTAGGCTTGATCCCAAAATCATCTCTATTATATATGCCCCTAATGGACAACAAAGATTACTTTTGCCGAGATCTGAATTTCCAGACATATTAATAGATATGTTATTGGCCATTGAAGATCGTTATTTTTATCGGCATGATGGCATCAAAATATCTTCTATTGGTCGCGCTTTTTTAGCCAATATTACTTCTGGGCGCACTGTACAAGGAGGGAGTACTTTAACCCAACAACTAGTAAAAAATTTATTTTTGAATAATACCCGATCATTATGGCGTAAATTTAACGAAGCCTATATGGCTTTAATTGTTGATCATCGGTATAGCAAAGACCACATTCTTGAATTATACTTAAATGAAATATATTTTGGTCAAAATAGAAATGATCAGATTCGTGGATTTCCTTTAGCCAGTTTTTATTATTTTGGTAGACCAGTAAATGAATTAAGTCTGGATCAACAAGCAATGTTAGTTGGAATGATAAAAGGGGCATCTTTATATAATCCTTGGAAAAATCCACAGACAACATTAGAACGCCGCAATTTAATACTAAAATTATTGGCACATAGAAATATTATTGACGAAAAGTTATATACTATTCTTATCGCGCGTCCCCTAGGAATACAATCAAAAGATGAAGTATTAATATTACGTCCTGCTTTTACACAAATGGTAGACGAAGAAATACAAAATATTGATCAAATTAACGATTTTTCTGGAATAAAGATATTTACGACATTAGATCCTATTTCTCAAAAATCAGCAGAAAAAGCAATGGAATCAGGTATCCATAATCTAAGATGTTTTTACAAGATAAAAGATTTAGAAGGAGCCATAGTTGTAGTAGATCGATTTAGTGGGGAGATACGTGCCATGGTAGGCGGATCTGAACCACATTTTTATGGATTTAATCGCGCCATGTATGCTCGTCGTTCTATTGGTTCATTAGCAAAACCAGCAACTTATTTAGCAGCGTTGAGTAATCCTAATAAATATCATCTTAATACATGGATTGCTGATGAACCTATTACTTTAAAACAACCAAATGGAGTAATTTGGTCCCCTAAGAATTATGATCGAAAATTTAGGGGAAAAGTTACTCTTATTGATGCATTTATTAAATCTCTCAATATACCTACCGTCAATTTAGGAATGACAATAGGATTAGACGCTGTTTCTGATATTTTAATAAAATTGGGTATTTCACCTGATTTTATTTCTCCTTTCCCATCTATCCTTTTAGGATCTATCAGTTTAACACCTATAGAAGTTGCACAAGAATTTCAAACCATTGCTAATGGTGGCCAATATTCTTCCTTATCGTCTGTTCGTTATGTTATGAATGAAGAAAATACGATATTGTATCAATATTTTCCTAAAACAGAACGTGTTATTTTTCCTCAAGCAGCTTATTTAATATTATATGCAATGCAACAAGTAGTAGCGCAAGGAACTTCTTATGTGTTATCTGTAAAATTTCCTTATTCACAGTTAGCAGCTAAAACTGGCACTACTAATGATCTTCGCGATAGTTGGTTTGTTGGAATTGATGGAAAGGAAGTAACTGTAATTTGGATAGGACGAGACAACAACGGAGAGACTAAATTAACAGGAACAAATGGAGCACTAACTCTATATAGTCTTTATTTAGAACACCAAAAACCTACCCCTTTATGCTTAATACAGCCTAATGGTATTAAAAACGTGCCTGTAGATAATTGTGGTAATTTTATCTTACATGATAGTAAAAACACCTGCTATCAGGTATTACCAGTATGGATAACCGATCAGAAATTATCATATCGATCACCTAATCAAACAAACATAATTTCATACGATTCCGAAATCAATAAATAACACTATCAAAAATTGAGCTATTCATAATGTAATCGAATAAATTAAATAATTTTATTCATGAATAAAACATTACTTATTGTTTATTCTATATTAGTATTAACATACCAATAGTAACTTAATTATGTAAATTTTAATTTAAATAATTTTTCTGCTATATTTCGAATATATACTGTTAATTTAAATGTTTTCAATAAAAATAAAACAAAAATTTTATACATTTGATTAACTTGCTACTAAAAAATTTATTATAGCATTATGTATGGTACAAAAGGCTGATAATTATGAACGATAATGCAACGTTTCCTATACAATTAACTGATTTTGCAGCTAAAAAAGTAAGGCTTTTAATTAAAAATAAAACAACGAATAATTCAAATTTAAAATTACGCGTGTATATTGTAGGAGGAGGTTGTAGTGGATTTCAATACGGCTTTACTTTAGATGAAAAAAAGTTTAGTGATGATTATATTATAAAAAACAATGGTGTTACTTTAATAATAGATCCTATAAGCTTGCAATATTTATTTGGAGGTACTATAGACTATTATGAAGGACTAGAAGGATCCCGATTTGTTGTAATTAATCCAAACGCTAAGACTACTTGCAGCTGTGGCTCATCCTTTAGTATATGAAATTAATGACATAAGTAAACAATATATTTTATAAATGATAAAAATAGGATGTTTTCTATAAAAATTGTTGTGCAATACTAATTACAGTAATTATATTATGTATATATCATGTTTTGTATGGGGTAAGTTCTAAGTAATATAAAAGTCAATGCTATAGTATATAGTACAACTATATAACATTATTATATTATTAAAATAAATATATACAAGCATTGTGCTGATAATATTGGTAGATGATTTACAATGAAATATCGATCAATATTTAATCATTCACTATTACAATTCGAATAATATTCGAGAATAATTATAATTTGTATTTCAGAAATACATATAAATATCTCAAAAAATAATATTTAACTAAATAATCCACTATAATTTATAATAAAATCTAAATCATAGAAATTACATATATAATTTGGGTTAATATGTGAAAATTAATTATATTTTTGTCACTGGAGGAGTGGTATCATCTTTAGGTAAAGGTATTGCGACAGCGTCGTTAGCTGCGGTTTTAGAGGCACGTGGCCTTCGTGTAACTATAATGAAATTAGATCCTTACATTAATGTAGATCCTGGCACGATTAGTCCTGTGCAACATGGCGAAGTATTTATTACTGAAGATGGGGCAGAGACTGATTTAGATTTAGGACATTATGAGCGATTTATCCGTACTAAAATGAGACATCATAATAATTTTACTGCCGGTAAAATTTATGCTGACGTTTTGCGAAAAGAACGTCGTGGTGATTACCTAGGAGCTACTATACAGATTATTCCTCATGTTACTGATACCATAAAAAAATGGATTATAGCAGGTGCTTCTGGTTACGATGTGTTATTGGTAGAAATAGGGGGAACAGTAGGTGATATTGAATCATTACCCTTTTTAGAAGCTATTAGGCAAATGGTAATAGAAGTAAATAAAGAAAAAATTTTATATATACATCTAACATTAGTACCTTTTATTACAGCATCTGGAGAACTAAAAACGAAGCCTACGCAACATTCAGTAAAAGAATTGCTTTCTATAGGTATTCAACCTGATATTCTAATTTGTAGATCTGATAGAGTAATCAGAAACAGCGAACGAAAAAAAATTTCTTTGTTTTGTAATGTACCTAAACAAGCAATCATTTCTCTTCAAGATGTAGATTCAATTTATAAAATACCTGCTTTACTAAAATCACAAGGATTAGATGATTATATTTGTAAACGTTTTAATTTAAGTTGTCCTGCAGCAAATCTATCAGATTGGGAAGAAGTAATTTATTATCAAGAACATCCAATAGGAGAAGTTACTGTCGGAATAGTAGGTAAATACATTGAATTAGTAGATGCTTACAAGTCAATCACAGAAGCATTAACACACGCTGGAATAAAAAATCGTTTTATTGTTAATATTCGTCTTATTAACTCCCAGGAGGTAGAAAGGTTAGGTATAGAAAAAACCCTGAAAGGATTAGATGCCATTCTAGTTCCGGGAGGATTCGGTTATCGTGGAGTTGAAGGAAAAATTTTATCCGTACAACATGCTAGAGAAAATAATATCCCATACTTCGGAATTTGTTTAGGTATGCAAGTAGCATTAATTGAATTTGCCCGACATGTTGCTGGAATGCCGGACGCTAACTCTACAGAATTTATAACTAATTGTAAATATCCAGTAATAGCCTTAATAAGCGAATGCAAAGATGAAAATGGTACTACGATGACGTATAATACTAGTTTAGGTGGTACTATGCGTTTAGGCAATCAAGTCTGTTACTTAATTAAAGGAAGTTTAACATATCAAATATATGGAAAAAGCACTATATTAGAACGTCATAGACATCGTTATGAAGTAAATAATATGTTTTTAAAAAATATAAAACACGCTGGATTAACTTGTGTTGGATTTTCTGAAAATAATCATTTGGTAGAAGTAATTGAATATTCAAAACATCCATGGTTTATAGGTAGTCAATTTCATCCTGAATTCAATTCTACACCTCGTGAAGGACACCCATTATTTATAGATTTTATAAGAGCTGCAATAGAATATCAACATCGTCATAATAAATTAATTTAGTGTGTATGAATCAATGTTTATGGTACTATATTTCTAGTTTGTAATTAAAAAATATAAATTAATTTATGAAGGAAAGCATGTATGCCTAAAATTTTAAACATTGTTGGACGTGAAGTTATTGATTCTCGTGGTAATCCAACAGTGGAAGCCGAAGTATATATCAAAGGTGTTTCTAGATTAGCATCAGTACCATCTGGAGCATCTGTTGGTTCCCAAGAAGCTGTAGAGCTGCGGGATAATGATAAAAATCGATTCTTTGGGAAAGGAGTAACAAAAGCGGTTAATGCTATAAATGGACCTATTAATAAAATATTAAAAGGTATAGATGTAACACAACAACATGTTATTGATAACACCATGATTGATCTGGATGGCACTAATAATAAATCAAAATTTGGTGCTAATGCTATCTTAGGGGTTTCTTTAGCAATCGCAAAAACAGCTGCAGTATTTAAAAACATTCCGTTATATCAGCACATTGCTGATATATATAATCAGCCAACAGATAAATTTTCTATACCACTTCCCATGATGAATATCATTAATGGCGGTAAGCACGCTGACAATAATTTAGATATTCAAGAATTTATGATAATTCCAGTTGGAGCGAAAACAATTAAAGAAGCAGTTCAGATGGGGTCTGAAATATCACATGTTTTAGGGACAATACTAAAGAGTAAAGGTATATCTGCGCAATTGGGAGATGAAGGCGGGTATGCTCCTAATATCAATTCTCATACTACCGCTCTAGAATTGATAAAAGAATCTATTGAACAATCCAATTATATCTTAGGAAAAGATATTGTATTAGCAATAGATTGTGCTGCATCTGAATTATTCGATAGAGTAACTGCCAAATATAATATAAAAAGTGAAAAAAAATTCTTTACTTCTAAAGAATTTACTCATTATTTATCATTGTTATCGCAAAAATACTCAATAGTTTCTATTGAAGATGGACAAAGTGAACATGATTGGGATGGATTTTCTTATCAAACTAAAATTCTTGGGGGCAAAATTCAATTAGTAGGAGATGACTTATTTGCAACTAATGTAAATCTATTACAAGTAGGTATTAACCAAAATGTTGCAAATTCTATTTTAATTAAGTGTAATCAAATAGGATCGTTAACCGAAACACTACATGCCATTAGAATGGCTAAAAACGCTGGGTACAGTACCATTATTTCGCACCGTTCTGGAGAAACTGAAGATACTAGTATTGCTGACATAGCAGTAGGTACTGACGCAGGGCAAATAAAAACTGGACCTATTCGTTGCTCTGAACGTGTAGCTAAGTATAATCAACTTATTCGTATAGAAGAAATTTTAAATAAAAAAGGAATGCTACGTGGGTTTAATAACATAAAATGTGTATCATTTTCTGATATATAACTAAATGCATCTGAAAATTCATAATACTTAATCAAGTTATATTTTATATAATATAAAAATTAAATAACGAAAATATAATTTTATTACCTAATAATAGAATATTAAGTTTAAAAAATAGCTGATTTTAATCATACTGATCATATCCAATAAATGATACGTAATATCACATACAGGTATATGTAGTATTAGTAGCAGTGGTATTATTTTTTTAATATATATTTATAGTAAATAAATATATAAACTATTTTAAAAGTATTACTTATTAGATTATTATAGCAATAACAATGATGTAATATATGGCTTATATTATCTTTGACTTATAATGTTTTGAAAAATCACAACAAATAATTTTAAAAAAGTATTTATTGATTAGATTAAAAATCTGGATAAATTATGTTCATGTATATAGCTTACTATATCCATTTTATCTAAAAAAAATAAAAAACTAAATTATTTAGATATATATTGATAATAATAAATAATCTTTGATTTTTATAAGCTTAAAATTAAGTTTTTGATTTAATGATGAAAAAAATTATACATAACGAGATAACACCATTAACTTCAGAACAATTAAATGATATTCAATCAATTTTTGCCACTTTGTCTAATTCTCAATTAATTTGGGTATCTGGATACCTGTGGGGCTTAATAAATGCTATACAAACTGATAAGATAACCAATGTTTCTGAAAAAAATAAAATTATAAATTTTGTTCCCAATAAAAAAATTACTCTTATATCTGCTTCTCAAACTGGTAATGCACGTCAATTAGCCGAACAATTACGTGATGATATTAATGCTATTAATTTAGATGTTATATTATTTAATGCTAGAGACTATAAATTCAAAAAAATTGCTGAAGAAGCATTATTAATTATTATTACTTCTACATATGGAGAAGGAGAACCTCCAGAAGAAGCAATTGCGTTGCACAAATATTTATTTTCTAATAAAGCAGTCAAAATGGAAAATACTTATTTTGCTGTGTTTAGTTTTGGCGATCGATCATATGAATATTTTGCTAAAGCTGGAAAAGATTTTGACCATCGCTTAGAAGAACTTGGAGCACATCGATTATGTGATCGGGTCGACGTCGATATCGATTTCAAAGAAGAAGCTAATATATGGAGAAAAAAAATAGTCCTTTTATTAAAGAAAAAGATAACGAATACTTCTGTATTCGATCAAATTAATAAAGTTCATAAAACTACACAAGTAAATCACATTCTTTATAACAGAGCACACCCATTCGTTGCTTATTTATCAACACGACAAAAAGTTACTAGTCGTAATTCACTTAAAGATGTTCACCATTTAGAAATAGATATTACTGATTCTAATATATCTTACCAGCCAGGAGATTCATTAGGAGTATGGTATGAAAATGACCCTAATCTTATTGATGAGTTATTGGAATTATTAGGTTTAAAAGGGACTGAAGAAATACAAATTAAAGGCAAGTTAACATCTCTTAATGAAGCATTAAAAAACCACTATGAATTGACACATAATTCTACAATTGTTGTAAAAAATATGGCTAATATCACTCAAAACAAAATATTACGAGATTTATGTAGTGATCAAGAAAAATTAAATACATTTATTTTAACTACGCCTATTATTGAAATGATGCATCATATGTCAGTGAAAATAAATGCTCAAGAATTATTACAAATATTACGACCCATGCAACCTCGATTTTATTCTATTTCTTCTGCTCAATCAGAAGTGGGAGAAGAAGTGCATATCACAGTAAGCGCAATACGCTATAAAATAAATGAACGCTTTAGAACAGGTGGTGCCAGCAGTTATTTAGTAGATCGTATAAAAGAAAATGATAAAATCCGTATTTTTATTGAACCTAATGATAATTTTAGATTACCAAAAGATTCTAATGTTCCAATAATTATGATTGGGGCAGGGACGGGCATTGCTCCGTTTCGTGCTTTTATGCAACAACGAGCCACAGATGGGGCATTAGGAAAAAACTGGTTGTTTTTTGGAAATTTGAGATTTATTGATGATTTTATTTACCAAGTTGAGTGGCAACATTATTTCAAAAACGGTGTATTGACTAAAATTGATACAGCCTGGTCTAGAGATCAAAATTATAAAATCTATGTACAAAATAAATTATTAAAAAATAGCGCTGAAGTTTGGTCATGGATCCAAGAAGGAGCTCATATATATGTGTGTGGTGACGCCAAATATATGGCTAAAGATGTAGATAAAACTTTAATTATGTTAACATCTCAACATGGAAGTATGAATTTGGATAAAGCAAATGAATTTTGGGATGAAATGCGAATAAAACAGCGTTATCAAAGAGATATTTACTGATGAATACAAAACATAATAATAATAATACAATACTACCATTATCCGATAATGAGCGAATAAAGCAAGCAAGTAATTTCCTGAGAGGCACTATTGCTCAAAATTTAGATAACAGCTTAACCGGAGGTTTTAACGCAGAAAATGCGCAATTAATTAAATTTCATGGAATGTATCAACAAGATGATCGTGATGTGCGTATAGAACGAGAAAATCAAAAATTAGAACCATTAATTAATATGATGCTACGTTGTCGTTTACCGGGTGGTGTCATTACTCCAGCACAATGGCTAGCTATCGACAATTTTTCAAAAAAATACACTTTGTATGGAACAATCCGTCTTACTACTAGACAAACTTTTCAACTGCATGGTTTGTTGAAACCAAACTTAAAAAGTTTACATAATTTATTAAATAAATTAGGATTAGATTCTATAGCTACTGCAGGGGATGTAAATCGTAATGTAATATGTACAGCTAATCCAATGGAATCAACATTGCACTATCAGGTATGGGAATTAGCAAAAAGTATTTCTACGTATTTATTACCAAAATCTCGAGCGTATGCAGAAATTTGGTTAGATGGAAAAAAAACAGAATCTACAGATTTTGAACCAATTTTGAGCGCTACTTATTTACCTCGTAAATTTAAAATAGCAATTGCGATACCGCCAATGAACGATGTGGATGTTCATGCTAATGATCTTAGTTTTATTGCTATTAAAAATAATAACACTAATAAAGTAATTGGTTTTAATGTGTTAGTTGGCGGCGGATTAGCGATGACTTACGGAGATATGACTACATATCCTCGTAAAGCTACTGAATTTGGGTACATTGCTATAAAAGATATTTTAAAGATTACAGAAGCAGTAGTTACAACACAAAGAGACTGGGGAGATAGATCGGATCGAAAACATGCAAAAACAAAATATACTTTAGCTAGAGTTGGAATAGCTGTGTTTAAATCAGAAGTCGAACGTCGTTCTGGAATAAAATTTCACGCAATTCATCCTTATATATTTACAAATAGAGGAGACCGATTTGGATGGGTACGAGGGATCGACGGCGATTGGCATCTTACTTTATTTATAGAAAACGGAAGAATATTAAATAATGGTCCTAAAAAATTATTAAAACACGGAATCTCAGAAGTTGCACGGGTACATTCCGGCTCTTTTAGATTAACTGCAAATCAAAATTTAATTATTTCCGAGATATCTAAAGATAATAAATTACTGATTGAAAATATATTGAAAAAATATGGTATAACAAATGATGATATTACGCCACAACGACAGGCATCTATGGCATGTGTAGCGCTTCCTACTTGCCCTTTAGCGATGGCAGAAGCAGAACGATTTTTACCCGAATTCATTACTAAAATAGAAAATATTATGTCAAAATATAAGCTAGAAAAAGATGCTATTATTTTGAGAGTGACAGGTTGTCCAAACAGTTGCGCTCGTGCAATGTTATCAGAAATCGGATTAACGGGTAGATCAATCGGACGCTATAATCTTTACCTAGGAGGTAATCATATTGGTACTCGTATTCCTCGATTGTATAAAGAAAATATCACAGAAATAGATATCTTAAATATACTTGATATGACTATTGAACGTTGGGCAAAAGAAAGAATTAATCAAGAATCTTATGGAGATTATGTAGTAAGAACCGGAATAGTCAATGCCGTTGTAAATTCTGAAAAAGATTTTTATGAATAAATTATTAAATATTATTAACCATTATTGGACTTTTACAAAACTTAATTCATTCAGTATAAATGAACAAAAATTAATATTAAGTAAAATAAATAAACATCTAGAATCTTTAACGACGGAAGACAGGTGTAAATGGGCTGTAGAATATTTACCTAACCAAGCAATATTATCCTCAAGTTTTGGTATTCAATCATCAGTCAGTTTACATTTAATTACTTATTATTATCCTAATATCCCGATTATTTTGATTGATACCGGTTATCTATTTCCAGAAACATATCGATTTGTTGATCAACTAACAAAAAAAATGAAATTAAATTTACATGTATTTTCTCCAAAGCAATCTGCAGCATGGCAAGAAGCACGATATGGTAAATTATGGGAACAAGGTATAAATGGTATTAAACAATACAATAATATTAATAAAATCGAACCAATGCATCGTGCCCTAAAAACACTTAAAGTAAAAACATGGTTTGCAGGTTTACGACGTGATCAATCAAGCAGTCGTAAAGAGTTACCAATAGTCACTATTCAGAATGGAATTTTTAAATTTTTACCTATCATTGACTGGGATACTTCTCAAATTTATAGATATATGAAAAAACATTCTTTGGAATATCATCCATTATGGAAACAAGGATATGTATCAATAGGAGATGTGCACACTAGTATAAAATGGAAGCCTGGCATGAAAGAAGAAGAGACAAGGTTCTTTGGATTGCAGCGTGAATGTGGTTTACATATTATTGATTGAAATTTATTTTCACATAAATTATTTATATGATACGCTTTGGTTTTCACCGTATGGTAAGTATTTAAATAATAAAGTATATTGTCGCTAATAATAGTTATTTATAAAAGAATGAATGGCTATATTTTAGTGCTTATAAAGATGTGTTAGTTATGTATTATTTATAAATATTAAGGGTTAACTTCAAAATAGAATATACTGTATATGAAAAATATTATACATATATAAAATATTTCCATATTTATAATTTATATTAGTCTTTAATATAAGAAAATACGTAATATTAAAAATTTATTAATAATTTGTTATCTCTGAGTATAAATATAATTCTGTGGAGTATTTACCATTATTTATCAATCTCAAAAATAGGCCAGTTTTGGTTATTGGAGGGGGAATTGTCGCTGTACGAAAAATACAACTCTTACAAAGAGTTGGCGCTATTATTACAATAATAGCGCCAACTCTTTGTCCGGAATTAAAAAAAATTTTATTCACTCACAATATCCATTGGATTAGCAAAAATTTTAATCCTACCATGTTAAACAAAGTAATTTTAGTAATTGTGGCAACCAATGACGCTAAATTAAATGCTTTAATATACCAAAATGCTGAAGAACGACGTATATTAATAAATACTGTAGACGATAAAAATAAATGTTCATGTATTTTTCCTGCTATTATCGATCGGAATCCTATTTTAATAGGAATTTCTTCCTGTGGAACAGCACCTATATTAGTACGTATTTTACGTGAAAAACTTGAATCGTTATTACCAAAGTCTCTTGGTTTCATAGCAAAATTAGCTGGAGCATGGCGTAATCAAGTAAAACAACATATTGTCGATACAGTATGTAGGCGTCGGTTCTGGGAAAAAATATTTTATAATGGTCACATTGCTAACTTAATTGAACAAAATCACTTCGAAGAAGCCAATAAAGCTTTTAAATTTGCTCTTACAAATACTGGAAATAACAATAAAGAAGGTAGTGTAACATTGGTAGGTGCAGGGCCTGGAGACGTAGGATTGTTAACTATTAAAGGGTTGCAAGTAATGCAGCAGGCAGATGTAGTACTATATGATCACTTGGTAAGTTCAGATGTATTAGATTTGGTGCGTCGAGATGCTGATAAAATTTATGTTGGGAAACGTGCTGGAGATCATTCAATTTCTCAAAAAAAACTTAATCAAGTTATGGTGAAATTGGCACAAAAAGGCAATAAAGTTGTTAGACTTAAAGGAGGGGATCCACTTATTTTTGGTCGGGGAGGAGAAGAATTACAAATAGTATCAGAAGCAGGTATTCCTTTTCAAGTAGTCCCTGGCATCACAGCAGGTATTGGTGCTCCAGCTTATGCTGGTATTCCATTAACTCATAGAAAATATGCTCACAGTGTTATCTTTATTACAGGTCATAATATAAATGACAATAATCAATTTAACTGGAATATTTTATCAAATAACAAACAGACATTAGTTATTTATATGGGTAAAATTAATGCGATAAATATTAGTAATAATTTAATCACTCATGGGCGAAATACACATACTCCAGTAGCCGTAATTAGTCGAGGGACATATAGAGATCAAAAAATTTTAATTGGCACCTTAATTGAATTAGAAAAATTAGCAAAAATGGCTGACCATCCTGCTTTATTGGTTATTGGCAATGTTGTATCATTACATAGTAAAATAAATTGGTTTGGAAGAAAAACGCTGCATGTCTATCCGTTTAATTCAATTATTAATTTGATGTAAATTAAAAGGATAATTATGATACAAAACAGAAAATATATTACTTATTTGAATAAATTAGAGTCAGAAAGTATCTATATTATTCGCGAAGTAGTAGCCGAATTCCATAAACCAGTCATGTTGTATTCCATCGGTAAAGATTCTTCAGTAATGTTACATTTAGCAAGAAAAGCATTTTACCCTAGTAAATTACCTTTTCCTTTATTGCACATAGATACTGGTTGGAAATTTCATGAAATGTATATATTTCGTGATAATACTGTTAAATCTTATGGATTTGAACTGTTAGTTCATAAAAATTTAAAAGGTATATCTATGGGGATGAATCCATTTATTCATGGCAGTGCTAAATATACAGATATTATGAAAACAGAAGGACTTAAACAAGCATTAAATAAATATGGGTTTGACGCAGCTTTTGGTGGTGCTCGTCGTGATGAAGAAAAGATTAGAGCTAAAGAACGAATTTATTCGTTTAGAGATAAATTTCATTGCTGGAATCCTAGGAATCAACGTCCAGAACTATGGTATAACTATAATGGGAAAATTAATAAAGGAGAAAGTATTCGGGCATTTCCATTGTCTAATTGGACAGAATTAGATATCTGGCAATATATTTTTTTGGAAAAGATCGAAATAGTACCATTGTACTTAGCTAAAAATCGCCCTGTAATATGCAGAGATGGGAATTTAATTATGGTAAATGACGAACGTATTAACCTGAAGCCTGGGGAAATTATAGAAGAACGCATGATACGATTTCGTACATTAGGGTGTTGGCCATTAACTGGAGCAATAGAATCTAACGCAGAAACGTTACCTAAGATAATCGAAGAAATGTTAATATCTAAAAACAGTGAGCGACAAGGACGTATCATTGATTTTGATCAATCTGGATCTATGGAAATTAAAAAACGTCAAGGTTATTTCTAAGGAACCATTATGATTAACACCATAGAACAAGAAATTGCTAATTATGGAGGAATTGAAAATTATTTACATGCGCAACAATATAAAATATTGTTGCGCTTTCTCACATGCGGTAACGTAGACGATGGGAAAAGTACTTTGATAGGACGATTACTATATGATTCATATCAAATTTATGACGATCAATTGTCTGTTCTACATATGGATAGCAAAAGGATTGGTACTCAAAAAAATAAATTAGATTTAGCGTTGTTGGTAGATGGATTACAATCAGAACGTGCGCAAGGTATTACCATAGATGTTGCTTACCGTTATTTCTTTACTAAAAAACGTAAATTTATAATCGCTGATACTCCAGGGCATGCGGAATATACAAAAAATATGGTTACTGGCGCCTCTACTAGTGAATTGGCTATTTTATTAGTTGATGCACGTAAAGGAATACAAGGACAAACTAAAAGGCATTGGTTTATAAGCGTACTTTTAGGTATCCGACATATAATAGTTGCAATTAATAAAATGGATTTAATAGATTATAATCAAGAAACATTTCAAAAAATTAGTAAAGAATATTTAGAATTTTCTAAACAATTATCTACTGATATAACTACTAAATTTATTCCAATATCTGCTTTAGATGGAGATAATATTACAACATTATCAAAAAACATGAAGTGGTATAAAGGCTCTACTTTATTGGAGATATTAGAAGAAATTGATATTAACAGTTCTTCTCGCTTCGAAAAACAAGAATTACGTTTCCCAATACAATATATAAATCGTCATTTAGATTTTAGAGGTTACTCTGGTACTATTGCTTCTGGCAGTATGCATACTGGGCAACATATTAATATTTTTCCATCAAATACTACTTCTAGTATTAAACGCATTATTACTTTTAACAAGGATCAAAAATATGCTCAAACTGGAGAAGCGGTTACTCTAACTTTAGAAGATGACCTTGACATTAGCAGAGGAGATATGATAATTGATGCTCATACTACTATTACCCCTGTATGGTCTGCATTAGTAGATGTAGTATGGATGAAAAAGGAAGAATTGCAAAAAAACCAATATTTTAATATTAAGATTGCTACTAAAATTATAAAAGCACAAATAAGAGATATAGAATATCAAGTAGATGTACATACTTTACAATTCCAAAAAACGGAGTCAATACCACTCAATGGTATCGGGTTAGTGAAGTTATTATTTGATGAACCATTATTATTAGATCAATATTCTTATTATCCAACAACTGGGAGTATGATATTTATTGATTTATTGACTAACGAAACCGTAGGGGCCGGAATGGTCCGGGTCCCCATAAAATATCACAAATATAAAGATAAAAATAATTATAGCGAGTTTGAATTAGCATTACATGCATTAATTCGTCTTCATTTTCCTCATTGGAATATTAGAGATTTACCATGATCATACTTATATTATGACTAATAAAAATATCAATTATTTTTCTGATAAAAATATTTTTTGGAACACATTTTATATAAAACGACAAGATCGTGAATTTCTACATAAACATCGTGCTATATTATTATGGTTTACAGGATTGTCAGGATCTGGTAAATCAATTTTAGCGAATGTTTTAGAAAAAAAATTATATGATAAAAATATCAGTACATACATATTAGATGGAGATAATACGCGACATGGATTATGTCGCGATTTAGGATTTAGTGATTATGATCGACATGAAAATATACGTCGAGTAGGAGAAACAGCGCGATTAATGGTTGATGCTGGAATAGTAGTATTAGCTACTTTTATTTCTCCTTATCATTATGATCGTCAAATAATACGTAATATGTTTCCTGTCAATCATTTTGTTGAGATATTTGTTGACACTCCTTTACATGTTTGCGAAGAACGTGATCCAAAAGGTCTATATAAAAAAGCTAGATCTGGAGAAATAGAAAATTTTACTGGCATAAGTGCTCCATATGAAAGACCAAAAAAACCACATATATATTTAAACGGGCAAAAATCTATAGTAGAATTAATGAATCAAATATTACAATCATCATTCCTCGAATCTTTATTTAAAACAGATCACCATTTTAAATGATACAGAACACAAATTCATATTACTTAATAATTTTATAACAATTAAATTTCTATAATAAAGAAAGTAAGTATATCAAAAAATATTATTTATTTTAATAGGAATTGTTTTCTTAATTAAATAAAAATTAATTTTTCCAGAAAATATTTATAATAATAAATGCAAATAATTCTCAATAATTTTTGAATTAGTTCGTTTTAATGTGTATCATGTGCGATACATATGATTATATATTATACATTTAACAGAAATTATAATTACCTACTGCAGAAATTTTCATTTATTATCAAAAATAAATAAGTTGAGTATACGATTATTACAATCGATTCTGATTAGAAAAGTATAGTAAATTGGTAAGTGTCATAAACATGAACAAATTAAGTTGTATATTATTGACCTTGCTTGCTTGGCTACAATATTCGCTGTGGTTAGGTAAAAATGGAATCTATGATTTCATCAATATTTATAACACCACTAAGCTATATGAAAACATTAATGATATTACCCAAATGAGATTTCGTAATAATCAACTATTATATGAAATTTATGATTTGCTTCATGGATACGAAGCTGTTGAAGAGCGATCAAGATACAATCTTGGCATGATCAAGATTGATGAGACTTTTTATCAAATAAAGTTATAACTACAATAATATTAATTTCAATAAACATTGATAATAGTTTAACGAAATTGGTGCATATGATTCGCTTTATTAAACACGTTAGAAAGAAATTTCCAGATATTACAGCTATTCTTCCAGCAGCAGGCACTGGGGAACGTATGAACAGTATACTGCCAAAACAATATTGTACAATAGGCGATAAAACTTTACTTGAGCATTCAATTAGTACTTTGTTATGTCAATCGTGCATTCGTCGTTGCATAGTGGTGGTTAACGCTCGAGATCGTTGGTTTAAAAAATTATCTATTGCTTGTGATCCTAGGATCAGTGTAGTTGTTGGAGGAAAAACACGAGCTGATTCAGTGATGGCTGGCCTGAAACATGTAAAAAAATCAGTTTGGGTGATGGTACATGATGCAGTACGACCTTGCTTACATCCTGAAGATCTACTACGACTATTTGAAGTTACAAAATTTTCTCAAGTAGGTGGAATTTTAGCAATACCAATCTGTAATACTATTAAACAAACTTATTATGGAACCAATTTTGTCAGATATACTTTAGATCGTAATAATCTATGGCATGCTTTAACTCCACAGTTATTTAATTGTAATCTTTTAAAAAGTTGTCTTAAAAAGGCTTTAAAAAATAGAATTACTATTACTGATGAAGCATCAGCTATAGAATATTGTGGATATACATCTATTTTAATACAAGGTCGTTCGGATAATATCAAAGTTACTCATCAAGATGATTTAAAATTAGCTAGTTTTTATTTATCTGAATTAAATAAGAAAACTTAACAGGATTCATAAAATATGTTACGTATTGGTTATGGGTTCGATGTACATCAATTTGGAGGGTGTCGTCCACTCATTATTGGGGGGGTAACCATTCCTTACACACAAAAGATAGCAGCGCATTCTGATGGTGATGTGTTAATACATGCGCTGATTGATTCTTTATTAGGAGCTGCTTGTTGTGGAGATATTGGATCGATGTTTCCAGATACTGATTCTGAATATAATAATATAGATAGCCGAAAATTATTACGAATCTCTTGGAATAAAATTGTTACACAAGGGTATTTATTAGAAAATGTAGATATCACTGTAATCTTGCAAATTCCAAGGATAAATATGTATATTTATCAGATGCGTTATCATATTTCCAAGGATTTAAATTGTTCAGTAACTAACATCAACATAAAAGCTACTACTACTGATACACTGGGTTACATTGGTCGCTCTGAAGGAATTTCATGTGTAGCAGTAACGTTATTAACACGTTAATATTTATTATCATAATAAATATATCTTTACATATAGTCAAAACATGTATTTAACGTAAATATATGTTTCATATAAATAAATATATTATCTAATAATATAGTTACTATTAATTCAAATCAAACTAATAATATAAGTATATAAAGTATAAAACGATAGTGTCTGTTAATTCATCAATTTATTAAAGAATTGATAACCTTATATTTGATATGTAATAAATACACAAATTTATGCTAAATCTATGAGGTATTTTTGATATTAAAAATATGCATTATTTGCAATTTAATATTGGTATCAAATATATATATATTCTGTTTATAATCTATAATTTATTTATTTAAATAAATAAATTATCAACAAAAAATAAGCAGAAATCAAAGGAGTTCAGTATAGTTACTATGCTAGACAACAATATATCAATAATTTATATTATAATAATTTTTATATTTCTGGGAGGATGTTCGAATAATAATAATGTTCACAGCAGATATCACAGTGAATGTACATCAGATACCATAAGTTTTAATGCTAACATTTCTTCACCCCAAGATAAAGAGAAAAACTCGTGGCATCTGCAGAAAATATCTACTAATAAGGCCCATAAATATAATAATTTAAACTATAGTTCTTATCATAAGTCTACATACACGGTACAATCCGGCGACACTTTATTTTATATCGCTTGGATTACAGGAAGCAACTGCTCAAATTTATCAAAAATAAATAATATCAAAGATATAAATCAACTAAAAATAGGTCAAATAATAAGAGTACCCCATAATGCAGCGATGCCATATTTTAAAAAATATTCAAAAAATTTTTTTGTAAATTTTAATCACGATGACAATACTTTAAGAAAAATATTATTTTTTATTAAAAACCAATTATTTTTTGTACGAACAAAAAAAAATAATTCTTTTAACATCGAGGATATATCACATAATGTGACCTCTTGCATAAAAAAATCAGAATTAATAGTAAATAAGAACTGGTATTGGCCGACAAATGGAATCATAATTAACGCTTTTTCTAATGCTGAAAGGGGCAATAAAGGAATTGATATATCTGGAATTTTAGGCCAACCTATATTAGCTACTGCTAGTGGAAAGGTAGTATACGCTAGTGATACATTGAAAGGATATGGTAATTTAATTATTATTAAACATGATAATAATTATCTCAGCGCTTATGCACATAATGACACAATATTAGTAACAGAACAACAAAAAGTTAAAATGGGAGATAAGATAGCTACTATGGGTTATAGTGGTACTAACGAAGTAAAATTGCATTTTGAAATTAGATATAAAGGAAAATCAGTAGATCCTTTGTATTATCTGAAGCAATAGACAATTTAATCCTAACTAGACATAGATGTCTTAACGACTAACATATAAGAACGTACATTTATGAAAATAATAATTATTTCATTTTTTAAATTAATTTAATTATATTTTAATGTTTTAATTTCAATAATTGATTGAAATTCTTAATTTTAAGAATATATATATTTAATATTAGAATTAAACTTTAAATAATATCAGCTAAATATAACATATTTCATATATTCAATATAAAATATTCATCGTATATTCTGATCAGAATATTAAGTTTCTTATAATTTGGTAATAACAAATGCATGATAATTCGTTGAAATTATTGGTTACAATGGCTTTTACTATAAAAACAATAAACAAAGCATAGTTATATAGACTAGTTTCAATTAATAATAATTAGTTTTAATATATTTGTATGTATTATATAATACAAATAATGCACATACATATTTCAATGCACGGTACAATGTTGTTGTAAAAAATTAATATAAACCGTGCTAGGTTATAGAAATAATAGAAGATACAATATATTTAATTACTAATGTTGAACATCACAGATTGTGTCTAATAAATATACGATTCTAAATTTACTAAATTCTTTATGTTTATTAATAATATATATTAAATAGTGTATTTATATAATAGATATAAATAAAAGATACTATCAACAAGCGCATTTTACATATATTTTTATAAATTACTTTTAAAAAATTTTATGAACTACTTAAATAGTTGATTCATTTAAAATTAAATATATAATATATCAACATTTTATATTTTTTATTTTTAAGATATATCTATAAATAATATATTATTGTTCGTTGATAGTATTTAATAAATTTTTATAAAAATAATATTGAATCTTTATTTATATGTATTCAAAATAAATAATATTCTGCAATTTTGATTTCTATCTTTTTTAAAATTGTTTATAATATTCGATTATATCAATTAAATATATAGAAATTTTTATTTCGTGATGGAATCTGTATGCATAAAAATCTTGATGATATTCGTCAGGAATTTCTTAATTTTTTTAAAAAAAAGGGACATGAAATTGTTGCGAGCAGTACTTTAATTCCTGATAACGACCAAACATTGTTATTTACTAATTCTGGTATGAATCAATTTAAAAATATATTTTTAGGAATTGATCAGCCATTATTTAAGCGCGTTACGACTGCACAACGTTGCGTACGTGCTGGAGGAAAACATAACGATTTAGATAATGTTGGGTATACTGCACGACACCTAACATTTTTTGAGATGCTAGGTAATTTTAGTTTCGGAGATTATTTTAAACATGAAGCTATCCAATTTGCTTGGGAGTTATTAACTGATTGCAACTGGTTTAATTTATCTAAAAATAAACTATGGGTCACAGTACATATTTGTGATTCTGCATCTTATGATATTTGGACAAAACAAGTAGATATACCCAACGAACATGTTATTAAAATTGGTAATAATACAGATAATTTTTACGATTCTGACAATTTTTGGCAAATGGGCAAAGTTGGTCCTTGTGGACCGTGTTCAGAAATATTTTATGATTATGGAGATCGATTCCAAGGAGGCCCTCCTGGTAGTTTAAAAGAATTTGGAGAAAGATATGTTGAAATTTGGAATTTAGTGTTTATACAATTTAATCGCCAATCGAATGGTAATCTCTTGTCACTTCCCATGTTATCAGTAGATACCGGAATGGGTTTAGAACGCATTACTGCAATATTACAGGGAGTACATAGTAGTTATTCCATTGATATATTTAAAAAATTGATATCTTCTATATCTCAAATTATTAAAGTTAATGATGATAATACTAACAGATCTTTATATGTAATAGCTGATCATATTCGTACATGCTCGTTTTTGATTCAAGACGGAGTTCTTCCTTCAAATGAAGGACGTGGCTATGTATTACGCCGTATTATCCGTAGAGCCATTCTTCATGGGAAAAAAATAGGTACAAATAATATTTTTTTTTACAAATTGGTATCTCCTCTTATTAAATATATGCAATATTTATCTGATAGACTATATGAAAAAAAAGACTTTATAGAAAAAATATTACTTAATGAAGAAAAATTGTTTGAAGATACTTTAAAAAAAGGTTTAAAATTATTAGAAAAAAAATTAGTACTATTAAAAGGAAATGTTTTGAATGGGGAAATAGCATTCGATTTGTATGATACTTATGGATTTCCTTTAGAATTAACAAAAGATATTTGTTTAAAACGCGGCATACATGTAGATCAAGCGAATTTTGATCAGTCTATGTTGACGCAGAAAAAAATTGCGAAAGAATCAAATAAATTTTATGTAATTAGCAAAAATATATCACTTTGCAATGTATTAAATACATTTGTTGGGTATCGTGATCTTACTTGTAGAACTCAAACAATAGCATTATTTCGCATAAATAAACCAGTGAATAAAATTTATGCAGAAGAAGAAGGAATAGTAATTTTAAAAAATACTCCTTTTTATGGAGAATCTGGAGGCCAAATTGGAGATTCTGGTCAATTAAAAACTATATCTAGTTTATTTCAAGTTACTAGTACTAAAAAATATGGAGAAATAATAGGTCATTTGGGGGTAGTGAACAGAGGCGCCATTAGTGTAGGAGAGGAAATAATTGCACAGGTAGATCAATATAAAAGGAAAAACATTTCTTTAAATCATTCCGCTACTCATTTACTACGCGCCGCATTATGCCAAGTTTTAGGATCTCACATAGTGCAAAAAGGATCATTAGTAAACGATCAATATTTACGTTTTGACTTCTGTCATTATGAAACAATGACAGAAGTACAAATTAATACAGTAGAAAATCTTGTAAATAAACAAATTTGGATCAATTTTCCCATTGTGGCTGACATGATACCGATAGAAACAGCTAAAAATAGCGGAGTTGTGATGCTTATAAATAAGCAATATGAAAAAATAGTGCGTGTTATAAGAATGGGAAATTTTTCTACTGAATTATGTGGAGGAACTCATGCTAAAAGCACAGGAGAAATTGGCGTATTTATAATTACTAAAGAATTTAGCATTGCTTCCGGTATTAGGCGGATTGAAGCAGTCACTAATAATACAGCATTATCTGTCATGCATCAATATAAAAAATTACTTCAAGATATTTTTACATCGACACAAAGTGACAATAAAAATATTTTAAATAAAATACATGAGTTCAAATCTCGTTGTCAAAAATTAGAAAAAGAAATAAAACATTTAAGAAATCAACAAGTTATACAAGAAAGTTTATCCTTTATTAAGGAAATTTATTATATTAAAGATGTACAAGTTTTAATAAAACAAGTTGAAAATATGATGCTAAAACCGTTAACAAATTTAATAGATTGCCTTAAACGTCAACTAAAATCAGGAGTTATTGTTCTTATTAATAATAAGAACAATAAAATTAGCATAGTAGTATCTGTTACTAAAGATTTAATAGAGAACAATCGCATAAATGCTCTAAATTTAGTACGGTTAATTATAAATACCCTTGGTGGAAAAGGTGGAGGAAAGCCTCATTTTGCTCAAGTCGGCATTAATAATATTATAAATACATCTAAAATTTCTACAAAAATAGATTACTTATTACAGAATATACTATAAATAATTATGTAATATATTAAAAATTGTTTTAAAAAACTATTAATATATTGTTACAGCAATGTACTAAAAATTTGTAAAACAATCAAAGTATTATATAAAGATATTTATTTCATGTTGTTAAATATTATAAAAATAGTAAAAACGTTAAGAATTACAGCTATTTGAATTTTTCAAGGAGTAAAGGATGCTTATTCTAACTCGACGAGTTGGTGAAACTCTTATCATTGGAGACGAGATTACAGTAACTGTATTAGGTATTAAAGGGAACCAAGTTCGTATTGGTGTAAATGCTCCCAAGGAAATATCTATACACCGAGAAGAAATTTATCAACGTATTAAAGCTGAAAAATCACAACCAACTTTATGCTAAAGTTATTTTTTTAAAATAAATTTTTTATACAAATAGTAATTTTATGATTAAAAATTTAGTTGTAAATTATGTAAAAACAACGTAATGTGACAGGAAATTTTTTGATTATAAGAACAAAAGCAAATTAATAAAGAAAATAAATAAAAATATTCAGTGAGGTGGCCGAGAGGCTGAAGGCACTCCCCTGCTAAGGGAGTATATGGTTTTAGCACTGTGTCGAGGGTTCGAATCCCTCCCTCACTGTTAATTGGGAATGATGCACCCGTAGCTCAATTGGACAGAGCACTCGGCTACGAACCGAGAGATCGGAGGTTCGAATCCTCTCGGGTGTATTTATGTGATATTTTTATTTTACGCGCATCAAAAATAACAGTATTTGCAGTTAAATAGATAATACTGTTGATTTTAATTGTTATCAAATAACATGGAGATGTTAATAATGCGTTTATAATTACTTGTTGTAATTTTTATGGTTTAATTTGTTAAAATATCTATTTTTAATTTGAGTAATTAAAATGTTTGAAAACTTATCTAAAAAAATATCACAATCGATACGAGATATCATTGGTTCCGGACGTTTAACAGAAAAAAATATTAAAGACACTTTGAATACAGTTAAAATTTCTTTATTAGAAGGCGACGTCGCGTTATCAGTAGTACATGATTTTATTAATACAGTCAAAGAAGGAATTGTTGGGAAGAATATAAATAAACATTTAACTCCAGGTCAAGAATTAATTAAAATAATGCACGCTTCTTTAGTAAAAATTATGGGAAAAGGATCGCATGATTTGAATTTACATACCCAAACACCCTCACCGATATTAATGGTGGGTCTACAGGGTTCTGGAAAAACTACCACTGTTGGAAAACTTGCCAAATATTTAAAAAATAAAAAACACAAAAAAATATTAGTGGCATCAACTGACATATATAGACCAGCAGGCATACAGCAATTAAAAGCATTAATAAGTTCTGAAGATATTAATTTTTTTACAGATTATAATGTTGGTAGTAAACCAATTGATATAGCCAAAACAGCAATTGGCGCGTCGAAGTCATTATCTTATGATGTCTTACTAATAGATACTGCTGGATGTTTAGATACAGATTATACTTTACTTTCAGAACTTTATGAAATTCATAATGCTATTAATCCAGCAGAAACTTTATTCGTTATAGATTCTATGATTGGACAAGCGGCTATTAATAACATAAATGTATTTAATAAAACCCTACCATTAACTGGAGTTATTCTAACTAAATTAGATGGAGATTCACGCGGAGGTGTAGCTTTATCTATTAAATATCTTACTGGTACACCTATAAAATTTATAGGAACAGGAGAAAAAATTGACGAATTAGAACCTTTTAATTCGTATAGAATAGCTGGACGTATACTTGGAATGGGTGACATACTTTCATTAATAGAAGATATTGAAAATAAAGTAAAATGGAGCAAAGAAAAAAAATATATTGATAAAAATAATATAGATTTTAATTTATGTGATTTTTTAGATTATATAAAACAAATACGTAATATGGGAGGAATCAACAAGATAATAAGTAAACTACCTTCTAATTTAGGAATTAAATTGAATGATATTCAACCACATCCTCATAATAATACAGTTGCGCATATAGAAGCTATAATTAACTCTATGACCATTAAAGAACGTTTAAATCCAGATATAATTAAAGGATCTCGGAAAAAACGTATTGCTAATGGATCTGGAGTGCACATACAAGATGTTAATAAGTTACTAACTAAATTTAGTCATATACGTATTACGATACAAAAAATAAATAAAAATGAAGTATTTCAAGTAATGCGTACATTAAAAAACAAAATATTATCTAAACTTACAATTAGTTAAACATGGCTTATATACCGATTTAGTATATAAGCTTTTATATTATATATCATAAGTCTAATTACTATTAATTTTCAATTTAGGTGTATATCTATGGTAAGAATTAGATTAGCACGAGGAGGATATAAAAAAGCTCCTTTTTATCACGTAGTTGTTACTGATAGTAGAAATGCACGTGATGGTCGTTTTATCGAACGTATCGGATTCTTTAATCCAATTAATTTTGGAAATAATAGAAACCTACATATAAGTATAAAACGAGTACAATATTGGTTACATAAAGGAGCAAGTCCATCTAAACGCGTTTTAAAATTAATAAAAATTTATGAATAACAATTCAATATGAAATATGACAAAAAAACAATAACGGCGCCACCGCCACCTGTTCCTAATCCTATAGTGATAGGAAAAATTATAGGTGCATATGGTGTGTTAGGGTGGATACGCATCATATCTTTTACTGAAAAGAGTGACAGTATATTTTTTTATAATCCATATTACATTATGATCCAATCTACATGGAAATCAATTTATTTAGATAAATGGAAATTACTTGGAAAACGTTATATCGCCAAGATACAAGAAATATCAAACAGGGAATCAGCTCAATTATTAAATCATTGTGAAATGATTATAGATAAGACACAACTTCCTCATCTAAATATTGATGAATATTATTGGAAAGATTTAATAGGATGCACAGTAATTACAATACAAGGAATTTTTTTAGGGAATATTATTAGCATAATAGAAACTACAGCAAATGATGTTTTAGTAGTAAAAATGTATCAAAATAAGTTTACTGAAATGAAAAATTGTCTTATTCCTTTTCTTATAAAGAGAGTTATAAAAAATGTTAATCTTGTTATACGCACTGTAACTGTAGATTGGGATCCTAATTTTTAATTACTCATGAGATTAAAATTTTATAAAATATGTGGTTAGGCGTAATTACTTTATTTCCAGAAATGTTCTACTCGATTATCCGTTATGGAATAACAGGGCGATCAATTCGCAATGGTATTATTTCAATAAAACTATGGAACCCGCGCGAATTCACACATAATGTACACTACAGTGTAGATGACCGTCCTTATGGAGGAGGACCAGGTATGTTAATGACGATTGAACCTCTAAAAAATGCAATTAAGCAAGCTAAAAATGAATTAGGGAACAATATTAAAGTAATTTATCTTTCTCCTCAAGGAAAAAAGCTAAATCAACAATATGTGCGTAAATTAGCATCTGATCATCAAAAACTAATCTTGGTTTGTGGTAGATATCAAGGTATTGACGAAAGATTAATTCAAACAGAAATCGATGCAGAGTGGTCCATAGGAGATTATATCCTCAGTGGAGGAGAATTAGCTGCAATGGTATTAATAGATGCTATATCTAGAGTTATCCCTGGTGCGCTAGGTAATCAAAATTCAAAAGAATCGGATTCTTTTTCTAAAGGGAAATTAGATTGTCCACATTATACGCGACCGAAAATTTTTGAAGGAATGCAAGTGCCATCAGTATTATTATCAGGAAATCATAGCAATATTGCTCGTTGGAGACAACAACAAGCTTTAGGTCGTACTTGGATCAAAAGACCAGATTTGCTTAATGATATACAATTAACTGATGAAGAAAAAGAGCTGCTTACTGAATTTAAAAATAAACACTTTTTATCATTAAAAAAATTAGGAAAATAACACAATGTATGAATTAATAAACAATTTTGAAAAAAAACAAATAAAAAAAAATATACCGAGTTTACATTCAGGTGATACGATAGAAGTTAAGACCTGGGTTATAGAAAATAATAAAAGACGTTTACAAACTTTTGAAGGTATCGTTATTGCTATTAAAAATCGTGGGTTGCATTCTTCATTTACTGTAAGAAAAATTTCTAGCGGAGAAGGCGTAGAACGCGTTTTTCAAACACACTCTCCTGTTATTGAAGAGATTAAAATCAAACGATTTGGTTTTGTTCGTCGCTCTAAATTATATTATTTACGTCATCTCAGCGGAAAATCTGCACGTATAAAAGTAAAAGTACGTACAAATCCATAAAATCATTTTTTGTTTTATTAAATAATTAATACATACTCATAATATATCAGTATTTACTACTAAATTCAATACATTACGATTGTTTATTACCTACTTTAATTATTACGCTTGCAACTGTAATGACCGTCCGATTATACATAACATATATGTTATGTATAATATAATATGTACTGTATACATATATAAAATCTTAATTTTGATTAAATTAAATCAATAATATATCGTATAGAACAATAACTTATTATTAATAGAACCTCGCATAAATTAAAAATTAAATAAATTCAATTAATCAATCTATAATAATTTATTAACAATTATAATATAAAACTATATTTACATTAGTTTTATATGTGTATCATAATATAGTTACATATCATCATTTTTAATTAGTTATTTAGTATTATAGATTTATACTATGACATCTTATTACATTAAGGTTAATAATATGCAGAACAATGAGCGTAATAGTATCTACACTTGCAACATGTACCCAATAATTACTCCTGAGCAATTAAAAAATAAATTTCCTATAACACATATAGAACAACAGACCATTGTTGATTCTCAAGATGTAATTATGAATATTATTCACAGACGTGATCCACGTTTTTTAATAATATGCGGTCCTTGTTCTATTCACGATGTTAATGCTACTTTTGATTATGCCAATAAATTAAAAACCCTATCAATAGATTTACAGGATCAACTATATATTGTTATGCGAGTATATTTAGAAAAACCTCGTACTAATATCGGCTGGAAAGGCTTAATTAATGATCCATATATGAATGGTTCTAATGATATTGAATTGGGATTAAAAACTGCTCGAAATCTGCTGGTACAATTGATAAAAATTGGATTACCACTCGCTACTGAAGTATTGAATCCAAATATTCCACAATATATTGGAGAACTCTTCAGTTGGTCATCTATCGGAGCACGTACCGCAGAATCCCAAATACATCGAGAAATAGCTTCTGGATTAAATACTCCTATAGGATTTAAAAATAGTACTAGCGGTAATTTTCATAATGCAATTAACGCAATGCGTGCTGCGATGATGCCTCATTGCTATATTAGCATTAATCAATTAGGTCAAGTATGTTTGCTACATACAAAAGGCAATCCTAATACTCATATAATTTTGCGTGGAGGAAAAACCCCTAATTACCATCCAGCGGATGTTATCTGTTGTGAAAAAAAAATAATAGAAGCAGGAGGAGGATTACCATTAGCATTAATGGTAGATTGCAGCCATGGTAATTCCAACAAAGATTATCGTCGTCAGATTAATGTAGCACAATCCATTTCACATCAAATTAAACATGGAAACCGTTCTATTATTGGTTTAATGATTGAAAGTTATATCCACTCTGGAAATCAATCTATAAATTTATCATCTTCTACAGTACAGTATGGAGTATCAGTCACCGACGCATGTATAGACTGGGACACAACTCAACACTTACTGTACGATTTATATAAGGAATTAAAACCATTCCTTATAAAGCGTATATCAGGAGCCTAAATGGCATGATAGAGGAACTGAATATTTTACGAAAAAAAATTGATAAGATAGATCAAGATTTATTAAAGCTATTATCCAAACGACTTTCTTTAGTCTCTGAAGTAGGAGAGATAAAAAGTCGTTATGGATTGTTTATTTATGCACAAGATAGAGAGGAAATAATAGTAGCCTGTCGAAGGAAAGAAGCAATAAAATTAGGTATTTCTCCAGACTTAGTAGAAGATATATTACGTCGCGTTATAAATGAATCTTATTGCAATGAAAATGAAAAAGGATTTAAAACATTATGTCCGAATTTAGGCCCAATTGTTATAATTGGAGGAAAAGGGAAAATGGGGCAGTTTTTTTGTAAAATGCTAACTTTATCAGGATATAAAGTACGAATTTTAGATAAAAATGATTGGACTAATGCAGAATCAATGCTAACAGATGCTGGAATGGTAATAATCAGTGTTCCTATTCATTTGGTTACTAATGTTGTTTATAAATTACCATATTTATCTCATAACTGTATTATAGTAGATCTATCATCTATAAAAAAAATATCCTTAAATGCTATATTATCTACGCATAGCGGGCCAGTACTGGGATTACATCCTATGTTTAATCCAGATCATGGAAGCATGGTGAAGCAAGTAGTAATTTGTTGTGAAGGACGTTATCCAGAAGCGTATCAATGGTTATTAGAACAAATACGATTATGGGGTGCAAAACTATATTTTTGCAATATAACAGAACATGATCGACATATGAGTCTAACACAAGGATTATGTCATTTTATTACTTTTATAGCGGGATATTATTTATTAAAAGAAAATATTGATTTAAAAAAAATACTATCTCTTTCTTCACCAATATTTCGATTAAAGTTAATAACAATAGGACGGTTATTTGCTCAAGATCCACAATTATATGCGGATATCATAATGACTTCAGAAAATAATCTGATACTAATCAAACGTTATTATAGGAGACTAGGTAGAATTCTAACATTATTAGAACAAAATAAAAAACAAGAATTCATTGATCAATTTAAAAAAATTCAAAATTGGCTTGGTATATATACTGATCTTTTTTTTACAGAAAGTAGTAAAATATTACGTCAAATTAATCATATGCAAAAATGACACACAAAATTAATAATAATCTAAATAATATTGATTAATTTTTATAATTATTTTTCTTTAAAATTATATTTATCCAGATTAAAATCTACTATTTTAAGATTAATTGTTTAAAATTTAAGATATTATTTGTATACATAAGAGTGTACATATTCTTATGTTCGATATTTATGTTTGTTTAAAATAAATACATAATTACCTATTGTTTACAACTGCACATATAGTCACACGTAAAAAATAACACGTATATTGTTCATTATTTAAAATACTTTAATATACTTATTTAATTTAATATATAAATTTATTTTTGTTGTAATATTTAATTATATTAGCAGTTGACTTACATTGATAACAACCTAATATTTTTAATAAACATGAAATTTTTCGTAATTCAATCAGCACCTGTTGTATATATGTATCATTTATATGTGCCATCATTTCAATAATAATTATATTGCCTGATTTACTATATGATAAGACACGTGGCCTTAAATAAGTTGTTTTAATATTATAAAATTGTAATATTTTTAGAATTTCATATAATTTTTCTGATTTCTGATTAATAGAGATAATAATCATAGTTTTTATGGCTATAGAATTATTAACAACTTCAATGTTTGTATTTTTTAAAATAATAAATCTAGTTGTATTTTTCTGGTAATTAGATAAGTTATATGTCAATAATGAATGTAATCCATAAAATGCGCCTCCTTGCATACTTCCTAAAGCTGCTAAATTAGATTGATTTAATTTAGCTACTGTTTCCATAGCAGCTGCGCTGCTTTTACAGAATACAATTTTCCATGTCGAAAAACGTTTTAAAAATCTGCTACATTGTTGCACCGGTTGCGGATGACTATATATAATCTGAATGCGATTTATGTCAGTGTTACTATTGACTAATATACGATGATTTATAGGAATAGTAATTTCATCTACTAATAATAATCGAGTATTAAGTAATAAATCACATACTTCATTAATTAATCCAGAATTAGAATTCTCAATAGGAACTACACCATATTCCGCATAACGACATTCTACTAAAGTAAAAATATCATTAAATCTTTGACAACTACATGCTACTATTTGATCAAAATGACAATTAGCGTATTGCATAGCAGCAATGTGCGAATAAGAACCTTTAGGACCTAAAAATGCTATATGCACTATAGATTTACAAACCATAACAATACTCATTTACTGTAATATTTTAATGTTTACAGATATTATTTAAATAATAATCGCAGTCACTATAACGATAGTTTTAAAAGTTAATATTCAATTTATAAACATTATATGATACCTTGTATTAATATATATTTTAAATATTTATTTAATTCTATGTATAGAATATAATGAAGGTCATTCATGAATCATATTGAATCAATATATTGGATTAGCAACGATGATTTTTGCGACTTTCTCAGCTTGCTCTGGTAAACATATATTTTGATAAGCTTGTTGCATATAACACAACGCTCTACGAGTTGCTTGAGTATCTGGGAAACAATATAACATTTTTTCTACGCGAGCTATCACTGATATATAAGCACCTCTTTTAGCATAAAATTTTACAATAGCAAGTTCATATTCAGCTATTCTATTTTTTAAAAAAACTAAGCGTCTGTAAGTATCTGCAAAATATCGACTATCTGGATATTCATGAATAAGTTTTACAAAACTATGGAATGCAGTGCGCGCATACGTAGGATTTCGATCAAACCAATTCATATTTAGATATTTTATTAATGTTTTATTATCGTCATCTAAGCACATATTGACTACGCCATGCATGTATAGTATATAATCCAAATGATTATGATTAGGATATAATTTAAAAAAACATTTTATGTAATTATTTGCTAGTTTGAAATCATTCAATTTATAATGAGCATAAATTAAATCTAAATAAATTTGTTGCGGACAAGGATCAAACAATCGTAAATTTTGTAAATTTACTAAATCTTGAACCGCTCCTTTATAATCAGCGTTATATAATTTATTTTGAGCAAGTTTATAAAGATTATAGGCAGAACAACTTACATCACTATCAGAAGCAATGGTATAAGAAGTGATAATAGTGCTAATAATGATTATGATTATTATATGGAGTTGAACACGTTTCATAACAAGTTTTATTAATACTCCATGCTACATACAAATATTAATAGATCATATATAATAAATTCGTTTTAACGAAATATCATACAATAATTTAATTGAATTTAATAATTCAACTATATATTAATATAATGACATCTGAATACTATACTATCAAACCTATGGTTGTACAGATATCACAATCTGGAAAACGATTAGATTGTGTTCTATCTGAGTTATTACCAAATTATTCACGTTCTCAAATAAAATGTTGGATCCTTTCTAAAAAAGTGAGTGTTAATAATCAGACAATTATTATACCTAAAAAAAAAATGATGGGTGGTGAATTTATTGAAATAAAAAATATTATTAATATTAGGAATAATAGTATAGTTCCTCAAAATATCCCTCTCGAGATTATATACGAAGATCATGATATTGTAGTAATAAATAAAGCTAAAAATATGGTAGTTCACCCAGGAGCTGGTAATTATTCAGGTACTATATCAAATGCTTTATTATATAGATATCCATCTATTATCAAAGTATTTCGAACAGGTATTGTTCAACGCCTGGATAAGGATACTACTGGCTTAATGGTTGTAGCTAAAAATGCAATCGCATATAATTACTTATTAGAACTATTTAAAAAAAAAAATTATTAGAGAATATGAAGCCATAGTTCTTGGAAAGTTTACCCATAATGAAGGAATCATAGACGAACCAATTCGAAGACACACTGTTCATCGTACTCGTATGGCAGTAAACCCTATGGGAAAGTCAGCTGTTACACATTATTCTATCATAGAAACATTTAGTATGCACACTAGGATTCGCGTACGCCTTGAAACTGGAAGAACTCATCAAATTCGTGTACATATGGCTCATATTAACCATCCATTATTAGGAGATCAGAAGTATGGAAAATTGACTTATTCTATTAAAGGTATATCTAATGAACTCATTAATTATTTATGTATTTTTAATAGACAAGCATTACATGCAACTACGCTGCGACTGTATCATCCTATTACTAAAATGCAAATGGAATGGGTTATACCTTTACCTCCAGATATAATAAAATTAATAAATATATTACGAAAAACTAAGAATGTATAAATAATACTATTTATTTATAAAGAGATTCTGCTGAGATACTTTTTTTATGACAACCACAATCTGATTATTTAATAAAAATATCACATAAAATAATTATGTATATACTTTGAGTATATCAATACGTATTTTATATTTTTAGTAATTTATATGCTTGAATTTTGAGCACTTAATCTCCATATCGTTACAGTTCGCATTACTAAATGAATATAATTGATGTTTGTATGTTATTATAAGAGGACGATGGATGTCATGCGATTAGATCACTTTACTCATCATTTTCAATTAGCGCTTTCTGATGCTCAATCTATAGCACTTAGAAAAGATAATCAATTTGTTGAACCTATTCATGTTATGCTTGCTTTTTTAAAAGAAGATACTGGATCAGTATATCAGCTATTAATACGTGCCGGGTCTAATATTTCCCAGTTAACTAAATCAGTTGAACAAGCATGCAATTGCCTACCAAAAGTGGAAGGTATTGAGGGAAATATTCAATGTTCACATGATTTAATTAAAATGTTAAATATATGTGATAAATTAGCACAGAAATACAATGATACTTTCATTGCATCAGAAATGTTTATTTTAGCAGCTATTGAATCTCATGGAATATTAAACGATTTGTTAAAAAAATCTGGAGTAATTATAGAAAATATAAAAAAATCAATAAATTGCATACGTAATAATCGATTAGTTAATGATCAAAAATCAGAATCTCAACGCCAAGCATTACAAAAATTTACTGTAGATATAACTAAATTTGCAGAAAAAAATAATCTTGATCCTGTTATTGGTCGAGACGAAGAAATTCGTCGTACCATCCAAGTATTGCTGAGACGTACTAAAAATAATCCTGTTCTGATTGGAAAACCTGGAGTAGGAAAAACTGCTATTGTAGAAGGATTAGCACAACGCATTATTAATGGTGAAGTCCCAGAAGGATTAAAAAATAATCGCATATTAGCTTTAGATATGGGGGCATTATTAGCGGGATCAAAATATAGAGGAGAATTTGAAGAACGTTTAAAAAACGTGTTAAATGATATCTCTAAAGAAGAGGGTAATACTATTTTATTTATTGATGAGCTTCATATTATGGTTGGAGCTGGAAAAAGTGATGGGGCAATGGATGCAAGTAATATGCTTAAACCAAGATTGGCTAGAGGTGAATTACATTGTGTAGGGGCAACTACACTTGATGAATATAACAAGTATATTGAACAAGATGCAGCTTTAGAAAGACGTTTTCAAAAAATATTTGTTGCTGAGCCTAGTATTGAAGACACTATAGCTATTCTCCGTGGATTAAAAGAACGTTACGAATTACATCACAATGTTCATATTACTGATCCAGCAATAGTAGCTGCCGCAACCTTATCATATCGATATATTTCTGATCGTCAGTTACCGGATAAAGCTATTGATCTGATTGATGAATCTGCTTCTAGCATTCGTATACAAATAGATTCTAAGCCAGAAGAATTAGACAGATTAGAACGACGTATTGTACAGTTAAAATTAGAACAACAAGCATTAAAAAAAGAATCAGATAACGCTAGTATGAAACGATTAGAAGTATTAACTACTGAATTAACACAAAAAGAACAAGATTGTGTTGCTCTTAGAGAAGAGTGGAAAAATGAAAAGATTTATTTATCTAGTGCTCAAAATATTAAATCTGATTTAGAACAAGCAAAGATTGCCATTGATCAAGCACGTCGTATTGGTGATTTAGCTCGTATGTCTGAACTGCAGTATGGTAAAATTCCAGAATTAGAAAACAGACTATCAACCGTATTACAATACAATAACAAAAAAATGCGTCTTTTACGAAATTGTGTTACTGATATAGAAATTGCTGAAGTGTTATCTCGTTGGACTGGTATTCCCGTTTCTCGGATGTTAGCTAGTGAAAAAGATAAATTATTACATATGGAACATGCTTTACACCAATTAGTCATTGGACAACATGAAGCAGTAAAAGCAGTATCTAACGCTATTCGTCGAAGTCGCTCTGGATTATCTGATCTTAAACGTCCAATCGGTTCATTTATGTTTTTAGGACCTACTGGAGTAGGAAAAACTGAGTTATGTAAAGCATTATCTATGTTTCTTTTTGATACTGATAACGCAATAGTTCGTATTGATATGTCTGAGTTTATGGAAAAACATTCTGTGTCACGGTTATTAGGAGCTCCTCCCGGTTACGTTGGGTATGAATCAGGGGGATATTTAACTGAAGCAATACGTCGCCGACCATATTCTATTATTTTATTAGATGAAATAGAAAAAGCACATGTAGATATTTTCAACATATTACTACAAGTATTAGATGACGGACGATTAACAGATGGACATGGGCGAACAGTAAATTTTAGTAATACTGTAGTTATAATGACATCTAATTTAGGATCAGACTTAATTCAAAAACGATTCGAAACTATAGATTATCAAGAAATAAAAATTACAGTATTAAATATAGTTAATCAAAATTTTAAACCAGAATTTATAAATAGGATAGATGAAATTGTGGTGTTTCATCCACTGAGCGCTGAACATTTGATCAAAATTTCTAAAATTCAGTTACAATATTTATGCGATCGTTTAGAAGAAAAAGGATATCCTAATACTAATATCACCAATAAAGTCCTAGTATTTTTATCAAAAGTTGGATTTGATCCAATATACGGTGCCCGCCCATTAAAACGTGCTATACAACAACATATTGAAAATGAATTATCTCAAAAAATATTATCTGGAGAATTATTACCAGGTAAAAGTATTTCTTTAGATGTTGTAAACAATGCAATTGTTTTTATTCAATAATTTATAGTTAATTTAAAACATACAACTACCCAAGTATCATTGAATAAAATTATTAAAAATTTAATTACCTTAGTATAAATTCAAGTTTAATTGAAATTATTAATATTCAGTTATCATTTGTATGATAGCGATTTAATAGTACATGTGAAAATTATTACATTAATTTATATATATTGTGCTATACATACTATGTATAGTGTAGTGTATTCTATATTAAAACACACTAAATCATTTTTGATAATTATAAAAATATTAGACTTGATATCCTATAACGTTCAATAAAAATAAACATATATATTATCGGAATATATAATTCTTAAATATAATAAACTTTATATAAAATTATTTATTATAAAATAAATTTTTTTATTCATAAAATAATACGTAACTAATAATTTTTATTAAGAAATAAATATATGAAGCATTATATTCAATTAAAATCATTAAATACTTTTTCAATTGACGTATTTGCTAAACATGTAGTAACTGTTCATAATGAATCTGCTTTATTAAGGTTTTGGAGAAAATCTTATAATAAAGGGACACCTGTTCTCATTTTAGGAGGCGGCAGCAATATCTTATTTTTAGAAAACTATATTGGAACAATATTATTAAATAGGATAAAAGGTATTTTCATTACTGAAAATAAAATGGTATGGAGGCTCCACGTTGGAGCTGGAGAAAAATGGCATGAGTTAGTAACTTATACCATAAATAAAAATATACCAGGTTTAGAAAATTTAGCATATATTCCAGGATATGTAGGAGCCGCCCCAATTCAAAATATTGGGGCTTATGGTATTGAGTTATCTCAAATTTGTGAGTATGTAGATGTTATAGATTTATATAATGAAAAAAAAATTCGTTTCTTTCGTGCTGAATGTAATTTTCAATATAGAGATAGCATTTTTAGAAATTATTTAAAAAAATATGCTATTATATCCGTGGGATTAAAATTAAATAAAAAATGGAAACCCGTACTAAGTTACCACGAATTAACTCATTTAAATAAAGATAATGTCACACCCCGTCAAGTTTTTAATTTTATTAATATTATTAGACAAAAAAAATTACCAGATCCTATTTTAGCAGGAAATGCTGGTAGTTTTTTTAAAAACCCGATAGTAGATGCTAACGTGGCACATCGTTTATTTCAAATTTATCCAAATATACCTTATTATTCTCAAAAAGATGGAAAAATAAAATTATCAGCGGGATGGTTAATAGAGCGTTGTCAGTTAAAAGGTTGTGTGTTTGGAGAAGCAGCAATACATCCTAAACAATCATTAGTATTAATTAATCGCAGGAAAATAGCTACTGGAACCGAAATTGCAGCTTTAGCTCTTTTTATATATACTCAGGTTGCAGATAAATTTAATATTTATCTGCAACCTGAAGTTAGGTTAATTGGTAATCATGGAGAGATAAACCCAAAAAAATTGTTTACATAATAAATGATTAACGTATTTATATTAATTGAAAAAACTTAGGATTACATATGTGTTTATGATTTTTATCATATATATAATTTGTCAATTAATCTGTAGTTATAAAATTAAATAAACATCAAAATACAAATATCAATATTAATTTTATTTTTTGGAAGTTTGAAAATTTTGTTAAAATCTAACGACAATCATAGTTTTATCACATATTCTCCTTTTTTAAATAAATTTAGGATTTTAACACAATTACTTGAAGGCAAAGTAATTGTGTTAAATGAAGTGAATTCAACAAACCAATATATAATAGATAATATTCCATATATAAGATCCGGTGATGCTTGTGTTGCAGAACACCAAACGCAAGGAAGAGGAAGGAGAGGGAAAATTTGGGTTGCGCCTTTTGGAGAAAGTATTTGCTTATCCATTTATTGGGCATTAAATAAGGTTCCACCGACAATCACCGAACTTAGTATAATGATAAGTATTGTTGTAGCAAGAGTATTAAAAAATTTAGGCGCATCTCAAATTAAAATCAAATGGCCTAATGATTTGTATATCGATGGAAAAAAATTAGCAGGGATTTTAATTGAAATTATAACACGAACTAATAACATCACTCATATAATAATAGGTATTGGTATTAACTTGTCTATGCGCGCGAGTATAGCATTGAATAATAAAATTGGTAAAGACTGGATTAATCTAAAAGATATTGGAATTACACCTGATAGAAATATTTTGGTAGCAACACTTATTAATACATTACATAAGAAATTAAAAGATTTTATGCGTCTAGGGTTTGATCCATTTATTTCCTACTGGAAAATTTTTGATTATTTATATAATAAACCAGTAAAATTATTGATTGGCAATCGTATAATCTGTGGTACAGCTCTTGGAATAAATATGCATGGAGCATTAATAGTGGATCAATTAAATTCAACAGAGCATTATTCAGGAGATAATATTTCTGTAGGTTTATCCTAAAATCTAAATTCCACTAAAAATTTCTTTACTAAAATAGTATTGTACTATAGAACGATACATTCTCATTATTGTTATGAAAACTATCTTTATAACATTAACTATAGAAAAATAAAATTATTATTTCTGTAGTTAATGTTATTTTCTTAATTGAACATTATCCACTGTATGATTAATACCTTTTTTTAAAATTAAATTTGCCCGTTCACGAGTAGGTAAAATATTATTTTGTAAATTCAGTCCATTTATCTTAGTCCATAATTTAGAGGCTATAGAAATTATTTTTTTTTTAGATAATTGTGTATAACGATAAAAGTAAGAATCAGGATAAGAAAAAGTAGTACAACAAAATTTTAAAAATCTATCAATATACCATTCTTGTAGTAAATCTTCTGGAGCATCGACATAAATAGAAAAATCAATAAAATCAGATACAAAAACACAAGGTAAGTTGTAATTATAATCGTAGTTAGTTTGTAAGACATTTAATCCTTCCAAAATAAGAATATCTGGCTTATAAATTATCTGTTGAACATTAGGAATAATGTCATATTTTATATGAGAATATACAGGAATTGCCATGGATCGTGTCTCTCCAGATTTAATTTTTGAAATAAAATTTACTAAACTAGCAATATCATAAGATTGTGGAAAACCTTTTTTTTTCATTAAATTTCTTTTTTTTAATATTTTATTAGAATACAAAAATCCATCAGTTGTTACTAATTCTACAATCCGGTGTTCGGGCCATCTACTAAGCAGCGCTTGCAATACTCTGGCTGTAGTACTTTTCCCCGCAGAAACACTACCAGCAATACCAATAACATATGGTATACGTTGTTCTTGAGTGTTCAAAAATTGCTCTAAGATGTTTTGTCGTTTTATATTTGAATGAATATATAAATTAAGCAACCTAACTAACGGTAAATAAATTTCTATTACTTCATTTATAGAAATATTATCATTTATGCCTCTTAAATTTATAATTTCTTTTCGAGATAATATCAATGGCATATTATCTCGAAAAGATGCCCATTCTTTACGATTAAAAGTTAAAAATGGTATAGACGAAACATGTAACATATTGTTTCTATTATAATAATAATATATGGATACATTATTATAATTAAATCTTCTATTTTAGTTCTTGAACAAAATAGAAGATTTAATTATAATAATGTACTATAGTTGAAGTGTTACAAAACATAATGATTTATGCCTTTAAAATAAAAATCTATTTTTTAGAAAATGTTTTAAATACTTTTATTATCTTAAATACAATAGTATAATAAAATATTTTTAAATATATGTTCATCAGAGTAGAATAATGCTCGTTTTGTAAAATAATAATTAATGTGATGCCGGTGTAGCTCAATAGGAAGAGCAACTGATTTGTAATCAGTAGATCAAAGGTTCGAATCCTTTTGCCGGCATCTGTAAAATTGTGATGGGGTTCCCGAGTGGCTAAAGGGAGCAGACTGTAAATCTGTCGTCGTAGACTTCGAAGGTTCAAATCCTTCCCCCATCATTTAATTATGAGTTAGTTTTATTATCCTATAGCGTGGGCATTGTATAATGGTTATTACCTCAACCTTCCAAGTTGATGATGTGGGTTCAATTCCCACTGTCCACTTTTATATAACATAATTGAACTATGCTGATATAGCTCAGAAGGTAGAGCACACCCTTGGTAAGGGTGAGGTCAGCAGTTCGAATCTGCTTATCAGCATTTACATAAATCTTCCTGTGAAGATATTAACAACTTTATAATAAAAAGATAATCTAAACATAATAAATAACTTTAATTGTAATACTAAAAACATATATACAAAACTAAAAATATTATTTAGGAGCTTTTATGAAAGGAGATAATCATCTTATCATTCATCTTAATAACTTACTGAGTGATGAAATAATGGCTGTAAACCAATATTTTTTACATGCTAAAATCTTTAAAAATTGGGGGTTACAACGTCTTAATAATATAGAGTATCAAGAATGTATGGACGAATTAGATCATGCAGGACTTTATACAAAACGTATTTTATTTTTAGAAAACATGCCTATCTTAAGAAAATTTGATGCATTAAATATTAATGAAAATATTGAAGATATTTTACATGCTGATCTTAACTTAGAATATCATAGTGTTGAAAATTTGCGTAAAAGTATCAAATATGCTGATTCAGTACAAGATTACATATCTAAAGATATAATGATACAAATTCTTAATGATGAAGAAAAACATATTGATTTTTTAGAAACAGAATTAAATCTCATGACAAAAATTGGTATGCATAACTACATACAATCCCAATTGAATAAATGATCTTTCATATTACACAAATATTTTACAAATATTTGTGTAATTTTTTAAAATTATTAAAAATGCTTTAAAAAACTTTTATTCCAAATTGATCTTGTTTTTTGCTTGCTTACTGGTACACTAAGTTTACATGGTGCTTCTCTTGTAAAAAATAGAATATAACTAATTACTATATTACACAAGTATAAAATACGATTTTGCGCATTAAATGTAGTGGCACAAAAAATGTTTTAACCATCAATTGTAAACCAGAAGACTACAGAATATTACAAGATTGTATACAAATTTGTTCATAAATAATTAATTTTTGGAACTATATATTTAAATATGCAAAATCAAAGAATACGCATTCGTTTAAAAGCATTTGATCACCGATTAATAGATAGATCAACTGTAGAAATCGTGGAAACTGCTAAACGTACTGGAGCTCAAGTGCATGGACCTATCCCATTGCCCACTAAAAAAGAGAGGTTCACTGTTTTAATTTCTCCGCATGTTAACAAAGATGCAAGAGACCAATATGAAATACGCACTCACAAACGTTTAATAGATATTGTTGAGCCTACCGATAAAACGGTTGATGCTTTGATGCGTTTAGATTTAGCGGCAGGAGTAGACGTACAAATTAGTCTCGGATAAAATAATACATATAGTGTTTGTTATATATAGCATGTATACATAGGTAATAAAATTTTATTTATAAAAATATAAAAGAGGTTGTATCCATAATAATGAAAGGTTTAATTGGTAAAAAATTGGGTATGACTCGACTATTCAATGAAGAAGGCTTGTCTATTCCCGTAACTATGATTGAAATAAAACCTAATTATGTAACACAAATAAAAAATACTAAAAAGGATGGATATTTCGCAGTGCAAGTAACCACTGGAATAAAAAATACTAAACATGTTAATAAGCCAGAAATAGGGCATATGCTAAAATCAGGAATTGATCCAGGCCGTGGTTTGTGGGAATTTCGCTGCGAAAATAAAACAGAAATATCAGTAGGAGATATCTTTACTATACAAATTTTTATAGATATTAGAAAAGTTGATATCACAGGAATATCCAAAGGAAAAGGATTTGCAGGAACAATAAAACGCTGGAATTTTCATATGCAAGATGCAACTCATGGAAACTCTTTATCACATAGAGCTCCTGGGTCTATTGGACAGAACCAAACTCCTGGTAAGGTATTCAAAGGTAAGAAGATGGCAGGACAATTAGGAAACTATAAAGTTACAGTACAAAATTTAAATGTTATAAGTGTTGATGTGAAACGAAATTTGTTACTAGTTAAAGGTGCTGTCCCAGGAATCATTGGCGGTAACTTAGCTATTAAAAAATCTATTAAAGTACAATATTAAAGAGAAAATATAAATGGAATTAAAAATTAAGGACTTTACAACAGACAGAAATATATCAGATTTAACTAAATTTTATGTATCTGATGAAGTTTTTGGATGTCCTTTTAATCCAGCATTAATACATCAAGTTATTTCTGCTTACTTAACCAATTCTCGCCAAGGCACAAAATCTCAAAAGGGACGCTCAGAAGTTGCAGGTTCTAATAAAAAACCTTGGCGTCAAAAAGGAACCGGCAGAGCTCGTGCCGGATCAATAAAGAGCCCTATTTGGCGTTCTGGAGGAGTAACCTTCGCGGCTAAACCTAAATTATACAACCAAAAAATAAACAAAAAAATGTATCGAGGAGCAATAAGAAGTATTTTGTCTAAATTAGTTTGTGATGATCGCTTGTTCTTAATAAGAAATTTGTTTATAGAAAAACCGAAAACTAAATTATTATTAGAAAAATTAAAAACAATAACACCAAAGAAAAGTATATTGATTTTTACTGATTTTTTAGATAGAAATTTACTTTTGGCATCACGTAATATTTATAAAATAGAAATACGTACTGCGACACATATAGATCCAGTAAGTTTAATAAATTTTAATACCACTTTAATTACTGATACTACTATAAAGAAAATTGAGAAGCAGTTAATATGATTTATCAAGAACGTTTATTAAAAATATTAAAATCTACACATGTTTCTGAAAAAACATCTATTCAATCAGAAAAATATAATACTTTTGTTTTTAAAGTAGCAAGATATGCGACTAAAACAGATATTAAAAATGCTATAAATATGATTTTTTCTGTAAAAACAAATAACATAAACACTATAGTTATCTCAGGAAAATCTAAAGGTACAGCTAATAATGTTGGTCGCCGTAGTAACTGGAAAAAAGCGTATGTTACTTTAGAAAAAGACCAAAAAATAGATTTTATCAATACACTAGAATAGATAAATATGGAAAATTAAAAGAAATGCCTATTGTTAAATGCAACCCAACTTCCCCAGGTAGAAGACATGTTAGCAAATTAGTTAATTTTGATTTATATAAAGGGAATCCTTGCTCTTCGTTGTTATCTAATAAAATTAATAAATCAGGCGGACGTAATAATTATGGTCGTATTACTGTACGCCATATCGGAGGGGGGCATAAAAAACGGTACCGAATAATTGATTTTAAACGTAATAAAGATGAGATTCCAGCCATAATACAACATGTAGAATATGATCCAAATCGTTCAGCAAACATAGCATTAATCTTATATAAAGACGGAGAACGCCGTTATATTTTGGCTCCAAAAAATATAAAAATAGGAGATGTTATTAGTTCTGGACTAAACGTTCCGATAAAATTAGGCAATTCCTTACCTCTGAGTAATATCCCGATTGGATCTTCTATTCATAACGTAGAAATGAAAATAGGAAAAGGCGGGCAATTAGCACGTTCTGCAGGAACCTATATACAAATAGTAGCCCGTGATGGGGAATACATGATTCTTAGACTACGATCTGGGGAAATACGTAAAGTTCGTTGTGAATGTCGAGCAACTATAGGGGAAGTTGGTAATTCTGAACATATGTTGCGAATGTTAGGTAAAGCTGGGGCCAATAGATGGCGCGGCAATCGCCCTACTGTACGCGGTACGGCTATGAATCCAATTGATCACCCTCATGGAGGTGGAGAAGGTAAAAATTTTGGAAAACACCCCGTATCTCCTTGGGGAGTACAAACCAAAGGGAAAAAAACACGTAGTAACAAACGTACCAATAGATCTATATTATCTCATCGAAAAAGATAAAATTTCAAGACTTTAGGAAAAACTTATGCCTCGTTCTATTAAAAAAGGTCCATTTATTGACTTGCATCTTCTTAAAAAAGTAGAAAAAGCAATAGAAATAGGTGATAAAAAACCTATTAGAACTTGGTCACGGCGATCAACAATATTTCCAAGAATGATTGGTTTAACTATATCAATACATAATGGACGTAAACATATACCTGTATTCATTTTAGATGAAATGGTCGGGCATAAATTAGGCGAATTTGCTCCAACTCGTACGTATCGTGGCCACTCAGTTGATAAGAGAACAAAAACCATTGTTAAAAAATAATTATAATCTTAAAATAAGATTCACTATAGGGGATAATCTGGTATGCAAACAATTGCTAGATACCGTTATATTCGTTCTTCTGCTCAAAAGCTTCGTTTAGTAATTAATATGATCCGAGGAAAAAAAGTATCTCAAGCACTTGATATTTTAGAATATACCAACAAGAAAGCCGCAAAATTAGTAAAAAAAACTTTAGAATCTGCTATTGCTAATGCGGAACATAATGATGGTTTAAATTTTAATAATTTAAAAATTGCTAAAATTTTTGTTGATAATGGACCTACTATTAAAAGAATCACGCCACGAGCTAAAGGACGATCAGATAAAATTATGAAACGAACAAGTCACCTTACCATAATGGTATCTAATTAAAAATATACTTAAACGGATGGAGTACTACAAATGGGTCAAAAGGTACATCCGAATGGAATACGGTTGGGTATCACCAAAACATGGCATTCCACTTGGTATGCAAATAATAAAGATTTTTCTAATAACTTAGGAAACGATTTTTCAGTGCGTCAGTTTTTAGCAAAAAAACTTTCAAAAGCTTTAGTATCTCGTATAATTATTGAGCGTCCTGCTAAAAGCATAAGAGTGACTGTTTATACAGCTAGACCTGGGCTCATAATTGGAAAAAAAGGAGAAGATATTGAAAAATTACGTAAGAATATAGCAAAAATTTCTGGTGTTCCAACGCAACTAAATATTGCCGAGGTTCGTAAACCAGAATTAGATGCGAAACTATTAGCTGATAATATAGCATCTCAATTAGAACGCAGAATAATATTTAGACGGGCAATGAAACGGGTTGTACAAAGCGCAATGCGTTTAGGCGCAAAAGGAATTAAAGTAGAAATAAGTGGTAGATTAAGCGGCGCTGAGATTGCTCGTACCGAATGGTATAGGGAAGGACGTGTTCCATTACATACTTTTCGTGCTGACATTGATTATAGTCTTGCAGAAGCACAGACCACATATGGTATAATTGGCATTAAAGTATGGGTGTTTAGAGGAGAAATATTAGGAAATATATTATCTGCTACTACAACAAGCTACTCAAATCCATCAATTAATCAATCAATTAAAAACACATAAAAATCGCATATAAAGGATAGTAATAGGATGTTGCTGCAACCAAAGCATACAAAATTTCGTAAAATGCATAAAGGGCGTAATCGAGGGTTAATAACAAATGACAGTATCAGCTTCGGAAAATTTGCTTTAAAAGCTATTAGTCGTGGGCGATTAAAATCTTGTCAAATTGAAGCCGCACGGCGTGCTATAAGTCGTGCTATCAAGCGTCAAGGACAAATTTGGATTCGTGTGTTCCCAGACAAGCCTATCACTAAAAAACCTCTCGAAGTACGAATGGGAAAAGGAAAAGGTAACGTAGAATATTGGGTGGCGTTGATACAACCAGGAAAAATTTTATATGAAATAAATGGAGTACCAAAAGAACTAGCATATAATGCTTTTAAATTAGGTGCTGCAAAATTACCAGTTAAAACCACTTTAATAGGAAAATAATGAATAAAATAATAAAATCATTAAATCAAAAAAAAAAGAATGTTATTACTTCGTTTAAAGAAGAATTAATAAAGGTATTACGTGAATATTTTAACTTACGTATACAGGCAAAAGCAGGTCAGTTAAAACAATTGCATTTATTAAAAAAAGTGCGCCGTAATATAGCATCGATTAAACATTATTTATCTAATAATAAAAATATATAAACAAGAGGATATTTTATGCCTGATAGGATTCGTGTCCTGATTGGTCGTGTAATTAGTAATAAAATGAACAAATCTGCTGTTATTTGTGTTGAACGCTTAATTAAACATTCAACATACGAAAAGTTTATTAAACGCACCACTAAATTACATGTACACGACCCTAATAATGAAACTAATATTGGAGATATCATTTCAGTGCAAGAATGTCGTCCCATTTCTAAAACAAAATCTTGGATATTAACTTCTATTATCAAAAAATCAGATTTTTTTTAAATAAAATATAATATATAATTAACAATAAATTGTTTAACATGACTAATATAATGAATACACAGATATTTTTCTTTTGAAAAAGTCAATTAATTACTATTATTATTATAATTATTATGGAGTTTATGTGATTCAAGAACGTACTATTTTAAATGTTGCTGATAATTCTGGCGCGAGATATGTAATGTGCATTAAAGTGTTAGGAGGGTCTGGCCATCGTTACGCTAATGTTGGTGACGTTATTAAAGTTGCTATTAAAGAAGCAGTACCACGCGCTAAAGTAAAAAAAGGTGATGTATTAAAAGCTGTTGTAGTACGCACAAAAAAAGGTGTACGTCGCTCAGATGGATCTGTTATCAGATTTGATAATAATGCTTGTGTATTACTACATGATACAACTGCTCAACCTGTAGGAACTCGTATTTTTGGACCAGTAACTCGTGAATTACGTAATGAAAAATTTATGAAGATTATTTCTTTGGCCCCTGAAGTAATTTGATGGAGATAATTATAATGGCAGCAGCTAAGATTAAACGTAATGATGAAGTTATTATATTAAGTGGAAAAGACAAAGGAAAAAAGGGGAAAGTAAAGCACATTTTTTATGATAAAGGTAGAGCTATAGTAACAGGAATAAATTTAATAAAAAAACACCAAAAACCCATCCCAAATAAAAATCAACCAGGAGGTATTATCGAAAAGGAAGCATCTGTCGATTTGTCTAATATTGCAATATTTAATACTACTTTAAATAAAGCAGATCGTGTAGGATTTAAAATAAAAAATGGGAAAAAAATACGCATCTTTAAGTCTAATGGAGATATAGTTAAGTAACCGGAACAACATATGACTAATTTATATGATTATTATAAAAATAGTGTAATACAGAGTTTAATGCAAAAATTTCAGTACCGATCTGTTATGCAAGTTCCTACAATTAAAAAAATTACTATTAATATGGGAGTAGGAAGATCTATTATCAATAAAAATTTTTTGGAAAAAGCAATAGAAGACTTAATAAAAATTTCAGGGCAAAAACCAATAATGACTAAAGCGCGTAAATCTATTTCCAGTTTTAAAATTAGGCAAGGTCAACCAATTGGATGTAAAGTAACCTTAAGAGGAGCACGCATGTGGGAATTTATTGAGAGATTCATTTCTATTGCTATGCCTCGTATTCGTGATTTTCGTGGTTTATCTATGAAGTCTTTTGATGGCCATGGTAATTACAGCATTGGAATACGTGAACAAATTATCTTTCCTGAGATTGATTATGATACTGTTGACGATATGAGAGGAATGGATATCACTATCACTACGAATGCTATTTCTGATAATGAAGCACATGCTTTATTATCAGCTTGTCGTTTTCCATTTCGAAAATAATCGTGTCGCTTCAAATAAGAGAGTTAAAGCATGACTAAAGAATCCGTAAAAGCGCGTGAAATAAAGCGTTTAAAATTAGTTAATAAGTATTATACGCAACGTATTTCTCTAAAAAAAATTATTGTTAATCAACGTATTTCTAATAAAGAACGTTGGAACGCTGTTTTAAAATTACAAACTTTGCCGCGTGATTCTAGCCCATCTAGACGACGCAATCGTTGTCGTCACACTGGACGTCCTCATGCTTTTTTAAGAAAATTTGGATTAAGTCGTATGAAGTTACGTGAAGCTGCTATGCGCGGAGAAATACCTGGTCTAAGAAAAGCTAGTTGGTAATCAATTATTTACTGTCGGAGTCATACATAATGAGTATGCAAGATTCAATTGCGGAAATGTTAACTACTATACGCAACGGGCAAATTTCTAAAAAAGAAAAAATTTGTACCCCGTCTTCCACAATTAAAGTAGCAATTGCTGCTGTATTAGCAGAAGAAGGATTTATAAAGAAATACAATGTTACAGATAATATTAAGCCCATTTTAGAAATATTTCTAAAATATTATCAAAAAAGAAAACCCGTCATAGATACTATAAAACGTATTAGTCGCCCTGGGCTACGTATCTATAGAAAGAAAAAAGAATTACCTCAAATAATGTCTGGCATGGGGATTGTTATTATTTCTACTTCTAAAGGTATAATTACAGATAACAAAGCTCGTCAGCTTAATGTTGGTGGGGAGATTATATGTTATGTATCCTGATACTGAACATATTTCTACGTCACATGTATATAAAACAATAATTCTTATTCCTAATATAATAACAATAAAACTACAAGACCATTGTATTTATGTTACAGGCACACTTGGAACGTCAACTTTAAGATTACATAAATCAATTGCTGTGCAATTACATGATGAAAAAAAACTGTTGGTGTATACCAACGAAAATATTAATATTAAAAATAAAGCCTTAATAGGGACAACGCACGCGTTAATTAATAATATGATTACTGGTGTCACAACAGGGTTCACTAAAAAGCTACAATTAATAGGGATAGGTTATCGTGTAGCTGTTAAAAATAACATAATAAACTTAACTATAGGATTCTCTCATTCTATTAATTATACATTACCTGTAGAAATTACAGCGATATGTCCCAGTCAAACCGAAATTACTATAACAGGGATAAATAAGCAAATTGTTGGACAAATAGCAGCAGATTTAAGATCACTTCGTCCTCCTGAACCTTTTAAAGGAAAAGGTATTCGCTACATTAATGAAATAATACATAACAAAGATACTAAAAAAAGATAATGATTATCAATCATATAGAGAATAATGTAATATGAATAAAAAAAATGCTCGTATTAAAAGAGCTACAAAAGTACGAAAGAAATTGTATAAATTAGGAGCCACTAGATTAGTAGTACATCGGACTTGTAAGCATATTTATGCGCAAATAATTTCAAAAGACAATTCAGATGTATTAGTTACAGCTTCTACGACGGAAAAACTAATTTCAAGTCAAGTACGAACAACTAGTAATAAAAAAGCTGCAGCTATAGTAGGAAAAATTATTGCAGAACGTGCAACAAAAAAAAATATTACAAACGTATCTTTTGATCGTTCTGGGTTTAAATATCATGGTAGAGTACAAACGTTAGCTAACTATGCTAGACAAGCTGGGCTAATATTTTAAATTAAGGCAAATAAAATGAAATATATTGATAAACAGCCTAGTGAATTACAAGAAAAATTAATTACAGTAAACCGAGTTTCTAAAACTGTTAAAGGAGGTCGCGTATTTAGTTTTACAGCATTAACTGTAGTAGGAGATACAAATGGTCGTGTGGGATTTGGTTACGGTAAGGCTCGTGAAGTTCCATCGGCCATTCAGAAATCCATGGAAAAAGCTCGCCGTAATATGATAATTGTCTCTCTGTATAAAGGAACTTTACAACATGCAGTTAAAGGAACATATACAGGTTCTCATATTTATATGCAACCTGCTTCTGAAGGAACTGGAATAATCGCTGGAACTACAATGCGTGCTATTTTAGAAGTAGTTGGAATACATAATGTATTAGCAAAAGCTTATGGATCTACAAATCCTATTAATATAGTTCGTGCAACTTTAAATGCATTACAAAAAATGAAATCTCCCCAAATGATTGCAGAAAAAAGGGGTAAATCGATCAAAGAAATTTTAGGTTATTATAATTATGTTAAAAACTATTAAATTGACCCAAACTAAAAGTTCTATTGGGTGTCTACCAAAACATAAGGCAACTTTACGTGGTTTGGGATTATCCCATATCAGAAATACTGTTGAAAGAATTGATACGCCTGCCATCCGTGGTATGATTAATTTAATTTCTTACATAATTAAAGTAGAGGAATAAATCATGTATCTTAACACTATTTCTCCATCTAAAGGATCTAATCGTTTAAGTAAACGAGTAGGTCGAGGTATAGGGTCTGGATTAGGTAAGACAGGAGGGCGTGGACATAAAGGACAAAAATCGCGTGCTGGAGGAAAAATACGTCTTGGGTTTGAAGGTGGACAAACTCCTTTATACCGTAGGTTACCAAAATTTGGATTCACATCTCATAAAGCTATGGTTACCCAAGAAATCGGATTATCTGCTTTATCCTGTATTCCTAATCCTGGTAAAATAATAGATATAAACGTTCTAAAAACACATAATATTATCAAGAAAAAAATTAAGTTTGTTAAAATTATCATGTCTGGAGAAATTAAACGTCCTATCATACTACATAGTAGCTTACGAACTAGCAAAGGCGCACGAATTGCCATTCAAGCTATAGGCGGGCAAATAAAAAAGGGGTAATTCAAAAAATTAAATGATGATAGTTACTAAAAAACGGCAACCTAAATCTACCTTTAAAAGCATACAAGGTGGGTTACACGAATTGAAGCGAAGAATTATATTTGTGATTAGCGCTTTGATTATTTTCCGGATTGGATCATTCATTCCAATCCCAGGAGTAGATTTAATTGTTTTAGCAAAAATTATAGAACAACAACAAGGAACTATTATTGAAATGTTTAACATGTTTTCTGGAGGATCCTTAAGTCGTGCTTCTATTTTTAGCTTAGGAATTATGCCATATATTTCATCCTCAATTATTGTGCAACTATTAACCGCAGTACATCCTACTTTAATAGAAATTAAAAAAGAAGGAGAAAGTGGAAGAAAACTAATTAACCAATATATTCGTTATGGTACTTTAATACTGGGAATATTACAATCAGTAGGTATTGTCACTAGTTTACCTAGTGTGTCTGGATTAGTGATTAATCCAGGGTTTTCCTTTTATTGTATAGCAATTATTAGTCTTGTTTGTGGCACTGTTTTTTTAATGTGGTTAGGGGATCAAATCACTAACAGAGGAATAGGAAACGGCATTTCAGTTATCATTTTTTCAGGAATAATCGCTGGATTACCACTCGCTATAGGCCATACTATAGAACAAGTAAGACAAGATGAATTACATTTCTTCATATTAATTTTAATTATCTGTTTGATATTTAGTATTACTTTTTTCGTTGTATTTATGGAGAGAGGACAACGTCGAATTTTAGTGCATTATGCTCATCGTCAGCAAGGTCGTCGTATTTATGCTGCCCAAAATACACACTTACCGCTTAAAGTAAATATGGCTGGCGTTATTCCTGCTATTTTTGCTTCCAGTGTAATCTTATTTCCAGGCACCGTTGTTTCTTGGTTTGGTAGCAGCACCAGTTGGCAATGGTTAGCTATAATTTCTTTATATCTACAACCGGGCCAACCATTATATATGTTACTTTATGCAGCAGCTATCATGTTTTTTTGTTTTTTTTACACATCTTTAGTATTTAATCCGCGTGAAACAGCTGAAAATTTAAAAAAATCTGGAGCATTTGTTCCCGGAATTAGGCCAGGGGAGCAAACTGCAAAACATATCAATAAAATTATGATTCGTTTAACTTTTATTGGAGCGATATATGTTACATTTATTTGTTTAGTGCCAGAGTTTATGAGAATCTCTATGAGAGTCCCTTTTTATTTTGGAGGAACATCTTTACTTATTGTAGTTGTAGTGATTATGGATTTTATGGTTCAAATACAAACCTTAATGATGTCCAGTCAATATGAATCTGTGCTAAAAAAAGCAAATCTGAAACACTTTAATCACTGATTAAAAATTTATAAATTTTATATATAGGAAAAACTATGAAAGTACGTGCATCAGTCAAAAAGTTATGTCGTCATTGTGAAATTGTAAAAAGACACAATATCGTTCGAGTAGTGTGTCGTGTAGAACCAAAACATAAACAACGACAAGGATAATTTTTATTAATATCAATTTTAGGAGTATAAATAGTGGTACGTATAGCAGGTGTCAATATTCCTGATCGCAAACATACCGTTATTGCTTTAATGTCCATTTACGGAATTGGTAAGTCTCGTGCTCGATTAATTTGTTCAAATATAGGAATAAATGAACATTTACAACTTTATAAATTATCTGAGGCCCATATAGATAAATTACGTGATGCAGTAGACAAATATATTGTAGAAGGGGATTTACGTCGAGAAGTGACCCTAAATATTAAACGTTTAATAGATCTCGGTACTTACCGCGGATTGCGACATCGTCGTAATCTACCAGTGAGAGGTCAAAGAACTAGAACAAACGCGAGAACCCGTAAAGGTCCTCGAAAATCAATAAACAAATAACTTAAGTAAGTTTAATAAAAGAAATATACAAACATAAAATGATTAAATCATCCAATCTTCGAGCGCGCAGACGACTCAAAAAACAAATTTTAGATGGCATAGCACACATACATGCATCTTTTAATAATACTATAATCACTATTAGTGATCAACAAGGTAATACTCTGGGATGGACTACAGCTGGGGGCTCTGGTTTTCGTGGATCTCGCAAATCTACACCGTTCGCTGCACAAATAGCTGCAGAACGGTGCGCTGAAATAGTGCAAGAATATGGAGTAAAAAATTTAGAAGTTATGGTTAAAGGACCTGGACCAGGGCGTGAATCTGCAGTACGAGCATTAAACGCATCAGGATTCAATATCACTAGTATTACTGATGTTACCCCGATCCCTCATAATGGTTGCCGTCCTTCCAAAAAACGTCGTGTCTAAAAAGACACGACTAATGTTATTTTTAAGGAAATTAAGTGTATGGCAAAATATTTAGGACCTAAACTGAAACTCAGTCGTCGTGAAGGAACAGACCTTTTTTTAAAATCTGGAATTCGTCCAATTGATTCCAAATGTAAACCTGAACAACCCCCAGGGCAACATAATATACGTAAATCTCGGTTTTCAGATTATGGAATACAGTTACGAGAAAAACAAAAAGTTAGACGTATATATGGTATTTTAGAACATCAATTCTCTAATTATTATAAAAAAGCTACACGTATTAAAGGCAATACCGGTGAAAATTTGCTGAAATTATTAGAAAGTAGATTAGATAATATTATATATCGTATGGGATTTGGAGCAACACGTGCTGAAGCTCGTCAGCTAGTAAGCCATAAATCCATTATGGTTAATGATCATATTATTAATATAGCTTCATATCAAGTTGTGCCTAATACAATTATTAAGATACGTAAAAAATCACATAATCAATCCAGAATTCGTGCTTCTTTAGAACTCGCTGAGCAACAGCGAGAAAAATTAGCATGGATTGAAGTCGATCCTATTAAATTGCAAGGAATATATAAACGTTTCCCAGAACGTAACGAATTATCTGCAAATATCGATGAACATCTAATTGTTGAATTATATTCAAAATAAACAAAACTTGTAAGATAATAAAAGAGAGGCGGTGATGCAGAACTCTGCAATAGAATTTTTAAAACCACGTTTAGTAGATATTGAACAAATTACTAAAACACGCGCTAAAGTTACCCTAGAACCATTAGAACGAGGATTTGGTCATACTTTGGGAAATGCCCTACGTCGTATTTTACTTTCATCAATGCCTGGATATGCAATAACAGAGGTTGAAATTGATGGTATATTGCATGAGTATACCACAAAAGAAGGTATACAGGAAGACATTTTAGAAATTTTGCTTAACCTAAAGAAATTAGCTATTAGAGTTGAAGGAAAAGATCATATTATTCTAACTTTAAAAAAATCTGGGATCGGTCCTGTAATTGCAAATGATATTTCATATGATACTAATAATGTAAAAATTATTACGCCAGGTCATATTATATGTCATATAACCGATGAGAATGCATCTATTAACATGCGTATAAAAGTACAACATGGACGGGGTTATGTCCCAGCTTCTTCTAGATTTAATCCTGAATCAGATGATACCTTACCAATTGGTCGATTATTATTAGATGCATGTTATAGTCCAGTAGAAAGAATTTCTTATAACGTAGAAGCTGCTCGTGTTGAACAACGTACAGATTTAGATAAACTAATTATTGATATAGAAACTAATGGCACTATAGAACCTGAAGAGGCAATTAGGCGTGCGGCAACAATTTTATCTGAACAACTCTCGGCTTTTATTGATTTACGAGATATACATCAACCAGAACATAAGGAAGAAAAACCAGAATTCGATCCAATTTTATTACGCCTTGTTGACGATTTAGAACTAACTGTACGTTCTGCTAATTGTTTAAAAGCAGAATCTATTCATTATATTGGAGATTTAGTACAACGAACAGAAGTAGAGTTGTTAAAAACTCCTAATTTAGGAAAAAAATCATTAACAGAAATAAAAGACGTGTTAGCTTCTCGTGGATTATCTTTAGGAATGCGTTTGGAAAATTGGCCTCCTTCAAATATTTTAGATGGTTAACATATTTGTAATTCAATATTATAATCTAATAAAGGTAATGTATATGCATCATAGAAAAAGTGGCTCTAAATTAAATAGAACTAGTTCTCATCGTAAGGCTATGTTTCGCAATATGATTATTTCATTAGTAACTTTCCAAATTATAAAAACTACTTTATCTAAAGCCAAAGCGCTACGTCGTATTATTGAACCATTAATTACATGTAGTAAAATAGATACAGTTGCAAACCGGCGGTTAATTTTTTCTAAAATCAGAGATAATAATATTGTTACAAAATTATTTACACAAATCAGCCCACATTTTTTAAACCGTCCTGGAGGATATACTCGTGTATTAAAATGTGGATCACGTAAGGGAGACAATGCTCCAATGGCATACATCGAACTAGTGGAACGATCTAAAATAATAAAAAGCATAAAAAATAATTATAAATAATTACTTCATTAACATAATAAAAATTATGAATTAATATAATTTACTTTATTCCAATACTGCATTAGGCATAAACCATTCTTTATATGCATTCAGGAGATCACATATTAACGTTCTTTTTTTTCCTGAAATTTGTAACATAGTAAGTATTAATACTCCAGAACCAGTAACAACATGAATACCATATGGATTAATTGATAATATAGTACCAGGTAACATAGATGCAAACGAGTGATAGCAGTGATCCATTGTATTTCGGTTTCCTACTTCGGCACTCCATACTCTAATACGACGATCTTTTAGCAGAAAATAACTAATTGGCCATGGATTAAAAGCACGGACACATCGCTCTAATTGAATAGCTGATAATTTCCAATCGATACGTGCTTCTTGTTTAGTTAATTTATGCGCATATGTAGCATAAGTTGAATCTTGGGGTATTAGCGTATATGTTTCTAATATAAGTTGATCCAGTACTTGTAGTAACATGGTGGAGCCCATCTTTGCTAATCTATCAGAAAGGGTATAACTAGTATCTTTTGGTAAAATATTACAAGGCATAATATGAAAAATATCGCCAGTATCGATGCCCAAATCCATTCGTATAATAGTTACTCCTGTAATAACATCACCATATTCCAACGCACGTTGTATTGGCGCTGGACCACGCCAACGAGGTAATAATGAACCATGTACATTAATACACCCTAGTCTCGGTATATTTAATATTTCTTCTGGTAAAATTAATCCATAAGATACAACTACTATTAAATCCACATTAAGTTTTTTAATAATATAAATAATTTCAGAAATGGACAAAAAACTAGATTTAAACAATGCTATATTGTGCTTTTCTGCAATATCATGCAAAGATAAAAAGGATCTATGTTTTGATACTTGTATTTCTTGAGTAAAAATCGCTATTATTTGATGTATAGAAAAACAAACTAACGTATATAAGTGCCATGCTGCAAAATTTGCAGTACCAAAAAAAGCAATACGCAATGATTTTGTGTGTTTCATAACATACGACATACTAAAAATAAAAATAAATACTCTATAATATTTAAGATAATTTTTTCATTTTTTTATAAATTCTTTTAATTTTAAATGGAGATAAATAATCAATAAAAAGCTTACCACATAAATGATCTACTTCATGTTGAATACAAATTGCTAATAAATTATTTGCTTCTATCTCAAATTCATTACCATTTTGATCTAACGACCGAACTGTTATATTTTCTGAACGTGGAATGATTTCATGTATTTGAGGAATTGACAAACAACTTTCAGCCATACTAATAATACCTGTTCTTTTTATAATATTAGGATTAATAAGGACTAGCCGTTGCTTGTTTTTTACGCAAAGGTCAATAACAATAATTTGTTGTTGAATATTAACTTGTGTTGCAGCTAAACCAATGCCTTTATTAAAATACATCGTATCAAACATATCATTTACAATCTGCCTAATTTCATTAGAGACTGCAATAACAGGATCAGCGATTTTTCTAAGACGTTTATCAGGATAACGCAGTATTTCTAATATCGACATAAATAAAAAAATTATTAAAATAAAATTTTAAGTGAATTGTATATGATCTGATAAATTATGGATATAATTCAGAAAAAATAAATATAAAATATTAATGCTTATCATATATTAAAAATTCATTTATTTTAATAAAATTTTTTAATACTTAACTCCTGGAACTTAAAGTCTAATTAAATAATCAGATACATGTAACTACATATAACTATATATATAAACATATATAGAATGTTAAGTGAACTATAATACACATACGTAATAAAAGATATCGAATCACATCTATATAATTTTAAGTATATCAAAATATTAAAACTTGAAATATTATAATTTTGTGTATAAACTTTGAGAAAATGAATTGATTAACAACTTTAAAAAATCTTTTACAAACAGTGATTTAGATCAAAGAATATTATATAATATTTTCATTCAATAATAGTCTATGACAAAAATATTATCTTCATCAAATATAAAAGATTTGTTAGTACAACTATATCAAGGAAAAGTAATTATTTATCCAACAGAGTCAGTATTTGGATTAGGATGTGACCCTGATAATAAACATGCAATACATACTTTATTAAAAATCAAACATAGATCATGGAAAAAAGGTTTAATTTTAATTGCTGCCAACTACACACAACTACTAAAATATATCGACGATAGCTGCTTAAATGAAAAACAAAGATCTCGAGCCCTTTCTGTTTGGCCTAGACCGACAACATGGGTATTTCCAGCAAGAATAAATAGTCCATATTGGCTAACAGGTCGATTTTCTTCCTTAGCAGTACGAATCAGTTATTTTGAACCAATTCAACGTCTTTGTTTAGCCTTTGGAAAACCTTTAGTGTCTACTAGCGCAAATCTATCTGGAAAACCTCCTGCACGTACTATCACAGAAGTATACAAGCAATTCGGGTATGGGATACCCATCATGTATGAAGACGTACTTGGAAAACCTAATCCTTCAGAAATTAGAGATATTATAACTGATAAATTAATTCGTGGATAGTTTCTGTTATTGGAGGAGATATATAAATGAGTGCATTTGCTGTTTTTGGTAATCCAATCGAACATAGTAAATCAGCAGAAATTTACGCATTATTTGCAAATGAAATTGGAATTAAAAAAGAATATGACTTAAAATTAGTGTCACAAAATAATTTTGAGAATCTCTTATATAATTTTTTTAAATTAGGCGGATTAGGTGCAAATATTACCGCTCCATTTAAAGAACATGCATACTTTCTGTGTCATAAATTAACTGAACGCGCAAAATCAGCCCGTTCAGTTAACACAATTAAAAAACTAAACAATGAAATTTTATTAGGAGATAATACTGATGGTATTGGATTTATTAGTGATTTAAAACGTCTTAACTGGATAAACAACAACAATTATATCTCTGCAATAACACACCACAACAAATCTACAAAAATAAATATTTTATTAATCGGTGCGGGAGGCGCCTCAAAAGGAATTCTTCTTGCATTGTTAACCACGGTAATAGAATGCTATATACATGTAGTAAACAGAACATTACATAAAGCCCAAACATTAGTATCTTATTGCCATGAAATAGGATATAAAAATGTATCATGTATACCTTTATATGAATTAAGTAACAATACTAATAAATATAATTTAATTATTAACGCTACGACTAGCAGTATGATCAATACCGTTCCGAAAATACCGTCTTCTATTATCACTCCTTTAACTAAATGTTACGATTTATTTTACCAAAAACAAGATACATCATTCATAACATGGTGTAAAAAACATGGATCAAGCTACTGTTCAGATGGATTAGGTATGTTAGTAGAACAAGCGGCTCATGCATTTTTATTATGGCATAACTTACTTCCTTCTGTTGATCCTATATTAAATCATTTAAGATCTACTCTTTATATGTAATTACAAATTTTTTACAAAAAAAAATAATAAACAGAAAATTATCTATCTTTAAGATATATTCTTATCAGATAAAATTTATGAATTTAAACATATTTTGCTTTATAAAAGTTTTAAAATAACATACAATATTTTATGAGATTGGTGAAATATTTGTTGTATAAATATATAGTTATAGAAACTAACTTGGCGGCGTCAGCGCGATAGTACCACCTGATCCCATTCCGAACTCAGAAGTGAAATGTCGTAGTACCAATGGTAGTGTGGGGTTTCCCTATGCGAGAGTCGGGGGCTGCCAAGTGGCTTACATTTAGTTGATGTAGTTATTGACAACGATTAAAATAATGCAAAAATAGAAAATAAAAATTTTTTATTGAAGAATAAAATATATTAATTAGTCAGACTATTATAGAAAATACGATATTTCTTATCTTAATAAAGAAATATCGTATTTAAACGCAGATGTAACTATAACATAAATTACAATGTGTTTTTGGATTAAGTGATATATTTTATAAAAGTTTTAAACTTTTATAAAATATATCACTTAATCCAAGTATAATAATCGATGAAAGTTTATTATAAATTTGTAGTAATTATTTTTAAAATTTAAAAAACTGGAAGAAAAATTAAAACAAATCCTTTTTTTTACGTAATTCATAAAAAACTTGCCATTTTTCTTTTATATCAGACGATAAATTAAGTGATCTTTTTACATCTATATTATTACAACGAAAAAAAGGATTAACTTTCAGTTCTAAATCTATCGTGGTCGGTACAGTGGCTTTATTATTTTCACGTAATTTAATTACCCTATTACGATAATTAATAATAAACTGATCATGAGGTAACATAGAAATAGCAAAATTAACATTAAGTAAAGTATATTCGTGCCCACTAAAAATTAAAGTATTACAAGGAAAATGCCTAATTTTTACAAAAGACTCATACATCTTTTGAGCCAGTTCCGCGCAAAACATACCACAACCTGCAGAAAATACAGTATCACCGCAAAATAACCAAGGTGCGCTGTAAAACCCAATGTGCCCTAATGTATGCCCAGGAAAATGAAATACCCTAAATTTTTTTTGCAATAATAAAAAATCGTCTCCCTCTGATACTAAAAAATGAACACTATTATTTTTAGTTTCCAAAGGGCCATAAATAATTGTTTTTGGAAAATATTGCATTAATGCGCTCACCCCATTGACATGATCGGGATGATTATGAGTTAATAAAATTGCCCGTAACACAAGCTGAAATCTCTTTAAAATTTTTAATACTGCTACTGCTTCCCCGGGATCAATAACTATACATTCATTGCTATAATTATATAGAATCCAAATATAATTAGTATTTAATGCTGAAACTCTAATGATATTCATAATTAATTACGCTATTTAATAAATTATTAAATAAATATTTTAAATTTTTAACAACACACAATATATAAAATTTGTTATTTTTAGTATTTCAGATCAAATTTGTCAAATATAAATATAATACGCCAGAAAAATTAGATAATTATTGTAAGATACATCATGCTACTAAATATAGAAAATAGTATATAATATAATTTGTAAAAAATTTTTATAAAAATAGAAGCATTCTATATGCAAAAAATTATATTTATAAAAAATATACATTTATTTAAGTAAAAAATAATTACTTACAATAATATATTATTATCATTAATAAAAATCTTCATTTAAAGGATACTTAGCGGCTAATCGAGCTAATTGATCACATCGTTCATTATCTGGATGTCCAGTATGACTTTTCAACCAATTCCATTGCGCAATGGAATGTGGTTGTGTCGCTATGTCTAAACGTTGCCATAAGTCAATATTTTTTACTAATTTTTCTTCAGCAGTTTTCCAATGATGTTTTTTCCATATGTGAATCCATTGAGTAATCCCATGCAATAAATATTGACTATCAGTATTTAAAATAATTTGACATGGATTTTTAAGTGATTCTAACGCAATAATAGCCGCCATTAACTCCATACGATTGTTAGTAGTTAAACGATATCCAATGCTAAACTCTTTCTTATATTGTTTATATCGTAATATAGCGGCACAACCACCCGGGCCTGGATTACCAAGACATGATCCATCAGTGAAAATTTCTATTTTTTTATACATATATAAGATATATTATAATGTTAATTATAAATTAACTAGTGTGATACAAATAAGAAGATATGAGCACTGATATTATACGACAAATTGTTCTAGATACCGAAACCACTGGTATGAATAAGTTTGGCCTGCACTATGCAGGCCATAGAATTATTGAAATCGGGGCAGTAGAAATAATAAACCGTCGTTTAACTGATAATAAATTTCATGTATACCTTAAACCAAATCGTATAATCGATATTGAAGCTTTTCAAATACATGGAATTAGCAATCAATTTTTGAAGGATAAACCAACTTTTTCAGAAATAATAAATGAATTTTTAATGTTTATTAGCGATAGCGAATTAATTATTCACAATGCTCCATTCGATCTAGGTTTTCTTAATCAAGAGCTACAGATATGCAACAAAAGCCAAAAAAAAATAGAATCTTATTGTACTATAATTGACAGCCTAAAATTAGCTCGTAAAAAATTTCCAGGACAACGTAATAATTTAGATGCACTATGTGAACGTTATTTTATCAATAACAATAAACGACGAAATCTACATAGTGCATTAATTGATGCACAGCTTTTAGCTAATGTATTTTTATCCATGAGCGGAGGACAAACAAAAATGGAATTTATGAAAATAACAAATATGCCAAATAACAAAGTTAGTAATTCAATGCGATTGAATAATAATACAAAATATGTTAATACCAATACAACATCATCAAAAATTATTTATGCCGATGAACAAGAAAAATTAGCCCATGAAGCATGTTTAGATCGTATACAGAAAACAAATAAAAACTGTATATGGCGACAGTAATAATAATATAACAAATAATAAGTTATTTAACTAGGTTGTAGATAAATGATAACCCAAACAAATATATTTATTATTAATAACAGTTAAAAAATTATATATCTGATCTGTTATATCAGATATAATGCGGTTTATTGCAATTATAGTATTATATTTATCCTATATATATTTCTATTTTCAGGAGTTATCATGTACCATGATTTAATTTGCAATGAATTTAATGAAACCATAAAAATGATGCAGATTTTTATTCGTGAAAAACGTAATATTTATACAATAGAATCGTCTGCACAACTTATTGCCAATACTTTCAAAACAGGAGGAAAGGTATTATCTTGTGGAAATGGTGGTTCACACTGTAATGCTATGCACTTTTCAGAAGAATTAACCGGACGTTATAGAAATAATCGAGTGGGCTATGCAGCTATAGCTATTTCTGATCCATCATATTTATCATGCGTCGGTAACGACTTTGGTTATGAATATGTATTCTCTCGCTATGTTGAGTCTGTCGGAAATGAAAAAGATTTACTATTTGCCATTTCTACTTCTGGTAAATCAACCAATATTTTATATGCTATAGAAGCGGCGCATAAAAAAAACATGAAAACAATTTTTTTGACTGGAGAAAAAAAAGGAAATAAATTATCTAATTCTATAAATTTAGAAATTTGTGTACCATACTCAAGTTATCCTGATCATATTCAAGAAATTCATATTAAAATCATTCATCTACTCATTCTAATCGTAGAAAAAGAAATGACATCTGTTTATTAAAAAGAACTAAAAAGTTAGCACGAGCTTGCAATACACGAAGGATTTTCATCACATCATATAAAATTTAAAATAATTAAATCTTTAATATCAATCCCCCACAAGATTTAAAATCCCAATGTGGCGGAAAGTTTAAACTAAATCATATCATTATGCCGATAATAGGATTTGAACCTATATCCTTCGCATTACGAATGCGCCGCTCTGCCTATTATATGAGCTATATCGGCATAAATTAATTTAATTACAAAAAATTAACATATCAATATTATTGGATGTTCTATTTTATAATTGAGAGAAATTACCAATAAGATAATTCATTACTCCTTGCTGAGATGCTTCTAATCCCTCTTTATTTTTACTCCATTGAGCAGGACACAAAAGACCATGAATCTCATGGAATTGTAATGCATCTATCATACGAATCATCTCATCAAAATTTCTACCAAATGGCAAATCATTCACCACCTGATGTCGTATAATTCCTAATTTGTCTATTAAAAAAGAAGCACGTAAAGCAACTCCTTTATCTAAATGTTCAATACCATATTTTTTTATAATTTCATGTTTTACATCAGAAACCATAGTATACTGCAACGACCCAATCCCTCCCTGACTTATAGGGATGTTCCTCCAAGCACTGTGTACAAAAACTGAATCTATAGAAACTCCAATAACTTCTACATTCCGTTTCTGAAACTCAACATAACGTTTGTCACAAGCAATTAATTCTGATGGACAAACAAAAGTAAAATCCATAGGCCAAAAAAATACTATCGCTTCCTTTTTATTAATACAATCTAATAAATTAAAATTATCTACAATTTCCCCGCTTCCTAATACTGCAGAAGAAGTAAAATCTGGAGCACAACGACTAACCAATACCATATTTAACCTCTCAACTTTTGCTTAAAATATTAACATATTAAATATGTGAATTAATTTTATACTAATAATCAACATCCTATTTTAACGTTTAACCCATCTTTATGCAAATAATATCAAAAGGAAATATTATTAAATAAAGGATTATTATTCTTTTAAAAAATGTAATTGTTGACAATTTTAATTATTTTTATGAATAAATTATTTTAATCAAATTATTACATATAATATATATGTTTTAAAAATAAATTTATTTTTAGTTATTAAAATAACAATTTTTCATACATTACACTATCTATATATATTATCTTAATCAATTGTTTATACATTAAATTTTTAACTAAAAAATTAATAATTTATTATAATAAATTTAAATAAAATATATAAATTACTTTATAATAAAACTATTCAAACAAGTTCCAGATTTTTTATTTAAATTGCTTATAAACTAAATTATTAAATATCTATATTTAAACAAAAATTTCATCAATTATAATCAGATTACAAAAATAATTAACTAATAGTTACATTAGATTGTTTAAATATTTTAAAAATTAGTATTAAAATATTTTAATATTTAATTATATCAAAATAAAATCTATTAGATTATGTAAATGTAATAATGGAAGAATTAATATTTTTATAGCAACACTGATTATATACAATCTTTCAGTTGATAAAATTGATGTCTGATATAGTACAATAGCATTAAATAACGAGAATATACACGCTTACAATATAGGATATATACTTAATAGTTTCTACAAAATATTTTACAAAATTTATTTATTAATGATTATGATTAATAATCGTATGTATGATGTAAAATAATACCAACTATATGTATCTATCTCATCTCATTTTAATACATAAATGCAACAGATTATAAACAACAGATCAAAACATTACGATATATAAACCAAATTTAGGTGATTATTTCAATAGTCAAGTGATATTTTCGATAATTCTTTATTGACCAAATTTTACAATAATATGAAAATGATTTCATAACCTTATATAACCATTTTATTGTATTAATTAACACAAACTCTATCAAGATAAAATTGTACTAATGCAATAAACATATACAGATGTTCATAACACGATGGTTAACTACTACATTAAAAATAAAAACATATATACAATAATCGATGTCAGTCAGCTAACATAAAATAATCAAATACTACATCAATATGTAGTATCAATATAATATAATTATTAACTTCATTTTTAGTGATATATTTCAAAAATTAAGTTTATTAAAATTAATAAAAATTAAATTAAAAAAAGAAAACTATCATCATATATTTACTGAGAATCATGAACTATATCATATAAGTATAAATATGTAATTATAAAAACAATATATTTATTATTTACAGTATATCTAGACACAGATTCATAATAAATTATATAAGTTTATAGTCAATCTCCATCATATTTGTATTTGATTGATAAATATTTATTTAGTTAGGATAAAAATTATGACATTTCAATTATTACAAACAGATGGTTGTGCTCGTCTTGGTAGACTTATTTGTAACCGAGGAATAGTGGATACGCCTGCCTTTATGCCAGTAGGAACCTGTGGATCTATAAAAACATTAACTTCGGAAGAAATTAAAGAAAGTGGAACACAAATTATTTTAAGTAACACTTTTCATTTGTGGTTACGTCCCGGCACAAATATCATAAAATTACATGGTAATCTACATAAATTTATGAACTGGATGGGTCCTATACTTACAGATTCGGGAGGATTTCAAATATTTAGTTTAAGTAAAATACGCATGATTACAAAAGAAGGGGTATACTTTAAGAGCCCTATCGACGGGCATCTTGTATTTTTAACTCCAGAAAAATCTATCGAAACTCAACATGATTTACAATCTGATATAGTTATGATATTTGATGAATGCACATCTTATCCTAATACTTGGGATTATATAAAAAAATCAGTAGACTTATCTTTACACTGGGCTGAACGCAGTCGTTTGCGTTTTGATACATTACATAATTCAAATATGTTGTTTGCCATTATTCAAGGAGGAATGTATGAACATTTAAGAGATATATCGGCAAAAGAATTAATAAATATCGGTTTTGATGGATACGCAATAGGAGGTTTATCGGTAGGTGAACCAAAAAAAGATATGCATCGTATTTTATCTCATATATGTAAAATAATTCCCAAAAATAAACCACGTTACTTAATGGGCGCTGGTAAACCAGAAGACTTGCTAGAAGCTGTACGACAAGGCATTGATATGTTCGATTGCGTTATACCAACTCGTAATGCTCGTAATGGATATTTATTTGTTTCTGATGGAATAATTAAAATTCGTAATACACAGTATAAAACAGACACTTCTCCGATAGATAAGAACTGTAATTGTTATACTTGTCGATATTATAGTCGTTCGTACTTACATCATTTAGATCGTTGCAAAGAAATCCTTGGTGTACGTTTAAACACCATTCATAATTTACGATATTACCAGAATTTAATGAAGGAGTTACGCCAAGCCATAAAAATGAAATCATTAAAAAATTTTATTAATATCTTTTATCAACGTACTAATCGTATTTAGTTATTAAATTACAAATTAAATATTTTTAAATTAAACCAATAATGCAACTATTTTATATCATAGGAAACACACATGAATATATTCATTAACACTGCTTGGGCCAGTGCTAATTCCAATTCCCAGAACAACCCATATTCTTTAGCAATTATGTTAGCAATATTTGCTGGAATTTTCTATTTTATGATTTTTAGACCACAACAAAAACGCAATAAAATTCATAAAGAATTATTGAGCTCTATCTCCAAAGGAGATGAAATTCTAACCAATGGGGGGATAATAGGCCGCGTAGTCAGAATTACAGAAACAGGCTATATTTTTATCATTCTCAACGAGAAAAATGATACCAGTGGCAATGAAATATTAATTAAACGTGATTGTGTTACCGCCATTTTACCTAAAGGTACAATGAAAGCATTATAATTCTTAATATTACGTACCTTGAGATAAAAACCGGTGTTAAATCATTATTCTTTATGGAAACATCTCGCAGTTATACTAGTGTTTGCTACTGGTATAATCTATACATTACCCAGTCTATATGGAAATAAACCTGCAATATATATTACTCAATATATTACAGAAGAAAATCATCAAGCACTTGATAATGTCTTATTATCTAAAATAAAAAAAATACTAAAAAACGAAGAAATAACTAATAAATCCATTTCATTACAAACAAATAAAATTTTAATACAATTTTTTTGTGAAAAAGATCAACTAAAAGCTTATCAAAAATTATCAACTATTTTCATAAATAAATACCAAATATTTCTTTGTACTACTCCAGCGGCCCCATATTGGTTGTCTGTAATAAAAGCCAAACCTATAAAATTAGGATTAGATTTATGCGGGGGAATATATTTTGTAATACACGTAAATACAGAAATTATACTAAATAAATTACAAGAACAATATATTGATACCTTAAAGGCTACCTTATTTGAAAAAAAAATTCCTTATACAAAAATGTATAAAATTAAAAATCATGGAATTGAAATTAATTTTCAAAATTCTAATTATAGAAATAAAGCAATTATACCGCTATCCGAAATAAATCATGATTTAATAATACATAGAATAGAAGATAATAAATTAAACCTTACTTTCTCTGAAAGAAAAAAATATGAAATTTGTGAACATGCAGTACAACAAAATTCTACTATTTTATATCATCGTATACACCAATTAGGTATTACTGAACCATTAGTGCAACGTCACGGAATTGATCGTATTATTATAGAATTACCCGGCGTTCAAGATATTAAAAAAGTTAAAAAAATACTTAGCACAACAGCAAGCCTAGAGTTTCGTCTAATTAATTCAGCAATAAGTGACTTTGAAATAAATAATAATTTAATTCCAGAAGATTCTGAAATAAAGCTGACTAATAATGGCTATTTAGTGCCATTATACAAACAAGTAATTTTATCTGGAAATTTTATTGTAAATTCCAATACCAGTTTAGATGAATATAACCGTCCTCAAGTAAATATTACTTTAGATAAAATAGGCAGCTCTATAATTTCAAACTTTACCAAAAACAATATTGGAAAAACTATAGCTACTTTATTTGTAGAATACAAAGATAGTGGAGAAAAAGATTCTAAAGGCCATCCACTTCTCATCAAACATGAAAAAATTGTCAATATCGCTACTATTCAATCTCAATTAAATAATAATTTCCGTATTGTTGGAATTAATAACTTAAATGAAGCACGCCATCTATCGCTATTATTACGTATGGGAACTCTAACAACACCTATTCATATTGAAGAAGAACGAATTATTGGCCCTATGCTTGGTAAAAAAAATATCACACAGGGATTAACTGCGTGTATTTTAGGAGTATTAACTTCTATATGTTTTATGGTTTTGTGGTACCATTACTTTGGATTAATTGCGAGTATTGCACTAATTGCTAATTTAATACTTATAATAAGTATAATTTCTATAATCCCAGGCATGGTATTAACTATGCCAAGCATAGCGGGGATTATATTAACTTTATCCGTAGCTGTAGATGCAAATGTATTAATTAATGAAAGAATCAAGGAGGAACTAAAACAAGGTAGACCCGTGCAATATGCCATACATACAGGGTATCGTAAAGCATTTACTAGCATTGTAGACGCAAATATTACAACTATTATTACCTCTATTATATTATATTTAATTGGAACAGGGCCAATTAAAGGATTTGCCATTACTACGATCATTGGAGTAGGGACATCAATGTTTACATCTATTGTTGGTACTCGCTCTGTTGTTAATTTAGTTTATGGAAAAAAACACATTAATAAACTATCTATTTAATTTTATTGAATTTTTAAAACTATATATTATATTATCAATATAACCTCAATTTAAATCTATTAATATGAACAACACTTACTATAAAATTTATAATTTTCTCTCATGGAGACGTATAATATTTTTTTTATCAATATTTTTATTTTTTATTTCATGTTGCACTATGGCAGCACGTGGTTTTAATTGGGGGTTAGATTTTACCGGAGGCATATTAATTGAAATTGTTTCAGAAAAAAGTATAGATCCCATCGAAATTCAAAATATTTTAGTTCAGTCAGGACTTAAGCATACTATAGTACAACATTTTGGTTCCCCCCAAGATATAGGAATACGAGTTCCATTAGATTCAAATAAAAATCAAATCAACCAAAACACTATAAATAATGTCTTACATATTTTACAAAAGACTATTACTCAAAAATTTTTTATTAAACAAGCAAATTGGATTGGTCCAAGTGTTAGTAACCAATTAATAAATACAGGAATCATAGCTTTATTAGTTGCATTAATATGTATCTTACTATATATAACGTTTCGTTTTGAATGGAGATTGGCTACTGGAGTGGTTGTATCTTTAACATATGATATAATAGTTATTTCAGGTACTTTATCTTTGTTAGCTACTAAAATAGATTCAACCATTATTGCTGCTTTAATGTCAGCAATTGGTTATTCTATTAATGACAAGATTGTCATTTTTGATAGAATTAGAGAAAATTTCCGTCGCATATCTATAGTAGAATCTATAGATATTTTTAATATATCATTAAGTCAGGTACTAAATAGAACTATTATAACTTCAGTTACAACTATTATGGTACTATTTATATTATTAATTTTTGGGGGAACTATATTACATGGATTTGTAACAACCTTATTACTTGGCTCGATTATTGGGACAATATCTTCTATATACATTGCTTCAGCTTTAGCGTTTAAACTCGGTACTACACGTAGTCATTTTATTAAAAAAAACTAAATCAAACAAAATTTTTTACTGATGATATGTTATATTCTTAGTTAATGCATGAAATATATAATTGTGTTTAGAACATAGCTTACAATCAATATATAATTATATTTTAAATAATATATCTATAATGATTTGTGTATCATGTTCTGATATGTATGTATAATTACAATTTCAACTTGCACTAAATATTAATGATAACACAATAACAAAATCTAAATAAATATGCTCTTATAGTATCGGATATAAATAATTATTGTTATTGATATAACCAACTCATATAAAAATTACATTTAGTTTTACAATCTCAGGATACTATAATTGATCCATATCATGCTACATGACAAAACATATTTAACACGCGCATTACAATTAGCATGGAAAGGACGATTCACTACAATGCCTAATCCTAATGTAGGATGTGTTATTGTTCGTGATAACAAAATTGTAGGAGAAGGATATCATATACGGGCTGGAGAAGCACACGCTGAAATACATGCATTGCGTGTTGCTGGAAATTTATCAAAAGGAGCAACTGCCTATGTTACTTTAGAACCATGTAGCCATTATGGACGTACTCCTCCCTGTACTTCTGCATTAATTAATGCAGGAATTAAACGTGTTGTAGTAGCTATGCTAGATCCTCATTGCTATGTTAGAGGAAGAGGATTACGTTTATTAAAACAAGCAGGTATTAAAGTACAACTTAATAGTCTTATGTTATCTGAAGCCGAATCGATAAATCGAGGATTTATCAAACGTATACGCACTGGATTACCGTGGGTCAAATTAAAATTAGCCGCATCTTTAGATGGTAGAACGGCTATGTCTTCTGGAGAAAGTAAATGGATTACATCTGCGCAAGCACGCCAGGATGTGCAACACTTTCGTGCAGAAAGTGATGTTATTCTTTCTACTGCTAGTACTGTTTTAGCAGATAATCCAAAATTGAATGTACGCTGGTCATGTTTTTCAGATGAAATAAAATGTATTTATGCAAATAATGAAATTAGACAACCATTACGAGTAATTATTGATAGTTCAAATAGAGTACTTCCAACACATCATGTTATACGACGCAAAGGAAAAGTTTTACTTGTTCGATTAAAAAAAGATCATCGAAATTGGCCTCCAGCAGTAGAACAACTATTACTACCATCAATTAATTATTGTGGACACCGTCGCGTGAATCTCATAGAACTAATGAGATATCTTGCAAATCGAGAAATTAATAACGTTTGGGTAGAAGCAGGAGCTACCTTTTCGGGAATACTGTTGAATGTCGGATTAGTAGATGAACTTATTTTATACCAAGCCATAAAATTTTTAGGATCTGATGCACGACCTTTATGTTTATTGCCTAATATTAAGTGTCTTAATGATATTAAATCTTTTGAGTTAATTGATATAAAAAATATTGGACCAGATCTTCGTTTAAGATTAATACCAAAAAATATATAATACATTATGTTTATAAGTTATTTTGATATTATGCTATAATACGTCTATACGCAAATATAAATAATATAATTTATATAATAGATAAATAGTAAGGATTGTTATGAATATTATTGAAGGCGATACTACGGCAAATACAGCAAAAATATCTATCGCTGTAGTTAGATTTAATCGTTTCATTAATAATAATTTACTTGAAGGCGCTTTAGACATTTTAAAAAGAATCGGGCACATAAAAGATGAAAACATAACTATAATATGGGTTCCGGGAGCTTATGAATTACCACTAATTGCAAAGGCATTAGCTATTAGCGACAAATATGATGGAATAATAGCTCTAGGAACGGTGATTCGAGGAATTACTTTACATTTTGAATTGATTGCAAAAGAATGCAGCTCTGGTTTATCTAATATTTCAATTGAAAATACATTGCCCATTGGATTTGGGTTACTTACTACAGACAATATTAGTCAAGCTATAGAACGTTCAGGTGTCAAATCCAATAATAAAGGGTCAGAAGCTGCTTTAGCCGTTTTAGAAATGATTAATATATTACAGATAATTAAAAAATAGTTTTTACTATATGTAATCTGATAAAAGGAATTACGTGAAAACAATTAGCCGAAGACGTGCCCGTGAATGTGCGTTACAAGCATTATATTCTTGGCAATTATCTAAAAATAATGCTAAAGAAATAGAAAATTATATTATAACAGAACGAGATATTAAAAACTTCAATATTTCTTACTTTCATAAGTTATATATTGGAGTGATTCACTTTGCTGAAGAGTTAGATAAATTAATGATACCACATCTATCCCGAAATTTAGAAAAACTAGGATATATTGAACATGTAGTGCTGCGTATTGCATTATTCGAGCTAATAAAATGTAATGATATACCATATAAAGTTGCTATTAATGAAGCAATTGAGCTTGTAAAAATTTTTGGAGCTGAAAAAAGTCATAAGTTTGTTAATGGAGTGTTAGATAAAATAGTTACTCAGATTTGTATTAATAAAAAATAATCGTACTATCGATTTATGATTAATGGTCATAAAATAAAAACTAAATTTTAATAAAGTAATAATTTATTTTATTATTTATACCTCTCTAAATACAATAAAGAATTAATATGAAATTATATAAAATGTGGTATTTATTCGCTACTGGGTTCGGATTAGGAACAATTAATTATATGCCTGTAGGAACCGTAGCATCTTTATTAGCAATACCAATATGGTGGATATTGGTACATTTATTTCCATATAAATTTTATTTTTTGTTCCTGATTACAGGAATAGCGTTTGGCATATTTTTTTGTGATCAAGCTACTAAAACGATTGGCATTCATGATCATAAATCGATCGTTTGGGATGAATTTATTGGTATGTGGACTATATTAACTATAATCCCTATAGACAGTTGGTTATGGACAATTATTGCATTTTTATTATTCAGAGTATTAGATATTACAAAACCTTGGCCAATCTCTTGGTGTGATCATACAATAAAAGGTGGATTCGGAATTATTATTGATGATATATTAGCAAGTATTATATCTGTTGGTATTATTTTATCTCTGATGAGAGTATATAATTAAAATATTTTATAAAATGAATTTCGATAATTTTATAGACTAATTTGTTATTTAATATATCAACATTACATCATAACTAATAATAATTTAATGTATCCATGTTATTATCTTTTTATAAATCCCCATACTATCTAATCCAAGCTCAGAGAGTATTTCTGATTGCGATCCCTGAGGAATAAAAAAATCAGGCAAACCAATATTTAAAACCGGAACTAATAATTTATTCTGCATAATAAATTCGTTGACGCCACTTCCCGCTCCACCTACTATTGTATTTTCTTCTAAAGTTATTAGAAACTGATGATTTTTAGCAAGAGTCTTTATCAAAATCTCATCTAATGGCTTAATAAATCTCATATCTACTAATGTTGCATCCAATTCAGATGCGACATTATAAGCCGACCGCAATAAAGTGCCAAAATTAAGAATAGCAATATAATTTCCCTGACGACGTATTACACCCTTACTTAATGGAAGAGCATATAATTTTTTTACATCAGAATCACCGGGAACAGCATATCCTTTAGGATAACGCACAACACTAGGCCCATATTGATAGCGATATCCTGTGTATAACATTAGTTTACATTCACACGCATCACTTGGTGCCATGATTATCATATTTGGAATACAACGTAAATACGATAAATCAAAAGCACCTTGGTGAGTTTGTCCGTCTGCTCCAACAATACCTCCTCGGTCGACAGCAAATAAAACAGGTAGACTTTGAATGGCCACATCATGGATTACTTGATCATATGCGCGTTGCAAAAATGTTGAATAAATAGCAACAACTGGTTTATATCCTGCTATAGCTAATCCAGCAGCAAATGTTACAGCATGTTGCTCAGCAATCGCAACATCAAAATACTGTTTTGGATATTTCTTAGAAAACATATTCATTCCAGAACCTTCTCGCATAGCAGGCGTAATCCCTATAACTTTATTATCGTGAGCTGCAACTTGGCATAACCAATCACCAAAAATTTCAGAATAAGTTATACTTTTAGTATTTTCTATAGGTAACGATCCGATTTTAAGATCAAACTTTGGCACTGCGTGCCATTTGATAGGATCTTTTTCTGCAGGTTTATATCCAAAACCCTTTTTAGTAATAACATGTAAAAATTGAGGTCCCTTCATATTACGTATGTTTCTTAAAGTATGTACTAATTCTAATACATTCTGCCCGTTGATAGGCCCAATATAATTGAAACCAAGTTGTGAGAATAATGAACTCGACGTACTAAAATTCTTGATTTTATTATCCATACATTCAATTAATTTTTTAGCCACAAAACCATCAGATAATATTTTATTATTATCTGATTTTAAATCGGAATATATTTTTTTTGAAAAAATATGAGCATAATGATTATTTAACGCTCCCACGTTTTTTGAAATAGACATTTCATTATCATTTAATATAACTAATAAATCAGACTTGATAGATCCAGCATGATTCATTGCTTCAAAAGCCATACCAGCAGTTATTGCTCCATCTCCTATAACACATACTGTACGACGTCCTAACATTTCTCGTTCTGCAGCAATTGCTAATCCTAGTCCCGCGCTAATAGAAGTAGAAGAATGTCCTACCGATAATACATCATATTCGCTTTCATCACGACAAGGAAACGGATGTAATCCATTTCGATTTCTAATACTAAAAATAAGCTCACGACGCCCTGTTAGAATCTTATGTGGATACGCTTGATGTCCAACATCCCAAATTAAATAATCAAATGGGGTATTATATATATAATGTAATGCTACAGTAAGTTCTATAGCTCCCAATCCAGACGCAAAATGTCCACTAGATCTACTAACACTAGTTAAAAGAAATTGACGTAATTCATTACACAATTTCATTAAATTATCTTCAGATAAACGTCGTAATTCCTTTGGAGTATTAATTAAACCTAATACGGAGTATTTATTTAAGCTGCAGTTCATATTAAATTTTAATATATTATTTTAAAAAATTAATCGCTACGTTTAATAATATAACGTGAAAATGCAGATAAAGTACTGGTGTTATAACCTAATTTAGCAATACATTTTAAAGATGTTAATGATTCATAATATAATTCTTCAGCTTTAGAGCGAGCCGTATTTAACCCCAATACTTTTGAATAAGTATTTGTATGATCATGTTTCGATTGTCGTATACTTCGTACTTGCTCCCCTTTCTTGTTCTTATATGCATGAGACGAAGTATCTATAATATCATCTCGTATTTGAAAAGCTAAACCTATGGTTGTAGCATAATGATCGAGAGATTCCAATGCATCATGACTTTTATTTCCTGCCGATAAAGCTCCAATACGAACTGCCGCTCGAATTAATGACCCTGTTTTATATTGGTATATAGTTTCTAATTGTGTAGCTGACACATTTTTATTATTTTTATTAATTAAATCTAAAGACTGTCCCAAACACATTCCATTAGCACCGCTGGCAGCAGCTAATGTAGCAATCATTTTTAAACGATCTTGATCTGCAATTGTTGGCATATGTGCTTCTGCAAGAATAGTAAAAGCCAATGTATGTAGAGCATCACCTGCTAAAATAGCAATAGCTTCACCAAACTTAACATGACATGTCGGATATCCTCTGCGTAGCTTATCATTATCCATAACAGGTAGATCATCATGAATTAAAGAATAAGCATGTATACATTCGATAGCTGCTGCTGGAGCATTAAGTCTTGACGATTTAATACCAAATAATTTTCCTGTTTGATACACTAAAAAAGGACGTAATCTCTTTCCGCCCAATAACACACTATAACGTATTGCTTGTGTGAGAAGAGAGATGTCCCGATTAAGAAACATAACCAGATAGTGTTTAATAGCATTATCTACTTGTTTATGGCTATCACGCAACTCATTAATAAAATCAAGCATAAGTATAATATTTTAATATATCACAAACCAAAATTTTGACTAATATATGCCTACTTAAATTACATACATATATGTAATTATATACTATAAGAATATTTAATATGTTATTATGACTACGGTTTATTTTAACAAATTTAAATCTCATTTGCATATATCCTATAATAAACTATAAAATAACGCATTAAACTTCTTATGTCCATACAAGAAGTAACTAGATTATATTAAGATGATTAATATTATTTATTTAATATGATAGATTGAATATAGAGTATTAATTCTCATGTACGTTTAGAATACTACAAGACATTAATATGAAAATAATCATTAAATTTTCACCGGAAATTACCATAAAAAGTCGTGCCGTACGGATATTTTTTATAAAAATTCTTGTTATCAACATTAAGACTATTTTAAAAAAAAATAAAGAATCAACATCAATTATACGTCATTGGGATTATCTTGAAATAATATCTAATAACAATCAAAAAATATGTACTATTTTAACGAATATTCCTGGTATTCATCATTTTTTGTTAGTTGAAGAGAGTATATTTAATTCTTTAGAGGATATTTATAAGAATGTTATACTTAATTTGAACTGTAATATTGAATTATCAGGAAAGAACTTTTGCGTACGAGTTAAACGTCATGGCACACATAATTTTACTTCTCAAGAAGTCGAACATTATTTAGGAAAAAAACTGTGTCAAAACATAAATAATACTAGAGTTAATTTAATAAAACCTGAAAAAATTGTATATTTAGAAATTAAGAATAATCAGCTTTTTATAATTATCAAACGTTTTGAAGGATTAGGAGGATTACCAATAGGTACACAACAAGAACTAATATCATTAATTTCAGGAGGATTTGATTCAGCGGTCGCTAGTTATATGTTAATCCGACGTGGATGTAAGGTTAACTATTGTTTTTTTAATTTAGGAACACCCATGCATACTATCGAGGTTTCTAAAGTGATATATTATTTATGGAATAAATTTAGTAGTTCTCATAAAATAAAATTTATCTGTATTGATTTTTCAGAAGTCATTAAAGAAATTGTTTCTAAAATAAAAGATAATCAAATAGGAATAGTATTAAAGCGTATGATGATACGCTCTGCATCATTAGTAGCTGATCGATGGAAAATAACTGCATTAATGACAGGAGAAGTACTAGGACAAGTATCTAGTCAAACCTTGACTAATCTAGCGCTTATTGACAGTGTATCTAATCATATAATATTTCGCCCTTTAATTTCTTATGACAAAGAAAAAATTATTAATTTAGCTCGAAATATAGGAACAGAAAAATTTTCAAAATCTGTTCCAGAATATTGTGGCACAATATCTCAAAAATCAGCCGCAAAAACCACAAAAAAATGCATCGAACTTGAAGAAAATAATTTTGATTTCACTATATTAGACCGAGCAATATCTCAATCTTGTATAATAGATGTGCAAAATATTCCTGATCAAATAATCAATCAACATTTATTTGAAGTGGAAACTAAAAAAATATTAAATGACAACGATATAATATTAGATATACGTACAGAAACTGAACAAAGGAATAATCCTCTTTATTTAACTAATATAAAAATAAAAAAAATACCTTTTTACAAATTAATCGATCAATTTTCTAAATTAGATCCAAATAAAGTGTATGCACTATATTGTGATCATGGCACAATGAGTAGATTACAGGCTATGTATCTATACGAACAAGGATTTCGTAATATAAAGATTTACCGACCTCCATTATCTCGTTAATTTATTAAAAGTGCAACATATACTACATAACTATATTTTATAGTTTATGTATTTATAAAGAAATTATTGATCTCCTTCTTTTATGAAAGAACAACTAAGTTTTTATTTCAAGTATTTAATATTATTAAAGTTTTAATTGCAATTTTTGAAATATTATTAAATTATAAATTATCGTAACATATAACTCATAATAATACACAAAGTTGATATGATTAATGCAGAAAATAATACTAACCATATTCCTTTTATTTCTAATAAAAATCCGCCTAAAATTCCTCCGAATCCTACACCTAAAAATTGCCCAACAGAATAAATACTAATAGTAGTTCCTTTATATTTTTTTGGAGATTCTTTACTGATTAAAGTAGGCAATATTGCTTCAATTAAATTAAATGCTACAAAAAATAACTGCATACCAAACAAAAACATTCGATAATGACACATACTCGTCAACATAATTAACTCAGATAAAAATAAAATATTCATACAAACAATTAATGCTTTCCCTGTATAATTTTTACCCTCAAAACATATGACACATGCTAACACTGTTAGTGCAGACATTATCATGATAATACTATAAATTTTCCAATGCGCTCCAAGTGGGAATCCTAAATTTATTATCGCTTTAGGCAAAGCGATAAAATTTAGGATTAGAATAGTATGTACACAAAATATACTAAAATTTAGTTTTATTAATTGAGAATGAGCGAATATTTTTTTAATTTCATTAAACATAACAAATAAATTTTCATTATTTTTTATTGGATAAAAAGAAATTGGTGTGATTACAATATAGGTAAATATTATAGCTAATATAGCTAATATAGTAACAATATGAAATAACCCATGTAACCCAAAGATATCCGCAATAATTGGACCAAAAATCATAGAAGTAGCAAAAGTGATACCAAAACTTATTCCGACTGAAGCCATGGCTTTTATATGATGTTGTTCTTGAACCGTTTCTAATAACAATGCCATAAGTGAACTGCTTATAGCTCCTGATCCCTGTAGTGCGCGTCCAATAATCAGCCCCCAAATATTATTAGTAGCAGCCGCAATCTCGCTACCAAGAGCAAACAACACCAAACCCCCAATAATAACAGGCTTCCGTCCAATTTTGTCAGACATTAATCCAAATGGTAATTGAAATATTATTTGCATTAATCCATATATTCCAATCGCCACACCCATTAAATGCCCATTTGCTCCTGTAAGAGCAGGAACGTGAATAGTTAGGACGGGTAAAACCATAAACACACCTGACATACGAAGAGCAAATATTATTCCCAATCCTAGTATAGTATGCAGTTCTTGATTAGTCATTACAATGCAAAATACATAAATATTCTGAATACAAATCAGTATAGTAGTTTTTTAATATCTATACGTATAGACATTAAAATAAAAATTTACAAATTTTCACAACATTAAACTATTTTTTAAAGTTATACTCCAAAACATATCTGTAATTAATTTTACTAAAAAATATGAATTTCATACATAAAAATATAAATATATAATAATAAATCATTTATATGTGAAATAAAATAGGATCTAAAGATAAAAACAAATTTAAGGATACTACAATAATAATAGACAATTGAAACATTCTCCTTGCCCATAAACTATCATTATTAATTATTTTATACCCATATGATCCTATATATAACCACCATAAATTCATTATGCTAATTATTATTAAAAATATATAACTAGTATATCCCATTACAGTAAATAATATAGTTGCTATAATAAATCCAATAATATATACAATCATATGATTCTTAGTTGACTTAATCCCCTTTTTAATAGGAAAAGTTGGGATTCGGGCTGCCTTATAGTCATGTAATCGTAAAATAGCAATAGAATAAGAATGTGGGATTTGCCACAAACTAAAAATCATTAATAATATCAAGGCTCCTATATCAAATCGATTTGTAACAGCGCAATATCCAATCACTGGCGGCATTGCTCCTGAAATACTCCCAACTATTATGCTATAAATAGATTTACGTTTCATCCACAAGCTATATATTCCAACATATGTGAATAAACCTATTGCCGCTAAATATACTATTAAAAAATTTTTTGTATAAATCAAACATAAAAAACCAAATACACTTAAAATTAAAGCATACAATATACTTTTATTTAAAAACAATCTACTATGTTGTGCTAACACTCTATTTCTAGTTCTTTCCATAACCGAATCAATATCTCGATCAATAATGTTATTTAATAAACAACTAGCAGCTATAACTAATGACATCCCTATAATCATTTCAATAAATAAAAGATAATGTATATGGCCTCGTGATGCTATTAAAAATCCTCCTATAGCCGACATTAAATTTCCTATAACAATCCCCGGTTTTATTAAATGTAAATAATGTTTATTCATACCATAAAGCTGTCTTATTATTCAAACCATCAAATTATGATGCAAATGTGTCATAATCCATATACTTCCAAATACAAGAATAAAAACAATAAATACCGTAAATATTAAAGATATCAAATTCCATACTTGATGAGATTTGGTTCCCAAATGTAAAAAGAAAATTAAATGAACAAAAATCTGAATTACTGCACACGATATAATAATATACATCAATATCTGTTTGTTAGTTATATTATATGTAACCATAAAAAATGGAATGATTGTCAAAATTATAGATAATACAAATCCAATCAAATATGAATTATGTGTATAACCATTTTTCATAAATTACAATGCTCCTATCAAATATACTTCAGTAAATACGCATATCCATATAATGTCAAGAAAATGCCAAAATAAGCTTAAGCATTGCAATCGTATGTAGTTAATTTTAGTTAACCCCTGATATGTAACATGTAAAATCATTACTACAATCCAAATAAGCCCCGCCATTACATGTAGCCCATGGGTTCCTACCAAAGTAAAAAAAGAAGAAAAAAATGCATTTTGACGTGGATTGTATCCCGATTGAATTAAATTAAAAAATTCATAGGTTTCCATTCCAATAAAAAACAAACCTAATAAAAAAGTCATTCCCATCCAAATATTTACTTTTTTCACATATAATTTCTCTGCATATATCATGACCTTACCGTAAGTAAAACTGCTTAATAGCAAGCAACAAGTCTCTATAAATATAAGAGGTAATTTAAAGATTTCTTTTCCTGAAGAAAAATTTTCTATACCATTGCATAACACTGAGTACATTGCGAACAAGCTTGCAAATAAAACACAATCACTCATTATATACAACCAAAAACCAAATATTGTTTTTTTATTTAAATTATTGTGTTTATGCATTATTAATATATTCAACTTCTTTAATTTTATCTACTGATACAGTATATTCTGTATTATCATTAAATGTATGAATAATCCAAGTTGCAACAATTCCAAATATACTAAAAATAACTAACCACCATATATACCAAATCATACCAAATCCAAATAATAAGCTTAAAAAAGATATTAAAACTCCAGAATGAGTATTTTTAGGCATGTGTATTGATGCATATTGATCAGAGCAAAAATTGACCTTTTTATTATTTTTTACATACCAAAAAACATCACGATCATCATTTATGATGGGAATAATTGCAAAATTATAAAATGGGGGAGGAGAAAGGACAGACCACTCTAAAGTAGATCCATTCCATGGATTTCCATTTAAATCTTTGCACTTATCACGATTTAAAATACTAACTGTTACTTGGATACATTGACATATAATACCTAACCCAATTAATATAGTACCTATTGATGCTGTTACTAACATTGATGAAAATATTGGATCAATTTGCTGACTTAATCGGCGAGTCATGCCCATAAATCCTAAAATATATAACGGCATAAATGCTATATAAAATCCAATAATCCAAAACCAAAAAGCTCTCTTTCCCCATTTTTCATTTAAAATATATCCAAAAGCTTTAGGAAACCAATAAGTAGCGCCAGCAAAACAACCAAATAACACACCCCCAATGATAACATTATGAAAATGAGCAATTAAAAATAAACTATTGTGTAATACAAAATCAGCCCCAGGTACAGCCAATAATACCCCAGTCATTCCTCCTATAGAAAATGTAATAATAAATCCAATAGTCCATAACATCGGAGAAGTAAAAATAATTTTCCCTCGATACATAGTAAATAACCAATTAAAAATTTTTACACCAGTAGGAATGGCAATTACCATGGTCATAATACCAAAAAATGCGTTAACATTAGCACCTGCCCCCATGGTAAAAAAATGATGCAACCATACACAAAAAGATAATACAGTAATAGCAATAGTAGCCCATACTAACGAAGTATATCCAAACAATTTCTTTTGTGAAAAAGTAGACACAACTTCTGAAAACACACCAAACACAGGTAAAACTAAAATATATACTTCTGGGTGCCCCCAAGCCCAAAATAAATTAATATACATCATCATATTTCCACCCAAATCGTTAGTAAAAAAATGGGTTCCTAAATAACGATCTAACGTCAATAATGCAATAGTAACAGTTAAAATTGGAAAAGCCGTAATGATTAACGTATTTGTACATAATGCAGTCCAAGTAAATACTGGCATCTTCATCATTGATAAACCTGGAGCTCTCATGTATAAGATTGTAGTAAAAAAATTTATACCAGTTAAAGTAGTTCCTATTCCTGAAATCTGTATACTCCATATCCAATAATCAACACCAACACCAGGACTGTACTCTTTACTTGATAATGGTGGATAACCTGCCCATCCTGTTTGCGCAAATTCCCCTATTCCTAAAGAAAGATTTATTAAAATTACACCCACCATAAACAACCAGAAACTTAAAGAATTCAAGAAAGGAAAAGCAACATCTCGTGCTCCAATTTGTAACGGAACTATCAAGTTCATTAACCCTATTACAAAAGGAGTAGCCATGAATATAATCATGATCACACCATGAGCAGTAATTACTTGGTTATAGTGATGAACTGAAAGAAATTCATACAACCCAGAAGAAGACAAAGCTTGTTGTGCTCTCATCATAATCGCATCAGCAAAACCACGTAAAAACATAACACATGCAACTACAATATACATTATTCCAATTTTTTTATGATCTACAGAAGTAATCCATTCATCCCAAATATATTGCCACTTATTATAATATGAAATAATACCAGTAAGTATCATTCCAATAAAAAGAACAATGACAATTGTCGACATAATAATTGGATCGTTATATGGAATAGAGTGTATTGTTAATTTTCCAAACATTACTTCATTATCCTTATATATTTATAATTTCACTGAAAATACATCATTTTTATATGAAAAATTAAAAATTAAATACTAAAAATGTTCTTGCTTTTGATGTTTAAATTTATTAATCACATTATAAAACAAGTTAGAGTGTACATTAGAAAAATAAATGATTGGATGATGTTCACTAGGCTTAGCTAACTCTTCATAAATTGACATATTATTAATGTGATAAGATGATTTTTGAACTTTTTGTATCCATTGCTCAAATTCTTTTTCAGTTTTTGTAACAAAGACAGTAAATTTCATGCTAGAAAATCCTTGTCCACTAAAATTTGATGAAACGCCTTTATAGCATCCTACTTCGTTAGCTATTAAATTTAATTCAGTATGCATTCCAGCCATAGCATAAATTTGTCCTCCTAATTGAGGAACAAAAAAAGAATTCATAACCGAATTAGAAGTAACATTAAACTTTATAGGTATACATTTTGGAAAAACAAGCTCATTAATAACTGCTACATTTTGTTTCGGATAAATAAAAAGCCATTTCCAATCTAATGATATAACATCAATAACTATTGGTTGCACAGGATAAGATACAATAGGCTTTTTGGGATCTAATTTATGAGTAGATTTCCAAGTTAGGACTCCTAGAAAAATAATAATTAAAATTGGCACAAACCAAATCACAAATTCTATTTTTCTAGAATTTGCCCAATTAGGATCATATTGTATGTTTTTAATATTAGATGCTCTATATTTTACGGTAAAAAAAATTGTCATTACAATCACGGGGACTACTATGGTGAGCATTAATCCGAACGCAGTCAATATTAATGAACGTTCTTCTATTCCAATTTGCCCCTTAGGATATAATAATACTAAATCATTACACCCACTCAATATTGCTACTAAACTACACAATAAACAATAAAACACATATTTTTTTATATTATATACACTAAATTTCATACAACAAATTTTAATACAATCAAATATATTCAATTTTTAAATTGCTCATCTTACCGCAAGTCTTTATTAATGTAAACAAATTTAATATATACCTAAAATACTTCTATATTTGTAACTTCCTAATAAACATTAGATTATAATTATACATATTTATACTCGAAGCTAATTTCATTCTATAATATAAAAAAATAAAAATTAAATATTCAATCGCTTAAAATTAGTCATTTAAATATTTAGATTTATAGATATAATTAATTTTAATACTACCACTCTGTATAATTTAAATTAATTAATTAAATTATAATTACATTATAGATTTTTAAAAACGTTTATAACTTTATATGATTTTATATTTTCCTTATTATGTTCCACCTATAAAATTAATAAAAAATAAATTAGATATATACGTAATTATTAAAAAATATTAAAGGTTTGCAAAAATATACTATACTGTCACTTGTAATTTAAATATTATCCACGTAACATACCACGCTAGATTTAATGTATCTTTCTAAAAGATGTATCTTCATAAGTTTCACGTTAAAAATTCTTATTTATTTTTAAAAAATTATAAAATAATTATTTGCTAAAAAATAATACTAAAATCAGAAAATTATAATTCCGTTTATTTTATTATTTAAAACAAGTAATATAAGTACAGCTACATATAAAATTAAAAATCAAGCAACGTTAAAATCAAAAAATATTAATAGTAAAAATCTTAAAAATAAGATCAATATAATTTTAAAAAATATAAAACACACCATACATTTTCAACACAATGATAAAAATAATCAAATCTTTATCAACACATAACTAAATAATTTTTCATTATAGTATACAATACTATTTCTTAATATAAATATTGATTTTTCCACATGAATATTATTAATAAAATCTAAAGAAAAATACATAGCCCTCCTTATTCTTTCAAAGAATAAAAATTCTAAATTTTTAGAGTTATATGAAAATAATATTAAAATATTCTAATCTAGACAACAATATATATATATTTACATATAAAAATTGTAAATATATTAAATATCATTTAAAAAATAACTATATAAATACAATATCAAAACAAAAAACAGTATAGCAATTTAATGCTATTAAATTACCTGCTATATTAATAACAAATACGTTTAATCATTTAAAATAACAAATTAATAAAAAACATAGTATTAATAAACATTCGCGACAAAATCACTCTACACTTTTTAACACAATTTAATTTTAAAACCAGAGATAAATATTGTATAAAACTATATTATTATTTAATGAAATTATTAAAACATTGATATTAATTATCCTTTTAATTTAAGAATTGGTAATTCTTAAATTAAATAAATTTGATTTGTCGTACAAACCAAATCGTTTAAAACCAATATTACAGTCATGAAATATATTTACTATCTGTTTTTAACACAAAGAACAATTGATTTTTATTCTTAATTAATCAAAATCTAAAAAAAGATACTGCATGCAATAAATTTATACATTATGATTACACAATATAATAAAAATTCACAGAATATGATAATAATTTTATTATATGTACTGTAATAAAAAACGAAATAGCATATATATAAACTGTTCTATTATAATGATTAACTATCTAACAGATAGTAAGTGGCTCAGGATTATATCATAACTATTTTAGTTAACAAAAACATGATCATTAAAATTTAATTTGAAATTTTCTACAAATTGTATTATATCAGGTTTAAATAATATTTTTATTTAACAGATATCTAATAAAGGAGGATACAGTGCATGCCATGGAAATATTCAAATAATTTTAAAACACCTTATTGTTGTCGGAATATGGTAATAGTACCAACAGTAATAGAACAAACTATCCGAGGAGATCGTGTATATGATATATTTTCTTTATTACTAAAAGAAAGAATTATTTTTATGACAGGGACAATAGAAGACAATGTAGCTAATTTGATCGTTGCACAGATAATGTTTTTAGAATCAGAAAACTCAAAAAAAGACATCCATTTATATATTAATTCTCCAGGAGGATTAATAACTGCAGGAATGTCAATATATGATACCATACAATTTGTAAAACCTGACGTTAGCACATTTTGTATGGGGCAAGCTGCTTCTATGAGTGCTTTTCTATTAGCTTCCGGTACTAAAGGCAAACGATTTTGTTTACCGAACGCTCGAATGATGATTCATCAACCATTAGGATGTTTTCAAGGCCAAGCTACCGATATTGCTATTCATACTAAAGAAATATTAAAGATTAAAAATAATATAAATGAGCTAATGGCAAAACATACAGGACAATCTGTTGATACAATCAGCAAAGATACAGAACGAGATTGCTTTTTATCTGCTGATGAAGCTGTGAAATATGGATTAGTAGATTGTGTATTACCCCAACGAACATAAATTCGTATCATTACTTACTTTATATTTTATTATTATCATTATCTGTAAACATAATTTATATCTGAATTTATTTTCTATTTTCAAATAGATTTTTAGTTCATTTTCATTGATTAAAAATCAAAAGTAAGGACATTAAGCTGTGAACGATAATCATCAAAATCATTCAAAAAATACATTATATTGTTCATTTTGTGGAAAAGATCAAAATCAAGTATTAAAATTAATTGCGGGAGTATCAGCACATATTTGTGATACATGCATTGGTTTATGTAAAGATATAATTAATCAAGAATTTAAAGATAAAGTAATCAACGAAAATTTAATTAAATTTCCAACACCCTATGAAATTAAAAATCATTTAGATGATTATGTAATTGGGCAAGAACATACTAAAAAAGTACTCGCAGTAGCAGTATATAATCATTATAAACGTTTGCGTAATGCAGATATATATGCGCGTGATAATAGTACAAAATTATTTAAAAGTAATATTTTATTAATCGGTCCTACAGGAAGTGGAAAAACATTATTAGCAGAAACATTAGCTAGTTTTCTTAATGTGCCTTTTGCTATATCAGATGCTACTACTCTAACAGAAGCAGGGTATGTAGGTGAAGATGTAGAAAACGTTGTACAAAAATTACTACAACGATGTAATTATGATGTAAATAAAGCACAACAAGGTATTATTTATATAGACGAGATAGATAAAATCTCTAGAAAATCAGAAAACCCTTCTATTACCCGAGATGTCTCTGGGGAAGGAGTACAACAAGCTTTATTAAAACTAATCGAAGGAACTATAGCTGCAGTACCACCGCAAGGAGGTCGTAAACATCCGCAGCAAGAATTCATACAAGTGGATACTACCAATATTCTTTTTATTTGTGGAGGTGCTTTTTTTGGTTTACATCAAATTGTTCAGAAACGCACCACCAACAAACGTACAATTGGTTTTCAAATCTCAGAAAGTAACAACACATCCAAAAATACTGAATATTCGTTATTAAAACAAATTGAACCAGAAGATTTAATTAAATTTGGTTTAATCCCAGAATTCGTTGGAAGACTCCCAATAATTTCTGCTTTAGATGAACTAAAAGAAAAAGAATTAATAAAAATATTAAAAGAACCAAAAAATGCCTTAATTAAACAGTACGAAATATTATTCCGTATAGATGGAATAAAATTGGAATTTTCAGAAACATCATTAACTGCTATTGCTAAAAATGCTATGAAAAGAAAAATTGGTGCTCGTGGACTTAGAGCTATTTTAGAAGATATATTACTAAACGTAATGTATGAATTACCTTCTCAAGATAATATAGATAAAGTTATAATTGACGAATCAGTAGTGTTTGGAGAGTCAAAACCACTATTAATCTACAATAAACATGAATTCACTAATCTTAAATAGATACTTATTTAGATAAACGAAATACAATACATTGGGGAATTAAAACAATAAATTGTTTTTTATTATTGTAATAGCACACCAATCAAACTAAAAATCCAAATGAATATACATATTCATTTGGATTTTTAGTTTGATTGGTGTGCTATTATTTAAAAGTACGATCAAGAAAAATTACTCAATTATTAATTCAATTAATAATTTTTATATCTAAAAATCTTTTCCGAACAAAAAAATCTTCATTTCTCTTTCAAGTGTTGTACGATCTGAAATATTCATCATATTCAATTTATTTTCATTAATTAAAACAATTTGTTTATTTTTCCATTTCATCCACGCACCTTTAGAAATATGCTCATAGATATATTTTCCTAACGATCCTGGATAACACGGAGCATCTAATCCCTCAGCATATTTTTTTAAAAAAACACAATAAATTATTTTAGGCATTATTATAAATTTTTTGTTACAGTAATTATTCTTTTAATTTAAATTTTCTTCAATATTTTTTGTTATAATTATAACTATAGTCTCTGTAATATCATAGAAATTGGTCTAGGTAATCCAATAATTGGAGGATCCGTCAAATCATACCAGATTCCATCTTGCTTGCAATTTATCTTTTTATTTATACTAAGTAATACAGGTCTAATTTCCAAATCAACATTACTTAATTTATGTCTTAAAATAGATAAGTCTATATATTGATCATTATTTAAATTATAATTTAATAACCATACATTCAACATATTAAAACTAGAAAACTCAGGAAAACAAAATAATCCTCCCCAAATCGTCTGATATAATCTTTTTTCAAGCCATATCATTTTTACTTTATGACGTTGCAATAACAACAATAAAAACCAAATAGTTTTTTTTAACAACTTTTTAGATGGTTCCTTTCTAGGATATTGATTCACTCTATGAGTTAAAAAAGCTTGACAATTTTCTTGAAGAGGGCAGTCTTTGCAGACTGGGCATGTATTAGTACATATCAATCTTCCCAGATCCATCATAGCTTGATTAAAAACTCCCGTTCCTGTATCAGGAAGTAATTGTTCACTCAATAACCACAGTTTATTATTTATTTTAGATTTATTTCCTAACAAATAATAATCAACAGCATAATATCTTGTTAAGATTCGTTTTATGTTACCATCGAGAATAGGGTGACGTTGATCTAATGTTAATGACAATATAGCTCCTGCAGTAGATCTTCCGATGCCAGGAAAAGAAATAAGTACATTGAAATCTTTTGGAAAATTACCACAATAATCCTGAACAATAATTCTGGCTGTTTTATGCAAATTTCTAGCCCGCGCATAATAACCTAATCCACTCCATAAAAATAATACTTCATCTAATCCTGCTTCTGCCAATTGTATAATTGTTGGAAATCTTGCAATAAATCGTTCATAATAGAAAATTACAGTTTTTACTTGTGTTTGTTGCAACATAATTTCAGATAACCATGTTTTATACATTGTTTTATTCAATTGCCATGGCAAATCTTGCGTTCTATACTTTTGATACCAAAGTAATATACTTTTAGAAAAAATTAAATTTTGAGCCATATATATTTTTACGATATTAAGTTTATATTACAGGTAACTAGCACATTCTGTAATCAATCTGCATTTTTATAAAAGAATATTTTATAAATTAAAAAATAAACTCAATACAAATACCGTCTGATATATTATGATAAATAATCAAAAACACTCTAATACAAACCAGATATAAAAATTTGGCCTAAGAATTTATACAGAATTTTATAAATATTTTATTTTTATAAATAACAACACTTATACAAAATAAATTAACTCTATAAAAATTTCATGTCCATATTTTTTATAATGCATAAAACATATATAATTCAATCGCCAATCTAAATTGAGTATAATCTTTTAACTTTGATTAGGTTATGAAAAATACAAATATATTATTTCTTATAAAAATTAATAAATATTTTCATCGTTGATTCCATATTCACACTGCCATACAAAATAAATCTTTTAAAACCACCTACACTTTTAATTCACAATATTAACTGTATATACGTACCACAAATTATACTACTTATTTATGAATATAAATATCATAATATTATCCTCAATATTATTTATTCAACACTCTCAAACAATAAATCACAAAATAATTATTTAATTTTAAAATTATCATCATATTAAATCCTCTAGTATTTATTCTCAAAAATACTTATGTACAGGAATACTATTCCATCACATTTTAAAAGACTGATTCAACCAACTTTTTAAAATTACTCCAGCTGCTATTGCATTTATTTTAATATCCTGTTGTGCATGTAAATAATTATAATGATTTTCAAAACAATCTAAACGTGCTTCACTCGTACTAAACCGCTCATCATGCATCTCGACTGTAACAGGAAACTGTTTCTTTAATTGTTTAGCAAATCTTCTTGCTAAGATTGTAATAGGCTGTACTCCTCCATTTATCTTCAAAGGTAACCCTACTATCATTGCTACTGGTTTCCATATATTATAAATATCTTTAATTTTTCCCCAATTGGGTATACCAGATTGCGATTGTAATACAGTAAGAGGCCTTACAGTACAAGTCAATTTTTGACCAATTGCTACTCCTATATTCTTAGTTCCAAAATCAAAACCCATAATTATATTAACAATTGACATCAAGCATGGCCTGTTTGATCAGTAATATTACGAATATCAATTCCTAATATTTTTGCAGCTGCACGCCAACGAGCAATAATAGGAGTATGAAATAAAATTGTTTCATTAGCAGGAACAGTAAGCCAAGCATTTTCCATTAATTCATGTTCTAATTGACCTTTAGACCAACCAGAATAACCAAGCGCCACTAATACATCTTTTGGTTGATTAGGAGTGCCTAAAGTTTCTAAGATATCTCTAGATGTAGTGATCATAGCTTTTGAAGAAATATTAACACTAGACCCAAAACCTTTTTTAGGAGTATGTAAAATAAACCCCCGATCATCTAACAAAGGACCTCCAGAAAATACTGGATTATCTAATCGAATAGACGGATCTCGTACAGGAGACACAACCTTCAAATTATGTAATATATTTTCTACTGTACATCTTTCAACTAATTTATTGATAACAATACCCATAGCTCCTGTATCATTATGCTCACAAATATATACTACTGACTGTTTAAATAATGGATCTTTCAGAGCAGGCATAGCTATTAGAAAATAATTTTGTAAATTTGTTATCTCATGCGTTAACATAAATTATTTTATAAATCCCTTTTATTAAAGATAAAAAATTTAAGATTTAATAACTAATTAGTTTTTGTAAAACCGCCATAATTAATTTAAACTGTGTTATGTGCAAAAAAATTTAATCATTAGTAATAACCAACTAACCACATGGGTATAATTACCTTATCAATTGCTAATATAAATTTATTTAAATAAATCACCTATCCAGAATAAAATTCTATGTAGTTATTGTACTGACAACAATTTCGTCTTTATTCCATAAATTCTTTATAAAAATACTCTCTATAAAGATCATTATCCTTAATCCATAAAAATGGATTCTACTATTTTGTAGCATAAAAGTGTATTTGTTTAATACACACATTACAATAAACCTCTTAAATTTTACTATATTTAGAATAAAAATTATTTACAAACACAATAACAATTATCTACATAGTTCTTATAAATATAAGAATCTATTCATATAAACCCATAATCAAATTTATAATTAATATTGTTACAATCCCTATACTAACAATTTCATTACATATTAATCAAATAATAAATATACAAAATATTACGGAGATATAAATTTTAAACCAGCTGCATCACGAAGTAATTCTACTTTATCAACTTTCTCCCAGGGAAAATGTTCACGACCAAAATGCCCATATACAGCTGTATCTTTATAAATTGGTTTTAACAAATCTAACATAGTAATTAAACCATAAGGACGGAAATCAAAAAAATTATTTATTAGCTTTATCAAAATATCATGTGAGGTTTTCTCTGTTCCAAAAGTTTCAATACTAATAGATATTGGATTTGGTATTCCAATTGCATAAGAAACCTGAAGCTCACAACGATCTGCTAAACCAGCTGCTACAATATTTTTAGCAACATATCTTGCTCCATAAGCGGCTGATCGATCTACTTTTGATGGATCTTTTCCAGAAAAAGATCCTCCACCATGACGCGCCATGCCTCCATAAGTATCCACAATAATTTTTCTTCCAGTTAAACCACAGTCACTAATAGGTCCTCCAACAACAAAACAACCACCAGGATTAATAAAAAATTTAGTATTATCAGACAACCATTTTTTAGGTAACACTGGTTTAATAATTTCCTCCATCACAGCCTCTTGTAAATCTATTAACTTTATACCACGAGCATGTTGAATGGACAACACAACTGCTGCTATTCCAATTATCTTTCCATCTTCATAAGCAACTGTTACCTGACTCTTGGCGTCTAACCCTAACCAAGGTAACACGCCATTTTTTCTCATTTGAGACTTTCTTTTAATCAAAAGATTCGCATATGTTATCGGAGCAGGCATTAAAACATTAGTTTCATTAGTAGCATATCCGAACATTAATCCCTGATCACCCGCCCCTTGTTTTAAAAAATTACCATGATCTATGCTATGTTTAATTTCTGAAGATTGTTTATTAATTACACTTAATATCACACAAGAATTTGCATCAAATCCCATATCTGAACGAACGTAACCAATATCACGAATAGTATTTCTAGCGATTTCTTCCATATTTACCCAAGCAGTAGTGGTAATTTCTCCTCCCATTACTACTACACCTGTTTTGATAAATGTTTCGCATGCAACGCGCGCTCTTGGATCTTGCGCTAAGATAGAATCCAATACAGCATCAGAAATTTGATCTGCAATTTTATCTGGATGTCCTTCTGATACAGATTCAGATGTAAATAAATATTGCGCCATTCATTCTATCCCTTATAAATATAGAATATAAAACTTATTAGCAAAATCTGTTATATATATAGTCAACATACTGAAGCAAACTACATGTAGAAACCCATCTATATATAGATACCAAGATAATATAATTTATCTTATTTATTTAAAAATAATTCCAAAATTGTTGAGTAATAAATTGCAATCAAACATTTTTATGAAAACCCCTGCCATATAGATACTTTTCATCTGTTATTTACACCAAAAAAATTATATTAATTTTTAATATTTACATTTATTCGCTTCCATTATCAAATATATATTTAAATTAATTTATTAAAAATCACAAACATTATTCCAGCATAGTTTGCATCGTGCAAATAAATTACCAAATTCTAATAAATACTCACTAGCTACGTAAATAAAAACTTACTTTATTTATCATTTTTCACAAATATCTTCATTTTTTGTGTTTATAAAATAATTAAAATTAATAATAAGTTGCAATACACTTTATTTATAAATTTAATTGCCTATGAATCAAATTCTTGAATTACAAGCAATGAATATAACATATATATGCAGATATAATTACATGCTTTAGTATAAATTAATTTTAATACGCCCTAAAATTTATAGGTTATAAAACTAATATACATTACATTTATTAAAAAAGTTATATGAATATTTAAATATTATTAATTTATATTAATATTCTATTTAATTTTACTTAAAACTATATTTAATATATAATAAGTTGTTTGTATATTAATTAAACAAAAGAAATACATGCATACTTTAAATTATAAATGTGATAACTCTTTATTTTCAAATGCTTTTGGATTTTTCAGATTTCCATTAGAATTTGATCCTTATAATAACAACAGTGACTGGGTAATTACTGGGGTCCCTTTTGACATGACTACTTCTGGGCGCGCAGGAAGTAGGTTTGGACCAACTGCTATTCGACAAGCATCTATAAATTTAGCCTGGGAACATTGTCGTTGGCCTTGGAATTTTAATATACGAGAAAATTTACATATAGTTGATTGCGGGGATTTAATATATAAATCTGGAAATATAAAAGATTTCGTAAATTCTCTACAAAATCATGCTGAACATTTACTAATTTCTGGAAAAAAAATGCTATCACTTGGAGGTGATCATTACATCACATTACCTATATTACGTGCATATTCAAAAATTTTTGGAAAAATCGCAATAATACACTTTGATGCACACGCAGATTACTACTACAATGATAGTAAATATGATCATGGTGTTATTATATTACATGCGCTAAACGAAGAATTAATTGATCCTATACATTCAATACAAATTGGTATTCGCACTGAATACAAAAATAACTTTGGCTTTACAGTACTAGACGCAGAATATGTTAACGACATGCGTACAGATATTATTATAAATAAAATAAAATCAGTTGTTAAATCTTTTCCAATATATTTAACATTTGATATTGATTGCTTAGATCCAGCTATAGCGCCTGGCACTGGGACCCCAGTAATTGGCGGACTAACAAGTTATCGTGTTCTAAAATTAATACGAAGTTTTACAAACTTAAATATTGTAGGTATTGATTTAGTAGAAGTAGCTCCAGCTTATGATTGCGCACAAATCACCGCTTTAGCGGCTGCTACATTGGGATTAGAAATCCTGTATACTCAAGCGAAATTAAAGAACTAAAAAATTTATTTTATATATTATTAGCTATTTAACAATTTTAATTAATAACCATACGAAAAACAACAATATTAACTTATAAGATCACATTATATTTTCAATACCTGATGCTGATGCAACATCAATACTATAAAATTAAGCTAACTACTATACTTAATCGCTATATTATTAAAATATAAAACCCATAAATAACTTGAAAATTAAATTATTGTTAAATAAGTTAAAGATGACTATATTCTGATAAAATATTTCATATTTTTCTATATAAATACCAATGCTACCAGTATATCATATACTATTTATAATTACATTAATTGTTTAAAAGTATTCATGTTATTAATTGATTAATAAATTAATAACAACCTAAATTTATTCCAAATCGTATACTATTATTAAAAATTAATTGTTAAAAAATAAACTTAATTATTGAACATAATATATACAACGCAAGAAAAATATTTTTACTATTAATATATGATTCTTTTATTAATATGTTTCTTTATACATAAAAGGTTTTCCATTATGAATATCATAAAAATAAGTGATTTAGACCTAACGGATAAACGTGTTTTAATTCGTTCCGATTTAAATGTACCTGTTAAAAACGGAATTATTACTTCTAATAGAAAAATTATTGCATCATTACCTACTATTGAATTAGCTTTAAGTAAAAGTAAATATGTTATGGTAGCTTCTCATCTAGGTCGACCAATAGAAGGAAGTTATGATGTAAAATTTTCTTTACAGCCCGTGGTTGAATATTTAAAAAAACAATTAATTAATCAAGATATAAAAAAAATACGGCTAGTTACAGATTATTTAGAAAACACAAACTTTATGGAAAAAGAGCTGTTAATTTTAGAAAACGTACGATTTAATAAAGGAGAAAAAAAGGATGATGAGATTTTATCAAAAAAATATGCTATGTTATGTGATATATTTGTCATGGATGCATTTGGCAGCGCTCATCGTACACAAGCTTCTACGCACGGTATAAGCAAATTTGTTTCTGTAGCCTGTTCTGGACTCTTACTACAAAAAGAATTGGAAGCCTTAAGTAAAGCATTACATAATCCTATGAGACCAATGGTTGCAATAGTTGGCGGATCTAAAGTATCTACTAAATTAACTGTTCTGGACTCCTTATCAAAAATTTCAGATTACCTTATAGTAGGAGGAGGTATCGCAAATACCTTCTTAGCAGCTCAAGGAAAAAAAGTAGGTAAATCTTTATATGAAGAAGAACTAATACTTACAGCAAAACGACTTTTAGAAAATTGTGATATACCTACCCTTACTGACGTAAGAGTGAGTACAGAATTTTCAGAAACTGCTCAAGCAACTATGAAAGCTGTAATTGATATTAAAGATGATGAGCAAATTCTTGATTTAGGTGATGAGTCTATTGCTAGAATATTAGATATCTTAAAATGTGCTAAAACTATTCTTTGGAATGGCCCTATTGGAGTATTTGAATTTCCAAACTTTAGAACAGGCACAGAAATGATATCTCATGCTATTGCTAAAAGTAATGCTTTTTCTATTGTTGGGGGAGGCGATACCTTAATGGCTATTGATTTTTTTGGAGTTTCTGATCAGATTTCTTATATTTCTACCGGAGGTGGTGCTTTCTTAGAATTTATTGAAGGAAAAACATTTCCATCGGTAAAATTGCTTGAAAAACATGCTATTAAATAATTAAAAGTATACATATCATAGATTAATAAGTATTATATATGAAGATACATATAGAATGTATATAAATACATACTATATCGATACATATTTGTCAAAAAAGAAGAAAATAAATGATTAAGATTATTAATTCTATAAAACCAGGTGTAGTTACTGGAAACGATGTCCAGAAGATATTTGATCTTGCAAAGAAAAATAATTTTGCTTTGCCGGCAGTAAACTGTATAGGTATGGATTCAATTAATGCTGCATTAGAAGCTGCATCTAATATGCGGTCTCCAATTATTTTACAGTTTTCTAAAAAAGGATCTTCTTTTATGGCAGGATATGGTTTAAGTAACCATAAAGACGATAATTCTACGGCAGTATTAGGAGCTATTTCTGGAAGTTTACACGTACACCATATTGCTAAACACTATAACATCCCTGTTATTTTGCACACTGATCATTGCACTAAAAAGAATTTATCTTGGATCGATGCTCTACTAGACTTAGGATCCAAACATTTTCATAAAACCGGTAGCCCATTATTTTCATCTCATATGATAGACTTATCTGAAGAATCTTTAAAAGAAAATATAGAAATTAGCTCAAAGTATTTGAGTCGTATGGATAAATTAAATATGACTTTAGAAATAGAATTAGGTTGCACTGGAGGGGAAGAAGATGGTATTGATCATCATCATTTGAATCATGAACTTTTATACACAAATCCAGAAGATATAGCTTATGCTTATGAAAAATTACATGTTATCAGCCCACGGTTCATTATAGCTGCATCATTTGGAAATGTTCATGGTGTATATAAGCCTGGAAATGTGCGATTAGATCCAAAAATACTTCAGAGATCACAAAAATATATTTCTAAAAAATTTGGATTACCTAACAACTTTTTAAGTTTAGTATTTCATGGAGGGTCTGGATCTACAGAAAAAGAAATTAAAGAAGCCATCAGTTATGGTATTGTAAAAATGAACATTGATACCGATATACAATGGGTTACTTGGGAAGGAATTTTAAAATACTACCAATACAATAAACACTTTCTCCAAACTCAATTAGGTAACCCACATGGACGCGAGCAACCAAATAAAAAATTTTATGACCCGCGAGTTTGGATTCGTGCAGGACAAAAATCAATGGTTAAATACTTAGAAAAAATATTTTCTACTTTAAACGCTATCAATATTTTATAATAATTATTTTTTGTTCATAAAATTTTAAGTATATTAAAACAGATTATACATCGACAAAACCGAAATCATTTCAAATTAAACTCGATGTATACTGCTAGCTATACCTAGAAACAATATTTAATTCAAATATCAATATAAATTATAAAATTTGTTGCTCAAATCAGAAAATTACCATGCATTGTATAATGCAATAGTCCGATGTATGAGTTTAATTCACATTAAATGTCATTTTTGATATATAGTAAATAAAAGTCCTTGTCAGAAATTGAGCAAATAATAGAAATTAAAAATAGTATGCATTAAATATCCAATATATACGCCACGTATAGGTGTAATATGATAAAAGAAAAATTAAAAAAATCAGTAGGTTGGGCAGCTTTGAAATATATTCAGTCTAGCAGAATTATAGGGATAGGAACAGGTTCTACTATTACATATTTTATTGAAGCATTGAATAGCATAAAAGAAAAAATAGAAGGTGTAGTTTCTAGCTCAAACTATTCATCCAATCAATTAAAAAAATTGGGTATTCCTATATACAATCTTAATAATTTAGATGAGCTAGACGTATATGTTGATAGCGCAGATGAAATTGATACTCATATGCAAATGATTAAAGGTGGAGGGGGAGCCTTAACTAAAGAAAAAATTATTGCTGCTGCAGCTAAAAAATTTATTTGTATTGTTGACAGTAGTAAACAAGTAAATATATTAGGACGTGGACCACTACCAATAGAAGTTATTCCTATGGCTCGTTCATTAGTGGCAAGAGAATTAGTACGTTTAGGTGGCTTACCAGAATATCGGCGTAATGTAATTACTGAAAATGGTAATAATATTTTAGATGTATACAATATGAAAATTTCTAATGCATCGTTATTAGAAACAAAAATTAACAATATTCCAGGAGTAGTAAGTGTTGGTATATTCGCACAAAGACGAGCAGATATCGTATTAATTGGAACAAAAGAAGGTATAAAAACAATTATTTAATTCTTTATATACACTTACAATTCAATTCTAAATAAATATATAAACCATAAAATAGTTCTATTTTCAGTAATACCAACAAATGTACACATTTTAGTATAACTGAAAAATCAGAAAAATTGGGCAACAAACTAAATTAATTAATATTCATTATGAAAATTATAAAAATTAAGCATTTATGTTAAGAAAATATAACTTATTTATAATAATAAAATATTATAAGTAATAATATATACCCTTCAGAACAATAATATATGTTATCTAACAAACATCTGAAATTAAACGATAGGATGGGGTGACAATTTCTGGTAACGTAAGATCCCATTGATCCATAGGAAGCAATTGAGTAGGTATTCTTTGAAAGTCATATGCTAACCCTATAGGTACATAATTACTCTGATGTTTCCAATTTTGTAAGGTTCTATCATAAAAACCACCACCCATTCCTAATCGATTCCCATGATTATCAAATGCAACTAACGGAACAAATATAACATTTAGTTGTTCTATTGGTATAATGGAATTAGCATTCCATTCAGGTTCATATATACTTAAACGATTATATATGAGAGGCGTTGAAAACGTATATCGTAAAAATAATAAACATTGATCTTCTGAATAAGGCAAAACTGGTAAATATATTTGTTTATGCATACATAATAAAGTCCTAATAAGTAAAGAAGTCCTTATTTCTCCATCAAAATTAATAAATACCGCTATACGTTTTGATTTATGTACGTAATCCATAGTCATAATCTTATTAGTGATGAGTTGAGCTGCTATATATTGCTCTCGAAATGTTAAAGAACGGCGCACAATGCGTATATACTCACGAATAGATCTTTTATATAATTTCTTATGACAGATGTACATATTATCTATTATCGTAGTATATCATAAATTTATATATTTTTATTCTAAAACAAAGTTAAAGTAAAATACGATGCATTCAATCATATTAATTATTTTATCATGCAATGCGAACAAATATGATCTATATATGTTTAGAGCATTCTAGTGTTCCATCAACTCGCTCAGTAATATGAACGTGCGTAATTAAAGCTTTTTCAATTGTTTTTTGTAATAATAAAATATGTTGCTCAATATTAGCTGCATATTCACGTGTTTTCAATTTTTCTTGGGTTAACTCATAACATATATTTAAAGCAGCTATAAATACTAATTGTTCAGCATTAGTCACTCTTGTCTTAATTTTTAAATCCTGTAAACGTTTAGTTAAATCTTCTACCGCCTTATTTAAAGCATCTTTTTGTTTAGACGGACAATTAATCCGTAATGTTCGGCCAAAAATTTGAATATCGATCGGTTTTTCAGACATATTTCTTTCCTGGCATTTTATTTTAGATTTTTCAGTGATCGTACAATATAACAATGTGTATCATATAGTTTATATACATGCAAAACTTGTATTTTATAAATCTTAAATAAAAAATAAAACTGCTTTCGGTTTACTATAAAATTTTTTGAAAAAATTAATATAATTAATATGTATTTAAATATGATCTAAAAATCTATGTATTTTAAAACCCTTATAACAGGTTTTATATAAACTATGCGCAGATCTACACATCACCTATGCAGTTAAATTATCTTATCAGATGAACCAAAATAAAAATATACTTAATATATAAATTCTACAATATATTAAGCAGTTCCAAATAATTCGGTTATTACAAATGATCACTAATTTCATTTAAAACATAAGATTATTTTCTATAAAACCCAATAACTCATAATTATATTCTAGCAACATATAACATTTCATATATCATAATTTAATGATATAAATAGATTTCATCTTCTATTATAAATTAATAATGCGCCAAATTAAATTTAATCGATATATATTTTTAAATTAAATACTTGATTTTTACCAAGATATTTTATATATACACAATACAGTTTAAACATCACACTTAAATAATATACTATACTGTAAAAATATACTAAATATTAGTATATAGAATCTAATCATATTAATTTATATGTTATAGTTTTTAAACATTAAAATTTTTTATATTTATGCGTTAAATAAATACTTTATGTCTATTATTATACATGGTGGAGGAATGACAGGTGCGCTACTGGCGTTAATGTTATGCAAATTAACTAAAGGAGATTTAGAAATATCTTTAATAGAACAACATTCTCCTTACTGTTATGATACACAATTATCTTTGAATATATATCCTCCCCATGCAATAGCATTATCACGAGGAGCTTATTATGAATTGATACGAATTAATATAGCTTCAATTTTATCTTCTTGCGCTACTGTCATAAAACAAGTAGAAATTAGTGAATACAATAGATTACATGAAGTATTCATTAATGCTCAAGATCATCAATTATCAGAATTAGGTTATGTTGTCGAGCTAAATATTTTTAGAAAAAAGTTATTTAATTTTTTACAAAAAAAATCGAGTGTAACCATATATTGTCCCGCTACTCTGATAAAAATTAAACGCGAAAAAAAAAAACATAATCACTTTAGATAATGGTCATCAAATAGTTTCAAAATTAATAGTAGCAGCAGATGGCGCAAATTCAACACTAGCTACTAACTGCGGTATGAAATGGTTTAGGTATAATTATCAACAAATTGCTGTAGTTTCTAAAATTACTACTGAAATACCTCATTTTGGCAGAGCTTTTGAAAAATTTACAGAACATGGCCCATTAGCTGTATTACCCATGTCCAATAATTTTAGTTTTTTGATTTGGTGCATATCTAATAAACAACATCAAGAAGTATCTAGATGGGACAAAAAAAAATTTTCTCAAAAACTACAAAATATATTTGGGTGGAAATTAGGAAAAATTTTAAATATAGAAACACGATATTTTTATGATCTCTGGCTAACACGCGCTCAGAGCCACATTAGTCACAGGCTAGCGTTAGTTGGAAATGCAGCCCAAAATTTACATCCTATAGCTGGACAAGGATTTAATCTTGGATTACGTGATGTTGTAGTATTATCAAAAATAATTACACAAGCATTATATCAAAATATAGATATTGGAGATTATTCTGTGCTAAATACATATCAAAAACATAGATATTTAGATCAATATAGAACTATTAAAATCACCGATGGATTAGTACGTTTGTTCAGTAATCATTATCTACCATTAATTTTTGCTCGAAACGTAGGTTTATTTTTTGTTAGCTACAGTACTTTTCTGCAACGTCTTTTAGTGAACACGATATTAAATTGGAAAACTGATTAATTTTTATTAAGATAAAACAATAATGTGGAAAATTTTGACATACTTATTATAAATCAAGGAATTTCCGGGTTAGCATTAGCATGTGGGTTAAATGATTATTTTCGTATTGCAATTATAGAACACAGAAATCATTCAAATATTTCTGAAACAGATCAACAAAATATTACAACGTCTTTAGTTAATATCACCAGTTTAAAAATACTTCAGTATCTAAAAATATGGAGCCAGGACATAGCACATTTTTCTAGTTTATTAGATAAATTAGAAATCCTTAAAAAAAATAATATAAAAAAAACTGTTTTTAATTCCGGCTATTTGGGATACCTTGAACTAGGATACATCATTGATGACTGTTTAATATATCAGGCTCTAGTTAATCGTGCACGACAATTAAGAAATATCATATTTATAGATTCAAATTCACCTAATACAATAAGTTATCATGAAGATTTCGCGCTTATTACAGTAAATAATAACTACATACTCAAAGCTAAATTAGTAATAGGCGCAGATGGTGTCGATTCTTTAATAAGAAAAAACACAAATATTGCATTATTATTTAAAGATACAAAATATTATGGATTAACGACTAGCATTTGTACTGAACAAAGCCATAAAAACACTCTTCGTTTTATCATTCATAATGATGGCTTGTTAATATTATTACCATTAAAAAACACACATCTTTCCGTTGTTTTTTGGCTGTTACCACCACATGCAGCCAAAAAGTACCTATATGTATCTAATCCCGCTCAACGTATTAATTATGATTTAATTAAAATCTGTAATATATTAGGTCAATGTATTATACATGATAATACAAAACATAAAATTTTTATACCGAGAATACAATACGCGCATAATTTTATAAAACATCGTTTAATCCTGCTAGGAAAATCTGCATATCTTGCATGTCCTTTATTTTTTCAAAATATTAATTTAGAACTTATGGATACAGCAATTCTATTAAATTATCTAAAGAAACTAAGAAAAAATAATAAAGATATTGGGCGTTATGATTATTTAAAATGTTATGAACGTAGTATAAAATATAGGATAACTAAAAATCTTATAAATATCCCCTATATTCACATGTTACTCCATGATAAAAATTATTTCTTAGAATATGTACAATATTTTATTTTTTATCTCATCAACACCATACCCAATTCCAAAATACGCATATTACGTTATATTATGGGTTTAGATGATCTACCAAAATGGTTGCTACGGGATCGTTATGATTAAAAAATGTTTATATAAAATTTTAAAAATTATTTAAATTTATTAAAATCAATAATAGAAAAAATAAAACTATCATGAGTTTTCACATTTGTAATTCTTAATTCTGAAGAGTTTAAAACTGATCTATTTAATACTACTTGCAACCATACATTATTTTTTTTAATTTGACAAGATTGCAAAATAACACCAATATTTTTCCAATGTTGATTATTTAGTTTTAATTCTATCCAATCACCAGCTACAGGAAATTTTTGTTTATTCTTATAATCAATGGTTCCAATTAATCGATATAACTCTTTCTTATTACCTCCACGATACTGAATACGTGCAATAGATTCTTGCCCGAGATAACAACCTTTATTAAAACTAACACCCTGTAACATATCCATATTAACCGCTTGAGGCACAAACAACTCACTGGTTTCTAACTCAATAGTCGGATAACCTGCTTCTATATCTAATAATGCCCATTGACGACTATTGTTAAATTGTATATAATACAGCTGTTGTTTACTTAACAAATAATCTAATGTTGATCTTTTATTAATTATTAATAAAAAACGTTCTGTTGGCGCGCTGAAACATAGTATAGTAATATCTTTATCATGTACTACCGCATGTTTTTTGGTTGGAATAACCGGAAAAAACATGCTTAAATACTTTCTTGAATTCATCCCAGCAATTCCAATAAGTGTTACGTTATAATCAGGAGCAATAGAAACATTAGAAGATACTATATATTTTTTCATTTCTGCAATCTGTTTTTTGCATACGTTTAAGCGTTCAATAAATGCCATTTCTTTATCTTTAAGATGAAAAACATACATATTGCTAATCATTTTCCCTTTTGGATTACAATACGCTGAAAACCTATATTCGTCTTTATCCAAATTTTGGATATCACAAGTAAATTGATTATGTAAATACTGTATAACATCACGTCCAGATAATCTTACTAAGATCCATTCTTCTAAAGATATAAATGTTAGTGGTAAATCTTCTGAAGATACAGGATACTGCCTCGAAAAAAATATATTAGGCAACATAATATGTCCCCTTATAAATAAAAAATATTAATAAATATTACATATTATAAACTATGTAATCCTATCATATTAAATATTTACATACTTCAAAATAATAAAATTACATTTGTTACAAATATTGATTATTATGATTTATAATTAATTTTATAATTAAATAATCTATCAGTTTTTCACTTTATATAACGATTTAAATAATATATATATCAATTACGTTATTAATATATATGATAATAATTGAAAAATGATATTTTATTGATTATATATGTAAGTACTAAAAATATTATCGATATATAAAACAAATAAAAAATGTAAAAATAGTCTATACATATTAAGACTGTATAATAAATTTTATATAAACTTATAATTAAAGATTAAACTAATCTTATGTAATAAGATATTATGACATGAATATATCTTTATATATATGTATATCAAAATTTCTATTTAACTATATTATATTATTTTACATATGTATATGTAGAATAATATAATATAAAACCCATATCCTTTAAGGAACAAAATTTTATGATGGATATAAGACTTATTAAACAAAATATTCAACTTATGTTAAATAGAATATTTAAGTTTAAGGATGATTTTTGACTATAATTTCAAAAAAAAACGTTTAAAAATAATTAGCACTAAATTAAAATCACCTGATGTTTGGAAAAATCCTAAAAAAGCAAAAATTCTCAATCAACAATCTTCTTCTTTAAAAATTTTTGTTAACATTATTGATCAGCTGTACAAAAACTTAGTGGATTTAAATGATTTACTAGAATTAACGGAAGAATTCGATACCAACTTGATTTCTGAAATTCAGGATCAATTAGTTGCTTCAGAACGTACGTTATCTCAATTGGAGATTAATCGTATGTTTATAGGAAAATATGATCATGCTAATTGCTATGTTGATATTCAATCAGGATCTGGAGGTATAGAAGCACAAGATTGGGCAGGTATGTTATTACGTATGTATTTACGGTGGATGGATCATAAAGGTTTTATAACTGATATCACTGAAGAATCAACAGGAGAGATAACCGGAATTAAATCTGCTACTGTTCAAGTTATTGGACCGTATGCATACGGCTGGTTACACACTGAATCTGGTATACACAGACTAGTACGCAAAAGTCCTTTTGACTCTGCCAGAAAACGTCATACTTCATTTGCTTCAGTATTTATATACCCAGAATTAGATGACAGTATCAATATTCACATTCGTCCAGAAGATCTGCGTTATGATGTCTATCGAGCGTCTGGAGCAGGAGGTCAACATGTTAATCGTACAGAATCTGCAGTACGCATCACACATATACCAACAAATACTGTTACTCAATGTCAAAGTGATCGTTCACAACATAAAAATAAAAATCAAGCAATGAAACAACTAAAAGCTAAATTATATGAACTTGAATTACAAAAGAAAAATCATGAAAAAAAAATGAGAGAAGATAATAAAGTAAATATTACTTGGGGAAATCAAATACGATCTTATATTTTAGACAATTCTAGAGTTAAAGATTTACGTACTGGTTTTGAAAAACGTAATATCAAAGCTGTTTTAGATGGAGATTTAGATGATTTTATACAAATTAGCATTAAAAAATATTCTAAGCGAGATTTATAATGCCTAAATATCTATATTCAAAAAATCAACTATATCAAAAGCTTAATATTAATGATGAATTAAGTATTCGTCAAAAAAAACTATCACAAATTCGAGAAAAAGGTGTAGCGTTTCCAAATGATTTTCGTCGTGATTCCACTTCTAATCAATTACACAAAAAATACGAACATACATCTAACGCAGAATTAATACAATTAAACATTGAAGTAAATATAGCAGGCCGCATAATAAGTCAACGTATTATGGGAAAAGCATCTTTTATAACCCTACAAGACGTTGATGGTTGCATACAGTTGTACATTACTGCTAATTCGTTAGCAATGAATGTATATGAAGAAAATATAAAACAATGGGATCTAGGCGACATACTAGGAGCACGTGGTACATTATTTAGAACACGTACTGGGGAACTATCGATACATTGTAAAGAAATTAGATTATTAACTAAATCATTACGTCCATTACCAGACAAATTTCATGGTTTGAATAATCAAGAAACAAAATATCGCCAAAGATATTTAGATTTAATTATTAATGAAGACACAAGAGAAATATTTAAAATACGTTCTCTAATCATTTACGAAATACGTCAATTTATGAAAAAAAATAATTTTATGGAAGTAGAAACACCAATGATGCACACAATTGCGGGGGGAGCTATAGCAAATCCTTTTATCACACATCATAATAAATTAGGAATCGATGTGTATCTACGTATTGCCCCAGAATTATATCTAAAAAAACTAGTAATAGGTGGTTTCGAGCGAATATTTGAAATCAATCGTAACTTTCGTAACGAAGGAATATCCTCATATCATAATCCTGAATTTACAATGATGGAAGTATATATGGCTTATGCCGATTACCGTGATATGATCGTTTTAGTACAAAATTTACTACGCTCAGTAACACAACGAGTACTAGGTAGTAATATAGTTCATTATGGCAATTATGAATTGGACTTTAATAATCCTTTTTCTAAAATGACCGTAAAAGAAGCAATTTATTATTATCTACCAGAAACTAGATCCCAAAATGTAGACAATATATACACCGCTATTTCCATTGCAAAATTATTTGGAATTACAATCAATAACTACTGGACATTAAGTAAAATACACATGGTTATTTTTGAAGAGATAGTAGAAAAAAAAATAATTCAACCAACCTGTGTCACTTCTTATCCAATAGAGATATCTCCATTAGCACGTCGCAACGATAATAATCCACAACTTGCTGATCGTTTTGAGCTCTTCATTGCCGGAAAAGAAATAGGAAATGGTTTTTCAGAATTAAATGATCCAGAAGATCAAAAAGAACGTTTTTTAAAACAAGCAAAAGAAAAAAAAGACATTAAAAATAATAATATTCACATAAATTACGATGAGGATTATTTAATTGCGTTAGAACATGGATTACCTCCTACAGCAGGTATTGGAATAGGCATCGACCGTTTAGTAATGTTATTAACCAATAAACATACTATTCGTGATGTAATTTTGTTTCCTACACTTCGTCCAAAATAAAATATTTATGCTTTCTAGCATACGACTAAAATTAGTATAACACTTACATAATATATTTAGGGTGTAGTATTTGTTAAAATGCCAAATAACATTAATTAAATTTAAATAATACAGATCTATATTCTAATTACGTTTAACTATATTCAGTGATAAAATTTTTTAAAATGTTTCGATACTAAACCATATCTTAATGAAATTCAGAATATAACATAACACATAATATCTTTACTCAAATGAATATCCTTAACTATAAAAGTTTAATAAAATTGCATCAAAAATATAAAGGCCCAGTATGGGTATATGATGCATCAGTCATAATCAATCGTATTGCACAATTAAAACAATTTGACATTATACGATTCGCTCAAAAATCCTGTTCTAATATTCATATTCTACGATTAATGCACAGTCATGGCATTAAAGTAGACGCTGTTTCTTTAGGAGAGATTGAACGAGCATTATTAGCTGGTTTTCATACAGGAAAACAAAGTGACGAAATAGTTTTTACTGCTGATATTTTAGAAGAAGAAACATTATTTAGAGTCTCAGAATTAAACATTACTGTTAATGCAGGATCAATAGATATGTTAGCACAATTAGGAGCATATTCCCCTGGACATAAAATATGGTTGCGTATTAATCCTGGATTTGGACATGGACATAATCAAAAAACTAATACTGGAGGAGAAAATAGCAAACATGGTATTTGGCATGAAGATATACTAACTGCTCTCTCTTATGTCTATCATTATAATCTGCAGCTAGTTGGACTTCACATGCACATTGGTTCTGGAGTACACTATAGCCACTTATCTAAAGTATGTAATGCCATGGCCCAACAAATCTTAAAATATAAAACAGATATACAACTTATTTCTGCTGGAGGGGGTTTAACAATACCATATCAAGATAATGATACAATATTGGATATAAATAATTATTTTCATTTATGGGATGACACAAGAAAACGCATTAACCAATATTTAGGTCACACGGTAAAATTAGAAATAGAACCTGGTCGATTTCTTGTTGCTGAGTCAGGCATATTAATTACACAAATTAGAGCAGTAAAAGAAATGGGTCGTCGTCATTTCATATTAATAGATGCAGGATATAATGACCTAATGCGTCCAGTAATGTACGGTAGCTATCATCGTATTTCATTAATACCAGGAGATAATCGAAACATTACTTTAGACGCATTACGCGATACCGTTGTTGGAGGTCCATTGTGTGAATCTGGAGACATTTTTACGCAAAATATGAACGGAACAATATTAACACGTAAACTACCTTGTTCAGCAAAAGTAGGGGATTATTTAATATTTCACGATACTGGTGCATACGGTGCTTCAATGTCTTCTAACTATAATACTCGTCCATTATTACCAGAAGTTCTATTTGAAAATGGACAAATGCGCCAAATTCGTCGAAAGCAAAAATTAGAAGATTTATTAATGTTAGAAACAACAGAATAATTTTACATAAAAAGTCTGTTTATTATTAGATAATATTATCATCTAATAATAAATGTAATATCAATACAAGTTGCTAATACACTAATTTTAATTACTTAATCTTTTAAAGCTCTAATTTAATGAAATTAACATTTCACTGATCTTATTTTTATTTATATTTAAAAATAATTCTTCACTACATATATTTTTAAATATAAATAAAAAGCTTATAAAATACAGTGTGTGTATTTCATGTTTTTGTGCTTTTTGTTGAAATAACTATGAATCATCGTCATTAATAATGTTTACAAAATGTATAATCCACATATTTTATTAAATTTTTTAATAGTATTCATCATCTAAATAACAAATCTAATTTAATAATAATCAAATTTTAGTCAAATATTTTATGAAAATTACTAATTTATTAAGCACATAAAGCTATATTCAAAATTCTTGAATTAAACATAATTACAAGATAGCATATAATATATGTATTTGGTTATATGATAATAATATTAATAGATAAACAATAAATGATATACATGATCATCATATGCTTTTAATAATAATTTATGATATCCGTTTTATTTTATATGATGAATCACACATTTTCACAATATTTACTAAATTAATACAATATTTCAATAAAACTGAGGAAATCTGGTGATTGACAGTGATGGTTATCGATTAAATGTCGGCATTGTGCTATGTAATACTCATGAACAAGTACTATGGGCTCGAAGATATAAACAACATTATTGCTGGCAATTTCCTCAAGGTGGAATTAACGTCGGAGAAACACCAGAACAAGCAATGTATAGAGAACTATTTGAAGAAATCGGATTAAATTATCAAGATGTATGTATCTTATCTTCTACACAATACTGGATACGTTATAAATTACCTAAACAATTAATCCGCTGGAAAATTAGACCAATTTGTTTTGGACAAAAACAAAAATGGTTTCTATTAAAACTTTTATCTCAGGATACGAGAATCAACATAAAAAATAATAAAGATTATACATTTGATAGTTGGAAATGGGTTAGCTTATGGTATCCTATACGTCGCGTTGTGTTTTTTAAAAGAAATGTATACAGAAAAGTAATGCAAGAATTTGTTCATGGAATAATATCTTAAAAATTAAATTATTGTATGTTCTAAACAATAAAATACCATCAAATATATTTAATAAAAAATTAAATGAGCTTTTCATTAAAAACACGTGTGAATATAAGTTATAAATTAAATTTTTGTTAATTTTAGACAATCGTAATATTGTGATTAAACACCGACTCTAATAATAAATATATTTCATAACATTGCACATCATAAAATATGCAGTATTTTTATTATCACGCATGTAATCCAATAATTTTTACCATCGGACCTATTTCGTTATATTGGTACGGAATAATGTATGGGTTAGGTTTTATTTATGCTATGTGGTCATTATTATATCGCGCACATCGTTCCAATAATATTTCATGGACTAAAAAAGATATAGAATATTTATTATGTTTGTGCTTTTTCGGTGTTGTATTAGGCGGACGTATTGGATATGTATTATTTTATCAGTGGTCTTTTTTCACTCAAAATTTACTATGGATTTTTAAGATATGGGAAGGAGGTATGTCTTTTCATGGTGGTTTAATAGGAGTAATTATATCAATCATGTGGTTTTCTTACAAAAAACATCTAACTTTTTTTCAAGTATCAGACTTTGTAATTCCAGCCGTGCCATTTGGACTAGGCCTAGGTAGATTAGGAAATTTTATTAATGGAGAGTTATGGGGCCGAATAGCCAACGATATTCCTTGGGCTATGTTATTTCCTAATTCTATATACCAAGATTTACTAATACTACCGGATCACCCTACATGGCAATTACTATTTGATAGTTATGGAGCGCTGCCTCGCCACCCATCTCAATTATATGAAATGTTTTTAGAAGGAATAATCTTGTTTATTATCATAAATAAGTTTATTTGTAAACCACGTCCTGTAGGTAGCGTATCTGGACTATTTCTTATTTTTTATGGTTTGTTTCGTATTATAGCAGAGTTTTTTCGTCAACCTGATAGTCATTTAGGATTAATTTACAATATAGCCACTATGGGTCAAATTTTATCGTGTCCTATGATCATATCCGGAATAATTATCATCTACATTTCTTATAAAGGCTATCGAACATAATTAAAAATTACAATAAATAAAAATAAAAACAATATATTAAGAAATATATCTAAACATATCTTCTTTACCTTAATAATTTATTAAATAATGTTTACTATTTATCATTCTAACCAAGCTAATTTGTTCAAAAAATTATTAATCAACGTCATGTCGAACAAATTATTATCTAATCCAATGCAATCTGAAATAATATTAACAGAACATAGTATTATAGATCAATGGATACAAATAGAACTAGCTAACCACTTTGGCGTCGCATGCAATATCACATTTATGACTTTAACATCTTTTATACAGAAGAACATTGTTAATAACATAATACCTGATGACTCCATGGTACATAATTTTTCTCGTTCTGTTATGTATTGGAAATTTATGAAAATATTATCTCAAACACAAATTCAAAAAGATTGTCCTATTATAGAAAAATATCTAAAACATGATGTAAATCAACAAAAAATCAGTCAATTTTCTGAACAACTTGTTAACTTATTTGCCCAATATTTAATATATCGTCCAGATTGGTTGAATAGTTGGCAATCTCATAAAATAATAGATTGTTTAGATAATACACATCAAATTTGGCAATCAAAAATATGGCGTCGTTTCTTGGAAAATACACAATATAATCAGAAAGAATCAAACAGTAATATAAATCCTTTACAACAGTGTATCTATTTTCTTAAAAACATAAAAAAAATAAATTGGAATCTACCAAGTAGAATATTTATCTTTGGAATAACATCCATACCTCCCATATATTGGAAAATTTTGAAATTTTTAAGTTACCATATAGATATTTATTTATGGTTTATAAATTCTTGTTACCATAATCCTGATGATATATCTGACCAAAATTCATATGTTGCAAAACAACAAGCAAACCAATTATATAGTAATAATTTATTGCACTCATCTTTATCTGTTTCTACTCATATTTATAGTCACAATAATCATACTAATAACGTACATCATCCTTTATTAAATTCATGGAACAATACTGCCCGTAATACCTTGCTTCTATTCACTCAACTAAAAGATAAAATTGAACTAAAATCATTTATCATTCCTAAAAAAGATTCTGTACTTCACATTGTACAAAAAGATATTTTAGAATTTCATAATTGTAGAACAAATACACAAACTAACAATAATATTCCAACGTTAAAACCCCGTCAACGATATATCTTAACACCAGAAGATCAATCAATTACTTGTCATATTTGTCATAGTATTCAACGAGAAATAGAAGTCTTACATAACAATTTATTGTTAATGATTACAAATGATCCATTATTGACTCCAGGAGATATCATAGTAATGGCTGCTGATATACATCGTTATACACCAGCGATTCAAACTATATTCAATAACATACAGGGTCGACACTTACCATTTAATATTGCAGATAACCATAAAAAAAATACACATCCGATTATATCAAGTTTTCTTAATATACTTAACATACCATCTAGTAGATTTACTTCTGAAGAAATTCTATCATTTTTAAAAGTACCATCTATCGCTTCTCGGTTTAATATGAATAAAGAAGAAATTGAATTATTAAGCCAATGGATCATTAAATCTGGTATTAGGTGGGGTCTTGATAATTTCACCATGCACAACTTTAATTTTCCTATTACTAATCAAAATACTTGGAATTTTGGATTAACTCGAATGTTATTAGGTTATGCTATAAAAAATCAAAATAAAATATGGGAGAAAATGCTTCCATATGATGATACAACAATCGGAGAACACACTAATATTATTGGTCAATTAGGAGAATTTTTAAAAACATTAAAAAAATGGAGAAATCGATTGAATCACCCTTACACTCTAAAAAAATGGATACTTTATTTTAAAGAGATAATTGACGATTTTTTTTATTATGATCAGCTATCTTCATCAAGAGATAACAAAACTTTACTTTTGTTAAAAGATTGTTGTAGAAATATATTAGAATCAGGCATACAAGCAGAATACACTAAATCTATCAGAATAACAGCTTTACGAGAAAAATTATGTGATAAATTACATCAAAATAAAATAATACATCGATTTATACCAAATGTAATTAATTTTTGTAATATTACTCCAACTGTCTGTATTCCTTGTAAAGTAGTATGTTTTTTAGGCATGAATGATCATTCATTTCCTAGAAATACAATACTTCCAGATTTTAACTTAATAGCTAAAAATCCACGGGAAAATGACAACAACATATACGAACAAGATTGTTATTCATTTTTATTAGCATTTTTAATAGCTCAAGAACGCATATATATTAGCTTCATTGAACACTCAATTTATGATAATACCATAAATTATCCTTCTTCATTAATTAATGAACTTTTTGAATATATTGCTTTAAATTTTTATTTAAGAGAATCTAAAAATACAGAAATAGATATTAATATAAAATATATACGTCAACGTTTATGTCAATGGCACAATCCATTTCCTTTTTCTCCCGAAAATTTCAATTCTAACAGTGACAAACAGAGTTTTGCAAAAGAATGGCTACCCACACTAAATATTAATACACCTAACTCTCCAGCGATCTACCCAAATTTTAATACTTCACTTCCCCATTGCACTATAAAAAAAATAATATTTCAAGACTTATATAATTTTTATCGTCATCCAGTGCGGATATGGTTTCAAAAACGTTTAAACGTGTTTTTTGATCAAAATACATTAAAATTATTAAATGATGAACCTTTTTCTGTAGATGGATTAAGTCGCTACGAACTAAATACAAAATTAATTAATTATTTAATCTATGATAAAAATATTAATGAATTATATTATAGTGTATGTGCTTCTGGTATTTTACCTTATGGCGCGTTTGGAGAATTATTTTGGGCGACACAACACTCAAAAATGGTAATATTAGCAAATCAAATAAAAGAACACCATTGTATCGAAAAATATAATTTAGATATTTCTTTGGTATTCGATACGATTGAACTAGTTGGACAATTAACTACAGTTCAAAAAAATGGATTGATACGTTGGAAACCTCAATATCTGTCCATGAAAGATATACTATTATTATGGTTAGAGCATATAACATATTGTGCCATCGGAGGAAAAGGAGATAGTAGACTATTTGGTGTTGATGATGTATGGCATTTTCCTAATTTCTCAAAACCGCATGCAAAAAAGCTGCTACTAATTTTAATACTAGGTTACTGTACCGGGATAAATACACCAATACTATTATTATATCGTTCTGGGGGAGCGTGGATGAATTATGTATTTGACTGGAATACTAGGAAAATATCTTCAAACCCTTCTTACCAAAAAAAAGCATCTCAAAAACTAATACAAATTTGGAAAGGTACTAAATATTCCCTATTTAGAGAGAGCCACGATCCTTATTTACGTAAAATTATCCCATTTGACTTAAGTGAGGAAGATATTAGAAAAATTACTAAAACTGCAGAACATTACTTTTTCAATTTTATGAAATATAGAATAATATAACAATTCAGAACATTTGATGTACTAATTAAAAAATACTTATAAAATCTTAAGTTGCTATACATCATGTGTATTAGATATCATCTAATACACTCTATAAAAAACATAAAAATTTTAATTTATTGAATCATATGATATTATATGTTTTTTGATTCTATCATATAAACCACTATAACGTTGTGTAACAAGATTGATGCTGTGTACAATTACATGATCTGTTGCATATAAAAAAAGACATTGACGAGATCTAGTAACAGCAGTATACAGTAATTCTCGTGTTAATATTGAAGTATGTTTGTTAGGCAATATTATTGCAATATGTTTAAACTCAGAGCCTTGCGATTTGTGTATAGTCATAGCAAAACAAGTTTCATGTTCCGGTAATTGATATAACCGCACAACTTTTACTCTATTTCCTGGTAAAATAAAATATGCAGACAGTTTGTTTTGATCATTTAGTAACAAAACTCCAATATCTCCATTACACAATCCTAAAGATGGTTTATTACGTAATATAATGATGGGTCTACCTATATAGTTACCAGAATTATTTAATTTAATTAATCCTTTATTGCTTAATATTTGCTCAATACAATAATTAATTCTTATTACGCCAAATGGACCATCACGTAATGCACATAATATTCGATAATGATTAAAAGATTCTAAAATATTTATTTTAGATATCTTAGTATGTTGCAATTTTTGTAAATAATTAAAATATTCCATTGCGCAATTAATAATCATATTCATATAACTTTCTTTTCCTACAACGTAGATATAATACAAATCCTTGTATACGTTTGAAGTCAATAACGATAAAACGCGATTACAATCCCCTAAATTTATAGCAGTAGCCAATTGATTAATTCCGGATCTTTCACTAAATCGATAATTTTTCTTCAATGTACACATACCATCAATAATGCTGTTATAATCATAATGTGTAGATGACTCAGAATAAGATACAATAGGAAGTTCATAACCTGTAAGATTTATAATTTCTTGATAACGTTTATAGGAGTATTGAAAACTAGAAAATTGACATATATCTTTAAATACAGATCCAGGTTCTACTGGATATAATTGATATTGATCACCAAAAAAAATAACTCTTGTTTGGGGTGAAAGTATCAAAAATAACTGAGCAAACATAGATAAACTGATCATTGAAGCTTCATCAATAACCAAAAGATCTAAGTGCATGAGATTTAAATAATCATATTGAATATCTTTATTATATAATCGTGTTTCTAGTAAACTATGTAAAGTAGTGGCTTTTTCAGGTAAACTGAGTAGATAAGTTTTATCTAATTGTAAGATATTATTTATATTTATTTTAAAAGATTCAGTTAGAAGAGCTGCTGCTTTTCCTGTCGGAGCAATCATTTTTATTTTGAGGTTGTTACGATTACTACATAGCAATAGTGCCGCTATTATTTTAGCTATAATCGATGTTTTTCCAGTGCCAGGTCCCCCAGAAATTAACACTCTTTGATGTGTTATTCCAATAGCAGTAGCTATCTTGTGCCAATCGATTTCTGTATAAATTATAGGAAATAATTGATTTAACACAGAAATTATTTTTTCTTTTTGCAGAATATTTGACTGATATTTATAATTCAAAAACTGCGCGACTCTGCACTCATCTTCCCACATGTGATGTAAATACAAACGCTTATTTTCCAATACTAACGGGGTAACCTTCGACCCATCGCTAACTGCAGAACAAGAAAGTAACAATTCTTGCCAAGAATCTATCGATAATTTTCCTAATTTTTTATATATTACATAGGCTAATTCAGGGTGATTTCCTTGAAATAATCTATCAAAAGTAATTAAACGCAAGGGTAAACAAACATGGCCAAGTCTAACATGAGCACTTAATGTCGCACTAGCCAATATTAACGCTTCTTTTATATGATATCTATTATTATCAGAAATAGGCAGAGTTAACACATCAGAAAATTGCACATCTAATGTATTCCACACCCCTAATTTTAAAGCTTTTTTAATGATATCTTTCATTCGCAAAAATTATAAAAACTCATCGGATTAGAGTTAATAATGTTACGTTGTCACATCAATTATCAAAAATTATGCGTTTTTAATTAAAAACGAACAATTATTAATTTTTTAATCTCATATCAGTAATCTATATACCTTTATAATCGGTAACTTATTCTTACATAATTAGATTTCGCATACATCATGATTTCTACTCTTAAAATAAAAAATATGCTTTTTTTATAAAATTTCATATCACATTTAATTTATTTATATAAAAATATACTTTTATAATTTTTTATGAAACAAATCAAGTATTACTTATTTAACCCTATCTTAATTATGCTCTAGAAAATAAATTATCTAATTTACTAATAAATATCGATAGTGGACGGGAAAAATAAATACCATTACTAAATGGTGTTCCATCCATTCCTCGTATGAATAAATAATACACCCCCCCAAAGTCTTTTTCATAATCATAAGATACAAGTTTATTACGTAAGAATCGATGCAACGCTAAAGTATAAAGTTGGTATTGCAATTCATAATGATGTTTAACCATTTCTTGTTCTATTTTAGAACAAATGTAAGAGTTATCATGTGCACCTAACCAATTAGTTTTATAATCCAACAAATAATACCGATGATTCCAATAAAAAATTAAATCAATAAAACCTTGCAACATTCCTGTTAGCCCCAAAAAATCAAGCGATTCAGATTTTCGTGATAAGGGATCATAGCATTTACATAAATGATCTAATTCTTGTGGCATTAAATATGTATTGATAGGTAAATAAAATTTTAACTCAGTTTTCTTATTTTCATCAATTATCTGTGAAAGAGTTAAATTTTCGTTATTAAGCGGGGTATTGAGTATTATATATATCCACTCTCGAATGACATATCTCCAAATAGGGTCAATGTTATATTTTTCCATATGTATGCGCAACCATTTCATATCTACAAATTTTCTAAAATTTAAAACTTCAAAAATACTATGGAAAAAACTTCCATACACTTTTCCTTTAGGAAAAGTATGCGGAGTTAATAAAATATTATTTCCTTGAAATTGAATATCTTCGCTAATATTTAATTGTTTCTGAAAATCTAAACATGTTTCAAAGCTAGTATTTTTTAGCGCACTAAAACTTGTTATACTCCATGGAACACAATTTGTAGATACCTTCCATTCTTTTGCAGATAAAAATTGATTAGACACGATGGATGGCGCATAAGAACCCAATTTTTGAAATTTTGGAATAACACGGAAAGAAATGTCGCCACTTGCACAAACGCTTAACTTTTTTAAATTTTTCTTTAATGTTTCTATATTACCAGATTTTTTTTTTTGAATTAAATATCCCAAAGCACTATGATGTAAATCATTGATACTAGATTTCTTTTTATATCTACGTACTATCGAACCAATACCTATAGAGCAATGATAAATACTGCGAGTCATTGCTACATATAATAATCTTAAATCTTCTGCTAAACGTTCTTCGTCTGCCAATATTAAATTTGATTCTGATATGTTAAAATCTAAATAGGCTTCATATGACTTCCTATCATGGAAAAAATAATTTTTTTTATAATTAAAGTCCGCTGCAAACGGTAAAAATATTAACGGAAATTCTAGTCCCTTAGATTTGTGTATTGTACTAATTTTTATTGATTGATTATCGTTACCTAATCGTAAAATTTGGTCAGATATTATCTTATTTTTTGGTTGTGTTATTTTTAACGTTAACCACTCTATAAGAGAGTACTCATCTTGTAGTTGTATTGAAACATTTTGCAATAACTCACCTAAATGTAAAATATTTACTAAACTAATTTCACCTCTTTGTGTAGATAATAACTTTTCTGGTACTTTATAGCAAAAAATTATTTTCTGTATCATCAAATACACGCCTTTTTTTTTCCAAATTGAATAATATTCAAAAAATTCTTCAAGTATTTGCTCCCATTTAGATTCATCATTATTAATTTTTTCAATTTCGGCTGCATTTAATCCAAAAAAAATAGTTGTTAAAGCAGTACAAATTATATGCCGCTTTGGAAATAAGATTGCTTTTAACAATAATGATAATTCATAAGATTCTATAGTTTCAAAAATATTTTTATGAGTAGATAAAAATACTGTTGATATGTTTACTGTCGATAAAGCAGCACGAATAAGAGATGCTTCTTCGTGATTTCGTACCAATACGGCTATATCTGATATTTTTAATTTTCTTTTATGTTTTCCGTCTTCTAACCAAGCCGTTTCATTATGTATTTCGTGTAATAAATTACATAAAACAGTGCCACATTCCCTTGCCATGGCTTGTTTATAATCATCTATTGTAATTAGATTATCGGGATGTACCCAAAAACACATAGCTGTCTGCAGTTGATTATTTATCACAAATCGATACATATTATTTCTACTAGCCGCTACCGAGGGAATGAAAGGAATATCTTTAAAAATGAATGGATTGGGTACAAATTGAAATAATTGATTGATAGCATTAACTATACCTGATGACGAACGCCAATTAATATTAAGATTATATTTATTGTATATTGTTCGACGTATGTCCATATATGCAAATATATCTGCCCCACGAAAAGCATAAATTGATTGCTTAGGATCTCCTATTAAAATAAGACCGTTTTCTGAATAATTATTATATAATATATTAAAAATTTTAAATTGCTGCTGATCTGTATCTTGAAATTCATCAATAATTGCTACTGGATAACGTGTACGTATTGTATATGCCAATTTATTTTCTTTATCTTTAATTAAACTAGTAACTAAAACATTAATAAGATCGTTAAAAGTAATTTCTGATCTTAAATGTTGGGTCTCATTGAGACTATTACTCACTTTATTGATTGCGATATTAAATATTAGTGCTTTAAACAATGACAACTGCTTATATAATTTTTCTATAGTATGGAATAAAGAATACATATACTTGAATCTATGATCATTATTTATTTTTAACTCTGTCTCCCTAAAATATTTTAGCTCATTAGGTATAGTGTGATTAATTGTTGGTTGTACAACCCATTGATGAATGATATTTATCCAACGCATTAAATTTTTTTTGTTATATGCTCTACGATTAACATTATAAGCATTAATTACAACAATTATACTATTTTCATTTTCACACCATTTCTTTTTAATGCTGTTAATGCAAATTAGAATCTGTTCATAATAAGTCACAATACTTTTTTTTTCTTCATACTCATTATAATCATGAAAATTAAGTCTAGATCCATAGATGTAAGGAAAAATATCATTTAAAAGAGCATTTGGATCAATCCAATATTCTTTAATTAAACTCACTATATTTAACGGAAGCACATAAAAATTCTGTCTCCAAAAATCAGTACACGCCTGCTGATATAATGTTATTTCATTATCAATAATATTCGTGTTAAACAACATGTTTAATTCAATTGTATTATAATTTAGAATATTTTGACAAAAACCATGAATAGTGAATATAGATGCTTGATCAATTTTTTTTTCTGCTTCAGATAATTGATGTATAGCTAAACTCATATTAGATATTTTTGATAATAATTTAGAAAATAAAAAATTACTACTATATCCACGTATGCAATCTAATCGAAATTGGCGAATATTTTCTCTTATTCGATAACGTAATTCTTGTGCTGCAGATTGAGTAAAAGTAACTACTAAGATTTCTTTTATTGTTAAAGGACGTAAAAAATCTGATTTACTTCCCAAACATAATAATAACCTAAGATAAATTATTATCAGTGTATATGTTTTACCAGTTCCTGCTGAAGATTCAATTAAATTAATTCCATACAAAGGCAATTCTAAAACATTTAAGTTATACATAATCTATAATTTCATCATACTTAAACACAACCAAAGCTGTTTAACATGATTAAAAAACCACATTGTTATATTATTTAGGTAAATAATATACAAAAAATAACATATTGATAAAATAAGCAGATAATGCTGCTTCAGAACACAAAATAACTATATTTTTAAAAACCATTTATAAAATTAATTATCAATCAACTTATATATAAACAAAACAAAATAAAACTAAAATTTAATCTAAATATAAAATATAAAACCATCCATAACATAAAATCTTAAATAAAAAAATTATTGCATTAATATGTATCGCGCAATAACTCATTGATCTTAACTTTATCTTTAGTTTTAGCATCAACTGTTTTTACTATTACTGCACAATAAGTATTAACACGACCATCTTTAGAAGGCAGGCTTCCAGGAATTACAACTGAACCAGATGGAACACGCCCATAATATATATTCCCACTAGCTCGATCATATATTTTAGTACTTTGTCCTATAAATACTCCCATAGAAATTACAGCTCCTTTTTCAACAATCACACCTTCGACAATTTCAGATCGAGACCCAATAAAACAATTATCCTCAATAATAGTTGGATTAGTTTGAATTGGCTCTAAAACTCCTCCAATACCAACACCTCCAGATAAATGCACGTATTTCCCAATCTGCGCGCAAGATCCAATTGTAGCCCAAGTATCAATCATGGTTCCTGTATCAATATAAGCGCCAATATTAATATAGGACGGCATAATTACTGTATTATCAGCAATATAAGCTCCATAACGAACAGTAGCTGGCGGAACTACCCGCAATTTTTTATTTTGAAAACATATAGCAGACCATCCAGAAAATTTCATAGAAAACTTATCAAAAAAACGGCCATCACCCCAAGTTATCAATTTGTTGTCTAAAACATAAAATGACAGAAGAATTGCCTTTTTTAACCATTGATAAGTAATCCACTTATTATTAATTTTTTCTGATATACGCAATTTACCACTATCTAATCCATCTATAATTTCACAAATAGCATCTCTGACAGTATAGTCAATATTACTTTTTAAAAGATATTCTTTTTTATCAAAAACACTTTCTATTATTTTCTGTAACTGATTCATATATTTTAAATCCGTGACATATAATCTGTGTAAAATCTTATTTTTTAATAATTTTTTCTGTTTGTATAGATATACAAAAATTGATACTCGACACATCTGTAATATTAATTATATTCTACATCAAAAATCTATCCGTATTTAATAAACACATCCATAATTCTAATTTATAAACTTGTCACATTATCATTTATATATATATTAGATCACATACGTTATTAATAAATTTATTAAACAACATATACATATAAACATCTGTATATATCTGTAATATTACACCTATTCCAATCAATCTATTCATTATAATGTGTAATATATTTATTTAAAGATTTTAAACACAAAATATATACTATTGATCACTATGATTAATAGTAAACGGGAAAAATTCATCAGAACGTAACGTTAGGACTTCACAGCCATTTTCAGTTATAACAATAGTATGTTCATATTGTGCAGACAAATTATGATCTCTTGTTTTTACTGTCCATCCATCATTTTCAATATAAATATGACGACTACCCGCGTTTACCATAGGTTCTATTGTTAACGTCATTCCAGATTGGAATATAACGCCTTCATCGTCAGCATCATAATGTAATACATGAGGAGCCTCATGGAAAAATTTTCCAATTCCATGCCCGCAATATTCCCTTACTATTGAAAAATTTTGTTTCTCCACAAATCTTTGAATAGATTGACCTATACTTTTCAAACGTATCCCTGGTTTAATCATATTAATTGCTAGATAAAGACTTTTTTGAGTAACTTGACATAAGTCATGTCCCAACTTAGTTGATTGACCAACGATAAACATTTTAGAAGTATCAGCGTATAATCCATCTTTAATTACCGTAATATCAACATTTATAATATCGCCTTCTTTTAATTTATGTAAATCGTTTGGGATGCCATGACATACTACATCATTAATTGATGTACAAATAGATCTAGGAAACCCATGGTAACCAAGAGGAGCAGAAACAGCATGTTGTATTTTAGTAATATAATGATGACAAATTGTATCTAATTTTCCAGTACTAATTCCAGGTTGAATATAAGGCTCAATCATTTCTAATACTTCTGCGGCTAACTTTCCAGCAATTCGCATTTTTTCTATATCTTCAGGTGTTTTAATAATAATCGTCATAATATATGATTGCAGATTTAATATTAATAAATACAAAAAACCTCAACATTTCAACTGTATGATATATTTGAAACAATTTGCTGAATAAAAATAAACTACATCAAATTAAACCCCTTATTTATTACTACCAATAATAAATAAACATGTTTTATATTCAAAATATCTATTAACTATTTCCCTGTTTTATTTTATTGTAAAAATATTCTTCGCTATTAACTTATTGGATTTATTATAACATGTACAATACAATCTATCTATAGTTAAATACCAACAATTATCGATATTATAAGTAATATATTTAACAGTCAACCGAGGTGTATAATAATGGAAAAACTTTCTATACGTGACATGCTTCAAGCCGGTGTTCATTTCGGTCATCAAACTCGTTATTGGAATCCTAAAATGAAACCTTTTATTTTTGGTGTTCGCAATAAAATACATATTATTAATTTAGAAACAACTATATTAATGTTTAAACAAGCTTTAGTTGAATTAAATAGAATTACTTCATTAAAGGGAAAAATTTTATTTGTAGGTACCAAACGCGCAGCCAGTGAAGCCATAAAAAAAACAGCACTTGCTTGTAATCAATTTTTTGTCAATCATCGTTGGTTAGGAGGGATGTTAACTAATTGGAAAACAGTACGCCAATCTATAAAACGTTTAAAAGACTTAGAAACTCAATCTCAAGATGGTACTTTTAAAAAATTAACTAAAAAAGAAGCATTAATATTAAATCGTGAGCTTATTAATTTAGAAAATAGTCTGGGAGGTATTAAAAACATGGGTGGACTGCCAGATGCCATTTTTGCTGTCGGTGCAACACATGAACATATTGCTATAAAAGAAGCGAATAGTTTAGGCATTCCAGTCTTTGCAATCGTTGATACAAATTCTAATCCAGATGAAATAGATTTCATTATTCCAGGTAACGATGATGCCATACGTGCGATTAATCTATATTTAGATATAATATCTAACGTAATACGTATAGATCGTGCTCAATGATTGATAATAGATAACTGCACGCAAATTATGTTGATAATAAAACATGTAGAATCATATATACTCTAATATAACGGTGTTACTATGGAAAAAAAATTAATTAACATTAATAGTGATTTAATTAAAGAATTACGCAAACGTACTAGCATTGGTGTTTTGGAATGCAAGGAGGCTTTAATTAAAGCCGATGGAAATATTGAATTGGCCATAGACAACATGAGAAAATCTGGCCTAAAAACTGCTTCTAAAAAATCTGGGCGCGCAACATTATCAGGCTTAATCGCAGTAGAAACTACGCCCAACAGACAATATGGTATTATGATAGAAATAAATTGTGAAACTGATTTTGTAGCCAAAGATAGTACTTTTCAAGAATTCGCTAAAATTGTTAGAATGACAGCATTAAATGAAAAAATTAATAGTATTGACGTATTAAAAACTAGATTTGAAGCACAACGTTCCAGTATAATTTCAAAAGTTAGAGAAAATATAAATATTCGTAGGCTTATTGCATTAACAGGTAGTTTTTTAGGATCTTATGTACATGGCTCTAAAATTGGTGTAATAGTAAATGTTAGTGGCAATGTGACCGCAGATTTAGTTAAACATATTGCTATGCATATTGCAGCTAAAAACCCCAAATACATTAATGTAGATGATATCCCGAAAGATACAATGATTCGTGAATACCATATTCAAATGGATATTGCCGTAAAATCTGGAAAATCATATAAAATTGCAGAAAAAATAACTGCAGGACGCATGAATAAATTTATAAATGACATTGTGTTAATAAAACAAAACTTCATAATGGATATTAACACAACAATAGAACAATTATTAACTGAGTATCACATCAGAATCAATAATTTTGTTCGTTTTGAATTAGGTGAAAATATGTAAAATTAATATTTAATAATTACCAATATAAAACATTTAATTACTTAAATACAGCAGATTATCATCAATTTTTTTAAGCAAATACATTCAATATTTTGATAATAGAAATTGTATTAATTACATTAATTAATCAGAATAATTATTGATATACATATTTTACTTCAATAACTTAATTAAATTAGGGACTGCTTCTATTTATACCATTTTTGTGAGGAATATAATTAATGGTAACTCACACAAGGCCAATTTATCGGCGTATCATGCTTAAAATGAGTGGAGAAGCTCTACAAGGCGCCGAAGGTTTTGGAATAGATACCACTGTATTAAATCGAATGGTTATAGAAGTTAAAGAACTAGTTAACATAGGTGTTCAAATTGGTATAGTTATGGGAGGGGGTAATTTATTTCGTGGCACTGGATTAGCTCAGGCTGGTATGAATCGAATAGTTGGAGACCATATTGGAATGTTAGCAACTATAATGAATGGATTAGCTATGAGGAGCGCATTACATCATGCTTACGTTCATTCTCACTTAATGTCAGCTATTCCACTAAGTGGAGTATGTGATCATTATAATTGGGTAAAAGCTATTAATTTACTATCTAATAATTGGGTAGTAATTTTTGCTGCTGGGACCGGTAATCCTTTGTTCACTACTGATTCTGCAGCTTGTTTACGCGGTATTGAAGTTAAAGCAGATGTAGTACTTAAAGCCACTAAAGTAGATGGAGTATTTTCCACTGATCCAATCCAACATCCTGATGCTACACTATATGAACAATTAAGTTATCGAGATGTGTTAGAGCGTGAACTGAAAGTTATGGATTTAACCGCATTTACATTAGCACGAGAACATAACTTACCAATACGTATATTTAATATCAATAAACTTGGAGCATTAAAAAGAATAATAATGGGATATAAAGAAGGAACTTTGATAACCAAGTAATATAAAAAATGTATTAAAATTAAATACACAATTTACATCAATTAACTTTTTTAACACAAAAATATAAACCAGAGATATATGATGTGATGAATACAATTAATAACATTCAAAAGAATTCAGAAACAGATATGAAAAAATGTATCAAAAACTTTAAGGTAAATATAAATAACATTCATATAGGTCGTATTTCTCCAAATATGTTAAATAATATCCGAATAGATTACTATGGCACACAAACTCCATTATTTCAATTAGCAAATACTATAGCAAAAAATTCACGTACATTAGCTATTACTGTTTTCGATCAGAAAATAATTAAATCAATAGAAAAAGCCATTTTTATGTCTAATTTAGGATTAATTCCTATTTCTTATGGTAATATTGTTCACGTTACATTACCTTCATTAACTGAAGAGCGCCGCCACGCTTTAATAAAAATGGTACGAACTGAAGCAGAAAAAAGTAAAATATCCATAAGAAATGTACGTCGTATTGCTAATGATAAAATCAAACTTTTGATTAAAAACAAAGAAATTAATGAAGATGAGGAGCATGATTTTCAAAATAAAATTCAAAAATTAACCAATATTTGGATTAAAGAAATTGATGCTATCTCAATAGAAAAAGAATCAGAATTAATGAAATTTTAAATATTAGATTCTAAGTTATATATATCCCTGTATATATGAACAACAAGCATAAATTTTTTAATTATATATTTTACGAATACTATTGGCTTATACATATGCAATCTTTAATAATTCTAGGTAGTACTGGATCTATTGGAAGGGCCACTCTTTCCGTAATACAACAACACACTGATAAGTTTTTTGTATACGCATTAATAGCTAAAAATAATGTTTCCGTAATGACAGAACAGTGTATAATGACGCACCCTAAATTTGTCTGTATGATATGTGAAGATGCCGCAAAAAAATTAAAAAAAAATTTAATTACAGCTGGAAAACATGATATTGAAGTACTATCTGGATCAATAAACGCTTGTGAATTAACAGCGATCGATGATGTCGATATGGTTATGTCGGCTATAGTTGGAATTGCCGGGTTAAAACCTACTTTTTCTGCATTACGTGCTGGTAAAAAAATATTATTAGCAAATAAAGAAATTTTAGTTACTTGTGGCAAATTATTTATGCAAGCATCTAAAAGACATCATTCGTGTATACTACCTATAGATAGTGAACATAATGCTATTTTTCAAAATTTACCAGTGATATGCCAAAAAAATTTAGGACATTTATCCTTATCTGAGTATGGTATCTCTCGTATAGTACTAACTGCATCTGGAGGAATTTTTTTTAAAATACCACAAGAAAAATTAGCTACAATAACACCAGAACAAGCCTGTATTCATCCTAATTGGTCTATGGGACGTAAGATATCAGTAGATTCCGCTACCATGATGAATAAAGGATTAGAATATATAGAAGCGCGCCGTTTGTTTAATGCTGCGCCTCATGAAATAGAAATTTTATTGCATCCTCAATCTATTGTCCATGCTATGGTATATTATAAAGATGGTAATGTCTTAGCACATTTAGCTCCTCCAGACATGACAATTCCTATTACGTATGCAATGGCTTATCCTAATAGAATTAAATTAAAAACCTTATCTAATATAAACATAGATTGTCTTAATAAATTAAGTTTTGATCAATTAGATAGTCAAAAGTACCCTTGCTTGCAATTAGCAATAGACGCTGATAATTGTAGTCAAGCAGCAACTATTATTTTAAACGCAGCAAATGAAGTTGCCGTAGAAGCATTTTTAAACAGAATGATTTCTTTCACTGCAATTCCTGATATTATTCGTCATGTACTTGATGAAATAAATTTAGATGATCCTGATGATATAGAAGATGTTTTATATATTGATCAAAAAGCTCGTGAAAAAGCAATGTCAATATGTATTGTATGATAACCGATGTTATCTTAAAAAGATTTTCATATTAATACACTTTTAATAATATTAAAATTGTGCAGAAATTTAATTCATCTATAATTATTGGTATTTACTTTCATAAGTAATATTTTTTAATTAACGTATAAGTATCTAGTTTGGAAAAATAAATAAGTGTGACATTATTTCAACATAACCAAGACCTTAGCACTTTTTCATCCGATTTGTTACCACGCCATGTTGCCATTATCATGGATGGTAATGGCCGATGGGCAAGAACGCGAGGGAAATTACGTATCCTTGGGCATCAAGCTGGATTTAGCGCAGTGCGACGCGCTGTTCATTTTGCTGTTAATTATAGATTTGATGCATTAACTCTATATGCATTTAGTAGCGAAAATTGGAAACGACCTGATAAAGAAATTGATTCCTTAATGGAATTGTTCGATCAGGCACTAAATAACGAAATCGATGCCTTACATAAGAATAATATTAAACTACAAATCATCGGAGATACAAATCGATTTACTATTGAATTACAAAAAAATATACGCCGTTCTGAAAAACTAACCTCTAAAAACAGTGGGCTAAAACTTAACATCGCTGCAAATTATGGAGGACGATGGGATATTATTCAAGGAGTAAAACAACTTGCTACACAAGTGCAAAAAGGAATATTAAATCCTAACCAAATTGACGAAGATACTTTATGCAGATATGTGTGTATGCATGAACTAGCTCCGGTAGATTTAGTGATCCGGACTGGAGGGGAACATCGTATCAGTAATTTTTTACTTTGGCAAATAGCGTACGCTGAATTATTTTTTACGGATGTATTGTGGCCTGATTTTAATGATTTTACATTTAAAAGAGCGCTAAATACTTTTATGAAACGAGAGCGACGATTTGGGAACAGTGTACCTATTTAATTTAAACAAAACATAAAATAAGGAAAATATGTGTTAAGAAATCGTTTAATTAGTATGTTTACCTTGATTCCTATTACTGTTTCTGCCGTATTTTTATTATCTATTATACAGTTATCAATTATTGTATCTATTATTTGTTTAATTAGTGCATGGGAATGGGGCAAAATAATGCATTTCACGATATATATACACCGCACATGGATATGTATTATCTTTGGATTATTATGTGCTATAACAATGATTATGACGTTTCAAAATTATTTATATTTTAGTAACTGGCGTATTTTTTGGTATATTTTTAGTAGTATTATTATAATGTGGTGGATATTAGCATTTATATTAATATTATCTTATCCTGGTTCTGCTATTTTCTGGAGAAAATCTAATATGTTGCAGTTTTTTTTCGGAATACTAACAATTTTACCATTTTTTTGGGGGGTATTAACATTACATCAATTTCATAATATTAACAATAACATTATTGGGAAATGGTGTTTACTATATATTATAACATTGGTCTGGATTAATGACTCAAGTGCATATGTCATTGGAAAAACATTAGGGAAACATAAATTATTAAAAACCATATCTCCTAAAAAAACATGGGAAGGCTGTATCGGAGGTATGCTAATCTCAATAAGTATGGCATGGTTATGCATACAATATATACCAATAAATATTATAAATCCATCTATCATATTTATTTGTTCTACAATCGCAATTATAGCCTCTATAATAGGAGATTTAACTGAAAGTATGTTTAAACGAGAATCTGGTGTTAAAGATAGTGGCAATCTAATCCCTGGACACGGAGGAATATTAGATCGTATAGATAGCTTAGTTGCTGCAATCCCAATTTTTACTTGTCTGATACTATTAAGTCAATTTTAATAATAATTAAAAATAAAGAATGTATAAAAATCATGTTATTACATTTTTTTTGGAACTTAGTTGCATTAATCTTTGCATTAGGAATACTTATTACAATCCATGAATGTGGGCATTTTATAGCGGCACGGATTTTAAAAGTAAAAGTAGAGAGATTTTCTATAGGATTTGGTCCTATTTTATGGAGCCGACGTGATTCAAATGATACTGAATACGCAATTTCCGCCGTTCTTTTTGGCGGCTATGTAAAATTGTATAATACGCAAGAAAAATCAATTTATTGCAATAAAGGAAATAATAATGCTTTTAATTGCCAACACATTTGGAAAAAAAGTATTATCGTAGCCTCAGGACCTATTTTTAATTTCATTTTCTCTATTTTATTATATGTAATAATTTTTATAATAGGAATGCCTGTATATAAGCCAATAATACATTCTATCATACCCAATTCCATTATTGCTCAATCGGGCATACAGTCTGGTGTAGAAATTACATCAATTAACAATATTCAAACACATGATTGGGATTCAGTCCGCTTAGAAATTTTCAATAGCATAGGTAAAGAAAAACTTATTATCTCTACAACACCAATAAATGATACGTGTATTAAAACCTATGCCATTAATTTATCTCGTAACTGGTTTAACAATCTTGATAACACCAAAGATCCCATAATAACATTAGGTATTCTTCCTTTTAATACAAACACTGTCCCAATCCTATCCGGAATTAAACCTAATTCTTCCGCAGAACAAGCTGGTTTAAAAATTGGGGATAAAATTATATCGATTGACAATCAATTAATGCATCACTGGAAATCAGTTATCACAGCTATTAAAAATAATCCAGAAAAAAGTTTTAAAATTTCTGTGGAACGGGAGAATGAAATAATAAATTTAAATGTAACACCAAATAAAAAAAATATGACTCACTCTGATAAAGTAGAAGATATTATAGGTGTTGTACCAAAGATTATTAGTGACATTCCAACAGAATATTATACAATCCATCAGTATAGCTTATATACAGCTATACTGCAAGCCTTCAAAAAAACTTGGACATTAATATGCTTAACAACTAACACATTATTCAAATTGATTACTGGAGATATTAGAATCACCCACCTTGGAGGACCGATAGCAATAGCAAAAGGAGCAAGAGAATCAGCTCAATCTGGACTGATCTATTATCTCATGTTTTTATCATTAATCAGTATCAATTTAGGAATTGTCAATTTACTACCTTTTCCAACGCTAGATGGCGGGCACCTGTTCTTTTTTATAATAGAAAAAATAAAAGGAAAAACAATATCAAAAAAAATACAAAATTTTAGTTATATCATCGGATCTATTATGCTCATATTAATAATGTGCTTAGCATGTTTTAACGATCTATCCAGATTATGATAATACAAATACAATTGAATTAAAAAGATTAAAATAATAATAATGTGATGAAAATAATATTTATAGTATTATTATTAGTGATTAGTGACATTGCATACAACGCTGATTGTATCGTAAACAAAATTCATTTTGACGGACTAAAAAGAATTTCTGCAAATACAGTATTGTTTAACTTACCCTTAAAAATTGGAGCCATTATTAATGATGAAGATATTGCAAATAGTATCAAAACGCTGTTTTCTACAGGAAATTTTGAAGAAATTAACATATCTAACGATGAAAAAGGAGTGATTATAATTCAGGTAAAAGAACGTCCAATTATTGATAACATTAATTTTTATGGAAATAAAATAATTAAAGAAGACGTAATAAAAAATGTATTAAATGAAAAAAAAATACAACCAGGGCAACCATTTAACGAGTTTTATATTTTTGAAGTAAAAAAAGAATTGGAAAACTTATACCATAATTTCGGTAAATTTACGGCTACAATCAAAACTGTAGTTATGCCTCTATCAAGAAACCGGGTTAATTTACAAATAATGTTTACCGAAGGTAAAACCGCTAAAGTGCAACAAATCAATATTTTTGGTAATCATGTTTTCGGTACAAAACAACTGCTATCACAATTTAAGTTATACAGAAAAATTAAATGGTGGAATATATTATCTTGTCAAAGATATCAAAAACAAAAATTATTTCATGATTTAGATGCACTGTATAATTTTTATGTAAACCATGGTTATGCTAAATTCCATATTGATGAAACACAAATCGATTTTACACCAGATAAAAAAAATATTTGTCTATCTTTATATATTACTGAAGGCATACAATATTCATTTGATTCTTTAGAACTATATGGAAATATATTAGATTATTTCCATAATATTAAGGAATATATGAAAATTTCTTCTGGAGAATTATATAATAGTAATCAAATTCAAGAAATTGAATATAAAATACGATATTTGCTAAGCAAACATGGTTATATTCAACCTATCATATCAATAGAGCCTAAAATCGATGACAGTAAGAAAAAAATAAAATTATGTGTATATGTTGATGTAGGACATCATTTTTATATACGTGAAATACGCTGTGAAGGTAATAATATTACTAAAGACGAAGTAATTCGAAGAGAAATACATCAAACAGAACAAATGCAATTAGATTATACTCGTATAATTCAAGATCAAAACCGGCTTAAACGCCTTGGTTATTTTAAAACTGTAAATACTCATATAGAGTATGTTCCAAATACGTTAAATCAAATTGATATTATTTATAAAATTGAAGAACACAATACTGGTAATCTAAATTTAAGTGTCGGATTTGGAACAGAGAGCGGTATGAATTTACAGTTTGGAATGTATCAAGAGAATATATTAGGCTCAGGAAATACTATATCTATTGTCAGTACCAAAAATCATTATCAAACTTACTCCGAAATATCAGCTTTAAAACCTTACTGTAACATTAATAATATTAGCATAGGCGGGAAAATATTTCATAACAATTTAAATACTAATAATACAGGATTATCAGATTATCATTTAAAAAATTGTGGAATTAACATTAATTATTTATATCCAATTATTAAATACAATACATTTAATATAGGATTAAATTATGCATCTAATCATCTAAGCAAAATAGCCCCTCAAGTAGCAATATGTCGTTATCTAACATCTACAAAAATTAATCCAACAACTCCAACTAATAATAAAATTTTTAATAATACTATCAATTTTAACACAAATGATTTTTTATTAGCCTCAGGATGGACTTTTAACAACACTAATCACGCCTATTTTCCTACGAATGGTATGCATGCTAATGTATCCAGTACATTAGCATTACCTGGTTCTGACAATCAATATTATAAAATTATAATTAATAGCAAGAAATATATACCTTTAGATCAAAATTGTAATTGGATATTAATGAGTTCCATACATGCTGGTTATGCGGGAAGTATACATAGAAAAGAAAGTCCCTTTTATGATAATTTTTACGCTGGAGGTATTGGAACAATACGCGGATTTAGATTAAATAGTATAGGTCCAAAAGCTGCCTATTATCATAGTAGCTACTCTGAAAAAAACTATGCTACTTGTTCAATACAAAACTCTCAAGATTCTGTTGGTGGAAATGCGACGACTCTTTTTAAAGCTGAGTTAATTATTCCTATTACATTTTTTGATGTACAATACTCTGATATAGCACGTGTTTCTCTTTTCTTAGACACAGGTACTGTGTGGGATACTTTTTGGAAAAATACAGAAGCAACACAAAGAGCTGGTATTGTAGATTATAGTATTCCAAGTAATATTCGTATGTCTGGTGGTATGGCATTAAAATGGATGTCTCCAGTTGGGCCGATAATTTTTTCTTATTCAAAATTAATAAAAAAATACTTTGGAGATATAGAAGAACCGTTTCAATTTAGTATCGGAAAAACATGGTAAATTAAAATATTATACAAGCACAATAAATATTATAATCAAAATAATAAATTTTCGTATTTTATTAAACTAAGAGGTTTACAGTGAAAAAGTGGACATATATTTTAAGTACAATTATTTGGATCATACAAATTAATCCAGTGGGCGCTGCAAATAAAATCGCGATAGTTAATATTTCCAATATCTTCCAACAATCTTCACAACGCGCAAAAATAATTAAACAACTTGAATATGAATTTAAAGATCGTGCTACCGAATTAGAAAAGATGGAGCATGATTTACAAATAAAAATACAAGCATTACAACAAGATGGAGCTACTATGAAAGCAATTGAACGTAACGAATTAGAAAAATCATTAATAAATCAACGTGAAATTTTTTCTAATAAAGCTAAAGAATTTCAACAAGAAAATCATTCGCGTCAAACAGAAGAAAGAGATAAAATTCTTAATGTAATTCACAATGTAGTATCTACTGTAGCTAAAAAAGAGAATTATGACATAGTAATAGATACTAATGCTATAGTGTATTGTAACGCTCATATTGCAGATATCACTAATTCCGTCATGAAACAAGTTGGGTAAATTATGATTGAAATGCGACTATCTGACTTAGCGCTACAGTTAGGTGCTAAATTATATGGCGATAAAAATATAATTATTACTGGTGTTGCTTCTATAAATAATGCACAAATAGGGCATATAACTTTTTTAAAAGATCAAAGATTTTTAAATCAATTAAGTTCTTGTCGTGCTTCAGCAGTAATATTATCTAAAAATAATTTAGTTTTCTGTAAAATTGCGGCATTAGTAGTAAAAGATCCTTATCTTGCGTATGTCAAAATTGCACAATTAATGAATAATGCTCCTGAACCAACTAAAAGTATCGCAACCGGAGCAATTATCGCCCCGGATGCGATACTAGGGAAAAGAATAGGAATTGGTGCTAATACAGTTATAGAACCCGAAGTAATTTTAGGTGATGATGTAATAATTGGTCCTGGTAGTTTCATAGGAAAAAAAACGAAAATAGGAACAGGCACGCGGTTGTGGGCTAATGTTACTATATACCACGAAGTAGAAATTGGTGAATGCTGTTCGATACAATCTGGAACAATAATTGGTTCTGACGGATTTGGATATATTAATGACCACGGTGTCTGGATTAAAATTCCTCATCTAGGAAAAGTAAAAATTGGAAATAATGTAGAAATAGGCGCTTGCACTACCATTGATCGCGGAACATTAGATGATACTACAATTGAAAACGGAGTGATTATTGATAACCAGTGTCAGATTGCACATAACGTTGTAATTGGTGCGCATACAGCGATAGCAGGCGGTGTTATCATGGCAGGAAGTTTAACTATAGGACGATACTGCATGATAGGCGGAGCTAGTGTAATTAATGGTCATATTAATATTTGCGACAAAGTTACAATAACTGGAATGGGTATGGTAATGAAGCCAATAACACAACCCGGTATTTATTCATCAGGTATTCCTGTTCAGCCAAATACAATATGGTGGAAAACTGCCGCGTTAATCATGCGAATTAGTAGTATAAATAAACGTATGAAAACCATAGAACAAAAACTAAAAAAATTACTGTGTCTATAATTTTTTTAAGATAATTAGGGCAGTTTATTCTTTATCCTGTTAGGATTAACAGGATAAACGTTATGAATGCGACTTTTTATCTTAAACAGGAATAAAAAATCTTGATCACTGATACTTGCATTTTGCATATTGAAGAAGTTTTAGAACTTTTACCACATCGATTTCCATTTTTACTAGTTGATCGTGTACTAAATTTTGAAAAAGGAAAATTTTTAAGAGCAGTAAAAAATGTTTCTTTTAATGAACCATTTTTTCAAGGTCATTTCCCAGGAAAACCTATTTTCCCTGGAGTATTAATTTTAGAAGCCATGGCTCAAGCTACAGGTATATTAGCCTTCAAAAGTACAGGTAAGTTAGCTCCAGGAGAATTATATTATTTTGCTGCTATCGATTCAGCTCGATTTAAACGCCCAGTACAACCTGGTGATCAAATGATACTTGATGTCGAGTTTATTAAAGAAAGACGTGGTATTGCGAGATTTAAAGGAATTGCCACAGTAAACAAAGAAATGGCTTGTGAAGCATCAATGATGTGCGCTCGTAGAAAGGAAATTTAAACTGATGATTAACCAATCCGCCATTATACATCCTAGTTCTATAATAGAAAAAGGAGCTATCATCCACGATAATGTATATATTGGGCCATTTTGTTTTATTGGAGCGCAAGTTGAAATAGGAGCACGAACTATACTAAAATCTCATATTGTAATTAATGGAATTACTCAAATTGGAGAAAACAATCAAATCTATCAATTTGCTTCTCTTGGAGAAATAAATCAAGATTTAAAATATGTAAAAGAACCCACTCGCATAGAAATTGGTCATTATAACAAAATTAGGGAAAACGTTACTATTCACCGTGGTACTATACAAGGAAAACAAGTTACTAAAATAGGCAATGACAATTTATTAATGATCAATGTACACATTGCTCACGATTGTATAATAGGAGATCATTGTGTCATGGCCAATAATGTTACTTTAGGTGGTCATGTAAAAGTAGATGATCATGCTATTATCGGAGGGATGACCGCAATCCATCAATTCTGCCTTATTGGAACTCATGTTATGATTGGTGGATGTTCTGGCGTAGTTCAAGATATTCCCCCATTCATAATAGCTCAAGGCAATCACGCGACGCCTTTTGGATTAAATATTGAAGGTTTAAAACGACGAGGTTTCAGTCGTTCTTCTGTGCACGCTATTAGAGAGGCTTATAAAATCCTATATCGCAGCAATAAAACTATTGAATCAGCCAACATAGCTCTAAAGCTATTAGCCATTGAACACCCCATCATCAATAAATTTGTAGATTTTTTGACACATTCTCAGAGAGGAATTATTCGTTAATAATGTCTATAGGCAATCGCACTATTATTATAGGTATAGTGGCAGGAGAAGTTTCTGGGGATATATTAGGAGCAGGATTAATTCGAGCATTAAGAAAATACCTCAAAAAAGTGTGTTTTTTTGGAATTGGTGGTCCTTATATGCAATCTGCACATATGAAATCTTGGTATAATATAGAAGAATTATCAGTTATGGGCTTCGCTGAAATTATTATGAAACTACCACGATTATTACATATTCGTAGAAATTTAATTCGTAGATTTATTAACTTACAACCTGATGTTTTTATTGGTATTGATTCTCCAGATTTTAATATTGCATTAGAAACTCGTTTAAAAAAACAGGGAATTCATACAATTCACTATGTTAGTCCATCAGTATGGGCATGGAGAAAAAACCGTATTTTTTCACTTAAAAAAGCTACCGATAATATTTTAACTATTTTTCCATTTGAAAAAAAAATATACGATCATTTTAATATACCATGTCAATTCATTGGACATTCATTAGCAGATCAAATACCACTTAATCCAGATAAAATTTCTGCCCGTCAAAAGTTAGGTATTCCACGCGATATATATTGTCTAGCATTATTGCCAGGCAGCAGAATCAGAGAAATTAAAATGTTAACTCATGATTTTTTAGCATGCGCTGAATTGTTAAAAAATCATTTTCCTAGCCTTGAAATTTTAGTACCATTAGCTAATCAAGCATCTATCAAACAATTTGTTAAACTCGCATCAACATCAGTTAAATATCGTATATTAAATAATAAAACAACATGGGAAATAATGATGGCAGCAGATATTTCTTTGGTAACTGCTGGAACAGCAACTTTAGAATGCATGCTAGTCAAATGTCCAATGGTTGTTGCCTATCGAATGCATCCTCTAACATTTATATTAGCTAAATATTTAATACACACCCCCTGGATATCATTACCTAATTTATTAGCAGGTCATGAATTAGTAAAAGAATTTATTCAAAACGACTGTCTTCCTAAAAATTTAGCACAAACATTAATTAATTTATTAAATTATAATGACAACCAACGTATGATATTACAAAAAAAATTTAAACAATTACATTACAGTATTAAATATAACGCAGATGAACAAGCGGCTCATGCTGTTTTGAAATTAATTAAGTGACAACAATGTTATTGAACACATAGGTATAAAAAATTTATGAAACATCAAAAATACTGTTTGTCAAAAAAATCAAAATTAATTGCAGGTGTAGATGAAGCAGGATGTGGATCATTAGTTGGATCAGTAATAGCTGCAGCAGTGATATTACACCCAACACAACCAGTTTCTGGATTAGCTGATTCTAAAAAATTAAGTAACAATAAGCGACTTAATTTATATAAAAATATTATGCAAAATTCGTTAGATTGGGGTATTGGATATGCTGACGTCGCAGAAATTGATCGCTTAAACATTTTACAAGCTCGATTATTAGCAATGAAACGAGCAGTACAAAATTTATCTATTAAACCAGATTTGATTCTAATAGATGGAAATCATGCTCCAAGGTTTGTAGAAACGCCTTGTCAGTGTTTTAAAAAAGGCGATTCTAGAATCCCAATTATAAGTGCAGCTTCTATTATAGCTAAAGTTACTCGTGATCAAGACATGGTTATGTTAGATATACAATATCCAAAATATGGATTTGCTCAAAACAAAGGATATCCTACTGCTTTTCACCTAAATCAATTAAAATTATATGGTCCTATATCGCATCATCGAAAAAGTTTTGCTCCTATAAAACATAGGATTCTTTATGTCAATAAATAACTTTGATTTAGATAAATCAAATATATAATTATTAATTATTTTCTATGAGCCATGATAAAACCACGTTTTATTCATTTGCACGTACACAGCGATTACTCCATGATTGATGGGTTAGCTACAGTAGATAAATTGATAAAAAGAGCAGCAGTTCTTAAGATGCCTGCACTAGCTCTTACTGATTTTAATAATTTATTTGGATTCATCAAATTTTATGATTACGCTTATAAAGCAGGAATTAAACCAATTATTGGGGCTGACTTTTTAATACAAGATGTCATCATCGGTAACGAACCTAGCGAACTAACATGTTTAGTGATTAATAAACAAGGTTATTACAATTTAATTATGCTCATTTCAAAAGCATATAAAAATAAAGGCAATAATATTACTCCCATGATTAAGCGCCATTGGTTCATAGAACATAATAACGGTTTAATTATCCTATCTGGAGGACATAAAGGAGATGTTGGTAAATATTTACTAAGAAATAAAAAATCTAAAATAGAACAATGTATATATTTTTACACAAAGTATTTTCCAAATAGATATTATTTAGAATTAATACGAACTGACCGTCAACATGAAGAGTCTTACTTACAATTAGCAATAGAACTATCAACGATCAAAGGATTGCCGATAGTAGCCACAAACGATGTACGTTTTCTTAATAAAAAAGACTTTTTAGCACATGAGATTCGCGTAGCTATACATGACGGTACCATGTTAGATAAAACTAAACAATTACATAAGTATAGTACACAGCAATTTATGAAAAGTGAACAAGAGATGTGTGAATTATTTTCTGATATACCAGAATCCTTAACAAATAGTGTAGAAATTGCTTACAGATGTAATTTTACGATTAATTTAGATAGATCTTTTTTACCACAATTTCCTACTGGATCTATGTCTGCCAAAGACTTTCTTATCATGCATGCAGAAAAAGGATTGGAAGAACGCTTGATTTTTTTATTTCCAAAATCTGCAGAACGTCTTATTAATCGAAAACCATATGATTTACGATTAAAACATGAATTACAAGTAATTAATAATATGAACTTCCCCAGTTATTTTTTAATTGTTATGGAATTTATTAAATGGGCCAAAAATAATGACATTCCAGTCGGGCCCGGAAGAGGATCTGGAGCTAGTTCATTAGTGGCCTATGCTTTAAAAATTACAGAACTTGATCCGTTAAAATTTGATTTACTATTCGAACGTTTTCTTAATCCAGAACGTATATCTATGCCTGATTTAGATATCGATTTTTGTATGGAATGCCGTGACTCAGTAATCGACCATGTTTCAAACACTTATGGATCAGAGTCCGTATCTCAAATTATTACATTCGGGACCATGGCAGCTAAAGCAGTAGTTCGCGATGTAGGACGCGTATTGGGGCATCCTTACACATTTATTAATCGTATTGCTAAATTAATTCCATTAGAACCCGGAATAACACTCAAAAAAGCTTTCTCTATCGAACCTCAACTTAAATTACTTTATAAGTATAACGAAGATGTCAGGGCACTAATAGATATGGCTCGTCAATTAGAAGGTATCGTTAGAAACGTTAGCAAACATGCAGGAGGAGTAGTGATCTCTCCAACAAAAATCACCGATTTTTCTCCTTTGTATTATGACAACGACAATATACGCTCAATGACTCAATTTGATAAAGACGATATTGAACGTATTGGTTTAATAAAATTTGATTTTCTTGGTTTGCGTACTTTAACTATTATTAATCGTGCATTAAAAATGATTAATAATACATATCTTAAACATGGTATTACTGCTATTAATATATATTCAATATCATTACATGATCAAAAAAGCTTTCATATGCTGCAATCCTCAGAAACTACTGCAATATTTCAGTTAGAATCACACGGTATAAAAGAATTAATTAAACAATTAAAACCAGATTGTTTTGAAGATTTAATAGCATTAATTGCATTATTTCGACCTGGTCCATTACAATCAGGTATGGTAGATAATTTTATTAACAGAAAACACGGATATGAAACTATTTCTTATCCTGATTCTAAATGGCAACATGAATCTCTACGTCCAGTACTGGAATCAACTTACGGAATTATTCTATATCAAGAACAAGTAATGCAAATAGCACAAGTATTATCAGGTTATACGTTAGGGCAAGCAGATATATTAAGACGCGCTATTGGTAAAAAAAAACCAGAAGATATGGCTAAACAACGTTCTTTTTTCAATTTAGGTGCCATAAAAAATGGGGTTGATACTACATTATCAATGAAAATTTTTGATCTTGTAGAAAAATTTGCTGGTTATGGATTTAATAAATCTCATTCTGCTGCATATGCTTTACTATCTTATCAAACATTATGGTTAAAAACACACCATCCTTCTGAATTTATGGCAGCAGCATTAAGTTCCGATATGGACAATTTAGACAAAATAGTGCATCTGATAAATGAATGTAAAAATATGACCCTCACAGTTCTTCCGCCAAATATCAATACTAGTCAATATTATTTTTGCGTCAATGAAAACAAAGAAATTATCTATGGATTCGGAGCTATAAAAGGAATGGGAAGAGCGTCTATAGAGGCAATAATAACATCTCGTAAGCAAGATGGTAAGTTTAGAGGATTATTTGATTTCTGTATTCGTGTCGATAATACAAAAATAAATCATCGTATAATTGAAAAATTAATTCTCTCTGGAGCCTTTGATTCTTTCGGAATACATCGCTCAAAACTAATAGCATCCCTTAATGATGTACTAAAACGCGTGAATCAAGATATTAAAAATAAATATAGCGGACAAACAGATATATTCGAAACACATTTGGATACGAGTGCTAAGATAGTATCTGCATATAATCAAACTATACCACAGTGGTCTAATCAATTGTTATTGGGAAAAGAAAAAGAAGCTCTTGGGTTATATTTAACTGATCATCCTACTGTTCAATATACAAAAATAATAAAACACTGTATACCTAATACCATTAAAATAAAAGATGCTTTGCTAGAAAAAACCAATAAAATTATACATGTTTTTGGTTTAATTATATCAATGCGAACAAAATTAAACAAACAAGGTAAACATATTGTATTTTGTATTATAGAAGATTATTCAGGTCAATTAGAAATAGTGATATTTGAAAAACTAATTAATAAATATCAATATTGTTTAAAAGAAAACAATTTTTTATTTGTTACGGGAATAATCAGTCTTGACAAGATACACAGTCATTTTAAAATAATCGCGCAAAGATTAAAAGATATAAATGATATTTATAAAAAAAACGTATGCAGTTTATCTATTATATTAAACGATAAACAAGTTGATGATCGATTGTTAACTAATATCCATATTTTTTTAAAAAAAAATAAATTTGGAACTGTACCAATATATTTTTTTTATCAAAAAAATAGCATACAAATAAAATTACATTGTGGGAAAACATGGTATATTACCTTAACCAATCAGTTACTAAATGATCTACGTAATCTTGTTGGAGATAGACAAGTCAAATTAGAATTATATTAACTTAACAATAGGAATTTTATGGGTTTAAATTTTATTGATTTTGAAAAACCTATCCTAGATTTAGAAGAAAAAATTAATTCTTTAGCGTCAATAGTATATCCAAATAAAAAATTAGAAATAAATATTAATGAAGAGATTAACCGTCTTCGTTCAAAAAAAATTGATCTTACTAAAAAAATTTTTTCTAACTTAAATTCTTGGCAAATTGCCCAGATCGCACGACATCCTAAACGTCCATATACTTCAGATTATATAGAACGTATATTTAATGATTTTGATGAATTATCTGGTGATAGAGTGTATGCAGACGATAAGGCTATTATAGGAGGAATAGCAAGACTTGATTCTCGTCCAATCATGGTTATTGGGCATCAAAAAGGTCGCGATACTAAAGAAAAAATTAAACGAAACTTTGGAATGCCTGCTCCAGAAGGGTATCGAAAAGCACTACGCATTATGAAAATGGCAGAACGATTTAAAATCCCCCTCATTACTTTTATAGACACTCCGGGAGCCTATCCTGGAATAGGCGCAGAAAAACGCGGCCAGTCTGCAGCAATAGCTAAAAATTTACGTACAATGTCAATATTAAAAATACCAATTATTTGTACTGTAATAGGAGAAGGCGGTTCCGGAGGAGCTCTGGCTATCAGTATTGGAGATAAGGTAAACATGTTGCAGTATAGTACATATTCTGTAATTTCTCCAGAAGGGTGTGCATCGATTTTATGGAAAAATGTTAAAAAAGCCCCTATTGCTGCTGAAGCAATGGGTATCACTGCTTTCCGATTGAAAAAACTTAAACTGATTGACAATGTGATCCCTGAACCATTAGGAGGGGCACATAGAGATATATGTGCTGCATCTATTTCATTAAAAACACAATTATTATTAGATTTAACCGAATTAGATTCTTTTAAGGAAAAAGATTTATTAAATCGAAGATATAATAGATTAATGCATTACGGATATTGCTAATTTTTAAATAATGACGTCATTAAAAATGATTACATAATAATATATGTGTATATATAAATTATTCATCAAATATTAAATATGCGATATATCCACATTATCACGATCATTAAATCATCACTATTTTATTACACTACATTGATAAAAATTATGTTTGCAATAAATACGTTTCCAGAGGGTTATGAACTATATCATCAAGTAACTAATTGTCTTATAGGACATAAAAAATTATTATTATCCTACAGTGGAGGTCTAGACTCAACAGTACTTCTAGATATTTTAACAATATTAAAAAACAGTGCTAATAACTCAACATTGTCTCCATTAACTTTGAGAGCTATTTATGTGCATCATGGTATTAGTAACTCTGCTAATAATTGGGCCAATCATTGTTCTGAACAATGTAAAAGAAGAAATATACCTTTTTCTATAATTTATATTAATTGTTATAATTCGGAAAATAAACAACGAAATATAGAAGCATTAGCGCGAGATCTTCGTTATAAAAATCTATATAATCATTTAAATTCAGAAGAAACACTGTTAACTGCACATCACATGAATGATCAAGTAGAAAGTTTATTCCTTGCATTAAAAAGAGGAAGTGGTCCAGCTGGATTAAGTGGAATAGCCAAAAATGCTTTTTATGCTAACAAACATAAATTATTAAGGCCTTTATTAGGTTGTTCTCGTGAACAATTAGAAATATATGCTCATAAAAAGAACCTTACTTGGATTGAAGACGATACTAATACCAATATGCGTTTTGACCGTAATTTTTTACGTATAAAAATTTTACCATCACTATATCAACGTTGGCCTCGTTTTAATCAAGTTGTTGCTCGTACTGCACAGTTATGCAGAGATCAAGAAAATTTATTAAATGAATTTTTGTCAGAATTTTTGCAGAAACTAATTGACATATCAGATGGTTCTTTATTATTTAGAGCATTATTCCAATGCAGTATACCAAAAAGACAAGCCTTACTACGTCACTGGTTAGCTAGTTTTTCTATAAGCATGCCTTCTTATCAACTTATAAATCGCATCTGGAAAGAAGTAATATTAAGCCGAAGAGATGCTACTCCAATATTACAATTAAATACATGCTTATGTCGTCGTTTTAGGGAAAAATTATATATTTTACCAATAAGTATGAAGTCTTCTTTAAATAAAATTAAGTTATCTTGGAACATAATACATAACACAATACTATTACCACATAACTTAGGCATGTTAATATATCAACCATTAGAAAGTAATAAATCTTTATCTCAAGACGTATTAGATCCTAACTTAAACATAAATTTTCAACTAAATACTTCTAACACCCTTGAAAAATCCAAAAGAATATTAACACATTGTTTTGTTCAAGCCCCAAAATCTGATGAAGAAATATCAATTATTTTTGGGCACATAGACGGATTATTACATATCATAGGTAGAAATCGTGGTCGGTGTTTAAAAAAAATTTGGCAAGAATTAAAAGTACCTCCATGGTTAAGAAGTCGTATTCCTTTGCTGTTTTATAATAAAACCTTGATTACTGCCATAGGGGTATTCATTACCAAAAACGGAAAGATTACAAACAAAAACAATGTATCATGGAAAATATCTTGGTTACAAAAAGACATTGTCTCTTATAAAATTTTTAGAAACAGTATTAATTACCATCTTAAATAAGATGAATTATTGTCCATGATAATAAAAATAATAGATCCTCAGTACAAAATACCAAAAACTTATTTATTTTTTAAAAAACATAAATTATCCGATATAACCTAAATTACTACTACCATACATATATAGTTCTGTAATATTGATTAAAATTTAATTTTAATATAATTACTACTTTCTTATTAAGACTTCATAAAAAACTCATGAGTAAACAATCTTTTTAACCAAATATTGTATTAATGTTTCAAGTTTAATTTTTTTAATCTCATTTTTTTTACGATATTTATATTCTACTTCCTGATTAGCTAAACAACGATCACTAACAATAATGACATGTGGTATTCCAATCAAATCTATGTCAGCAAACATTGTTCCTGGATATTCTTTTCGATCATCAACTAATATATCCACCCCTATAGCAAATAAAAGTTGCTTATAAATTTTTTCTGTAATATTTCTTACATTAACAGAACGGTACATATCAATTGGTATAATAGCTAATCTGAATGGAGCTATAATGTCCGGCCATAAAATTCCGTTTTTATCATGATTTTGTTCGATAATCACAGCAATAATACGAGTAATCCCTATCCCATAACAACCCATTTCTGCTATTAAATTATGTTTATTATTTTTTTTTATATAATTAAGACCTAATTTTGAGTATTTTTGTCCTAATTGGAAAATATGTCCTATCTCAACACAGTTATGAATTAACAACATGTTATCATCATTAACATATAAGTTATTACATGATACTGAATGTAAATCTGCTACTTTTGGAAGAGGTATGTCACGATTCCAATTAACTCCAAAAAAATATTTACCGCTTACATCAGATCCAGCGACAAAATCACTCATTATAGCTACATTGTAATCTACAATATATGGTATAGATAAATTAATCGATCCCAACAAATTGGGATACGCCCCAGTAAGTACATAAATATCTTTTGGATTTGCATAAGATAAAGGAATCGATATTTCTGGAATCATCGCAACTTTTTTATAACTAATATGATGATCCGCTCGAATTATTAATCCTAATAAAGAACAAGAATTATTTATATATTTATTCTTAACACGTACAATTATCGTTTTCACAACCTGACGTATAGACAAATTAAACTGATTGATTAATTCTTCTACGGATCTGACATGAGGGGCTTCTATTAATCGCATAGTTTCTATAGCTATTTTTGCTTGTATTTTAATAGGAGAAGCGTTATTGTTTAGCTTAAAACTACCTGAATTGTTAAGTATTATGGGTACTGCTATATTGTCTTCACCATTTTCAGAATATGCCTGAAACTCATGAGATAATATTCCTCCGATCCTTCCAGGTTCAGCCTGAACAACACAAAAGTTTAATCCAATTCGATTAAAAATAGTATGATATATTTGGTACATGTTATTATACGTATTTTGAAGAGATTCTTGACTTGCATGAAAAGAATATCCATCTTTCATAATAAATTCTCTAGCACGTATTATTCCAGCTCTAGGGCGTGCTTCATCTCGATATTTAGTGTGAATTTGATATAGATTTAATGGAAATTGTTTATAAAACATTATTTCTTTACAAATAATTTCGGCAATCATTTCCTCATGAGTTGGACCTAATACAAATTCTCGATTATTACGATTTTTAAAACGTAATAATTCTGTGCCATACTCTATCCAACGACCACTTTTTTTCCATAATTTTGAAGGTTGAATTATCGGCATAGATATTTCAATAGCGCCAATTTTACTCATTTCTTCTCGAATAATATTTTCTATTCTTCGTAATACACGTAGTCCAGTTGGCAACCAAGTATAAAGACCAGATGACACCTGACGAATTAATCCAGCTCGCAACATTAATTTATGACTAATTGATTTACAACTTTTAGGCGCTTCTTTAAGAGTAGCTAACAAATATTGACTGGTACGCATTATCATTGCCTAATATGAAAGATTTCATTATCATTATTGATAACAACACAACAAATAATAAAAAATTAATATATTTATATATACTATGGCATTTGGTTACAAAATTATATTATTTTATAGGATATATATAACAATATACTTGTAATAAAAGTAAAATGTTTATACACCATATTGCCCACTAATCTAAAGTAGAATATATGATTATACGTTAGAATTAGAATAATATAAATTTTTTAACGATATTTATTAAATACACATTTATAGCTACACAATATATATAAAGCACAAATATGAATAATGCTATATTTATGGACCGAGATGGTACAATTAATGTAGATAAGAGTTATGTATATAATATTAATAATTTTTTTTTCATTGAAAACGTTATAGATGCAATGGTAATTTTAAAAAAAATGAATTTTTTTTTAATTATAGTTACCAACCAATCCGGAATAGCACGAGGTTTATTTACTAAAGACGACTTTCTGTTATTAACAAAATGGATGATTTTTTATTTGAGATTACATCATGTACATATAGATGCTATTTATTTTTGCCCACATCATTCGAAAGGAATAGTGAAAAAATTTCAACGAACCTGTTTATGTCGCAAGCCTAACCCAGGCATGTTATTAGATGCAAAACAACGGTTCAATATCAATATGACTAATTCTTATATGGTAGGAGATACTGAAAATGATATGTTAGCGGGGCAATCAGCAGGTATTGGGACTAACGTTTTAGTATGTAGCGGAAAAGAAACAACAAAAAAATCCCAAAGTACAGCAAACTGGATTATAAAAAGCCTAGCATTCCTACCAAACGTAATAAAAATACATAAAAATACAAAACCAATATAACCCAATTCATAATCTTTTTATTAATATTTCACTTATCTATTTAACCATATTATCCTCTGTATTTAAAGACTTAATGTACATCTTCCCTTATTTACAATTAAAACCAATATTCACTTATATGAGATTTATATCACTTATCTTACATCTATACATTTAATTTATTTTCTAAATAATTAACGTTTATATTATTACCTTTTTGAAATACTTCGTCAGTCACAATCTTCAGTTGCAATTCAATATTAGTATTAATGCCATCAATAATTAATTCTGATAATGCATTTTTCATACGAGCAACGGCTATATCTCGTGTTTCTCCGAAACAAATTAATTTTCCTATCATTGAATCATAATAAGACGGCACTGAGTATCCAGAATAAATATGAGATTCCCAACGTACACCCAATCCTCCAGGAGCATGAAACCTAGTAATACGTCCTGAACTAGGTATAAAACTATGAGAATCTTCAGCATTTATACGACATTCTATAGCATGTCCTACGGATTTAACGGTATGTTGTTTAATATCTAAGGTATACCCAGAAGCAATTTTCAATTGCTCTTTAATTAGATCTATTCCGGTAACCATTTCTGTAATTGGATGTTCAACTTGAATACGAGTATTCATTTCTATAAAAAAAAATTCATCATTTTCATATAAAAATTCAAATGTACCTACTCCCCGATATCCAATATTGTAACAAACCTGAACGCAACTCTCTCCTATATATTGTCGCATCTTGGAACTAATTCCTAATGCAGGAGTTTCCTCTACTATTTTTTGGCGTCTCCTTTGTATAGAACAATCACGTTCTGTCAAATAAATTATATTTCCTTTGCCATCAGACAAAATCTGTATCTCTATATGTCTTGGATTTTCCAAATATTGCTCTAAATAAATAGTATCATTATTAAAGATATTTTTTGATTCCGATCGCATCATACGTATAGCATCTTGTAAATCTGATTCCTTTCTAACTACACACATGCCACGACCTCCTCCTCCATGAGCAGATTTTATAATAATTGGATAATTAATATGTAAATTCTGATATGAAAAATTAGAAACGTTATCATTTATATTCTTATTAAGTTCATAATTCCAACCCGGAACAGTCATTATTCCTGATTTTTTCATAATATCTATAGCAGATATTTTATTGCCCATTAAACGAATAGTTTCTGAACATGGTCCAATAAAAACAAAACCAGAACGCTCTACTTGTTCTGCGAAATTAGCATCTTCTGACAAAAATCCATAACCAGGATGAATTCCTGATGATCCAGTAATTTCTGCGGCTGAAATAATAGCTGGAATATTTAAATAACTATGAATTGCAGGCGGAGGGCCTATACAAATAGTTTCATCTGCTAAAAGCACATGTTTTAAATCACGATCTATAGTTGAATATACAGCCACTGTCTTTATTCCTAATTCTTTACACGCACGCAAAATACGCAGTGCTATTTCTCCTCGATTTGCAATGACAATTTTCTCTAACATTCTATTCTCATTATTCGATGATAAGTAACGGTTCATTAAATTCAACTGGTTGACCATTATCAAGTAAAATAGCTTTTACAATACCTGATTTATCTGATTGAATTTGATTCATAACTTTCATGGCTTCAATAATACATACAGTATCTCCAACCTCAACTGTCTGTCCTATTGATATAAATGGATTAGAATCTGAACTAGGAGTAATATAAAAAATACCTACCATTGGAGAACGTATAACATGTCCACTGTCTATTAATTTAATATCTTTATAGTGCGTTTCTATATTTGAAGTACATACTGGTTTTTCCGAATTCTTTGCAATAGGCAAACACGTTGAAGAAGATGATCTGCTGGAAACAGAGCGAGTAATACGTACTATTTTATTTCCTTCACAAATCTCTAATTTGGAAACATTAGATGATTCAATCAACGCGATTAATTTTTTAATTTTACGAATATCCATAGCAAACCTATGTTGATATATTATTTATTAATATTCTTAGATAAATATTTATACGCCATATGTAAAGCAAAATGATATCCATCTACTCCAAACCCACAAATGACCCCAAGAGCAATATCAGATAAATATGAACTATGTCGAAATTTTTCTCTTGTATATATATTAGAAAGATGAATCTCTATAAAAGCAATGTTTATAGATAAAAATGCATCTCGTAAGGCTATGCTAGTATGAGTAAAAGCTGCGGGATTGATTATTATAAAATCCACGTTCTGATAACTTTTATGTACATAATTAATCAATTCATGTTCTGCATTGGATTGAAAATGATCCATATTCATACCTAAAGAATCAGATGTTTTATACAAGCTTACTATAATATCAGATAAGGTTTCATCTCCATATATACGCGGTTCACGTGTACCTAATAAATTTAAATTGGGTCCGTTTATTAACAAAATACGAAATTTACTTACCATTACACTCACGTATCCTCACTAAATATAAATATGCTATTATAACTAATATAACTAATTATATTGTATGACACTTGCAATTAACGTTTATTCATACGATATGAAATTATTTTTCAATTATCCATAAAATATTAGTATATAAACAATTATTATTTATATAATCAAACAATTTTTAATCTGCTGTGTTACAACTAAGATACTGATAACACTAACAAACACATTATCAAATCATCAGTTTTTAACTTTTTATTAAATTACAATGATGTTTACCATATAATTATATGACATGAAGACACCTCATTCTTTCAAACCCCACTAATTATAATCTTAAGCCATAATATTTTCAATATATACATATAATTGTTATCCTATCCTAATTACAGTGAATATACATAAAAATAATATTAATACACTATTGTAAATATTATGCAGCATAATTTACAATACATATATAATTATATTTATTATGTAGTACGCTTGCATCATATACAATATGGCGCATTTCAATATAACTGATATTTTACTATAACATTTAAAAAATAAAAATTGAATAATATGTAACACCCTGAGTATAAGAACCAATAAATACATTTATCGGTACAGTACTATATGGCCATTTTAATTGCACCATTCTTCAGGAGACCTTTTACAAATGGACAATTTAAAAAAACTTAATAACATTATTTGTGATTATTATGTTTAAAAAATTCCGTGGTATATTTTCTAGTGATCTATCTATTGATCTCGGTACTGCTAATACTCTTATCTATTTAAAAGGCCAAGGTATTGTTTTAAATGAACCCTCTGTTGTTGCCATTAGACAGGATCGTGGAGGCATGCCTAAAAGTGTAGCCGCTGTTGGATATGCAGCTAAACAGATGCTAGGACGAACCCCAGGAAATATTGCAGCCATTCGTCCTATGAAAGATGGAGTGATAGCTGACTTTTTTATTACCGAAAAAATGTTACAACATTTTATTAAACAGGTACACAGTAATAGTTTCATGAAGCCTAGTCCTAGAGTATTGGTGTGTGTCCCAGTCGGTGCTACACAAGTTGAACGTAGGGCTATACGTGAATCTGCACAAGGAGCAGGAGCGCGTGAAGTTTTTTTAATAGAAGAACCTATGGCTGCAGCTATTGGAGCAGGGTTACCGGTATCAGAAGCTACTGGATCAATGGTAGTAGATATTGGAGGAGGTACTACCGAAGTCGCAGTAATTTCACTTAACGGAGTAGTATATTCATCGTCCGTTAGGATTGGAGGGGACCGATTTGATGAAGCAATTATTAGTTATGTACGACGCCATTACGGTTCCTTGATTGGAGAAGTAACCTCAGAAAGAATAAAACATACTATAGGTTCTGCATATTTAGACGATGAACTACGTGAAATAAAAGTACGTGGACGAAATTTAGCAGAAGGTATACCACGGAGTTTTGTATTAAATAACAATGAAATTTTAGAAGCGCTACAAGAACCATTAACTGGCATTGTTAGTGCAGTTATGGCGGCGTTAGAACAATGTCCACCAGAATTAGCATCCGATATTTCTGAATACGGTATGGTATTAACTGGCGGAGGAGCATTATTAAAAAACATCGATCGTTTATTAATAAAAGAAACCAGTATTCCTGTAGTAATAGCAGAAGATCCACTTACTTGTGTTGCACGAGGTGGCGGTAAGGCTCTTGATATGATCGATGTACACGGTAGAGATTTATTTAGCGAGGAATAATTTTAAGCGCTATGAAAGAATTATATATTTTACGGTTGATTAAATCACATAAATGCACATGATATTTATTTTGTAATGTATTTAATACATATCGTTAAAGCAAAGGTATTAATCTTATGTATAGGGCTGTAAATAATAAATTTCCTTATTTGGAGTTACGTTTATTTTTAGCAATCACCATATCTATTACCATAATTATTGCTGATGGAAAATTAAATATGTTCCTTCAATTTAAAAACTACATAGAAAATTCTATTTATTTATTTTATATCTTATGCGATAAACCACGCTATATATTTGATTATGTTTCAAAAATATTAGAAGAATCTAATAAATTAATATTAGAAAATCATACATTACGTCAGGAATTATTCTTAAAAAACAGTGAATTGTTATTAATAGATCAATACAAACAAGAAAATAAAAAATTACGTAAGTTGCTTCACTCTCCTCTATGTTATAATAAACGAAAAATAATTACCAAAATTCTTTTCGTTAACACAGATCCATACGATAATCAAGTTCTTATAAATCAAGGGACGAATAATGATGTGTATGTAGGACAACCAGTTATCACTGATACGGGAATAATAGGACAAGTAGTTTCTACTAATACATTTAGTAGCCGCGTTATGTTAATTTGCAATCCTGCACACGCTTTACCTGTACAAATAAAACGAAACAATATACGCTTTATTCTGATGGGTTGTGGATATAACACAGATTTACGTGCAGAATATCCAGGAAATCTTGACGTTTGCATCGGAGATACATTGGTAACATCTGGATTAGATGGTCGTTTTCCAGAAGGATATCCAGTAGCAACAGTATCCAATATAACAATAAAGTCAGAGCAAGATTTTACTATCATTCGAGCGCACCCAACAGTTAAATTACAATGCTTACGTTATGCAATATTAATTTGGGAGTAGTAATAACATTGAATCTAAAAACTTTAAAATAAAAGTAATGCATAAAAATGCATAAATTTTATGTTTATAAACTATGGATGGTATATAGTTCCTTTATGGTTGCAATTACGTTACAAATTATTCCTTTTTTCCCACAAATATGGTGGATGCAACCATCTTGGATAATGATATTGTTAATTCATTGGATCATAATACTCCCAAATCAAGTAAACATAGGTACCGGATTTATTTTAGGATTAATCACAGATATCGTCCTGGGATCTACTTTAGGGATTCATTCTTTGTCTTTAAGCATACTTGCGTATTTAGCAACACGAAATATTTACTTTTTTATATATACATCTATTTGGCAACAATCTTTTATCATTACATTTCTTTCGTTTGTTAATCAAAGTATTATAGTTCTAGCAAAACTCTTAATGACTAAAGTATTTAGTACACCAGAAATATTTTGGAATTGCTTATTAGATGGCGGATCATGGCCATTTTTAGTTCTTTTGATGCGCAAAATTTATCAGAATTAATACATCACTAATAATTTCTAAAAACTAATAAAATTATCGAATTAATTATATACTTTTTAGTAAAAATAGACTTTAATTACTTAAATTTTATAAATTAATTGCTAATAAATAATAATACTGCTTGAAATACTTATCTTAATTACTATTAAGAATAACTAAATACCAAATCTTTGTCATAAATAAACAATCTTTGAAATTAATCAATATAAATTTTAAATTAACTTATAAAGTTACAAATATTAATGGCTTAAAAACATTAATTAAAATTATTAAATATACGCATGCGTATATTTAATCATAACAAACAATAATATTTTTGAAAATATTGTTTAATCTGTCAAAAATACGGTATACTAGTAATGGAGCTTATCTATTGTAATGACATGCAATATTCAATCTAATATAGAACTGGCATATTTAAACATTGCAGTTGAATATATAAACTTAAATTGAAAAACTTTAAACTTAAAGTTCATGTTTAATAAAAAATTAATGCTAAAAACTAAAATAACATTAAATTTTAACACATAAATAAATTGTGGTTATATAAAATATTAATCTGACTATACACACAGGAATGACATGAATTTAGATCTTGTTAGCGAACAATTGCTCATACCCAATAAACTACAACATAATGATCTTTCATATTTATTAAATATGACAGAAAAGTTTCAAGTAGACTACGCAGATCTTTATTTTCAGTCGTGTCTTCATGAAACATGGATTCTCGAAGATAGTATTATAAAATCTGGATCTTATGCCATAAATCAAGGCGCTGGCATACGAGTAATTGCAGGGGAACAAACAGGGTTTTCTTACACCGATCAATTAAATTTAGACGCATTAATATGTAGCATGAAAGCTGCTACCAGTATTACCAATGAACGTCATCATAATAACACCGTTATTGTTGCTCCTAATAAGGATAGATATATTCGTTCTACTCATCAATATCCTTACCCACCCATGTATTCCTATATAAGCCCATTGTCTAGTATATCTAAAGAAGAAAAAATCGAATTATTAATGAGAATAGATAAAATAGCGCGAACTACTGATTCTAGAGTACAACAAGTTAATGCTAACTTATCAGGTGTTTACGAACAAATTTTAGTAACAGCTACAGATGGTACCTTAGCCGCTGATATTCGGCCACTAGTACGTTTGTCTATATTAGTACAAGTAGAACAAAATGGAAAACGAGAACAAGGAATAAGTGGTGGTGGTGGAAGATTTGGATACGATTTTTTTAACTCTATTATAGAGGGAGAAACGAAAGCTGACCATTGGACAAAAGACGCCGTCCGAATGGGGCTAATTAATCTTGAATCTATAGAAGCTCCAGCAGGAGTTATGACAGTAGTTTTAGGATCAGGATGGCCCGGTATTTTATTACATGAAGCAGTAGGACATGGCCTAGAAGGAGATTTTAATAGACGAGGTAGCTCTGTATTTTCTAACAAAATCGGGAACGTAGTAGCATCTGAATTATGTACGATAGTAGATGATGCAACTCTGAAAGAGTTACGCGGATCATTAACTATTGATGATGAAGGAGTTCCTGGCCAATATAATGTTTTAATTAAAAATGGTATCCTGGTAGGATATATGCAAGACAAATTAAATGCTAAACTAATGGGATGCAATCCAACAGGAAACGGTAGACGTGAATCTTATGCTACCTTACCTATGCCTCGAATGACTAATACTTATATGCTAGCAGGGCAATCAACGCCTGAAGAAATTATTAACAGTGTAGATTACGGAATATATGCCTCTAATTTTGATGGTGGACAAGTAGATATTACATCAGGAAAATTTGTATTTTCTGCATCTGAAGCTTTTTTAATTGAAAAAGGCCATATAACAAAATCTATAAAAGGAGTTACCTTAATAGGATCAGGAATAGAAATAATGAAAAATATTTCTATGGTTGGAAATGATTTATCCTTAGATAAAGGAGTAGGGACATGCATAAAAAACGGACAAAGTATACCAGTTGGAGTAGGTCAACCGACAATAAAATTGAATAAGATTACTGTTGGAGGAACCAACTAGTTAATTTATATATGTATATTACTTAATGACTAGTAATAATTAACGAAAATAATTATGTATTATCAGATATAATTACTTTATATATAAATTGTGATATAAAATATGTATTTTATTTATAATCTATAATGTAAATCTATCAGACATAAAATATTATTTTTGATGTGATTAAGTTTGCTTATGTGTCTAGTTGTAACAAATAATATATTCATGTAATTTTTAATAAACATCCATAATCAATTAAAAATTTTTTGTTTTTATATAAAATAATAATGTAAAATTATATCAGCACTTTATATTTGTTATATAGTCTATATTCCGTAAATTATTTTAATGAAGAACTATTTCTACAGGGGAATGATATGGATGTGATAAATGATATGATACAACAACGTAACTTTCTAGAAAATATAGTAGATCAAGCTTTAAATGTAGCACATACATATTCAAATGAAGTAGAAATATCAATCATTAAAACCACAGGAATTACTGTTAGCACTCGTTATGCAAAACTTGAGAATGTAGAATTTAATAGTCATAACATCTTAGATATAACTATATTTCGTCAACAACGAAAAGGAACTGCTCTTTCAAGTGATTTACATGAAAAAGCAATAATCCGTGCTATTGAAGCTGCAGCAAATATTGCATGCCACACCTCCCCAGATCCATATTCTGGTATTGCTGACAAAGAATTATTAGCATTCAATTCCATGAATCTAGACCTATTTCATCCCATTAATTTAGATACTAAATTAGGAGCAGATTTAGCATCTACAGCAGAACAAACGGCATTAAACTACGATAAACGGATTATTTCCACTGAAGGAGGAAAATTTAACAGCTATTTTACTACTAAAGTATTTGGAAATAGTCATGGTATGTTACAAAGTTATGCCAGCAGCCAACATTCTTTATGTTGTAGTGTGATTGCTTCAAGCAATGGTATTATGGAACAAAATTACGCATACACATTAAGCCGTTCATTTAATGATTTACGTTCAGCAGAATGGGTTGGACAAGAATGTGCTCAACGAGCATTAGATCATTTAAATTCAAAAAAAATTAAAACAACAGAATCTCCAGTATTGTTTTCTGCTGAAATAGCCACGAGTCTATTCCACCATTTAGCAGAGGCTATTTGCGGAAATAATGTATACCAAAAATCTACTTTTTTATTAAATTATTTGCAAAAAGAAATTTTTCCTTCTTGGATATCGATTAAAGAATATCCACATATCCTAAAAGGATTAGGTTCTGCTCCGTTTGATAGCGAAGGAGTACAGACATTAGATCGCACTATCGTAGAAAATGGGGTGTTAAATAGTTGGATTTTAAATAGTTATTCTGCTCGTAAAATAGGACTGAAAACCACTGGGCATGCTGATGGTATTTATAATTGGTATATTAGTTATAAAAATTTAAGTTTTATAGAATTAATAAAACACATGCATCGTGGGTTAATTGTCACTAGTATAATGGGGCAAGGAATTAATATCATTACCGGAAATTATTCACGAGGAGTATCTGGATTTTGGGTAGAAAACGGAAGTATTCAATATCCAGTAAATGAAATTACTATCGCTGGAAACTTAAAAGAAATGTTTTGTAACATTGTTGCTATTGGATGTGATACTGAAACAAGAGGGCACATTCATTCTGGGTCTGTTTTAATATCGTCCATGAAGATAGCAGGATCTTAAAATAAATGATTAAATATACATTTTTATTATTTTTTTGAATAGATCCTATTATTAGGTGATATGTATCAACTTTTTATACTGAGCTGTCTAGTAGTTGTACACAAACAACAATAAATTACGCTTTTTTATATAATTTATATTGTACTTACATACATTTGATGATAGTTTAAACTTAAAAATAAATAATAAGTTGTAAATAATTAGTTCATAGAGTTAAATAGTAAAAAAATTTAAAGTTAACCTCAATTATACCATTTAATCAAAAGTATAAATACAAACAAAAAATAACACTACGTCAATTTAATGAACGATTACCACATCTTATTTTAAATAAGATATCTAAGTAAAGTCTTTTTAAATTAAACACCATAACTCTTCTGAAACAGAATATAGTTTTATATTTGATTACAACTAAACATGTTATAATACCACATAAAGATGAATAATACTATCAGTATTGATCTAATCACAATGAGTTATAACATAACCATTTATGCCATCAAAATATCTATCTTTTTATTGATAAAAATGATCAAAAGAATTAAGTAATACATGACTAACACACTAAAGATATTTACTTCCTGTAGTTGTTAATCCTTTATAACGATACGTTTATATAGTATACATATTTATACATATAAAATATGTTACATCTAAAATCGTTAGGAATAAATATTATAAAAAATATTTACTCAAAATAAATGTAAATCACTTTCAAAAAATCAGTATTTCGATCTAATATATAGTGATTAAAATTAAATTTAAAACTATACTATTAGTAATATTAATTTTTTTAAAAATAATATTCATCTTAAAATAAACAATATTTTTAATTTTACTTGTATATTCTAAAATTAAATAAAAATTACTTATTTAAAATAATTAATAACTTAAATCAAAATATTATTAATATATTTTTAGACCATTTAATTAATTTAATAATCAATCTAAAATAGCAAATATGATAATTACTTACTATATTACTATACCTTCGATAAAATAAACAATTATATTTAAAATTTAAAATAATTAATAATTCCATTTAAATATTAAAAATACTGAATATTTTTAAATAAAAAAATGATTTAAAATCAAAAACTTAATTTTAAAAAATAGAATTTTAAAATCACTGAATTTTTAATAAACATTAAATAATATACCAATTTATCAATAAATAATTATTTATTTTTCTTTTCATAATGCTCAATATTGAATATAATTGATTTTGTCCCCATATCCTTTAAATGTCTAGTTAATAAAGATAATACAACTAAATATTTAAAATGTTATAATCTGGAAAGATTTAACCAAGAGAGATAGCTCTATGAATACTGAGCAACCTGAGAGCATTGAAATACCTGTATTACCTCTGCGCGATGTAGTAGTATATCCACATATGGTAATCCCGTTGTTTGTTGGCCGGGATAAATCAATTCGATGCCTTGAATCTGCTATGAATGATGATAAAAAAATTATGTTGGTAGCTCAAAAAGAAGCATCAACTGATGAACCAAGTATCAATGATCTATTTTCAGTTGGAACAATATCCATAATATTACAGATGCTAAAACTACCAGATGGAACAGTTAAAGTGTTAGTTGAAGGATTGACACGAGCTCGTATCATTGAGTTAACTGATACCGGAAACCATTTTAAGGCTGATGTTAGCTCTTTAAAACCTAAAACATTAGATGAACGTGAACAAGAAATACTAATGCGTGCTGTTATTAATCAATTCGAAGGATATCTTAAACTTAACAAAAAAATACCACCTGAAGTTTTAGTGTCGTTAAATAATATTAATAATGCAGATCGTCTTGCCGATACTATTGCTGCTCATATGCCACTAAAATTAAATAATAAACAATCAATATTAGAAATGTCAGATATTACAGAACGACTAGAATATTTAATAGCAATGATGGAATCAGAAATTGAATTGTTGCAAGTTGAAAAACGTATTCGAAATCGTGTAAAAAAACAAATGGAAAAAAGTCAACGTGAGTATTACTTAAATGAACAAATGAAAGCTATTCAAAAAGAACTAGGAGAACTAGACGATATCATTGATGAAAATGAAACTCTCAAACGTAAAATAGAAACAGCTAAAATGCCTAAAGAAGCACGAGATAAAGTAGAATCAGAGTGGCAAAAATTAAAATTGATGTCTCCTATGTCAGCTGAAGCTGCTGTAGTGCGTGGATATATTGATTGGATATTATCAGTGCCATGGCATGCAAGAAGTAAAATGAAAAAAGATATACTTAAAGCTCAAGAAAGTCTAGATAAAGATCATTATGGATTAGAGCGCGTTAAGGATCGTATTTTAGAATATTTAGCAGTACAAAATAGAATAAATAAAATCAAAGGGCCTATTTTATGTTTAGTAGGACCACCTGGAGTAGGAAAAACTTCACTTGGACAGTCTATTGCTAAAGCCACTGGACGTAAATATATACGTATGGCTTTAGGTGGTATGCGTGACGAAGCTGAAATTAGAGGCCACCGTCGTACTTACATTGGATCTATGCCTGGTAAACTTATACAAAAAATGTCTAAAGTTGGCGTAAAAAATCCGTTATTTCTTTTAGATGAAATAGATAAAATGTCTTTAGATATGCGCGGAGATCCGGCTGCTGCTTTACTCGAGGTGTTAGATCCCGAACAAAATACTGCTTTCAATGATCATTACTTAGAAATTGATTACGATTTATCTGACGTTATGTTTGTCGCTACTTCCAATTCAATGAATATTCCAAGTCCTTTATTAGATAGAATGGAAGTAATACGCTTATCTGGTTACACTGAAGATGAGAAATTAAATATAGCACGACAACACTTACTGACTAAACAAATAGAACGCAATGCTTTAAAACCAGAAGAATTAACTATTAAAGACGACGCTTTGATAGGAATTATTCGACATTATACACGTGAAGCTGGAGTACGTAATTTAGAACGTGAAATTTCAAAATTATGCAGAAAAACAGTTAAAATACTGTTAATGAATAAAAAAATTAAATATATAACCATTGACAAAAACAATTTAAAAAATTTCCTTGGTGTACAACGTTATGATTGCACCCGTGCAGACCTCGAAAACCGTGTTGGACAGGTAACTGGGCTGGCTTGGACTGAAGTAGGGGGCGATCTGTTAACGATTGAAACTGCTTGTGTTCCTGGAAAAGGAAAATTAACTTACACCGGTTCATTAGGTGAAGTTATGCAAGAATCTATTCAAGCTGCATTAACTGTAGTACGGTCACGTGCAGATAAACTAGGAATTAACACTGATTTTTATAATAAAAAAGATATTCATGTACATGTTCCTGAAGGAGCCACTCCAAAAGATGGACCAAGCGCAGGAATTGCTATGTGTACTGCTTTAGTTTCTTGTTTAACAGGAAATTCCGTTAAATCTAGCGTAGCTATGACAGGAGAAATAACTTTAAGAGGACAAGTATTGCCTATCGGAGGTTTAAAAGAAAAATTACTAGCAGCGCATCGAGGAGGTATTAAAACAGTATTAATACCGTATGAAAATAAGCGAGACCTGGAAGATATGCCTGCCATTGTAGTAAACAACTTAGATATTCATCCAGTAAAGCAAATAGATGAAGTTTTGATATTAGCACTACAAAATGCCCCATTTAATTATGAAACTACACCTAACACGTCATTAGCATGAAATATAAAATATCTTCATAAAAAACATATAAAATAAATGAAACATATACTACTCATCATAGACTGATTTATATTAATGAATTTACATAAATTACACTATGAATTTGAGTTATTAAGATAAGATATTTATTCCTAAGATTAGGATATCACCATAGTCCTAACAAGATCTGTTGATCTTAATCACTAAATTTTTAAAAATAGCAGAATTCTATATTAATAAAACCAATATTTTAATATCAAGAACCACAATGTAACTACTTAACCATATTGCTGCCTATATATAGTATTTTATTAAAATTACATATTAAACAAGTTACATTAATTTTTAAACAAACAACAATCTTAACAGTTATCAACATGATATGCATAAAAATTATACAATATCTACATTATTAACTATCGATTAGAAAATATAATTAATAAAGATTTATAAAATTAATCAAATATTTTTATTAGAAAAAATTTTTAAAAATTATAAATATTTGCACAAATGATACTATCTATAATAACGAAAATTAAATTTATCTCACAAAATACTTATGAACTAATTTTAATCATTCAAAATATATCACATTGAAGTATTTACAAACAAAAAATATCTTATATTTAAATGATATTAAACTTAAATGTATAATTATTTCTTGAAAAATTTAGAATAATCACTGATAATCTCTACAGGGATGCTATTAAATTATGCATAATAACTTTTGTAAAACCGGTCAGGTCTGGAAGGAAGCAGCCGTAGCAAAAATTAAAATTGCTTCTTTATTAGTATCCCGCTACAACAGTACTTTAATATAATTGCATTAACGATATTAAAATAAAACGTAGAACAATTGTTATCATAATCGATAATATCGATGTGTTGTATTCTTATTATAATACCTATTATTAGGAGAAAATTAATTCTTATTCTAAACAAATAAATAATAAAAAATAAATGATTAAGATTTAATTTATTAAATAATGATACATTTTTACTTCTTCAAAAAACATTATACTACTGTAGTTTTACTTAATTAAAAATATTAAGTATACAATTTTTAATTATTAATTTAATAAAGATATAATAAATTAAAGTTACAAGAACTAATAGTTTTTAATCCTTATAATTTATATTATAGAAATATAAATTATAAGGATTAAAAACTATTAAAATGATTAAATAATAACTAAGAACTAAAACAGTATATTTATTTATATAAATCATTAATTATATTATTTATCAAAAATATTCAAAAAATTAATTTTTAATTAATTAAATTTATACACTATCATAAATACTAATAGATTAGCTATATATTTAAATATATAGTAACAATTCTATTTCAGCTTAAAATATTTATTTAGTAAATCTATATAATTTAAAATACACACTTGAAGTTTGCTATAAATATAAAATGAATATAAATCCACATATATCATATAAATTTATTTTACTAACAAAAATACAACTATTTGCAATTTCCAATCATCTGATCATGTAAAAATATATATTTTATTATTTAAAAATTAGAATTTTTTAAATAAAAATTATAACTTATATAAGACATAGAATTAATACTTATAATTACAATATTATGAAGTTTAATATATACACAATTTCTATATAAATAGATAAATTACATTTAAATTATTTTTTATATTTTGGAATCAAATATGATGCATGTTATGGATCAACAATTAGAATTAATCAAGAAAAATATCAAATTTGTACCTAATTACCCAAAACAAGGTATTTTATTTCGCGACATAACTGAATTATTAAAAAATCCACAAGCATATTCAACAAGCATTACCCTTCTGGCCCATCATTATAAAGACTATAAATTAACTAAAGTAGTGGGCATAGAAGCAAGAGGATTTTTATTTAGCGCTCCATTGGCTTTAATACTGAAACTAGGTTTTATCCCTGCGCGAAAATCAGGGAAATTACCGCGCGCAACTATTAGTGAACCATATATTTTAGAATATGATAGTGGATGCCTAGAAATACATGCTGATTCTATTACACCAGGCGATAAAGTTTTAGTGATAGATGATTTATTAGCGACAGGCGGAACAATTGCAGCGGTAGTAAAGTTAATTAGACGATTAGGAGGAGAAGTAAATCATGCTGGATTTATAATAGATTTGGAAAATTTAGGGGGTAAATCATTATTAAAAAAAATAGGAATAAATTCTTATAGTTTAGTAATGTTTTCTGATTGTTAAAAATATATTTACTAAACCAATTAGATTTCATTCTTCTATTTATAATATTATTATACGAGTTATATATTATGAATTATCAAGTACTTGCCCGTAAGTGGCGTCCAAAGAAATTTGCCGATATTGTAGGACAAAACCATATTATTAAAGCAATTACACATAGTTTTGCATTAAATAAAATTCACCAAGCTTATATATTGACCGGTACAAGAGGCATAGGAAAAACTACTATTGCGCGATTGTTTGCAAAAGGATTAAATTGCGAACAAGGATTAACCTCTAATATGTGCGGTCAATGTAATAATTGCCAAGATATCGAATCAGGCTGTTTTATTGACCTTATCGAAATAGATGCCGCATCACGTACTAAAGTAGAAGATACCAGAGAATTCTTAAATAACGTACAATACATGCCATCGCGAGGTCGTTTTAAAGTATACCTCATAGACGAAGTACATATGTTATCACGTCATAGTTTTAACGCTTTGTTAAAAACATTAGAAGAACCACCTACACATGTCAAATTTATTTTAATTACTACTGAATATCAAAAATTACCAGCAACCATATTATCCCGATGTCTACAATTTTGCTTAAAACCGCTAAGTGACTCTCACATTATAACTCAACTAACACATATCTTTAATACAGAAAAGATAAAAATAGAATCTTCCGCTTTAGAAACATTAGCTCACGCATCCAAAGGAAGCATGCGTGACGCACTTAGTTTAGCTGAACAAGCTATTGTATTAGGAAATAACGAAATAACCAATAATGTCATTGATGATATGTTTGGTATATTAAATATTGAACATCCATTATCTTTAATTGAAAGCTTAATAAACGGAAGTATAGATGATGTAATGTGCCGCATTGAAAACTATGAAATTTTAGGAATTAATTGGGATAATCTTTTAAGTGAGATGCTTACTATCTTACAAAAAATAGCCATAGGTCAATTTCTATCGAACTCTATAAAAAAAGACAACAATAACATAACACAACATATAAACCAACGTATACACAAATTAAGTAATCATATTAATCCAGAAAATGTACAATTATATTATCAAATATTTCTATTAGGTCGCCAAGAATTACCTTATGCTCCTAACCATCGTATGAGCATAGAAATGACCATGCTACGTGCATTTGCCTTTCGCCCAGATGAGAATGTAACAAATAAAAAACATAATAATAATATATCTTCAAATTTTATTCCTTCAAATAATAATCCTATGCTCAACACACACAATACACAATCTACCATTACTAATGATATTCATACAAAAAATGATAATCAAAATAAAAATCTATTAAATCCAGAAAACCAAAATAAAGTAGAAAATATGTTATGTTTAAATTTAAAAAAATCTAATAATACCAATAACATCAAATCAAAATTACCAAAACCTACATCTAACACTAATAATATAGATACTACTTCTAAAATATTGGAAGCTCGTGCAAAACTATTACAATATAAAAAAAATAATAAATCAAACATAATAGAAAAAATGTCAAACTCAACTTCAAAATCTCAAACAACAATAAAAGGAATATTAGAACGATTTGCCAATATTAATACAAACATTATAAAAAATAATTCTAATAATATTAATAAAATCAATACAGATCTATCAGATTCTTTGGAATCTAACAAGAATGATGGTGACAACAAACACTGTAGTAAAAATAATCAAAATATATCTAACTTCATAAAAGAAATACTCCAGCAAGCAATAAGAAACGATTCATGGACATCACAAATATATCGATTAGCATTACCAAAAACAGCAAAAAAATTAGTTATGAATTCTTGGCAAGAAAAAATTTCTTCAAATGAAATTTGTCTACACGTTCGTTCTAATTATCAACATTTAAATTCCATAAAATTGCACAATATAATACAGGAATCCCTCAGCAATAATATTGGTATACCGATCACATTACATATAAAAAAAGATGATAATTACGATATAAAAACACCAATGGAACATATTTATATTTTATATAAAGAAAAAATATCAAAAATAAAACAAGAATTTTCCAACGATCCATATATTAAAATGATCAAAACTTTTTTTGATGCTGAAATCGACGAAAATGAGATTAAAGTAATTTAATATAAAAGTGATACTTACTAGTTAAAATATACTATTTATCTACTTATACGCATAAATGAGTTTAATCATTAAATTAATATTTAATTATTCGTATACATATAATTTATCTAATTACAATTAGTTAATTATCGTTATAATAATGACACCATAATTATATAATTGTTATGTTGCGTATTTAACTATTAAAAATTAAATCAAACCCATCACAAATATAATTTATCTTGCTAAAAACAAGCATTATTTGTTAAATAATCGCAATCAACAAAAAATTGATTCGAGATCATACACAAATAATTTCAAGCTATTTAAATATATTCTTTCATTTTTTAATTAATTATTAATTACTATTTATACTAACAATAGTACGATATATTTTATTAAATATAAAAAATGTAATAAAATATACTCTTATAGTCTATAATAACTAATTGATAAAATATGATAATTGATATTTAAATGATGATATCATGGAACATTTTAGGAATTAACGTAAAATTAACATCCTTTATATATATATTTAAATAATACTCTCCTTATATCTGAAAATAAGGATGCAGTATATTATAAATATTATTTAATAACCTTACATAACCTTAATCGAGAGTTAAACTTGATACGTATTATATTTCTTGGGCCTCCTGGATCTGGAAAGGGGACACAAGCTCATCTCATTTCAAGTAAATATAACATCCCAAATATTTCTACAGGTATGATGTTACGTCAATCGTTGACCAAAAGTCCGCATCAGTCTCACAATATTCAAAAAAATATAATAAATGCGATGCATACTGGGAATCTAGTAAATGATGCTTTTATAGTGCAATTAATTAACACACGCATTAATAAAAATGATTGCTGTAACGGATTTTTATTGGATGGATTTCCTAGAACAATCTTACAAGCAGAATTTATGAAAAAGTATAAAATTTTTGTAAATTACGTTATAGAATTCGTTATATCAGACTCTATAGTTATTGACCGTATTACAGGTAGACGAATACATATAGATTCTGGCAGAACATATCATATTCAATTTAATCCACCTAAAATTTGTGGATTAGATGACATTACCGGTGAATCTTTGACTACCCGGAAAGATGACTGTGAACAAGCTATACGTAAACGATTAAATAACTACTATCAACATACTGAACCAGTATTAGATTATTACCGAAACGAATCTAAATCTAAAAAAACACAATATTTTTCTATCAATGGAAATCGAAAAATTACTGAAATCTATGAAGAATTAATTAGTTTATTAATTGAAAAATAATTAGTTATATAATTAATCACAATTTAATTAAAATAAATATGGGTGACAATAATACCAGAATTATTACATAAGTCGATACTTACTACCAATCAAGAATCAAAAATTATAAGTTTTTACTACGATTAATTTTTTCCGATTCACTTCCATAGTCTTGAGAACTCAACACAATACTAACTGTTACAATAAAATGCGCGATTATATTTTTTAAAAATAAAATATTGACTAACTAAATAAAAAATTGCCTATCATATCACTCGACAATTTACATTATAATTTAAATAATAACTTATTATTAGAACCACCAACAATCATTAATTTCAATAATATATAAACATTATTTTATTTAACAAAATATAAGTTTAAAATCTTTTTAAACAAACATTAGTTTATAGAAAATTAAATCTAATGATAATAACTCCATATTTGAATAAAATTAATACTTATCAGAAATTCTAAAAATTAAAAATAAAACTACTTAAAAATCTTCAAAATAATCATAGGAAAAACTTATTTTACCAAAATAAAACTACCCCAAAAATATATTAAATAATCACAAAAAATAACACCTAAACTAAAAATTCTTATTTTATATTTTTTATTTATATAAGAAATATAATAGATTCATACATCTTGCTTTAAACACAACAACGATATTATTCGTTATATTATAACATAATAAAATAAAAATATAAATTAATGTCTAATCGTTTAGCATATCGGAAATTCCATAAATACAATATTATCATTCTCTTCATTTATTTCTATCACTGAACCATATTTATTCCAACACCCTAACGCCATTATATTTAATATATCTTTTTTAGATCTAAAAACTTTATAAATCATTGGCTGATGAGTATGTCCATGAATCATAATATCTGCATGATTCTTAATTAAGATATCTGTAGCCATTCTTAAATTAATACCCAATTTTTTTTTTGATTTACATTGTTTATGTCGTGCACAAAATGAACGTACGATACTAAAAATATGTGAACGTACAGATAACGGTAATAACAAAAATAACTTCTGCACTACAATATGGCGAAAACATTTTCTAAACAATCTATACGAATTATCATCAGAACACAAAGTATCTCCATGTAAAATAACTATTTTTTTTCCTGATTCTAATTTTAGAACTTGTTTTGAAGATAATAATATCATACCGCAAGCCTTAGCATATTCTTTTCCCAATAAAAAATCACGATTGCCATGAATAAAATAACATGAAATTTTATTTTCATTTAATCTTTTTAAAGCTCTAGCAATATTAATATGTAATGATTTACAATCATCATCTCCTAACCAAATTTCAAACAAATCTCCTAAAATATAAAGGGCTCGAGCACGTATTGCGAAATAATTTAAAAAATGCAAAAATCCATCAGTAACATCTGGAGATTCTGAACGCAAGTGAATATCTGAAATAAATAAAATTGACATATTTACTAAGTAGAATACTGATTCTTATAAATTTTTTAATATTCCGTATTAAAATTATACAATCAAAAATATAATAGACCAAAGAAGATTCATTATATCAAACATATATATAATTAATCATATAATACAATATAATCATCAGTCACAATCATTTCAATTACACAACAAACACTAATTATGTATTTTTTATTAAAATAACATATGTTATATTTTTATTATGAAAGTTATGACAAATAGTATTGTGCTAACATAAACAATTTTAATAATAATTTTACTTAAAAAGTAAATACCTTTCCACAAGTATTTGCATACTATAAATGCTAAATATATTAACATTATAGAATAAATTAAAATGCTAAAAATTTTTAATACTTTAACAAGAAAAAAAGAAAGACTTATACCTCTTGTTAATGGCAAAATCAAAATATATGTTTGTGGTGTTACTGTATATGACTTATGCCATCTTGGTCATGCTAGAACATTCCTAGCATTTGATACTATTATCCGTTATTTGCGTCACTGTGGATATCAAGTAAATTACGTTCGTAATATTACAGATATAGATGACAAAATTATAAAAAGAGCCTATGAAAATAACGAAACAACCAAACAATTAACTAATCGTATGATTCAAGAAATGCATTTAGATTTCGATACATTAAATATATTACGTCCAAATTACGAACCAAAAGTAACCGATCATATTAATATAATTATTAAACTTATTCACCTACTAATCAAAAAAAAACACGCATATGTAGCTTCTAATGGGGATATAATGTTCTCTGTAAAAACCATGCATAACTACGGAATCTTATCTAGAAAAAAAAAAATACCCGAAATATACAACAATATATTAAAGACACCAAATATAAAAAACCCCCTTATAGATTTCGTGCTGTGGAAAACATCTAAACCAGGCGAACCCTATTGGCCATCTCCATGGGGAGCAGGACGTCCAGGATGGCATATTGAATGTTCTGCTATGAACCATTCTATTTTCGGTAATCAATTAGATATTCATGGTGGAGGATCTGATTTAATTTTCCCACATCATGAAAATGAAATGGCCCAATCTGTTTGTGCTTATAATATACCTTATGCAAAGATATGGATACATTCCGGTATGCTATTATTAAACCATGAAAAAATGTCGAAATCATCAAATAATTTTTTTACTATACGTGACATTTTAAAACGTTATGATCCTGAAACAATAAGATATTTTTTAATGTCTGCCCATTATCGTAACCAATTAAAATATGATGACAATAGTCTTAAAAGTGCACGAGCATCTCTGAAACGACTTTATATTGCTTTGAGAGATACCAAACCTAATACCGAAATTAAACTTAGTGATAAAGACTACTTTATATCAAAATTTATCTCTAAAATGAATGATGATTTCAATACGCCAGAAGCATATTCAATACTATTTGACATAGCACATAAATTAAATGATTTAAAAATTAAACATCATTCTCTCACCCCAAAAATAGCAACCACTTTAAAATATTTAGCAAACATTATCGGATTACTGTATCAAAATCCAGAAATTTTTTTAAAAGAAACAGCATCAAAAAATAATAAAAAATTTCATATTAAAAAAATTAAAAAATTAATTAAACGTCGTGAAGATGCTCGAAAAAACAACCAATGGGAATTATCTGATAAAATACGAAACAAACTAACTGTCATGGGAGTAACATTAGAAGACGGCCCTACAGGCATAACAAAATGGCATTATAACAATACAAACATGCAATAAAATAATTAAAATAGAATAAACTTACAAACATCTCTATATCTTCTTATCAAAGATGATTATAGTAGGCTTGCAAAGTGTTTTGAATAAGCGTAGCAACCGTCATAGGACCCACTCCACCTGGAACAGGCGTAATATACGCAGCTCGTTCATAAGCGCTAGAAAAATGAACATCGCCAACTATATCTCCATTACTTAAACGATTAATACCAACATCTACTACTATAGCTCCTCGTTTTATCCAGCTACCAGGAATAAAATTCGCCATGCCTACTGCTACTATTAATAAATCAGCATGTTCAATATACACTTTTAAATTCTGAGTAAAACGATGAGTAATCGATACAGTACATCCCGCCAACAACAATTCCATCGTCATAGGACGACCAACAATATTTGATGCTCCAACTACAACTGCATGTAATACAAACATATCTATATTATACCATTCCAACAAAGTAATAATACCTCGAGAGGTACAAGGACGCAGAGTAGGAGATCGTTGACACAAACAACCGATATTATATGGGTGAAACCCATCTACGTCTTTATCAGGAGCGATATGTTCGAAAATACTTACTTTTCTTAATTTGTTTGGTAATGGTAACTGGATTAAAATACCATCTACACGATCGTCATTATTTAAAGTTTCAATTAATTGAAAAATTTCATTTTCAGTTGTTGTAACAGGTAAAACATAAAGAAACGAAATAAAACCAACTTGTTCACATGCTTTTTTTTTGTTAGCTACATATATCTCAGAAACTGGATCATGCCCTATTAAGATCATAGCTAATCCTGGTGCACGCTTTCCAGAATTCACATTCTGGCATACTTTCTTAGCTATCTTTTGTTTTATTTCTTCAGATACATATTTACCATCAATTACCTTAGCAATCATTTCAATAATATATCCAATAATTTTATATTAATACAATGATGTTATTTTATCAAAAATATATTACTATTAATTTTAAAATTATATACCTTCTTTTAGATATCTGTTTCTAAAAAAGAAAATATTTAACTTAATTAGGTAAATACAAAAACACTATTATCTTTAAAAATATATATACAACACATTAACGCGCCCTTAACTCAATTGGACAGAGTAACAGCCTTCTAAGCTGTAAGTTATAGGTTCGAATCCTATAGGGCGTATTATATAGTACTTATAGTATAAGTAAGCTAAATTAATATGATAAATAAGTTTTAATCAAATAATCATATAACACTGTTTAATCGAAATGTGTATACTCAACGATATATACTTTTAACTTAACAAAATAGATTTTCACTAAATAATAGTATCCAGTATGTTTAATTAGTATAACAAAGGTATTATGATACTAGGAATTGCTTTTGCTATAATCTCAGGATTATTGTGGGGATTGATCTTTATTGGTCCCCTATTAATACCAGAATATCCCAGTATATTACAAGCATCTGGTCGTTATATCGCGTTTGGATTAATTTCAATACCACTATCATGGTACGATAGAGCGCGTTTACGTAAATTATTATTGCAGGATTGGCTAGAAGCGATTAAATTAGTTTTAGCAGGCCACCTAGTCTATTACACATGTTTAACAAGTGCTATTCAACGCATTGGGGCTCCGATCTCAACAGCCATTATTGGAACCTTACCTTTAATGTTAACTATCACAACACATATTATTTCTAATAATAAACAAAAATTACCATATCATACTTTACTAATATCATTGTTTCTAATGGGAATAGGATTATTATGTGTAAACGTTTCTGAATTAAAATCTGAATTCTTCATATTTAATATATGGCAATACATCAGCGGAATAATGTTAGCAATTATTTCTGTTTTGTGCTGGGCATGGTACGCATTAAGGAATGCACGTTGGTTAAAAACACATCCATACAATAAACCTATAACTTGGGCCAACGCACAAGGAGTAGTTACATTACCGCTATCATGTCTCGTTTACTGTTTTGTATGTATCTGTTGTTCAGATCTTATTCAAGATGAATTCGTATTGCCTTTTGGACCCAGACCAGTTTTTTTTGTTTTATTAATGATTTTAATTGGATTTTGTTGCTCTTGGTTAGGCACATTCTTTTGGAATGAAGCTAGTCAAAGATTACCAACAACATTAATAGGCCCACTAATTGTAGTAGAAACTATAGCAGGTTTAATATATTCATTTATACATCGCCAATCATGGCCATCTCCGTTAATTTTAATTGGAATGTTTTTATTAATTTCTGGAGTTACATATATCATACAAATTCGAAAAACCATGCGCTAAAATAATTTTTTATTAAATATAAATAATGAACTTTTAAATAAAAAATTTATAAAAATGGTTTTTATATATCAAAAAACTATTATTTTTTGCTGAATAAACGAACTGATTGTATTAAATAAACTATAATTAACTAAAACTAAATAATATCTTACAATATTTAATAACCACTCCATATATTATATACCCACTATATTTACAATTTTTACTCTCTCTATCAAAATCATATATCTTCAATTTATAGATTTAGTTTGTTTAATAAAATGTTTTTACATTATATATACAATACATTTTATGTTAAAATATAGGTCATATCATTTTGTAATACTCCTAAAATATAATTATCATACACAATATAACGTTGCATTAATAATATTAAAACCCGCCACACATTCCATATATAACAAATCCTTGTCGTATATTTTAATCTTTAAAATTTTTAACCTGATATTATTGAATATAACCACAACATTGATTATTGATTCCATTATATTATAAGATTAGCTTATTACAAAATTTTAGAAATCATTTTTCTATGTCCATTTATTGACATGACTATACCAAATCCGGCCATTAACACTAATAGAGATGAACCTCCATAACTTATTAATGGCAAAGGAATGCCTACTACCGGTAATAAACCACTGACCATACTGATATTTACAAAAATATACATAAATAGTACTAACATAAAACTACCAATAATTAGTCGTCCAAACATATGTTTTATTTTAACCGCGATAATAAATCCACGAAATATAACTCCTAAATATAACAACATTAATACTAATATCCCCAAGAATCCTAATTCTTCCCCTATTACCGAAAAAATAAAATCAGTATGACGTTCTGGTAAAAATTCCAATTGTGATTGTGTCCCATGTAACCATCCTTTTCCAGTCAAACCACCCGAACCAATAGCAATTTTTGATTGAATAATATGATATCCAGCGCCTAACGGATCAATTTCTGGATGCAACAATATCGTTATTCTAGATCTTTGGTATTCGTGCATACAAAAAAACCAAAATATAGGAGTAAACAAAACCATTGACAATAACGTAAATATGATTAATTTCCAGCTAATTCCAGATAAAAACAATACAAATAAACCAGAACTAACCGTTAAAATTGCTGTACCTAAATCTGGTTGTACTAACATAAGTGTAGTAGGAATCATAATTAATAATAACGCTATGACAATATTTTTCAAAGATGGGGGATGTCGTCCTCTATCAACATAATATGCCACCATAAGCACAACAGAAATTTTTACCATTTCTGATGGTTGAAACCTTATTATACCAAAATCCAACCAACGCTGCGCTCCTTTGCTAATTTGTCCGACCATATTAACTAATATTAATAATATAAGACATAAAAAATATATATAAGGCGCCCAAGATTCATAAACTCTAGGTGAAATCTGAGCTAAAAAAACCATAAGCAATAATCCTCCTATAATTTGCAATATTTTTAGTCGCATCATTTCAAAATTTTGACCACACGCGCTCCACATTATAAAAGTTCCGTATAATAATAAAAAAATAATAAGTAGAAATAATGTTAAGTCAATATGATACTTGTCCCATAATGAATTCTGTCGAATAATTTGATTCATGAATATATTTTAATAACTAATTAAATTGATAAAAATAAATAAAACAACCCAATTGAATATTAATTCAATTGCAATAAAGCATAATCAAATATTTTTCTTGTAATTGTCCCTATTGATATTCCAGCCTTAGCGTTTTCTAAAATTACTACTACTGCTATCGTAGGATTTTCATATGGAGCAAATGCGGTCATCAATTTATGATCTCTAAGACATTCAGATATTCTGTTTGGATCATAGTTTTGATTACTTTTTAAACTAAATAACTGAGCTGTACCAGACTTAGCCGCTGCTTTATATGAAGCATCAGAAAAACTGCCACTCACCGTTCCATTTGGACGATTAGCTGCGCCAAACATACCATCTTTAGCAATCTTCCATACATCCGATTTTGGATCACCTACTTGATCACATTCCGTTTGATGATATGAAATATAATCTTTTTCTAATAAAATACTATCAAGCAAATGAGGAATAAGCACATTACCATCATTGATCAAAGTAATTAAAGCCTTAGACATTTGTACAGGAGTAGCAGTCCAATATCCCTGTCCTATACCTACCGGTATAGTATCTCCTTGATACCATGGTTTATTAAAACGTTGGATTTTCCATGCTTTAGTCGGCATGACTCCAGTTAATTCTTCAAATAAATCGATACCAGTATATCTACCATATCCAAACTTATTCATCCATTCAGACAAACTATCTATTCCCATTTTATAAGCTATTTGGTAAAAAAAAGTATCAGAAGATTCTTCAAGAGCTTTTGTAATATTTAGTTCTCCATGTCCCCATCTTTTCCAATCTCGAAAACGTTTTTCTGAGCCGGGTAATTGCCACCAACCAGGATCAGAAAATAAAAAATTTTGATTAATCACGCCTAAAATTAAAGCAGATACAGAAATATAAGGTTTTACTGTAGATGCAGGGGGATACATCCCTTGAGTAGCGCGATTAAGTAAAGGACAATTATTATCTTTCAGTAAAATACTATATTCTGTATTAGATATACCATCAACAAATAGATTTGGATCATAACTAGGATTCGAAATCAAAGCCTTTATTCCACCATTTCTCGGATCAATGACTATTACAGAAGATCGACTACCTAATAACAATTTTACAATGTATTGTTGTAAATTCAAATCTAATGTTAAAACAATACTTCTTCCTGGAATTGGAGATCTTTTATACAATTTTCTAATAATTTTTCCACGATTATTTATTTCCACAGCTCCGTAACCTGGAGTACCATGTAAAACATTTTCATAATAACGTTCAATTCCCAATTTACCTATATTGGGAGCAGAAATGTACTTACCTAAAATACCTTGTTTATTTAATCTTTTTATTTCCTCTTCATTAATCTTAGAAACATATCCAATAACATGACTCAAATCAGAGCCATAAGGATAATAACGACGTTGATAGCCTTTCATTACTACCCCCGAAAATCTAAACCTATTAACAGCAAACCGAGCTTGTTGTTCTTCTGTTAAACCAATTTTAATAGGTAATGACACAAATTGAGAAGAATGTTTTCTAGCTTTTTCAAAACGTACTATATCGTAATCGCTTAAATTTAATAATAACTGCAATTCACGAATCGTTTTATTTAAATTAGTTGTATTTTCTGGTGTTATTTCTAACTGGTAAATAGTTCGATTTAATGCCAAAGCTATTCCATTACGATCATAAATAATCCCTCTTTTAGGCGGAATAGGGATAATCTTAATACGATTTTCGTTAGAACGAGTAGTATATATATTAAAATTAACTATTTGTATCTGATATAAATGAATAAATAAAATACTAGTAGTTAATAAAACAAAAATACATGCAATAGTTACCCGACGTATAAACAACAATAATTCAGCCGAATAATTATGAAAAATTTGATAATCATTTAACTTCATACAATTAAAGTTTACTTATATCTAACATGAACAATTCATATAAGTAATTGTATACTTGTTTAATAAGTAAAATATTTATATATACACACAAAATGTGTATATATAAATAAACTCTTTATTTATACTAACACCAAAGCTTTTCTAATTCATATAAGGTACGAATTTCTTTTTGCATTACATGTATAACCACGTCACCCAAATCTACTAAGACCCACTCACCAAAATTCATACCTTCTATACCATAAGGTCTCACGCCTATACCACGGGATTTTTTCAATATCTCCTGAGATATTGAAATTACATGACGACTAGACATGCCAGTGCAGATAATCATAACATCTGTAATGTTAGTTTTGCCATACATGTCAAAACATATAATATCTTGTCCCCGTATATTATTGATAATATTAACTACAAATTCTTTCAAAATATTAGATTGCACAGCTTAACACCCAAATATATGTATCGTTGTATAAACATGCATCAACGCATAATATCTATCATGTAACATAATAATTACTTTACAAATTAATAATGTTTAAATAAATATAAATAATTTCATACGGTAATACTAAATACATCAGTCTATGTACTCAATAAATAAGACTTTATTTATTTTAATATATTCTGTTTTATAAATCGTGTAATTATTTAAAAAGTAAACTTTGTCAATTATAATAAAAATAATTATTTACACATATATAATACATATACTGTGTTATTATTTTATAATAACACAGTATATGTAAAACACATTATCGTCTAAAAAATATAGCTATTAATTACACATATTATATCAAACCTACGTTATAACAAAAAATTTATACAATAATAATTATAAGCTCAGTATTTGAACCCCATTAAAGTCATTATATACAGTTATACACGCACATTTTTACCTATTAATAATAAAATCAAAAACCACTTTCCATTGGAATTAATATGATCTAATAGAGATCAGTAAAAAATGATCTATTTTAATAATTGCAATATACATAGATATTATATAAATAATCCATACGTTGGATCGTAACAACTATGATATATCTATTGCATAAAACTGTAAAAACCCGCTTATAAGTAAGACCAATTATAATATTACTGATAGAAAATTATATATTAAGTATTGTTTTTTCATCGTAACATAATAAAGCTGACAATACCTCAAAATTAGACCATGAAAGAGAAATATAATCCTTTTTATATCTTAATTCTATTTGTACTAATAATTCAAGTGATTGATATAATTTAAATAAACTTAACCGTTTCACTGCTCTAGACAACAACATGTGACGATACTCTTTGTATACTTTATATTGTTTTAATAAACTAAATAATGATTTTCTTTGTGCCATACCATATTTTATATTAATTATCATTAATACTTCAGATTTAATTTTACGCAATAAAGCTTCTAAATCAACTTCCATATATTTCAACTGTCGCAAAATGCGATCAGCACGTTGTTTTTTACCTATCAAAATTGCTTCTATCCAATGATTAACATTAAAACATGCCGAATCAGTAACTACTTTTTTGACGCGTATAAAATTTAAATTCCCATCAGGATAGATTAAAGATAAATTTTGCAATACTTGATGTAAAAAAATTAAACTACCTTCATAGTAATAGCATAACAGTTGACAAGCTAAATTTTCTATAACGAGTTTCATATGCTTCGCTTGATTTTCTATCCATGTTGTCATCCGTCCATATGTGAGTGGACTACAATCAACAAATATTCCCTTTTTATCAAAATATTGCAACCCAATATTATTTTTACTAATTTGATTCGATTCTTGAATGTATATAATTAATACTAAATCGTTATGAAGCAATGAAAATAATAAAGGGATATTTTTCTTAAAATAAGAAACAGGATAATTTTGAGTAAATTTCAACGAAAATATTTTTCGTTTTTCAAATAAACTTGACGTTTTAAATAAATTAAATATATCCTTCCAATCAGAATATATATCTAATTCTACATTAATAGACGTATTAAAATTAAGTATCTTAGCTGCCTTTATAATACTAAGATAACTCTCTTGCAAAAGATAAGAATCGTTTCCTAGCAATAAATAAACAGACTTAAGTTCTTTTTGTAATTCTAAAAATAATTGTTCTGGATATATCCAAATCATGATATAATTCAAGTGATAAATTAGAACGTTAATATTAGATACAAAAAATTTTTATCATGTATCTTAACTAAAACAATCTTCAAATCGTAAAAATAATTGATGTATAAGTTGTTGAGCTGCATCTCGATACATATCTTTACGTATATCATTCTCTTGTGTATCATTAAATAAAGCACTGCAAGGATTGCGTATAAAAAAACGATGAACACGAACGTTAACAGGGCAACAATTTTTATTTGGTATGAATAAATTAGTTTGTATATGCAATATTAATTGATATCCAGCTTCTTTTCCATTCTGAAAAACAAAAGTAGTTATATACTTTTCTGAAGCACTGATAATATGTAAACAAGGAATATGTGATTCTCGTGCGCATAAATTATCCTTGAAATCATCAACTACACCAATTTGGTTAATATGCAACTCAGTCATTATAGCACGAGTTATTGGTCCAAACGGATCATAACTACATAATGATATAGAACTTATGTTATTAATTATTTGTAATTTTTTTTCTGCTATATCCGTACACAATCTATAACCACAACTTTCAAACATAATCATAGTAACAATACTTACAATTATTAAAAGATAATTCTTTATATGTAAAACATGACCAATATTCACTGTATAATAATATTAATCACTCTATTTGGAACATAGATTATATTATTTATTTTTTTTCTAATAAGATATTTATTCAAAACATTCTCTGATTCTAATAATTTATAAACTACATTCTTATCGCTATTCAATGGTACATATATTTTATGTCGCATTTTCCCATTAACTTGCACTATAATAAGTGTCTTGTCATTTATTATTGCTTGTGTATCTACAGTTGGCCATGTTGCATGATCAATATCTCCCAAACCTCCTAAAGCTTTCCATAAAATAAAACTAATATGTGGAGTAAACGGATATAATAATCGTACTATTACTAACAAAGCTTCTTGCAATACTGCTCTATCTTGCATACTCTTTTTTTGGGCGCTATATAATTTATTCACTAATTTCATAATCGCAGCCAAAGCAGTATTAAATGATTGTCTACGATCAATATCGTCAGTAACTTTTTCTATGGTTTTATGTATGTTATACCGAATGAATTTTTGCACATAATTAAGCATTAACCCGTTCAAAGTCTTCACAGGCCCATCTTGGATATGTTGATATACTAAACTCCAAACACGCCTAAGAAAACGCTGAGCACCTTCCAATCCAGATTCTTTCCACTCTAACGCTGCTCCAACTGGAGCAGCGAACATGATAAAAAAACGTACTGCATCCGAACCATATCTTTCAATAATTGTATTTGGATCAATACCATTATTTTTTGACTTTGACATTTTACACAGTCCAGCATAAATCAAATCACGTCCATTTTTATCTACAGCCTCTACAATATGTCCCATTGTATCACGTTTTATTTTAACATGAGTTGGATCTACCCATATACGTTGATTATTAGTAGACAAATAATAAAATGAATCTGACAATACCATACCTTGACATAATAAGCGTATTGCAGGTTCATCAGAACAAACTAATCCTTCATCGCGCATTAATTTATGATAAAAACGAAAATACAATAAATGCATGGTGGCATGTTCAATTCCACCTATATATTGATCAATTGGTAACCAATAATTAGCAGAATGTTTATCCAACATACCTTTACTATAATGAGGACATGTATAACGAGCATAATACCAAGAAGATTCCATAAAAGTATCAAAAGTATCAGTATCACGAATAGCTGCTTGTCCTTTATAAGTAGTTTGAATCCAATTCGAATACATCTTTAAAGAACTATCTACATGTTTATTATTCCTATTACTTTGCATAGGTACTATTTTTTTTGGCAGAATTACCGGTAATTGATCAAAAAACACTGGCTTAACGACACCATTTTCTAGTGTTATCATAGGAATAGGAACTCCCCAATAACGCTGACGTGATATACACCAATCTTTTAAGCGATAATATATCTTATATTGAGCTATACCACGTGTAATTAACGCTGCAGCAATTATATTAGACGCCGTACAAGAACTTAATCCATTAAACTCACCAGAATTAAATAATATTCCATCTCCAGTCATTGCTTTAACCATAACACTTGGTTCAGTTCCATCCAGATTCTTTATGACAGGTTTAACTGGTAGATTATATTTGCAAGCAAACTCCCAATCTTGTTGATTATGGGCTGGAACTAATACACCTGCTCCTATTCCATCAAGTTCAATAGGTATGAGAAAATTAACAACCCAAATTGGCAATCTACTATTAGTAATTGGATGTATCGCATAAATATTAATAGGCATTCCCTTTTTTTCAAAAAAACGAACATTTTCTGATATTGATTTAATATCAAAATGATCACATTTTTGAGTAAAACGAGCTAAATTTAAATCAATTGCTGCTATTTTTAACACCATTGGATGATCTATAGATACCAATAAACAAGTAATTCCCATAAAAATATCCAATTGGGTAGTATATACCGTTAACGTATCATCACAATTCGCAATATTAAAAGTAACATTAACACCTTCCGATCGTCCTATCCAATTTCTTTGCATAATTTTTACTTGTTCAGGCCAATTTTTTAATTGATCTAACCCATATAATAATTGATCTGCGTAATTAGTAATTTTTATAAACCATTGCGGAATTTTTTTATATTTAACACGAGTATGACAACGCCAACAACAATTATTAATAACTTGCTCATTCGCCAAAACCGTTTTATGATATGGACACCAGTTTACTGATGAAGTTTTTTTATATACTAAACCTTTTTTATATAAAATAGTAAAAAACCATTGCTCCCATCGATAATATTGAGGTTGACAGGTTATAATCTCTCTACTCCAGTCGTAAGCAAAACCCAACGATTGTAATTGATTTTTCATATAATGAATATTAGATTGTGTCCAAATTTCTGGATCTGTATTATTTATGATTGCAGCATGTTCTGCAGGCAACCCAAAAGCATCCCAACCTATGGGTTGTAATACATTTTTTCCAAGCATACGTTGATATCGAGAAATTACATCTCCAATTGTATAATTGCGTACATGGCCCATATGTAAGTTTCCAGATGGATATGGGATCATAGATAAACAATAATACTTTTCTTTACTACTATCTTCCGTTACTGAAAAAGTCTTATTTTTATACCAATATTTCTGAACAATGCTTTCAATTTCATTTGGAGAATATGATTTGCGCATAACTATTTCACTATAAATAAAAAATTATTAATCGGTAATTAAAACTTAAATTAATTAAAACCATCAACATTTTCTAAATTAAAACTACTTTTTACTAAAATTATAAACTAACGATTAAACATCAGTACATTCACGTCATGAATAACAATTAACCAATTTTTGTTATAAATATATAGCAAAAATGCTTAAGTTATTAATACATAAAACAAACCTTATATATAAACTCAAAATTTTCATACAATTATACACCACGCACTTTATAGATTTAATAAAAATTTTTTATTGAAAAAATATATAATTTTTTGCATTTAAAGATTAAAATTACATATACAGTAATGATACTTAAAAAAAACCAGGATCCAAATCTTGCATACGGCGTCAACCCTGTAGTTGGAATAACTGTATCACTAAGTACTGTTGAACTAAACTGAGGAAGTTGTGCTTGAATGGAACCATCTGCATTTACAATAGCAGTAACTCCATTGTTAGTACTGCACAATAAAGGTCTTCCTAGTTCTAGAGCACGCATACGAGCCATTTGAAAATATTGCCACGGTCCAATAGAATTTCCAAACCATGCGTTGTTTGCAACAGTTAATAAAAAATCAGTATCAGGTTTAAAATTATCGCGAATTTGCTTGCCAAGAATTATTTCATAACAAATAACAGCAGTTATTTTGATAAACGACACAGTCAATTGCGGTTGAAAATAATAACCTTTTTGCATAGAAGGAACAGGAATATTAAATAAATGTAACAATGGACTAAAAAATCTTTGCAATGGAAAACTTTCAGAACATAATACTAGATGATGTTTATCATACCGATTACAACTCGGATATTTGTAAGGTTTAGAATCTCCAATTACTATAATACTATTATAATAATAGTAATCGTTTTTAACATAACGCATTCCAATAATCCCAGTAATCAAATTTGTTTGATCTTGTCTTAACTGATGATCTAATAATGTTAAAACTTGGTCATGGTCAATTTCATTTCCTGGAATCGCTGATTCTGGCCAAATAATTATTTTTGTTTTTCCAAGCAAAGGCAAAGTATGATCTAAATATATTTGCATTATTTTGTCTAAATAATTAGCATTCCACTTTATGTGTTGGTCAATATTACCTTGTACTAACGAAACATTTACAGCACGTTGTGGTTGTATATGATACCATTGTATCCATTCTAAAGGCCACAAAAACAACAATATCCCTAAAGATACAACCGTTGATGATAACTGTGCTCTTTTAATGGATATCGCTACTAATCCACTTATTAAAACAAGAATAAACGTGATACCTTCTACCCCAAAAATAGGGGCAATGCCTTTGAAAGGCCCATCAATTTGACTATAACCAAACTGTAACCACGGAAATCCAGTAAAAATATGCCCTCTAATATATTCAATAATTAACCATAATACTGGAGCAGTACCTACTGCACACCATATAGTTGTATTTAAACGTATTACCGTAAGTAATGCAGAAAATAATATGGGAAACAATGTCAAATATAAGACTAAACAAACAATTAACGCAGTATTTATATAACTACACATATTACTAAATTGATCTATACTTATATAAATCCATTGTAATCCACTACCAAAAAAACCAATACCCCAAAAAAACGCATACCATATAACTTGTTTCCATGTAGAATCTAAAACTTTTTTTAATAAAACAGTTAATGAAATAATACTAGCTGGCCAAAAGTTGTACGGAGAAAATCCTAAAACACCGAATGCTCCAAATAATAATACTATGAAAAACAAAAAAAATTGTTTGTATTTATAATATGCGGTAACAACGAACATCATGTATGCAAATTATTGTTTTTAGATACATATAATGAATTTTTAGGAATTTGTACAAGTAATTGCATAATACGATGACTATCTGTAAGTGTGACTTTAAATGTATAACCCAAAATGTCTATAGATTCTCCATTTGTAGGTAAATGTCCAAAAGATTGCATCACAAAACCTCCAACAGTGTCTATTTCTTCATTATAAAAACAAGTATTAAACATTTTGTTGAAATCTATAACAGGGGTTAATGCATTAACAATAAAAGTATATTGGCTTATCTGACGAATATCACAATTATCTTTATTATCATATTCATCTTCAATTTCTCCAACAATCAATTCTAATATGTCCTCAATGGTAATAAGTCCAGACATGCCTCCAAATTCATCTATTACAATAGCCATATGGCAGTGTTGTATACGAAATTCTTGTAGCATCCTGTCTACGCCTTTATGTTCTGGTACTACCAAAGCTGGGCGTAAAATTTTATCAAAACTACATGATTTAGATTTTTTTAATATGAATGGTAATAAATCTTTAGCAATTAAAACTCCTTTGATTCTATCCTGATTACCATGTAATACTGGAAATCTGGAATGCGCAGACTCTATAATAATAGAAAGCTGCTCATCCCAAGATTGAGTATTTTTTAAAAAAATAATTTGTGCCCTAGGCACCATAATATCTCTAACTTTTTGTTCGACAATATCCATAACTCCTTCCAGCATATCTCGAGTATCTGCATCTATCAAAGAATTTTGCTCAAAATCACGTATTAAATTTAGCAAATCATCACGATTTTTAGGACTACTATGAAAGAGATGATGTAATATGAAAGCAAAAAAGCTCTTTTTACGAATTGAATTAACATTCTCCGCTAAATTATGGTCATTCATAATTTTACTTTACTATATCTTATAAAAATGTATATTACCTATGTATAACAACACGTTTGATATCCGTATTGCTGAAGTATACTTATTTCAGTTTGTTTCATTAATATAGCCTCTTCATCAAGAAGATGATTATATCCCAATAAATGCAATGAACCATGAATCATCATATGCGCCCAATGCGCGCTAGTAGATGGTACATTTCTTTTCTTAGATTCATACTCAATCACTTGACGACAAAGTACTATATCTCCGAGTAATGAAGATTTAATACCGGACGGGGGTACAAAAGGAAATGATAAAACATTAGTAGGATAATTTTTTCCCAAATAATACCAATTTAAATAACGCATTTCTTTTGCATCTACTATACGAATAGTCAATTCTATTTTTTTTTTATACGTAGAAAACATACCGCGCATCCATGATTTAAACAATTTTCTACTAGGTAATCCATCTAAATTTTTACATGCTAATTGCAAATCAAGAACCATTTGATTATTTACCACCAATCAATCCTCTTATTACAATGATTATTATCATCACTATTTATTTCTTTATAATTTTATTTACAATTATTTTTATATTTGTTTGAGTCCATACTCAAAATATTTTTATTACCATCCCATGCTTCATATGCATCTATTATCCGAGTTACTATAGAGTGACGTACCGAGTCTTCTTTATTAAAAAAATTAAAACTAATATCTTTAATGATAGGCAATACTTTAATAGCATGTTCTAATCCAGATGATTGATTAGATGGTAAATCAATTTGTGTAATATCTCCAGTAATAATTACCGTAGAGCGAAATCCAATGCGCGTTAAAAACATTTTCATTTGAGTAATAGTCGTATTCTGACTCTCATCAAGAATAATAACAGAGTCGTTCAATGTACGTCCACGCATGTAAGCTAACGGCGCTACTTCTATTATTTTTTTTTGTATTAATTTCTCTACTCTTTCATATCCAATGATATTGAACAAGGCATCATATAACGGCCGAACATAAGGGTCAGACTTTTGATTAAGATCTCCTGGCAAAAATCCTAATTTTTCTCCTGCTTCAATAGCAGGACGAGTTAAAATAATATGTTTATTTTTTTGACGCTCCAACAAGTCTACCGCAGCAGCGATTGCTAGATACGTTTTCCCAGTTCCTGCAGGCCCTATACCAAAAGTAACATCATGATTAAAAATATTAGAAATATATTGTGCTTGATTTTCTGTACGAGGCTTAATTATTCCACGTTTTGTCTCAATTCTTATTGAACTATTATTAATTTCTTTTGTATATTTTGATTTTTTTTTCAATATTTGGATCTTTTTAATAGTCAGATATATCCGTTCTGGATTAATATCATTAATCGTTTCGCGCTCAAACTCTGTCTCTGAATACAAAGATACTAAAACATCAGTAGCTATTTCAACCGATATTGATGGACCTACTAATCTAAAAAAATTATTGTACCTATTGATAGTAATTTTCAACTGATATTCTAATTGTTTCAAGTTATCATCTAAAGGGCCGCATAGATTTATCAAACGTTTATTATTGACTGGCTGTAATCTAATTTCTTTAGTTACTAAATTCAAATATCACTCCCAAATTATCGGAAATAAAATAGTTAATAATATCACTGCATTTAATACCCTTTTAAAACAAATAACATTAATAAATATATATTATAAATCATGAAACGTAACAAACAGCATTATATACTAACATACATGGAATATACAATTATTCATAAAAATTAACCAAATATATTGATGCACTTATACAAAATATAATATTTTTACAGTAAAAATATTTACAATCATATATTAAGAAAATTAACTTATAATTTAATCGATAAAATTTTTAATATTTATTTAAATATATAATTTTATATGTTATGTATTTATGTATTAATAATTATTTACTTATATATAATCTTGACAATGTTATTAAGCATACATTATATATAAATTAACCCTTACATTAAATCATAAAATACTATGAAAAAATTACTTTGTGATGTATTAATATTTGGTGGCGGGATCATAGGCGCGTCCTTAGCATTACGTCTTTCTCAATCCGGGATTAAAGTAATCATAGTAGACCATAAATATCCTATTCCAATTAAAAAAAAAACAACACCATATATCCGAGTTGCTGCTATTAATTATGCTTCGGTTGAATTCTTAAAAAAAATTAATATATGGGACAAAATTCCTGCTAATTTTTGTATTCCATATCATCATTTGGAAGCATGGGAATGGCCATTGGCAAAAGTAACCTTTCATTCTTTATCTGTAGGCGTCCCTAAAATGGGATTAATTATCGAAAATAATCGTTTGCAATTAGCACTGTGGGAAAATTTTATAAACTTTAAAACAATAACATTATGTTGCCCATCTGTATTAGTCTCTATGTATTATGACGGTTCTGCTTGGAGATGTCTTCTCGATAATGGTGTCATAATTATCAGTCGTCTATTAATAGGAGCTGACGGAATTTATTCTCAGATTCGAAAAAAATTAGGAATCGGAGTAATTGGTTGGAAATATCATCAATGTTGTATGTTACTTACTATCAAAACTAAAAAATACCAATATGGAACAGTTTGGCAAAAATTCACTCCTTATGGTCCTATAGGGTTTTTACCTCTATATGATCATTGGGGATCATTAATGTGGTATAATACTCCTGAATATATTCAAAAATTACAACAGTTACCTATAGAAATATTAGAAAAAGAAATTAGAAATAATTTTAAAAACCAATTAGGTAACGTTAAACTATACAATCTAACTGTAGCTCCCCTAATTCGTCAACGTGCATATAGTTATATAACTCCAGGAGGAGCATTAGTCGGCGATGCCGCTCATTCTTTGCATCCTTTAGTAGGACAAGGAATAAATTTAGGACTGCGTGATGTTGCATGCTTATCATACTTATTAATTAATTCACGTGTTTTTGATGAACATTCAAGTATATCAGAAGTTTTAATATCCTATCAAAATAACCGTAAATATGATTCCGCCCTAATGCAATCTAGCATAGATTGGTTGTACTTTATTTTTCATAACAACTTTTGGCCACTAAAAATAGCAAGGAATATTGCGTTTATGACAATTGAACGATCTACCTACCTAAAGAAAAAGATATTATTATATGCTTTAGGTATATAATAATATCTTTTTCTTTAATACAACTCCTCCTATTATCATATACGTATATTTCTAACCTATTGTTGATAATAGATCAAATATAGGTATACGGATACATAATAATATCGATTATATACAATTACATTCACCTTATACCCTATGCAGTAACATTTAAATTTAACAACCATTAACCAATACAAATTAAGTTCAAAAATTAAGCATATAAATATATATGCTTTCATTGCAGTCTAACAATTACAGTTGTTAGCTACTGGGGCACCAGGATTCGAACCTGGGAATGGCGGGATCAAAACCCGCTGCCTTACCGTTTGGCTATACCCCATTATCATGAAGACATATTCACTTTATATTTTCACATTTCTTCTTTTATCATATCAATCAATAAATAACATACGGGAGACGAGATTTGAACTCGTATACTTATCAGTATCAGATCCTAATTCTGACGCGTCTACCTATTTCGCCACTCCCGCAATGCTATTTACTGATTATACCAATAGCTACGACGGGACTTGAACCTGTGACCTCAGCATTATGAGTGCTGCGCTCTAACCCACTGAGCTACGTAGCCAAAATTTCAATTGACTTAAATTGCAAACGTTCAATTACTTCCCTACATAATGACAACTCATTATTATAATGTAGCAATCACAAAATATCCACCAACCTTCTTTCATATTTATCTTATTATTTAGATGAACATAATTATCATATGATCTTATAATATTTATTATTAAAAATAATAAATATTATTTTTTTAAACTATGTATTATTCCCCTATGATTATGATTTTATATTTGATAAAATCATAATCATAGGGGAATAATACTAATACTACTTTATGTATAAAAATTCGGTCTTATTAAAGTTCAGTGAACTATTCACTAATCTACAGTAACAAAAGATTTAAAGTCCACCTAAATTAATTTTTAATAACATTAATACTACAAATATTTATAAATCATGAAGATTACATGTTAACTATTTTACCATTAATAATGGTTTTCTCTATTTTATAGTCTTGATTAAAAACAGTTAAATTAGCAATTTTATTTATTTCTAAACTACCTAAACAATGGTCCACTCTTATAGCTTTCGCTGGATATAAAGTAGCCATACGTAAAGCTTCATCCAACGGTATTCCAATATATTTAACACTATTTTTTATTGCTCGTATCATTGTTAAAGTTGATCCACTAAGCACCCCTTTACGGTCCACACACATATGATTACGATGATATATAGTTCTGTTAGAAAAAATAAAATTAGATTTTACCTTATTAGTTCCTGCAGGACTAGTTGCATCAGTTACTAAAATTAAACGATCTCCTTTAATCTTCTTAGCATATCTAATACTAGCCCAGTGGACATGAAACCCGTCTGCTATCACACTACAGTATATTTCTGGTGTATCAAAAATAGCACCGATAACACCAGGTTCACGAGCAGTTAACGGAGGCATAGCATTAAATAAATGAGTTCCAAAACTAACACCACATAAAAAACTAAACCGTGTTTGTTGATAAGTAGCATTAGAATGTCCAATTGCAACACAAATCCCAGATTTATGTAACTTCTGCATAAATGTCATCTTTAATTGTTCAGGAGCAAGAGTTATTTTTTTAATAACATCACTATTATCACATAAATAATTTACCATTTCTTCTGTTAGCGAACGAATTAATATAGGATTATGTACACCTCGCCTTCTAACATTTATAAACGGACCTTCTAAATGCAATCCTAAAGCTTGATTTTTATTTTGATACAAAAACCCACGCATAACTCTAATAGCTCTTCTAATCAAAACATCGCTGCTAGTAATTAACGTTGGAAGAAAACTAGTACAACCTGAAAGTTGATTAGTTGTTTGCATTTTTTTCAGTGTACATATTGATATTGCACTTATATAATCATTAAATTGTGTTCCACCACATCCATTAACTTGTAAATCTATAAATCCAGGTGTTAATATAGACCCTGACAGATCATGCATATCTATATTTTTAGGTAACTCACTAGTAGAACAAATAGTTCTAATAATTCCTTCAGAAACTATAAGCGCATGATCATTAAGAATTTCTTTACCAGTATAAATTTTACTATTAATTAAAGCATACATACTTTATAAAACTATGTTGTAATTGTTTGATTATTAATTTCTAATTCTTGAAAATACTTAACCGTTTTTATTTTTAACTCCATAGTCGACAACTCATCACACACCAATATTGATTTAGGATGTAACTGTAAACAACTAATCGTCCACATATGGTTAACACTGCCCTCAATTGCTGACTTTACTGCTTTAGCCTTATTTAGTCCAGTTGCTATTATTATTATTTCTCGTGATTCCAGCAATGTAGCAATCCCAATAGTTAATGCAAATTTAGGTACAGAATTAATATTATTATTAAAAAAATTAGCATTTGATATGCGTGTTGCTTTACTTAAGTTTTTAATTCTAGTGCGTGATGTTAAGGAAGACCCCGGTTCATTAAAAGCAAGATGCCCGTCATTTCCAACTCCTCCTATAAATAAACGAACACCTCCATACGATTTTATTTTTTCTTCATATTGTTGACATTCAGCTTTAATATTGTCAGTATTGCCATTTAAAACATAAACATTCTCTTTAGGGATATCAACATGATTAATAAAATTCGTATGTATAAAAGAATGATAACTTTTAGGATCTTCATAAGATAAACCAAGATACTCATCCATAGTAAATATTACTACATATTTAAAACTCACTTGACCAAACTGATACATTGATACAATATTTTTATAAGTTTTTATTGGTGTTCTACCTGCAGGCAATCCCAATATAAACGGATTTTCAATAGTGGGACTAAAAGAATTAATACGATACACAACATAGTTCGCAACCCATTGAGCCACATGATCGGCAGTATCAAGAAATATAACCCTCATTGTTGTATCTCTTTACATTAGTAATTAAGCTACTCTATAACAATTTAAAAATACTTATAAAAAATTAAACACTAAAGTATTTATTTAAAAATTATCATTAATACTCATAAATTGTTAACAAACACATCACACATCTTTTAAAAAGTTATTTTAATACACCCTTACATCAATAATTATAAAACAACATGCATATATAAACATTATAAAATCATTTAACAATAACTTACTGATTCTAGTTTGTAATCTCTTGACTTATTATCCGCAAACCTGTATGAATCATGCACATTTTTAATTCCAATATAATTTTCACATCTATATTTATTAATTCTAAAGACTGCTATTTAAATTTAAAATAAACTAAAACAAACAGATTATATCAAGTATAATACGATTTACAATAATAAAATAAAATCCATACGTACTATTATATATCTTCCATGAAAGTAAATATCTATAAATTATAATTTTACAATATCAAATATAAATAGTACATAACATACGCATATCTTATACAAAGATTAATTAATATAATTACGTATTAGTTTATAATAAACATGTGTTTTAATTATGAAAAACAAGATTTGTACTAGTAGCACTATTTGCATTTTAATGATATGCAAAACGTTGTTATTGCAACATAAAAATAAAATATATATTAATAAACGAATTACATCCATATAAAAAAGAATAAACAAATGAAGATAATTATTAATTACCGACCTAATTTTATCCACCGTATTATTAATAAAGATTTAAAAGCAAAAAAATATACTAATGTACGTACACGGTTTCCTCCAGAACCCAATGGGTATTTACACATTGGGCATGCTAAAGCTATATGCCTTAATTTTAATATTGCTCAATATTATCATGGCCAATGCAATTTACGATTTGATGATACTAATCCGGAAAAAGAACACAAAGAATATATTGAAGCTATTAAATATGATATTCAATGGCTTGGATTTATATGGGATGGAGATATACATTATTCATCAGATTATATTAAAGAATTATATAATTACGCTATCAAATTAATCAAAAAAGGATTAGCATATATAGATGAATTATCCACAGACGAAATTAGAAGATACCGCGGCACATTAACACATCCTGGAAAAAACAGCCCATACCGATCTCGCAGTATTGAAGAAAATTTAATTTATTTTTATAAAATGAAAGATGGATATTTCCCAGAAGGTGGCGCTTGTTTACGCGCTAAAATTGATATGTCCTCTTCTTCCATAGTAATGCGAGATCCAGTACTATATCGTATTAAATATACTCCACATCATCGTATCGGGGAGAGTTGGTGTATATATCCAACATACGATTTTAGTCATTGTATTTCAGATGCAATAGAAGGTATCACTCACTCTTTATGTACTTTAGAATTCCAAGATAATCGTATTTTATATAATTGGATACTAAATAATATTGATATCGTTACCCGTCCTACTCAATATGAATTTTCTCGACTTAATTTAGAATATGTGATTACATCTAAACGTAAACTTAATATATTAGTTACAAAAAAAATAGTCGACGGATGGGATGATCCTCGTATGCCTACCATTTCTGGATTACGACGCAGAGGATATACAGCTAGATCAATTCGTGAATTTTGTCATCGTATCGGTATTAGTAAACAAGAAAGTCAAATAAAATTATCACTTTTAGAATCATGTATCAGATCAGACTTAAACCAACACGCCCCACGGATTATGGCAGTAATCAATCCAATAAAAATTATTATTAATAATTTACCTATAGGATATGAAGAAATAATTGAAATGCCAAATCATCCTAATAACCCTAAAATGGGAGTCCGTTATGTAATCTTTAGTCAAGAAATTTTTATTGATCGTCTTGATTTTTGCGAAATATTAAACAACAATGAACATTATAAATTAACTTTAGGCAAAGAAATACGATTAAGATACGCTTATGTCATAAAAGCAGAAAATATTGAAAAAGATAGTAATGGAGATATCATTTGCATCTACTGTAGTTATGATCCATACACTTTACATAGAAATCCAATGGACGGTAGAAAAATAACTGGAGTAATTCATTGGGTATCAGCAACAAAAAATTTACTAGCAGAATTTCGTTTGTATGATAAACTATTTACTAATCCTAATCCTTCTATGACAAATCATTTTATAGACAACATTAATCCTAAATCTTTAATAATCTCTAAAGGAATTGTTGAAGCAAATATAGTTAAATCGGATAGTCTTGGTCCCTATCAAATTGAACGTGAAGGATACTTCATTATAGATAATCAACTTTCTAAAAAATCTTATCTAGTATTTAACAGAACAGTAACTTTAAAAGAATCTAAACACTATTAAAAAAAACTTAAAATAATCATACAATTGCACTATTTTATTACTGTAAAATCTAGCCGCATACCTATCACAAACAATGTTTAAAACTAAAATTTATAATAACTTTTTTAATAAGATAAAAATATAACGATGTAATTGCTATTTTATTTTCAATTAATCTTCATTTCACCACGAATTTGATTAACCCAATGTTTCACACGTATCTCTGTCATTTCAGGCTGTCGATCTTCATCAATTGCCAATCCAACAAATGTATCTGCGCTAATTAAGCTTTTTGATGTGTTAAAATGATAACCAGATGCAGGCCATGATCCAATCACAATAGCACCATTTTTTAAAATAATATCATATAAAATACTCATCGCATCACAAAAATATTCCGAATAATCCTCTTGATCTCCACATCCAAAAATTGCTACTTTTTTTCCAGAAAAATCAATATTTCTTAATGTAGGAAGAAAATCATCCCAATCACATTGAGGCTCTCCATAATACCAAGTAGGAATACCAAATAACAATTTGTCATAATGTTCTATATCTTCTTTAGAACTTACAGCTATATCAAAAACATCCGCAACATCCTGCCCTAATTGCGCTCGAATCATTTTCGCAAGTTTTTCAGTGTTGCCCGTATCGCTGCTAAAAAAAATACCTACCGATGCTGCTATCATAATATCCCAACCCTATATTTATTTTCACACAAACACATTTCTTTATTCTCAAATTAGTTATGCACCCAATCCTACAACTTTAAAGTATTAAAGGTTTTACAGTTCTACATAGTACCTTTAATACAATATTTAATCAATCCAATAATTACTTATATTATCATTTATAATTAAATTAAATCTACGAAACAAAATGGTACAGTCATATTTACATATAAATTATGATATCTACCAAAATTAATGGATAATAAATTCATTAATTGCGCTTAGTACATGTGAGGGATTATCCCAATGTACCCAATGACTTGCATGAGATATCATACAAATACGGGTTTGCGGAAATTGATGGTATATGTCATGTAAATAATGATTATCAATATATGGAGACAATGAACCCCTAATAAATAATACTGGACCCCACCAAATTTGATACGTATTCCAATCACTAATATGTTTATAATTATCTCTAATAGATGAAACATTGAACATCCAAGATCCTTGACGGAAAGATTTTAATAAAAACAATATTAATGTTCGATCAATAAAATACTGCTGCATAATGTATGCAGCTTCGTCTCTATTTTTTACTCCGGATACATTAATACACTCAATCGCATTAAAAATATTATCATGCTTCCAAATATTATATTTTACTGGCGCTATATCAATAACCACAACCTTACTTACCCGAGTAGCTGCCAACGTACACAGCCTCATCGCAACTTTTCCACCCATTGAGTAACCAATAACTATAAATTGCTCTATGAACAACTGATCAAGTAAGTCCAAAATATCTTTTGCCATTATAGAATAAGTCATAGATTTTGAATGAGGAGAATGACCATGATTACGTAAATCAACTTGCACAACACAACAATACTGAGCTAAGCTCTCAGCAATTATTCCAAGATTGCTAAGATCACCAAAAAGTCCATGGATTAGTACTACTGGCGTTCTCTGATATATAGTTTTAAGAATTCGTAATCTATAATTAAGTTGCATAATATACGTTATGCCAATAATAACAACATTTAGATATTTTATTAATCACAATCAAACAACATATGTTTATTATATATAAAAGTCTCATTTAATCAACATATGCAATTATTTCTTAGATATTAAACCAACGATAATTTTTATAAAATATCGTAATATTTTTGTCTAATTATATAAAATAATCAATTAAGGAGATCTGTATATGCAGAATCACATTCGCGCTGGAAAACTAGCATCACATAATGAAACTATTAATACATCTCAATTAATAACACAATATTATACTTTATCTCCAGATCCAAGCAATGATGCTCATAGTATTGTATTCGGAACATCGGGTCATCGTGGCAGTTCCCAGAAATATAGCTTTAACGAAGCACATATATTAGCAATCAGTCAATCAATTGTGCAAATACGTACACAACAAGGTATAACTGGCCCATGTTATGTTGGAAAAGATACTCACGCTCTTTCCGAGCCAGCATTTATATCTGTACTTGAAGTATTAGCAGCTAATTATATTGACGTTATCGTTCAAAAAAAAAATGGTTATACTCCAACTCCTGCTATTTCTCATGCTATTACTCAATATAACAAAAATCATCATAATAATCATACAAAAAAAGCTGATGGTATCATTATTACATCTTCTCATAATCCACCTGAAGATGGCGGGATAAAATATAACTCAGTATATGGAGGACCAGCTTCTACTAATATTACTCGTGCAATTGAACTAACTGCTAACAGGTTTTTAATAAATAATTTAAAAAATGTACATCGTATGACATTGGATAACGCTTGGAAAAGCGGATATATACATACACAAGATTTTATTTTAAATTATGTAAAAAAACTATCTACAATAATCAATATGAAAGCTATACAAACATCTGGTTTAAAGTTAGGAGTACATCCTTTAGGTGGATCAAGTATAGATTATTGGCAAAATATTGCTCAATATTATCAATTAAATTTAAACTTAATCAGTAAAAAAATTGATAAAACCTTTAGTTTTATGCATCTTGATTATGATGGCTGCATTCGAATGGACTGTTCTTCTAAACTTGCAATGACTGGGGTATTAAAATCGTCTAAAAATTTTGATCTGATTTTAGTTAATGATCCCGACTGTGACAGACATGGTATTATTACTCCTTTTGGTTTAATTAAATCCAATCGTTACCTTACTATTGCAGCTGATTATCTTTTTAACAATCGGCCATTGTGGCGTAATCGTGCATTATCTATAGGAAAAACTTATGTATCTAGTATTATGATAAATCGAGTAGCATATAATCTTAATCGTCAACTATTAGAAGTACCAGTAGGTTTTAAATGGTTTGCAAAAGGATTATTTAATAATCGTTTAGGTTTTGTAGGAGAAGACAGTGCAGGAGCATCTTTTTTAGATTTTTATTGTTCTCCATGGTCTACTGACAAAGATGGAATGATTATGTGTTTATTAGCAGCTGAAATAATTGCTGTTAGCGATAAATCTTTGCAGAAGTATTATGATCAGTTAATTAAAAATTTTGATATATCTAGTTATAATCGCATTCAATTACCTATTAATTACGCACAAAAATCCCTCATTTCTAACACATTGTTTAGTCAAATTAATATGCAAGAATTAGCGAACGATCCTATCATTAGAATCTTAAATATAGTGCCATTAAAAGATCGAATATCCATGGACGGCGTAAAAATAATAACTCACAACGGTTGGGCAGCATGTAGATTATCTGGTACTGAGCCAATATATAAAATTTATTGCGAAAGCCTTTTACATGTTTCTCATAGAGAAAAAATTGAAAGAGAAATAATAGACACCATCCAGTCTATAATAAATTTATCTTGACACAATATGCATAATACATGAGCTAAATAAAATTATTATTCGACAACAATCTCATGTCATTAGTTACTATATTATAGATATTTATAATTTCGAATCTATTTTTCAAATATATTATTCTTAAATAAAAGTCGAATAAATTTGGTAGTCATCGGTACCTTTTTCCATTTATTTTCCGTAGCCATTATATATTAGCTATATAATGGCTACGGAAAATAAATCTTTAACTACAATTTCGCATCGTACCGCATCTATTATTCATCCTATAAAAAATTCATTATATAAAACCATAGTAAATATGAATATTTCAAGATATCCACATCTTTTAAAATAATATTTATATAAGAACTAATAATAAGATAATTTTTTTATTTAATACAATAAAACCCATGTAACCTAAAGTTGTAATTATTACCATATCTAATAACATCTATAGATTAAACCACACTGTATCAGTAGTATTTTCAATATATAAATAAATCTATTATTATTTTTATAAATTATCTTATACATTCTTTAAACTACTATGCTAAATAATTACGATTTACATATATCTATTTAAATGTGATCATAAACACATTTGTTGATAATAAAATCAACAAGATGCATAAAACAAAAATACAATTTATTATTAGTTTTACAATAAATATACAGATAATCCATTATATAAAAGTACAACATAATACACGATCAAAATTAACATACAAACTTATTGTTAAGAATGAACAAAACTTGGTCTTAATACATTCTCAAAATAACACAAATATTAATACTGAATAAAAACTAAAAATATTCTTAGACAAACCAATCTATAACATATTTTACATTCATTAAAATAATTACAAATTTTGTAGTTATTTATATGCTACATGCTTTGTAATCTATAACTTCAATAATTTCTAAAAATTTAATGAAAATACACTAATATTTTTTATTTATTATAAATTTACTATCAATTTAATTATTTTTGTCCATAAACAATAAATTTTTAAAATCTATAAAATTAATAGGCATAATATCAAAATTACAAAATAAAATGTCCACACCAGTTATTAACTTGTATCTTACTAAACTATACATATCTCTTCTTTAAGAAGACTGATGAATACTTCAATTTTTTTACAAAATAAGTATGCCCAACTTTAGCCTATATCAGGATAAGGTGAAAAATAATAAAAAAATTTAATTTGGTGATTATATTATTAGGATTCTGAAATTTTCAGCTTTTTAAAATTTTCACCTTATCCTGATATAGGCTAACAACCAAAGTTATAATTAATCTTTCCCCATTATTATAAAATATATTATTTATCAAACATAAAAACAACTGAATCCATTTCAAATTTTATAATATTATTAAATTGTTAATAATATACAAGATATAGTATTACATATAGGCTTATCATTTGTTATAATACAATGGAGATTAACATAACTTAAAGATTTTAGATTTAAAGATGACATATTATTAAAATAATTATATTTGCAATATAAATCATAATAATAATCATTAGTTATCTGTTGTTGTATGACTTTATATATAAATCATCATCATTATGATGATATGTTTGCCATTATATAACTTAAGAGTATTTATATGATCAAAGAAAATCGAAAACCAATACATTTAAATCTAAGAACCATACAATTCCCTATCACTGCTATTGCTTCCATTTTGCATAGAATCTCAGGAGTGTTGTTATTCATAATCATGGGACCAATTCTTTGGTTATTAAAATTATCTTTATCTTCTAATAACGAATTTTATAAAATTTATAACTTTTTACTAGTAAATTACTATATTTCAAAATTTTTATTTTGGATAACTATAATAGTGATAATTTATCATATAGTCGCTGGCATTCGTCAAATTTTAATGGATTTTGGATATTTGGAGCAAACACTATTAATGGGAAAAATAAGTGTAAAAGTTATATTTATCTTAACTATTTTATTATCTGTTTTAAGTGGAATTTTAATATGGTACCCATTAAATCGACCTTGAAACGTCATGGAGTATATGAATGGTTATTGGTCCGGTTTTCCGCCATTCTAATATTATTATATATTGTATATATATCTATTTTTATTATTTTTACTAATACCTTATCCTATGATGAATGGTATGATTTCTTTGGTAAAAACACCACCAAAATTTTTAGCATAATGGCCCTAATTTCCGCTTTAAGTCATACTTGGATTGGCATACATCATGTGTTAGAAGATTATATAAAATCAATTATATTAAGACGAATAAGCATATGGATAACCAATTCTGTATTATTCATATACCTATTATTAGGAATAATTATTATTTGGAGTGTATAGATGCGCCATCATATACCAATTAAAGAATTTTTTTCTGTTGTCATTGGAGCTGGCGGAGCAGGTATGCGCGTTGCCCTGCAAATTTCTAAAATGGGATTCTCTTGTGCCCTAATATCCAAAGTATTCCCTACACGTTCGCATACAGTGTCGGCTCAAGGAGGAATTACAGTTGCTCTTGGTAATAATCACGAAGATAATTGGCAATGGCATATGTATGATACTATTAAAGGATCTGATTATATAGGCGACCAACATGCCATTGAATACATGTGCAAAACAGGACCCAAAGCAGTCTTAGAATTAGAACATATGGGATTACCATTTTCTAGGTTAAAAAACGGTCGCATTTACCAACGTCCATTTGGAGGACAAACTTTACATTATGGCAAAAAACAAGCAGCGCGCACCGCTGCAGCTGCTGATCGTACTGGACATGCGCTATTACATACTTTATATCAACAGAATTTGAAAAATAAAACAACTATATTCTCAGAATGGTACGCATTAGATTTAGTACAAAACCAAGACGGAAGAATACTAGGTTGCACTGCTTTTTCTATTGAAACAGGAGAATTAGTATATTTCAAAGCACGCGCTACAGTACTTGCGACTGGAGGTGGAGGACGTATTTATCAATCCACTACTAATGCTCATATAAACACCGGGGATGGAATTGGAATGATATTGCGTGCAGGTATTCCTGCTCAAGATATGGAAATGTGGCAATTTCATCCTACTGGTATAGCTGGCGTTGGAATTTTAGTAAGTGAAGGATGCCGTGGTGAAGGGGGGTATCTTTTAAATATTTTAGGAGAAAGATTTATGGAACGATATGCGCCTAAAGCAAAAGATTTAGCTAGTAGAGATGTAGTAGCTCGAGCAATTATGCTAGAAATTCAAGAAGGTCGAGGTTATTCAGGCACATGCGGTCCCCATGTCAAATTAAAGATAGATCATTTAGGCAAAGAATTACTAGAATTACGATTACCTGGTATTTTAGAATTAGTGCGTACTTTTTCCTATATAGACCCTGTAAAAGAATTAATTCCAGTGTTTCCAACTTGTCATTACATGATGGGTGGTATCCCTACGACAATACACGGAGAAGTAATCACTATAAATGATTCAGGCATAGATACAACAGTACCAGGTTTATTTGCAGTTGGAGAAACTGCTTGCGTATCAGTACATGGTGCAAATCGACTCGGTGGAAATTCTTTGCTAGATTTGATCGTATTTGGGCATGCCACTGGAGCATATATACAATCATATTTATCAGAAGAAGAATGGCCAGTTCGTGGACCTACCGATTCTGATATTGAAATATCATTAGCCCGTTATATTCGTTGGAATAATAATAAATCAAGCGAAAAAGAAGACCCAGTAACAATACGTCAGGATTTGCAATTGTGTATGCAAAATAATTTTTCTGTTTTTAAAGAAAAAGAAAAAATGTTAAAAGGTTTATCAGAACTAAAAGAAATACGTAATCGATTAAATTATGCTACTCTAAGCGATAAATCTTACACATTCAATACACAACGTGTTGAATGTTTAGAATTGGATAATTTATTAGAAACTGCTTATGTAACCGCCATGGCTTCAATTTTTAGAACTGAAAGCAGAGGAGCTCACAGTCGTTATGATTTCCCTACGCGTGATGATAAAAATTGGCTATGTCATACATTGTATTTACCAAAAAATGACCTTATGATCCGTCGTAATGTAAATATGCAACCAAAATTTCGTCCTCCTTTTCCTCCAAAAATCCGTGTATATTAAAAATAGAGTCTTAACGTATGAAAATTAAATTTTCTATTTATCGTTATCATCCTGAATTCAATAAAAATCCTTATATGAAAAATTATACTCTTAATTTATTACATGCAAAAAATATGACGTTATTAGATGCTTTAATCAAATTAAAAGAACAGGACCCAACTTTAACATTTCGTCGTTCTTGTAGAGAAGGAGTATGTGGTTCTGATGGAATGAATATAAATGGCACAAACAATCTAGCATGTGTCACTTCCCTAACAAAATTATATGATGATAATCATCATAATGTAATTGTAGTACATCCATTGCCTGGATTTCCAATAATTCGTGATTTAGTAGTAGATATGAGTCAATTTTACCTTCAATATGAAAAAGTACAACCGTTTCTAATTAATGATCACTCCAATCAACAATCTAAATTGTCACACGAATATTTACAATCTCCAGAGGAGCGCTCTAAATTAGATGGATCTTATGAATGTATATTATGTGCGTGTTGCTCCAGTTCTTGCCCCTCTTTTTGGTGGAATCCGGATAAATTCATTGGTCCCGCTGGATTATTAACATTATATCGTTTTTTAATGGATAGCCGGGATACTAATCATAAAGAAAGACTGAAGAATTTTAAAGATTCTTTTAGCGTTTTTCGTTGTCATAACATTATGAATTGCGTTAATGTATGTCCTAAAAAATTAAATCCAGCTAAAGCCATAGGTCATATTAAACGAATATTAGCAAAAAATGCAATAAGCATTAAATAACATAAAATGCAAATAATAATAACTATTAAAAAATAATTTAAAATAACATACAGATAAAAATTTAATGAAAATATCAACATTATCCGTACACAATTATAACAATTAATATAGTTAAAAATCAATTTATTAATAGTATAATGCTTTATCAAATTAGTTAATTTAACATTAGGTATTTAGACATTAAAAATATAAATATAACAGAATACAAGGATTTTTGTAATGTATAATAACACACTAAAACAATGGTTAGATTCCTCTTATTTGTCAAAAAATAATCAGTCTTACATAGAGCAAACTTATAAGGATTTTTTAAAAAATCCTAATTCTGTAGATTCTAGTTGGATAAAAATCTTCAAACAATTATTTATTGAAAAAAAATATGAACATAAATTTCTTGATAATTTAACAAATAATACCTATATTCAACTAAAAAATAAAACTATACCTAATGAATCATATATCAAAACTAATACGTACTGCAGCAATATTACTTATACACAGATAGCACAATTGATAAATTCTTTTAGAACATATGGGCATCAACATTCTACATTAGACCCTTTAAGATTATGGAAGCATATATCTAAAAATAATCTTTTAAACTTAAAAAATTATAATTTCTCCTTGCAAAATATTCACAAAAAATTCGATATGAAAATTTTTGGAATAAACAAAGAGTCAATGACTTTATCAGAAATATATCAATTCCTTAAAAAAACTTATTGCGACTCTATAGGCATAGAATATATGCATATTCTTGATATAGATATAATGCTGTGGATTCAAAATTATTTTGAATCCACAGCAGGAATATTTGATTTTAATTCTGATGAAAAAAAACAATTTCTTAAAGAAATAATTGCAGCAGAAGGAATAGAACGCTATTTAGCAACGAAATTTCCAGGAGTTAAAAGATTTTCATTAGAAGGAGGTGATGCTTTAATTCCTATGTTAAAAGAAATTATACGTTATTCCGTCTGTCATCAGAATATTAAAGAAATATTTTTAGGAATGGCTCATCGTGGGCGCCTAAATGTTTTAATTAATGTTTTAGGCAAAAACCCTCAAGATTTATTTAATGAATTTTCCGATAAACACCAAACTACATTTGGAAGTGGTGATGTCAAATATCATCAAGGATTTTACTCAGATATTACGGTTAATAAACAAATTATACATTTATCTTTATTATGCAATCCTTCCCACCTCGAAATTGTTAGCCCAGTAGTCATGGGGTGTGCTAGAGCACGAATTGATCAACTACTTAAAAAATCGACCTATAACAATGACAAAAAAGAACATAACACAGTACTTCCGATCTCAATACATGGAGATGCAGCAATCAGTGCGCAAGGAATAGTTCAAGAAACTTTTAATATGTCTAAAGCTGATGCGTATGACGTAGGAGGAACAGTACATATTATTATCAATAATCAAATAGGATTTACAACATCGAATATCCATGATATTCGTTCTACACAGTATTGTACAGATATTGCAAAAATGATACAAGCTCCTATCTTTCATGTTAATGCGGATGATGTAGACTCCGTTATTTATGTTACTCGTGTTGCGTTAAATTTTCGTAATACTTTCAAACGTGATGTAATGATTGATCTAATTTGTTATCGTAGACATGGACATAATGAAGCTGACGAACCTAGTGTCACTCAACCTCTTATGTACAAAAAAATTCGTAATCATCCAACTTTACTCAGTATTTATTCCAATATTTTAAATAAAAATGGGATACTAAGTATAAATGACACCTCTAACATAATTAATGCGTATCGTGAAAAATTAGATAAAAAGTGTTGCGTTCTACAAAAATGGCAACCAATTCATATTCGCAATTCCCTGTGCACAAATAATTTAAATAATAATAAAACCACGCTGTATTCTGATAAAATAGATAACCAATACTTAAAAAAATTAGCCTATCGTATCAACGATATTCCATCAAGTATCACTATGCATTCTAGAGTAGCAAAAATATATCATGACAGAATAGAAATGGCGTTAGGTAATAGATTGTTTGATTGGGGAGCAGCAGAAATTCTGGCATATGCAACTTTATTAGATCAAGGAATTTCTATTCGTTTATCCGGAGAAGATGCTGGACGAGGAACATTTTTTCATAGACATGCTGTGATATATGATCAAAATAATGGAACAAAATTTACTCCTTTAGCGTATTTTAATAAAAAATCAAATGGAAAAGGATCTTTTTACGTCTGGGATTCAGTATTATCTGAAGAAGCAGCTTTAGCATTTGAATATGGTTATGCCAGTTTGTCAAATAATATGTTAGTAATTTGGGAAGCACAATTTGGGGATTTCTCTAATGGAGCGCAAATCGTCATTGATCAGTTTATTAGTTCTAGTGAACAAAAATGGGGTCAATTATGCGGGCTAGTAATGCTTTTACCTCACGGATATGAAGGTCAAGGACCAGAACATTCTTCTTCCAGAATAGAACGATATTTACAATTATGCGCTGAATATAATATATACATCTGTGTACCTTCTACCCCAGATCAGCTCTATCATATATTACGTCAACAAGCAACATATAGTATCAAAAAACCACTAATTATTATATCTCCAAAATCCCTATTAAGACATCCCATGGTGACGACCTCATTAGAAAATTTAGTACACGGATCATTTAAAACAGTATTTAATGAAATAGATAATAATATCATTCCACATCAAACCAATCATGTGATAATGTGTACTGGAAAGATATATTATGATTTGTTAAATCAACGACGTAAAAATAAACAATATAATATAGCTATTATTCGTATTGAACAGCTATATCCCTTTCCTTATGAAAATGCACGAACTATTCTTAATTCCTATTCGAATGTAAAAAATTTTACTTGGTGTCAAGAAGAACCTAAAAATCAAGGAGCTTGGAATTATATACAACATTATCTTCGCAACATAATACCTGCACATATTACATTAAACTATATAGGACGACCTGATTCTGCCGCGCCTGCAGTAGGATTTTTTTCAGTACATCAACAACAACAAAAAAAAATAATTGACGATGCATTAAATATAAATTAATTTTTAAAAGGATATAAAATGAGTAGTGTAGACATTTTGGTTCCGAATTTACCTGAATCAGTTGCAGACGCCACCGTTGCTGTTTGGCATAAAAAAGTAGGCGATAAAGTTAGCCAAGATGATATCTTGCTTGAAATTGAAACAGATAAAATAATGCTAGAAGTACCTGCGCCAGACACAGGAACATTAGAATCAATTTTAGAACAAGAAGGATCAATAGTAATATCTGGTCAGATTGTGGCACGTCTAAATATTATTGATCAAATCGTTGCTAAAAAAGATATAAAACAAATAATTAAAAATCAAAAATCTGTTGCATCAATAGAATCTCAGGAACATATCACCACCCAAAAAAATGAGGAGGAACATCATAAAATTTTAACCCCGTCTATTCGAAAATTAATAGCAGAACACAATTTACAATCAAAAAATATTAAAAGTAGCGGAACAAAAGGACGTCTAACTCGTCAAGATGTAGAAACACATATTCATTCCACAAAGGAAACACACTATACCGATCAAAAAAATTATATAGACACAAACCATCATCAAATAAAAAATATAAAAAATGATCGTAAAGACACACGTATCTTGATGAGCCGCTTACGCAAAAAAATTTCAGAACGTCTGCTGGCCGTTACTAACACTACAGCTATGTTGACTACTTTCAATGAAGTTAATATGCAACCCATTATGATATTGCGGGAAAAATATGGAGAATTATTTGAAAAACGTTATGGAATTAAATTAGGGATAATGTCTTTTTACGTAAAAGCAGTTTTAGAGGGTTTAAAAAATTTTCCTGCAATCAATGCATCCATTGATGGAGAAGAAATAGTATATTATAATTATTTTGACATAAGTATTGCAGTATCCACAGTACGTGGATTGATTACACCAGTATTACGAAATATTGATACATTAAGTATATCTGACATCGAGAAAAATATAAAAACTTTAGCTGAAAAAGGAAAAAATGGAAAACTAACAATTGAAGAATTAAATGGCGGTAATTTTACTATTACCAACGGTGGGATTTTTGGCTCATTAATGTCCACCCCTATTATTAATCCTCCACAAAGTGCCATTCTCGGCATGCATGCAATAAAAGATAGACCTATGGCTTTAGATGGACAAATAATAATTTTACCTATGATGTACTTAGCCTTGTCTTATGATCATAGACTAATAGACGGGAAAGATTCAGTAAGCTTTTTAGTATATATTAAAGAATTACTAGAAGATCCAATGCGTTTATTTTTAGAAATTTAATTATAATCATATCATATATACGTATAATCATATAATATGCGTATATGGCTAACTAATTAGTATTATTAGTTTTTTAATTATTATATGAATCTTCAGAAACCACTGTAAAAATGGTTGCGTATTATGAATCTATATGAATATCAAGCAAAAGAACTGTTAATAAAGTATAATTTGCCTGTTTTAAAAGGTTACCTGTGCAATAATTTAATGGATGTAGAACAATTTATATCGTCGTGTAGTATAAAAAACGGCCCATGGGTAATAAAATGTCAAATACAAGCAGGTGGGCGCGCAAAATCTGGCGGAGTGTGCATCGTACATAATACAACAGATATATTATCTTTTTCCACTAAGTGGCTTGGCAATAGTTTAATAACATATCAAACAACGGATACCGGGGAATTAGTAAATTCTATTTTAATAGAACCATCCGTTAAAATTATTCAAGAACTTTATTTAAGCATACTTATTGATAGAGATGAATCACAAATAATATGCATAGCCTCTACACAAGGCGGTACAAACATTGAAAACATAGTACAAAAAACACCTGATCTTATCCATAAGATCACTATAAATCCTTTAGTTGGAATATATCCTTATCAAGGACGAATTTTGGCATGTAAGTTAGGTTTGTCTGGAGTCAAAATAAATCAATTTGCTAAAATTGTCGTTGACGCGACACATATGCTTCTCAAAAATGATCTTATGTTAATAGAAATAAATCCATTGGCTGTCACTGATAATGATCAATTTTTTTGTTTAGACGCTAAAATTATTAGCGACCATAATGCTACATTTAGACAATCAGAATTATTAAATATATGTGCTATAAATAAAACCTATAATACATTACCCGATAACCAATGGGATTCTATCAACTATGTTCCGTTAGATGGAAATATTGGTTGCATGGTCAACGGAGCTGGATTAGCTATGGCTACTATGGATGTAATTAAATCATTAGGTGGCATGCCTGCTAATTTTTTAGACATCGGAGGAAATGCTAATAAAGAATGTATAATGTCATCTTTTTATATGATTTTAAAAGATACTAAAGTAAAAGCAATACTCGTAAACATATTTGGAGGTATTGTATGTTGTGATTTAGTTGCTGACAGTATAATAACCGTATTGTCTGCATATAATGCAACACATATTCCTGTCGTAGTTCGATTAGAAGGAAACAATGCTGCATTAGGTACTAATCGATTAATTGACAGCAAATTAAACGTTGTTGTTACCAATAACTTAGTTTATGCAATTCAACAAATTGTAACCGCGGTAAAATTAAACAATGCCAATATTAATTAACAAAGATACAAAAATAATTTGTCAAGGATTTACTGGTAAGCACGCTAGTTTTCATTCTAAGCAAGCATTAAGGTATGGTACGAAAATTGTAGGTGGAGTTACTCCAGGAAAAGGAGGAAACGTTCATCTCGGATTGCCAATATTTAATACTGTTAATGAAGCAATAAATAATACTCATGCAACAACTTCTATTATTTACGTACCCGCTCCTTTTTGTAAAGATGCGATTTTAGAATCAATCCATGCAGGTATTAAATTAATTGTTTGTATTACCGAAGGAATTCCGATATTAGACATGTTATTAATAAAACAACAATTAAAAAAACATAATACCTGTATGATTGGACCAAATTGCCCAGGAATTATTACTCCAGGACAATGTAAACTTGGGATAATGCCAAGTGATATTCATAAACCAGGTCATGTAGGGATTGTATCCAGATCAGGTACTTTAACATACGAAGTAGTAAAACAAATAACTGACCTTGGATTAGGCCAATCTACATGCGTTGGTATTGGAGGAGATCCAATACTCGGTTCTAGTTTTATTGATATATTATCATTATTTGAACAAGATCCCCAAACGTTATTAATGGTAATGATTGGTGAAATAGGAGGGAGATCTGAAGAAAAAACAGCGATTTATATTAAAAAGTACATTAAAAAACCAGTAATTGCATATATAGCTGGAGCTACTGCCCCCAAAGGGAAACGTATGGGACATGCAGGCGCCATTATTTCTGGAGTTGGTAGTACTGCTTACGAAAAATGTGCAGTTTTATCTAAATCAGGAGTACACGTTATTAATAACTTCACTACCATTGGCCAATATATCAAATCTATCGGCACAGAACAATAAAAACAACATTTATATTAAATATATATAACACTTCAAGTATAATGGTGTTATTTAATAAAATCTGCGGCTTTGAGGACTTAATAATTTTATTTTTAACTACACATGTAAGTTGTGTTTTACTCTATATGCTTTCAAAAATGTTATTAGTATTAATAGTTTTTTATAAAAACTATATTTTACAATTATTATGTATATAATTATACTATATTAGTCTAAAATACCTTTAATATGATTAAAGGTATTTTCTGTAATAATTTGTATTATAAACCCTGATGTAACATAAAAATTAATAATCAGATATGAATATCTTTAATTTACTTTTAGAAGCTGATATTTTAGTACAAATTAGTATATTCATTCTACTTGGATTTTCTATCTTATCTTGGAGTATCATCTTCCATCGTGTTTTCGCACTTAATATAGCTCATAAAAAATTAAAATTATTTGAAAATGAATTTTGGTCTGGAATAGACTTAGCCAGTTTATATCAAAAATCTTTATCTCGTCGTAATAAATTAAACGGCGCTGAACAAGTTTTTTATATAGGTTTCAAGGAATTTTCTAGGCTATATCAAATGAAACATTGTTCATCTGAAATAATAATATCCAGAACACTAGATACTATGCATACTGCAATAAATATAGAACTAAAAACCTTAGAAGATTATATCCCATTAATTGGTACAATAGGATCCATTAGCCCATATCTTGGCTTATTTGGAACCGTACTGGGAATTATGCATGTTTTTGTCGAATTAGGTAAAACTACTAATAATACCGCTACTCAGATGATTCATTTACAAATCATTGCACCGGGTATTGCTGAATCATTGGTTGCTACAGCAATTGGTTTATTCGTAGCTATTCCAGCAGTCATGGCATTTAATTATTTAACTACACAAATAAATAATTTAGATCAAGATTATAATAATTTTATAGAAGAATTTATAGCAATTCTATATCGTCAGATTTTTCTTAATCTTGACGCTGTGCTAAGTAAGGAAAATAAACATGAAGAAACAGAGAATAAAACGCGCTATTAAATCAGATATTAACATCATACCGTTTTTAGATATATTATTAGTTCTTTTAATAATTTTTATAATAATACCGTCTAAATTAATACAAAGCTTTGAAGTAAATCTTCCAAACAGTGAAGTAGCAACAAATATTGTCAGTAATGAAAAACTTATAATGACCATTGAAATTTTAGGAATGGGATTTTATAATCTGATAATTAACAATAAACACATGAAGAAAATATGTCTAGATCAGATTTCATCAGAAGTGAATAACCAAATATATATTACCCCTGATATTACATGCCTGATTGCTGCTTCTAAAGCCATAGCGTATGATGAAATCATTAAAGTGTTAAGCTTACTCAGCAAAATTGGTGTACACTCTATTGGAATGATAACAAATCCTACCACTTAAATATATAAAAAGATCTATATTACTCAATGAGACTAGCATATTTACTTAATAAATATAATAAAAAACTCAAATTTGCTATTATAATATCGATTATTATACATGCGGTTATGTGTTTATTGTTAAATAAACACATAACCGCAAAAAAACAGCAGTATACTACCAATACTACTGATAATAAAAAACCAATTAATACTTTTATACAAATGCCTGATGCGAAAATAGAAAAAAAGAAAAATCAAGATCAATCAAATCGATTAAAAATAACCGAAACACAACGTCCGTTGGAAGGACGCACGATAAATAACATCACTGAAAAAAAGAAAAATCAAGATCAATCAAATCTATTCAAAATAACCGAAACACAACGTCCGTTGGAAGGACGCACGATAAATAACATCCCTGAAAAAAAGAAAAATCAACACACTACATCCACAAAAAATACACTAGTACATAATGAACCAAACAATATACTTCATGATTCTAACGTATTAAACAATCTATTAAATACACTAATTAATAAGCAAAATTCCGTAAAAAATAACGAAAAAATTAAATTAAACTTTATAATAAAAAAAAATAACAATCATGGTGATATCACAAGCAACATAATTAAAAACAATGAGATTAATACATATAAACGCATGATTAGTGAATCAATTCAAAAAAAATTTTATAATGCCTCTAACTATGCTGGTAAAAAATGTGACCTGCGCATCAAATTAGCACCTGATGGTACCTTGTTGTCAATAACCGCCATATCTGGAGATATTTCGCTATGTCAAGCGGCAACTATCGCTACTAAATCAGCAAAGATACCCAAACCACCAAATACAGATGTATATGAAGTCTTTAAAAATATAATTTTAAATTTTTCTCCTCAATAAACTAAATATTTACACATTCATAAAATAAGAATATATTAATCTATTAAATAAATTTAATTTTCATGCAAAATTTTTCAATGCATTTAATAATTAAAAAAACTAATAAACCATCAATATGGAAAAACTGGCTGATACGAATATCTTTATCAATAATGTTAATATTATATTTGTACCAATTTTCATTACTGGCAGATATGCATATTGAAATCACGTGCGGAGTAAATACTGCGTACCCCATTGCTGTAATGCCTTTTGAACATATCAATAATCAAAATGAAAAATCTGAATCAGATGAAGATATAGCATTAATAATAGCCTCCGATTTACGCAATAGTAGTAAATTTAATACTGTACCCGTAGAGTATTTACCACATAAACCTGCCAAAATATCTGATATAATTCCAACTTTTTGGGAAAAATTGGGCATTAATACTATTGTATTAGGAACAACACATATAAACTACGATGGGAATTACATTATTTCATATCACTTAATAGACACTTCTAATAATCCTGCTTTGATAATTTTAGAAAACCAATATTCAGTAGAAAAAAAATGGCTACGTCATGCGGCTCACACTATAAGTAATGAAATTTTTGAAAAATTAACCGGTATAAAAGGTGCATTTTGTGCACGTATTGCTTATATATCACATATCGATGATCATAAATATCCCTATGAATTACATATTGCTGATTACGATGGTCATAACCAAATTTCAATTTGCCGATCAACTGAACCATTGATGTCTCCAGCCTGGTCTTCAGATGGGGAAAAAATTGCTTATGTCACTTTTGCTTCTGGTCATTCAGAACTTGTTATTCAAACATTACGAACTGGATTAATTAATCATATTGTTAATTTTCCAAATCATAACGGAGCTCCCGCTTTTTCTCCCGATTGTAAAAAAATAGCTTTCGCATTATCAAAAACAGGTAGCTTGAATTTATATATTATGGATTTAGAATCTGGAGAACTTAAACAATTAACTAAGAACAGAAATAATAATACTGAACCTAGTTGGTTTCCAGACAATAAAAATATAGCTTATACTTCTGATCAAGGAGGAAAACCACAAATATATAAAATTAATATCAATACTACTGATACCCAAAGACTATCTTGGCTATACACTAGTAATCAAAATCCACAAGTTAGTTCAGACGGAACATTTATAATGATGGTAAATAGACATCAAGGGAAACAAAACATTGCTAAATTAAATTTATTAACTGGTCAAGAAGAAATATTAACAGATGTATTATTAGCTGATACCCCTAGTATAGCGCCTAATAATACCATGGTGGTGTATAGCAGTATTAAAGATTTTACAGCAACATCCAATTTAGAATTAATTTCTACAGATGGACATTTTAAAGCTCATATAAAAGGAGGGAAAGGGAATATAAAATTTCCTACTTGGTCTCCATTATATGTAAAATAAAATATACAGCTATTTCCATTACAATCAACAATTTGATAAAATTATGAGTAATGAACATATAATGAAATTAAATAATTTTTTTAAACAATTAATATTTGTAGCAAATATAAGTGTAATTATAACCGCATGTTCTGTGTTCCCCAAACGCACTATTATTCATAACCAGGAACAAATGGAACCGGATCCTTTTAAACAGATTAACATAAACAATAATAAATTAATCGATGAAAAATTAGAGCTAAAAACACAAGAATTACAATCTAACAATATTGTTTATTTTCCTTTAGATCAATATGATATTTCTTCGCAATTTTTTTATACGTTAAACATTCATGCTAATTTTTTATATAATAATCCATCGTATCGTATTAAAATTGAAGGCCATGCCGATGAACGAGGTACCCCAGAGTATAATATTGCATTAGGTGAACGTCGAGCTAACTCAATAAAATTATATCTACAAAGTAAAGGTATATTACCCGGACAAATATTTACTGTATCCTACGGTAAAGAAAAACCAGCTGTACCAGGACATAACGAGGCAGCTTACTCTAAAAATAGACGTGCTGTATTAATATATAAATAATATTTAATATAATGAAATTATTACTATTTTTGTTTAAATTATACATAGTCATCATTATGGTCACTGGGTATTTTAATATTACAAATTATAATATTGTATACGCCAAAAACACAAACAATAAAACATATAAGAATCACAGCATCAATCAATTACATCAAATATCCGACGCTCACAGTCAATGCTTAATTCAAATACAACAACAATTAGCTGAAAATCAACAAGATATTGACATATTACGTGGATATATTCAAGATATGCAACATCACATATCAGAAATTATAAATAATCAAAATGAATCATGTCAAAAAATAAATAATATCTTAAAACAATATAGCGATAAACATTGTTCCAATAATGATTCTGACACATTATCCATTAACTCAAACACTCAAAAACATCAAGAAATTAATAACGCAATAATAATTGATGCCGATACTGCTTATAAAAAAGCAGTATTATTGGTATTAGAAAAAAAACAATACAATCAAGCAATAGAAGCCTTTCAAAATTTTATAAAAAACTATCCAAAATCAACTTATCAAGCTAATTCTCATTATTGGTTAGGACAACTTTATTACAACAAAGGAAATAAAGACGATGCTTCTTATTATTTTGCGCTAGTAGTCAAAAATTATCCTAAATCAATAAAAGCATCAGACGCATTATTAAAAATTGGCATCATCATGCAAGAAACAGAACAAAAAGATAAAGCTAAAGCAATATATAGGCAAGTAGGCAAATTATACCCTAATAGTGACGCAGCTAAACAAGCGCAAAAACGTCTAATACACTTATAATATAAGGACACATATTATATGTAGAAATATATAATATTAATTACACGATTACAAATAAACAATAATTTAATAGACTAACATTAAATACTATAACATTAAAATGTAATGAAATTAAAATTCTATTAAACCGAATTTAAACTCAAAGGTATATATAATTTTTATATTATTATTGTCTTTATTTTCAAATTTATTATGAACAATTTCTCTCAATAATTAAAATACTATTATTGATATAGTATTAAATGCTACTAAATAATAACAAAATAAAATAAAAAATAATAAAGAAACCCAAAACCATCTACAATTATCATTGCACTTTATAATAAGGACACGGAGCACAATCTATTTCAATCATAATTATAAACTCTATTTAATATTTAAATGCAAATTATTACTTAGCACATTTATAGTTAAATCTTATTATATAAGATATATCCCCGTACCTTTTATAATAAACACACAAATTGCAGCAAAAACAGTAATACAGGCTATTATTAATAATAATAATAACTTATAGACTCATATATAATTAAATTACATAAGAAATATATCATGACATAACTAATTTTATACATTTATTCATAAAAAGACACTATATTGACCCACATAGGACCTTTTCCTGCCAAATAACGAGATAATATGGTTAATTTCCCGCTATTTGTATCAATTTGATACAAAGAAATATAATTTGATTTTTGACCTGCAACAACCAAAAATTTTCCTTTATAATCAATTGCAAATCCACGCGGCTGTTCCTCAGTAAATTGGTAGTCAACAAATTTTAATTCTTTTGTGTCTTTTGACACTTCAAAACAACTAATGATATTAGCAGCTCTGTCAGAACAATATAACCAACGGCCGTTAGGAGTAATATGTATGTCAGCTGCCCAACATCGTTCAAGATTTATATCTTTAGGCATTAAACTTATTGTTTGCATAATACTTGGAATTTTTTGTAAACTACCGTATTTTATGACATCAACAGTACTCGTCAATTCATTGATTATATACGCATAATAACTAAAATTATGAAAAATCATATGACGAGGACCAGAACCAATATTAGTTTTAATAATACATGGATTATCTGGTATTAAAGTACCAAACGAATTTATTTTAAATAACCTAATAGAATGCTCTTGTAAACATGGAACCCAAAGTGAGGCTGCACATTTATTATCTATGTTAGCAGAATGACAACCTAACAAGCCTTCTATAATTTGTATTGGATAGCGTCTAAGTACCCCTAATCTACCTATAGGAATAACACTTACTGTGTTATTCCTATAGGATGTACAATACAAAAATTTACCTTTTTTATCACTAATCAAATGGGTAGGACTACTGAGTAATTCGATTGTTCCAACATCTGTTAGCAATCCCTCCTGACTTATACGATAAGTAGTAATTCCAAAGTTAGGACGCACTCCAACATATAAAAATTGTTTATTAGGGTGCGCAGCTATAGGCTGCGCACCCCCTAAAGTAGATACTACCTGAATTAATTTTAATAGTCCATGAACATCATCCAATTTCCAAACAGAAATTTGTTGACTTTCTGGACTTGCTACATAAATAATTTGCATCATACATTTATTTATTTTTATGATAATATGCTACGTATAAACTCTAAAATCATATCTCACGTTATATCACATATATGTATAAAACCTACAAAATCATACTAAATAATTATATAATTTAGCGAAAAAATTACTATTTCTAACTATTATAAAAAAATTATTAATATGTAGGTATATTAATATATATTAAGTAACTTAATTATTAAAAATAATCTCAATATTACACATATTAATAATATAGCCAATCTAAAACAAGCGGTATATAATTTGTTTATATATTTATAAGTAAAAATAAGAGAATAAAATTATGAATATGACTAAACTTGTTATTATAAGACATGGAGAAAGTCAATGGAACAAAGAAAATCGATTTACTGGATGGGTTGATATAGATTTATCAGATAAAGGACGTGCTGAAGCACAATGCGCTGGTCAAACATTAAAAAAAAATGGATTTTTTTTTAATTGTGGGTACACTTCAGTATTAAAACGAGCAATTCACACTCTATGGATCATACTAGATCAACTAAATCAAGCATGGTTACCAATTGAAAAATCTTGGAGACTAAATGAACGACATTATGGAGCACTGCAAGGATTGAACAAAGATGAAGCCGTAAAAAAATACGGTTATGAAACTATTCAAAAATGGCGTCGTAGTTTTTATGCTGTTCCCCCAAATATTTGTGAGAATAATCAATTTATTGCAACAAATGACAACCGTTACCATAATATAGATACTAACGAATTATCTAAAGGTGAAAGTTTAGAGCTAACTTTAAATAGAGTAATTCCGTACTGGAACAACCATATAGTTCCTCATATTAAAAATAACAAAAATCTTATTATTGTTGCCCATGGCAATTCTATACGCGCTATCATAAAATTTTTAAATAACTTAAACGAATCAGAAATATTTCAAATTAATGTACCAACTGGCGTTCCATTAATATATGAATTCGATAAAGATGTAAATCTCATGCAATATTATTATTTAAATAATTATTAAATAATAATATTGAATATACATTGATCTTAATTAAACAAATATGCTATACTGCATCTAGTGTTCATTAGAGACAAACTAATCACAATAACATCCATACTTTTCAGATATAGGTATTATTGTGTATGAGATTTAATTTTTAATTCGTTTTTAAAATCATGTACTGCAACATTTTGTTGCTCACATGATTCACTTGCGATATACTTTAAAAAAGTATTCTATATTTCAATTATTTCTGAAGGTGATAAGTATGGATCGATTTACCCGTTTTCAAAATACAGTATCAGAACGAGCTAATAACGTAATACAACCATACATCGCGCAAGTTTTTGGTTGGATGTCTTGTGGATTACTGTTAACTGCTTTTGTTGCTTGGTACGCTTCTAGGACTCCAGCAATACTGCAATTACTTTTTTCTAATCAAATAGTATTTTTCGGTTTAGTTATTGGTCAGTTAGCATTAGTATTCGTTCTATCTGGCATGGTGGCACGATTAAATGGTTCTCTAGCAACTACATTATTTATGCTATATTCCATGTTAACAGGATTAACTTTATCTAGTATATTTATACTATATACTACTTCTTCTATATCTAGCGCATTCGTGGTAACATCTGGTATGTTCGGTATTATGACGTTGTATGGGTATACTACTAAGCGAGATTTAAGCAGTTTTAGTAATTTATTCTTCATGGCATTAATTGGAATAATACTAGCTTCAATAGTTAACATATGGTTAAAAAATACAGCTTTAATGTGGTTAATTACGTATGTTGGAGTTATAATTTTCGTTGGTTTAACCGCATACGATACTCAAAAACTAAAATCTATAGGAGCCTCTTTATCTATAGATGATCAAGATCAGTTTCGTAAATACTCAATTATAGGTGCTTTGACTTTATACTTAGATTTCATTAATTTATTTTTAATGATAGTTCGTATTTTTGGAAATAGACGTTAATTCTAGAATATGTATTGGCACATTTTCATTTAAATAAGCTATGATCATAGCTTATTTAAATTAAAATGTGCCAATACATATTCTTACTATACATCACATTAAGTCTTAAACAAAAACTTTAATATATCCCCATCCTCTACACGATAATCCTTCCCTTCATAATATATTTTACCACCTCTCTTTACTCCTAATTCTCCGTTATAAAGAATAAAATCATTAAACTTAATAACTCGAGCACGGATAAAACCCTTTTTAAAATCACTATGTACCATTTTGGCTGCTTCCAACGCGGTAGTTCCAATAACACATATCCAAGCCCGTGTCACATTTAAATTAATAGTAAAAAAAGTACACAAATTCAACACAGAAAAAATAGTATTATTTATATCATGTAATACACTTTCTTTCCGTTCCATAGTAACTCTAGTGCCGTTATTCTTATTTTTTAATAAAGGCAACATTGCACAACATGAAA